>JBEKKO010000038.1:0-55006 GCA_050010695.1 Bryobacteraceae bacterium
TCGCCCTGCTCGATGAAGTGGTCGTCGAACTTGATCACTAGGGTGTCAAAATAGACTTCTTGCCCCGGCAGAGTCATCTCTCGAGAGACATTGATCGGCTTGCCGGCGTCGTCAACCTCGGTGAACCTAATCGTGGTCTGTAGGCTCCCCTGCTGGTCCTTCGCCTGTCGAAGAACCTCAACCCGCGCCCGGCGGTCGATGCGCTTCAGAATCTTCAGGTAGGCTTCGAGGCGCTGCTTTTCTTGTTCGAGCTTGAGAATGGTCTCTTTCTGCCCGCGGATCTGGTCCTGCAGTGCCTGCCGCGGCTTGACGACCAGCTCATACGACAGATAGACGCTGGCGGCGGCGACCGCGACCAGCACCACGGACCCGACAAAGGACCGAATGGGAAAATGACGGCCGCTGCTCATAGGACCCTCAACATCTACCAGACTTTCCGCTGGTCTCGTCTCTGCGATTGAGTATATACCCGCCAGCCTCCGAACCGCACCGAGAGACCAGGTGCCGCATCGCCGTTCTTGCCCGTATCGCAGTGATGCTGGGCGAACGCCGCAGCCATCCGTTCGCTGTCCTCCCTGCTGACGCGCGCCACTGTGACCAGGAACTTCGCAACAAGGGCCGAGGTCTTTCCCCAGCGCACTTGCCGCTGGAGCAATCTTGGCGAGACCCGACCGCATCTACTCGTACCGGAGCGCTTCGAGCGGATCGGCGAGGGTGGTGCGACGCGCTGGGATGTAACAGGCCACTGCAGCCACCGCCGCGAGCACCAGGACAACGCCCCCGATGGTCCACGGATCGCGCGGGCTCACCCCGAACAGCAGGCTGCTGAGGACCCGGCCGGAACCGAGTGCCGCCGCGATGCCCACCGCCAGCCCGGCCAGCACGGGCCGCAATCCCTGGGCCATCACCATGCGCCGCACGTTGCCGCTGGTGGCGCCCAGGGCCATGCGCACGCCGATCTCGTGCCGGCGGCGCACCACCGACCACGAGACCACGCCGTAGATGCCGATCGACGACAGCAACAGCGCCGAGGCCGCAAAGCCGGCAATCAGCATCACCTGGAAACGCCGCTGGTCCACGGAGCTCGAAACCACGTTCTGCATAGTGCGAACCTCGCCAACCACCGTGTCGGGATCGATACTCCGGACAGTGGAGCGCACCGCCGGGGCAAGCATGCGCGGGTCGGCGGACGTCCCCAGCACCGCGTACATGGAGAACCGGTTGCGATACCAGTACGGGACATAGGCGGTGACGACGGGCTGTTGCGCGAGGCCGGTACGCACGTCGCGAACCACGCCGGCCACTTCGAACGGAGGCTCGTCCAGGTCGCCCCGGCTGAACTTCTTTCCAATCGGATTCTCACCCGGCCAGACGCGGCTGGCGGCCAGCTCCGAGATCACCGCCAGGTTCCGCTTACGGTCGGCCTCGGTGAAACTCCGGCCGGCCAGGAACGGGATGCCCATGGCACGGAAATAGTCGGGACTGCAAAACCGCATGTTGGTCATGGGCAGCTCGACCATAGGCCGGTGTTCTCCCTCGCGCTGCATAACGTCCACCCAGTCCTCGCCCTGCAGCGGCAGCTTCGAGACAATCGCCGCGCTGTTGACGCCGGGCAGCACCTGCATCTTGGCGACCAACTGCCGGTAATACGATTCGCGCTGGCTGCTTTCGCCGTAGCCGTTTCGAGGAAGGTTGATCTCGACGGCGATCAGGCGGTCGGTGTCGAAGCCCTTGTCCACGTTCAACAGACGCACGAAGCTGCCGATCAGAAGACCCGCCACTACCAGCAGCACCGCGCTCAACCCGGATTCGAAGCCGACCAGCAGTTCGCGCGTCAACAGCCCGCGCCGGCCTTCGGTGGTGGTGCGCGAGCTGACCCGCAGAGCCAGTTGTGGATCGGCCGACGAGGCCCGCCACGCCGGCAGAGTACCGAAGAGAATGCCGGTGACGACGGACAGCGCGAGGGCGAACAGCAGGGCGCGGGCATCCAGGTGAATTTCGTCGAGGCGCGGCAGATCGAGGGGCGCGTATAGCAGCACCGCCCGCAACCCCGCCCAGGCGAGTGCGACGCCGGCCGCGCCCCCCGCCAGACCCACCGCCAGGCTCTCGCCCAGGATGTAGCGAACCAGCTGCGCGCGCCCGGCGCCCAGCGCGGTGCGAATGGCCAGGTCGCGGCCCCGGCCGGCGGCGCGAGCCAGGCCGAGATTCGCCAGATTCACGCAGACGATCAGCAGGACGGCGCCAACCGCGGCGAAGAGAATCACCAGTCCTTTGCGCGCCGCGCCGGTCACCTCTTCCTGCAACGGGGTCATCGTCGCGCGCAGATGCATCTTCTCGGGAAAGCGCGCGGCGATGCTCGCCTGCACCACGTCCATCTCGGCCAGCGCACGGCGCTCCGGTACGCCCGGTTTGAGACGTCCGATGACCACGTAGTTGAATTCTCCGAACCAGTCGATCTCGTCGCGCTTGAACGGGGCTGGCGTAAACACATCGGCCCTTCGCGGGAAGTTCGCGAGCTCGCCGGCCTCGCCCCTGGGGAAGTGGAACGAGACGGGGAGGATGCCCACCACCGTCCGCTCGGTGCCGTCGAGCGTGATGGGGCGGCCCACCAGCCCGGGATCGCGATGGAAGCGCCGGTTCCACAGCGCATCGCTGACGATCGCTTCGTGGTCATGGCCCGCCTGCTCTTCTTCGTCGAGAAACGTCCGGCCAAGCTGCGGCTGGACGCCGAGCATGGAGAGCAGGTTCGCGGAAACGGCGGCCCCGTGGAGCTGCTCGGGCTGGCCGGCGCGGGTGAGCACGAAGTCCGCCGCCTCGATGATGCTGAGTTGCCGGAAGGAGGAGCAGTGGTCGCGCCACTCGAAGAAATGGCGGGCGTTGACGGGCAGCCGCGGATACGTGCGCGCGAGCTCCGGCACCACCTCGTTGATTACCATCAGCCGCCCTGGATCGCGATAGGCGAGCGGGCGCAGCAGCACCGCGTCGACCACGGAGAAGATGATGGTGTTCGCCGCGACGCCAAAGGCAAGGGTCAGCAGGGCGACCGTGGTGTAACCGCGGTCCCTTAACAGCCCGCGGACCGACTGGCGCAGATCGTTCAGGAGAGCAGACATGGGAACCGGCCTCGTAACGGATTACGCCGCAGGGGCCGGGCGGGTTCCAGGATCTCGCGCGAGCGTTAACCGGTATCGGTAGTCATGTGGACCTTACCTCGGTGCGACCCGAACATTCAAGCAAAACTGGGGTGTAATCGGACCGGATCGCATCCACCACTGAGGAACAAACAGGTGAACAAACAGGAACACGTACTTTGTGATACTTCTATCTCGGACAGGCTCTCAGGATGTCCCGCTTTTCGTCCCAGCCGCCCGGTTTCGTCCCGAAGCATTATCGGGATGCAAGCCGCCGATTAAGACCACTCAAGTTGGGTGCAAGACAGACCTGGTGGTGATTCATTGGCCTCCGGGTGTCGTGCAGGAACTGAAGAATGTGCCAGGCGATCAGCTCTTGAGCGTGAAAGAGCCGGCGCACTAACGACATCTTCGACGGCTCTGCTGCTCGTCTTACCAGAAGTGCCGTTCGAGTATGCGGGGCGGCCCCGACGTGCCATGAATGACTCTCGTCGCCAAGACCACTTGAATGTTCTTGCGCTCCCAGCCACTCGGCGCGCCTTTGGCCATGGCTTCGAGGTAAGTGGGATCGGTGAGAAACTCACCCGCGGCAATTGTTCCGTAGCCGGTGAGCCCTCCGACGACCACGACCATGCGGCCAGTCGTCGGGTCCAGAGTCCGGGATATCAGTGCGTAGTCTTCCGTGAGGCTCAAGTAAGGTGTTCGATAATTCACGGCACGATCCCGCCTGGCTGGACTCTGGCGGTCTTTAAGCCAGAACGTGTCATGGTCGCGCTCGAAGCTGAATCGCATGGGACCTGTCAGTCGCATGGTCCAGTCGTTATCGAATGCGCCGACCAGGACAACCGGCCCATCTCGCAGGTCGGCGAAGTCCGTGGAGAGCTGGCCGCGGATATGGAAGGTCTTGCCTTTGGCCTGCAGCAGTCCGGTGAGCCTGCCGATGGTGCTCACGTCCGTCAGTGACAAATTCTGACTGCCCAGATAATACAACTGGAAAAGCGTGATCGGCCCACTGGAAACGCCCGGCAGGTCGGCAACGGCCACTTGTCCCCGTTCAGGGGACGAGCCGAGGAACTCACGTTGCCCCATACACAGCAGAACGGTGTTTGAGGAATCGAGAACCGGCTTCCAGAAGCGGTCGAGGTCAATTTGCCTGGCCCACGGCTTGAGCCACACAGTGGCCACAACCAGCAGCCCGACCGCCGACGCTAACGCCAGCGCCCGCCAGCGCAGCATCGCCGGATGGGAGGCTGCCGGCGCCGCTTGCTGAATCGGCGCCACAGCAGGCGGCTGGACCCGGGCAGGCATTTCGAATTCGGGAATATACGAGCGGGGCGACAAATCGATGCGAACTTCCATCGCGTGCCCAGGTTCGTGATAGTATTGCGCGATTCGCTTGCGGATTTCACCCGCAGTGGCGCGCACTACCGGATCGACATTAGTGTCGTAGTCCGGTTCGCGGCCGAAGACCGCCACCCCGAGTGAGCGTTCTTTCAACTCTCCGGTGCGACCCTCGAGCGTGTTTTCCACGACATAGCGCAGGAGGTTCGGATAGCGCTTGCTGTACTTGAACAGGGGGTTCGCCAACATCCGCTCCAACTGCTGGCGGATGGCTTCCCGCTCCGCATCGTCGACGGGGACGTGCGTTTCTTCGCGAAAGTGCGCCGCATACATCGCTGTGCTCCTGAGACAACTCCCTTGCGGGGAATTATAGCACTCATTGGGGGAACGGCTTTTGCGGAATTGAACTAAGCGTGAGACATGATACATGCCGCGACAAGTACGGAAGTATCTCCATGCAAGCGGCAAGCGCTGCCTGCGGATTTCGACGGTGAAGATGGAACCGCTTCCATTGTTCTACTAGTGGGCGATAAGTCCCGGTTGCGAATTCCGGCGACGAAGGATGGAACCGCTTCCATAGGCCAGCCACTACTGGCTGCCACCGCGTTACAGCGTTCTGAGCCGGCGACCCACTACCGGTATGCGGGCCTTTTTATCACCGAACTGGACTGAAAAGGGAAAAGGTGAAAAGGCACGTCGAATGAATCTGTTGATCCGTTTGCTGGTCCAGAGCGCGCTCGAAGTCGGCCGGACTGAAGTTCCCGGGTGGGACAAAAAAGCCCGCTCGCACCCTCACGGAGCGCGAGCGGGCAGGAATCGAACCTTTGCAGCCGTTAGAAGAGGAGCTTTACACCGAGCTGAAAGACACGCGGATCGAACGCGGAAGTGATCGCGCCGGCGCCGCTACCGTATGAGGTGTTCAGCCCGCTCCACTGGGTGTGGTTGAACGTGTTGAACGATTCAAAGCGGAGCTCCAGGGTGGCGTGTTCCGAAGAGAAGTCCTTGAACAGGGAGGTGTCCCAGTTGTCTCGTCCGGGTCCGCGAATGACACCCTTGCCCTCGTTGCCGAAGGACCCCAGGGTGGGAGCGGAGAACGCCGTCGGAGCGTACCATTCGGTGATCGTATGCGGATAGGAAACCGCCCCCGCCACGTTCGGCCGGTTGCTGACGTTACCGCCCATGCCCAGAGTGTTCCCCCCCAGGCTCTCGGTATACGCCACACCCGACTCCGCGGTGATAATGCCGGACAGTTTCCAACCGCCCAGAATAGTTTTCATCGCGCCGGTAGAGTGGTTAAAGAGGGGAATGTCCCAGACATAGTCGGCGATGAAGACGTTCGGGCGGTCGTAGGTGCTGAGTCCCCAATCGTAGTTGCGATTGTAAGGATTCGAGATCGTGGCCAGGTCGCCCGAGTTCCCGTTGACGGCTACGCCGGTCGAGTCGTCATAGTTCTTCGAGTAGGTGTAGGCGAATTGCACGGTGAGGTTTTTCGCAGCCTGCGCGCGGAATTCGGCCTGCAGCGCGTTGTACTTGGAACGGCCCGCATCCTCGTACATCAGGATCGCGCCGTAGCCCTGGTAGGGCCGGATTGCATCGACGGGCAAAGTTCCCCCGATCACTTGAAGGCGCAGAGGCAGAGTCGCGTCGACGTACAGTGGGGCGTTCATGTCAATCGCATCGCTTTGGTGCGTCCCGACGTTGCCGACATACGACACCTGGCCAACCGCTCCATGCCAGAACTCATGCTGCACGCCCATACTCCATTGATATGTGGTCGGGTTCTTGTAGTTGTACTCGCTCTCGCCGGTGATTGACGTAGTGGTGATCGGCGCACTGGCGGTCTGGCCCGTGATGACGCTCTGCAACGGGTTGCTGAAGTACACGTTGCTCACGGTCGGGCTCGCGCTGAACGGGACATTCGAACCCATGTTGTACACGTCGTTACCCTGAACGCGTTCGTACATGATGCCGAAACCGCCGCGAATCACGGTCTTTCCGTTACTGCTCGGGTCGTAGGCAAATCCAAGCCGCGGGCCGAAGTTGTTCCAATGGTTCTTGACGATATCGGTGGGAGCGCCGTTCTGGCCGGTAACAGCCATACCGTTCTGATACAGATTGAGGGTGGACGCCGCTCCAACGCCTGGAGTGAGACCCGGGCTGCTGGGGCTGATGTTCCCGTTGGGGAGGAGAATCGCCGCGTTTGCCTGGTTGTACAGTTGCGGGTAGAAGTTCGACATACGATTGTTCACTTCGTATGTGTGCGGAATGCCTTCCCAGCGCAAGCCGAGATTCAGGGTGAGGTGATTGTTCGCGCGCCAGTTGTCCTGCACGTAGGCAGCGATGGTGTTGCTATGCCAGTCTCCGCTGTCCTGAACGGCCAACTCGTTATACGTGGCGGCATAGCCCAACAGGAAGTCGGCGAAGCCATCGCCGGTGTAGGTACCGTTAAAGGTGTAATTGCCTTGCGACTGGCCAAAGAGCTCCTGGGTCTTGGTTTGGAACATATACTGGCCGCCGAACTTCAGGCTGTGCCGGCCATGGGTCCAGGAGAGGTCCTCTCGCCCCTGGTAATTCTCGAAGGCATTTTTCCAGGGATAGTTGGACACATCGTAAGTGGAATTGATGCCGCCGCCGCCGAAATTGAGGGTCGGAAGGCGGTTGTCGGCGTTGCCCGGGAACAACTCCGGCGGGTTGGTGCTGGAGGTGCGCTGGTAGATCCCCTCCGGCGTGATGTTGATGTTGTTACCGTTGTAATTAAACGCCACCTCGTTGATGACGGTCGGGCTGATGGCGTAGGTGGCGTGGAGCACGCCGCTCCAGGACGGGTTGACAAACACGGAGCCGACGGTCGGGTAGCTGTCGCCGCTCCAGAGGGACGTCCCATAGGTCTGGTTGAGTTGCTCCGACACCCAGTGGCCAAAGACCCAGAACTTGTCGCTGAACTGATGGTCGATACGAACAATCTGTTCGCCCACATAGGTGGGGGCGTTGGCGCCGCCAGTGAACGCAGGGAGTCCGCCGTTGGTGGTGTTGGGTGCATTGAATATGTCAAGCCCAATAAACGCCGTGGCGAGCGGGCTAATCAGGCTGGCCGGAATCGTATTGTTGGGGAAGGGCTTGCCGGGGACGAGACCCAGCGAAGTGAAGCGCGCAAGTTCGGTGGGGTTCAAGGCCGAGGCGTTAGGCACGTTGATAGTCATATTAGACGGGAACACGCCACCCTCGATCGCGGACGTGGGCGTCTGAACGGTGTTCGTGCCGCCCTGGATCATGCGTCGCCACTCAAAGTTGCCGAAGAAGAAAGTCTTGTTGCGGTCCTTGTTGTAGTGAGGCAGAATCACCGGACCGCCGATGTTGAAACCAAACACGTTATAACGCAGTTCGGGAACCGTTACCTTCGGCTCCGGGACAGCGTTGACGAAGTAGTTCACGGCGTCCAGGTCGTTATTGCGGAAGAATTCCCACGCACCGCCGTGGAATTCCTTGGCGCCGGACTTGAAGACCAGGCTGAGGGTCGCGCCGGAATTGAGTCCGTAGTCAGCGGAATAATTCGAGGTAAGCACCCTGAACTCGGCAACCGAGTCCACGGATGGCATGATGTTGAATTTTCCGCCGGAGCCGCGGTCATAATTCTCGCCACCGTCCACCATCCAGACGTTGTGGTCGGCCCGCTGGCCGTTAAAGCTGATGGTGAAGCCGCTGCCCTGTGCGCTGGGGCCGTTGAAATCCGCCACAGTGGAGGACACACCCGGAATCAGTTCCGCAAGGCCGACCAGGTTGCGGCCGTTCATCGCCAATTGCGTCACTTGCTGTCCGGTAACCACTTCACTGACTTCACCGGAATCCGCTTGGACCCGGGTGCTAACCGCCTCCACGGTAACGCTTTCTTTGGATTCGCCAACCTGTAGTTGGATATCGATACGAGCGACCGCACCAACGTTCAGGACGATATCGTTCTGTTGGGCGGCCCTGAAACCAGGGGCCTCGGCCTTAACACTGTACTTGCCGATTCCAAGACTTGGCATGGTATACAGGCCAGCCTCGTTGCTCACGATGTGGCGAACAGCGGAAGTCTCGTTGTTCGTAACAGTAATTTGTACCCCGGGAATGACGGACCCGGAGGCGTCTGTAACCGTTCCGACGATTGTTGCCTCCTGCGCCGCGGCGTGGAACGCGAAGGCCAGCGCGAGAATGCACAGTATCAGTAACTGACGTAGTCTGACGTGCTTCACATTGCTCTCCTTAAGCGAGATTGATTTTACTTGCCTCACCAGGCACCCCCATGGCGCTGGATAAGACCGCATGGATTGTAAGGGAGGGTAGTGGTTATCTACTAGAGGATTACGGTACCGTACCGTATCAACGTTGTGTTTTCATGCGATTACGGAACACTGTTACGGTGCGATTAAGTATGCGGGTGACCGATTGGTGATATTTACCCCCCGTTCGGCGACAAGTTATGCCCACTTAAATGGGGCGCTCGAACCCAGGTTTTGCGTCGCTCTCTGAGCGCGTTCGTACATAATGCCGAAACCGCCGACCCGCTCAGACTGTCGGGGAGCGAGACGCGGGCTGCTGGGCTGAAGCCAATCGGAAGGCGAATTGCCGCGTCCGCCGGGCTGTACAGTTGCAGAATAGGAGTTTGACAGGCGATTGTTCAATTCGTAACAGGGTGAATAGCGCAGGAAGCCGGCGAAGCCATCATCGGTGCAGGTAACGTTAAAGGCGAATCTGGCGAGCGTATCTGTGCGCAGCGTGGAGAGTGTCCTCACGGGCGCGACCGAACGGCGCCGAATATCACTACTGAGAGCGCGGTTGTTCTGGCCGCCCGCACGTCGTCATAGCCGGCTATGACTAAAACATTCCCATCTTCACCGGCGGCATAGTCAGAGCGCGATTGCTCGCGCGTGAGATAATCGCAGATGAGCGGCCCGGCAGGCCAAGACAGGTCACCATGCCGTGCCCGACAGTGTGGCTGAGGCCGATCAAGTTTGGCCTGCATGCAATGCGATCATACCCACAGGGAAGTGTGTCTTGGGCCTGGTTTCTGATTCCGGCGGGGTTACTGGTGGGGATGTCACTCCTCGCCGTGGCCTTTGGCGGAGCCAGCGCCGGCGACAACTCCACGCCGCGCTTCGATGACATCACCAAGCAGGCAGGCGTCCGTTTCGTCCACCTGAAAGGCAACCAGGGTGTCGCCAATATCATGGATGAAGCTGGTCCGGGAGTCTGCGTGTTCGACTATGACGGAGACGGCTGGCCGGACATCTACTTCGTCAGCGCGCGCGATCTCTACGGGCGGGGCCTGGTGGCGCGCAACGCTCTGTATCGGAACAATCGCGACGGCACGTTCACGGACGTCACCGAAAAGGCCGGCGTGCCGGGCACCGGCTATGGCCTTGGCTGCACAGTCGGCGACTACGACAACGACGGCTACCCCGATCTCTACGTGATGCAGTATGGCAAGAACGTGCTCTATCACAACAACGGGAACGGCACCTTCACCGACGTCACCGCGAAGGCGCACGTGGACGGTACCGACTTTGGCACGCGTCTGCATCTGGGCGCCACGTTTTTCGACTACGACCGCGATGGGAAGCTCGATTTGTACGTCGGCGGCTACGTGGACTTCGGCCCGGAGGTCAGGCAGACCTGTATCATCGCCGACGCGGAATCGAGTTGCCCGCCCGGCGAATATCACGGCAGCCCGGACGTGTTGTATCACAACAACGGCGACGGCACCTTCACCAACGTCACCAAAGCCGCGAAGATCTATCAGCCCAAGGGCAAGAATCTGTCGGTGATTGCATCCGACTACGACAACGACGGCTGGCCCGATTTGTTTGTCGCCAACGATGGCATGGAGATTTACCTCTATCACAATAATCACGACGGCACGTTCACCGAATCCGGACTGATGGCGGGCGTGGGACTGAACGAGGATGGCAACACCATGGCGGCGATGTGCCTGTCGGTGGACGACTACGATAACGACGGATTGCTGGATCTCTACGTTTCCGACTTTCAGGACGTGCCCCACCATCTGTGGCGCAATACCGGAGGCGGGATCTTCGAGGAAGTCAGCCGCAAGGCGGGCATCGCCACCATCACCGCGCGCTTTCTCAGTTTCGGAGGCGGCTTCACCGACTACGACAACGACGGCTGGGTGGACCTCTTCATCGCCAACGGGCACGTCTATCAGGGCGTGGAGAATTCGACCGTGAAGGGTCATTACAAGCAGATCAATCTGCTGTTTCACAACAATCGCAACGGCACGTTTACCGACGCGACCGCGGATGCGCAAGCCCACGGGAACGGTTTCTCGGTGCCCCACCTCGGGCGTGGCGTGGCCTTTTCCGACCTGTTCAACGACGGCCACGAGGACATTGTCGTGGGAAATAACGACGACCCGCCGTCGATATTGCGAAACCGCAGCGGGGGAAGCAATCACTTCGCGAGTCTCAAGCTGGTGGGCACGCGCAGCAATCGCGACGCCCTGGGCGCGCGAATCCGGGTGAAGGCCGGCGGCATTTCGCAGATCCGCGAGATTGCCGCGGGTGGCAGCTATCTTTCGCAGAGCGATCTGCGCGCCCACTTCGGGCTGGGGCCCAGCACGCGCATCGACAGCGTGGAGGTGAGCTGGCCGAGCGGGGGCCGGCAGGAGTTCCACAACGTCAGGGCCGATCGGTTCTACCTGATTGAAGAGGGAAAGCCCGCCATCGGGACGCAGGTAATCGCGAAGCGTCGCGCGGGGAAATAGCGATCGGCATCGCCGCAGCGCCTACTTGTCGGGCTGCAGCTCGGGCGGGTGGCCGGTCACCTTCTGTAGGCTGTCGTTCGTCTTCTGCTCGCGCAACTGGCGGACAATCGCCAACTCGGCGGCGGATTCGGCGGGTTTGCCGGCTTCCTTGTACACGCGCGCCAGCCGGAAATGGGCATCGGTCTTGGAATCGTCGAGCCGGATCGCTTCCTTGAACGCGGCAATGGCGCGATCGTACTGTTCGTCCTGCGCGAAGACGATTCCGAGATCGAGATGCGCGATGCGGACGCTCGGGTCGATGGACAGAGCCTTGTCGAGAAGCGGCTTAGCCTTCTGAAAGTCGTTGCGGCGGATCAGGACGTCGGCCAGCCAGGCCCACGCCTGCGCATTGGCCGGATCGCGATCCAGTTCCAGACGGAACTCGCGTTCGGCCTCATCGTCCTTTTGCTGCGACCAGTAGATATACCCGATGGCGAAATGCACGTTGGGCTCGGCCGGCGATTTCACGATCACCGCCTTCAGTTCCAGGATCGCTTCCTCCGGCCGGTTGAGGCCGTCCAACGCTTCGGCTATGAGCAAGTGCGTGGCAGCGGCATCGGGATCGTGGCGCCGCAGCCACTCGAACTCCTGCAACGAACGCTGGTACTCGGAAGACGACAACAGGCTCTGCGCGAAGTAGTAGTGAAGCTGGGCGTTCTCCGGGTCGGCGGCGAGCGCGATCTCGAGGCTCGCGGCAGCGTCCTTGAACATCCGGCTGCCGTAGTAACTCATGCCCAGCAGGGTCCGCGCCTGCAAATCCTTCGGGTCAAGCTTCAGCACGGCTAGGAACGGCTCGGTCGCTTCGCGAAAACGCCCTCTCTTGAACTCGGCCAAACCGAGGTTGAGCTGGATCTGGGGAATATTCGGGTCGATGGCCAGAACCTTGCGGTAGCAAACAGCCGCGGCATCATACTGCTGCGCGTGTGAGAGCGCAAGGCCGGCGTTCGCCAGAGCGTTGATATCTTCGGGCTTCGTGGCAGGCAAGGCCTCGCAGCCGCTGTTCTGCGCGTGAAGATATGCGGCCAGGACCACAAACAAGAACGCCGCGCAAATCCGCATCGCGATCCCCTGCCCGCGCCACGACCCGCCGACGAGAATTCCGGCGGGCCGAGAGCGACCATTCCAGTCCTGTCCGCCACCACCCATCACCTCCAGCATAGACCGCATTGACGCCTGCGGCTGCCCGGCGCCGGAGACGGTGGTGACGGAGTCGGTGGCACACTCCCGACACTGGGTGCGGAATCGCTGCGTCCGCGTTACACGGCTTGCGCGCGGGCGAGGTGGGACCTACAATCTGGTTTCGAGAATTACCGCTTGCCAAATCGGGAGGAATCAGATGGACGATACAACCACGCGCCGCCACTGGATGCGGCTGGCTTCGGCCGGCGTAGCCGGGGCGCTCCAGCTTGGGGCGCAATCCGCTCCGCCTTCGGGCGCTCTGGAAGTGCGGGTAACCGCCGGCGCCGGGCGCTTCGCCGCCCAGCCGCCGGTTCCCTGGGAACCGCTGCCGGAGCGCGCCGCCAACGCGATCCGTCTCGAGCCGTGGAACCAGTACCAGGAAATGATCGGCTTCGGCGCGGCCTTTACCGACGCAGCCTGCTGGACGTTTAACCAGCTCGCCGAAGATGCGCGGCAGCAGTTGTTTCACGAACTGTTCCACCCGTCGCAGTTGGGCCTCGGCGCCGGCCGCCTGTGCGTCGGCTCGAGCGACTACTCGAGATCCGTCTACAGTTTCGACGACGGCCCGCCGGATCCCGAACTGCAGCGCTTCTCGATCGACCACGACCGCGCCTACATCCTACCCGTGCTGCGGCTGGCGCGTCAGATGAATCCGGACCTTTTCCTGTTCGGCTCGCCCTGGAGCCCGCCCGGCTGGATGAAAGACAACGGCACCATGCTGGGCGGCACCATGCGCAAGCAATCTTTCCCGTACTACGCACGCTACTTCGTCAAGTTTCTGCAGGCGTACCGCGAGGCGGGTGTGCCCGTCAACGCCGTCAGCGTGCAGAATGAAGTGGATGCCGAACAGGAAGGACACATGCCCGCGTGCCTGTGGTCGCAGGAGCAGGAATGGCAGTTCGTGGGAGAGCATCTGGGACCCGCCTTCGCCCGCGACAAAATCGACACCAAAATCTGGATTCTCGACCACAACTACGACCTGTGGGGCCGCGTGCTGGACATTTTGGCCAAGCCCGAAGTCAGCCGCTATATAGATGGTGTGGCGTGGCACGGCTACGTGGGCGATCCGTCGGCCATGACCCGCGTTCATGACGCGTATCCGGCCAAACATGCGTACTGGACCGAGGGTGGTCCCGAATACACGGCGCCGGATTACCTGACCGATTGGGCGAAATGGGGCGGCACCTTCGCCGAAATCCTGCGCAACTGGGCGCGCTCGATCATCGGCTGGAATCTGGCCCTCGATGAGAAGGGGAAACCGAACATCGGCCCGTTCCCGTGCGGCGGGGTGGTGACGATTGATTCCGCAACCAGGCAAATCACGCGCAGCGGCCAGTACTGGGCGCTCGCGCATTATTCAAGCGCCATCCGGCGCGGCGCCCGGCGGATCGGCTCGCAGGGCGAAATCGAAAAAGTGAGCCACGTGGCGTTCGTCAATCCCGATGGCGGCGCCGCCGTGGTGCTGGCGAACCAGGGCGCGGAAAAGAACGTGGCGATCGAGGCGCTCGGCCATGCCGCTCGCATCCATCTCCCGGCCGATTCGCTGGTGACCCTGACCGGGCGGATGCCGGCATAAGGGTTACGTCGTGGGAGCTTTAAGGACGAGCGCAGCGGCCTAACTGGCTACCGGTTGTTCCAGGTCTCTGCTCAAGTACTCGAGGATCTCCTGCTCGCGTTGCTGGACTTCGAGCAGGATGGGCTCCGCCATGCGAGTATAGTCCTGCCGTGAATGAACCTTGCGTGCCTCCAGGAGGATTCTCCGCAGATTGGCGACGCATTGCTGCGCGATCAGCATTTGGTCGTCGGTTTGAATCATGGCAGCACCAATTCAACAATACCGCGTTTTCGAAAACTTCTGGAAGTCTGATAGGTGTCCAGCCAAAGATCGAGCGCTTCGTGCCCGATGGAAGCGCGCGCCCAGAAGACGTCGGATTCGAACAGCAGCTTGGCCCGCACGGAATCGAAAACCGCTTGTGCCGGAGCGGAAATCCCTCCGACCTCAAAATCTTCGTCCATGATCAGGAGAATGTCGAGATCTCTTGGGGCCGGTTTGGCGGTGACAAAACTGCCCCAAATGAAGGCCCGGCGCAGCTTTCCGTTTGCGGCGGCGAGTTCCAGGAGCGCCCGAAGGCGACCCGCCAGCCATACCCGTCTCGACGATGAACCGGCGAACCTAGCTTGGAACTCTTGCCAAGTTGCCAGATGCACCCCGGGAGGCACCTCTCCTTCGTCATTCAATTCGGGCAGCACGAACCAACGATAGCAAATGGATCGGCTGTGGCTAGTCCGGTTTGGCGACCTCTCGTCAACATGGTTCCAAAGACGCTGCTGCACGCTGGAGACGAGCGATAATCAGCTCAGTGGCGCGTGATACGCTGATGAGCGTAAGAAGCGAAAGATCTGTCCGGTTACGTGTCGGAATTCATGGCGGAGCAACTGCTGGCGCCCTTGCATCCCGACGAGGGCGCGCTCACGCCCTTGTTTCAAGCGAGTTTCGAAGACGCCATGCTGCGAGAAGTGGCTGCGGCTGACTACGGCTGGAAGGCCGACGAATGCCTCGCGCTATTGCAGCCGATGTTGAAGGCCGGGCTCGTCGCCTCCGATGATTTCAATTTGCGAGAAGTGCTGGAATTGATCCGCTGGTCGGAACCTGACGATCCAGAGTGGAGCCCGGGTGGGCAAGGGCCGAGGGGTCACTGGATGCGGCTATTTGCCTGCACCGCGTTGGTGCGATTTGCTGCCAGCCAGCGCGACTTGTTCGAAGGCGAATGCACTACGCTGGCGCAGTTGATCTCAAGCGCGATCGGAACTGGGGCAACCGGTGGCGCGGGCTGCCGCAAGTGTGCTCGCGTGGCGCTTCTTGGCCTATCCTGGAGGAGACCCGGACGCCGCTTTTCTTGCCTTCGCCATCTTGCTATTGGCCGCCCACATGGAGCGCGGAGAAGATCGCGGGCAATGGTTGAAAGATCTTGCTACATGGGTCGAGGACGAAGAGTCTCGTGCGCGGAATGCGCTATCCACATGGTTCTCGTCGTTGCCGCATTGGGACAAATGGCTCACGGGTCTGACCCACTTTGATCAACGGGAGGCGGTATGGCGGTCGTTGGCCCACCGCATTCTGGCGCGGCCTGAGTGCCCCATTGCTTATTGGGTATTCAATCGAAATCGTGTTACGCAGTGAGGCAACGTTGCTACGGAGTGGGTGACCGGTCGCATTGCAGTTGCCCTGCCAAATATTACCACGCGGAAGCGTCCGCCGCGGTCCCTACCCCTTGGCAGCGTCCTCCAGCGCCTCGAGGGTGGTCTGGGCGGTGAATCGCCAGGAGAAGTGGGCCGCGCGCGCCGGCCCGGCGATCTCGAGCGCGCGCCGCAACTTGTCGTCCTCGGTGATGCGGTACATGGCTGCCAGCAGCGCTTCCCGGTCGCGCGGGTCGAATCGCAGGGCAGCCTCGCCGGCGATGGAATTGAGTGGCTCGATTGCCGAGCATGCGGTCGGCACTCCCGCGGCCAGGGCTTCCAGAACCGGCAGGCCGAAGCCCTCGAACAACGACGGATAGACGAACGCCCAGGCGCGCGAGAACAAACCGTACAGATCTTCGCGCGGAATCCAGCCGGGAAAATCCACCGCATCGCGCAGCCCAAGCGCGTCGCGCAGGTTGTGCAGGTAGCCGGCGGAGAATCCGTGCAAGCCGGACACCACCAGGCGGATGTCGGGGTGTCTCTCGCGAAACACCGCATAGGCGCGCAGCAGCGCATCCAGGTTCTTATGCGGGTGCAAAGTGGAGACGGCCAGCAGGAAGCGCTCCGGCTGGCGACGCCCGGCGAGCGAGAAGAAAGCCGAGTCAACCCCATGCTCAGCCACCCTGACCTTGCCTTCCGGCAGCCGGTAGTAGCGCTTTAGATCGGCGGCGGTCGATTGCGATGGAGCCAGCAGCAGGCGCGAAACGTGCGCCGACCAGAAGAGGAAGAATCGCCAGACCGGCAAATCGAACCAGCGGAAGTTCTCGGGATGCCGCTTGTGCTGCAGGTCGTGGAACATGGTGACCTGCGGGCAAGGCGCCGCGAGCGGCGCGGTGAATCCCGCGTTCAACATCACGTCCAGGTGGCGGCGCGCCGCCTCCAGCGCCAGCACGGATTGCTCCCATAGAATCCGCCGCGGACGCGACTTGGCGCGCACGGCTTGCCTCGCCACGCGGAAGTTGGGCCGTGCGGGCGCCAGGTCGCCGCCGGTTTCGCGGTTGGTGAAAATCACGTAGCGATTTACGGGGTCGATCTCGGCCAGCCCGGCCAGCAGGCCACGCAAATAGATTTCGGTGCCGCCCACACCGCCCGGCAGCAGGTACAACGCGTTGACACCGATGGTGAGGGGCTGCATGTCAGCGTCCGAGGCGCGCCTGCGCGTCGGCGAGTTTCTGCCGCACCACTTGGAGCGAGGGCTGCAGGTCCAACGCCCGCTGATAGTCCGCCACCGCCTCGGCCGCGCGATTCAGCGAGAGATGAATGTCGCCTTTGTACATGTACGTGCTGGCGAAGTTCGGATCGATCCGTTCCGCGACGGCCAGGGCGTCCAGCGCTTCGGCCCAGCGGCCGCGCTTTCCGTATATCATGGCGATCTGCGAGTACACGTGCGCGGTCGGTTCCTGTGCAGCGGCCTGGCGCAGTTTGTCGAGAGCCAGATTCGGCTGGTTCACGCAATCGTAGGCCAGCGCCCAGTCCACCAGCAGATCGTAATTCGGCGGCCACTCCTGCGCCACCTTCTGATATTCGTCGACCGCGTCCTGGCAGCGGCCCACGAAGGCGTACGCGCTTGCCAGTTGAAACAGCACCCGCCGCTTGTGCGGCGATTTGGCCGCCGTGTCCTCCCACAGCACAATCGGATCCGCCCAAACCGCCGCGCGCGCGTGGGTGATCGCCGCGGCCACCAACAGCAAGGCGACCAACACCGCTGCCAGCTTCCTCGAATCTATGCGTACACGCCCGGCCAGGTCCACCACGATCAGCAGCAGTCCCAGCATTCCCAGGTAAAGGCGCCGCTCCGCCACCGGGTCCGCAATCGGCAGGATCGACGAAGTCGGCGACATGAGAACCAGGTAGGCGAAGTAGCCGAAGCACGCCAGCGGAAACCGCCGGCGGTAATGCCACGCGGCGACGGCCAGCGCCACCAGCGCGATGAGTCCGAAAACGGCGCCGTGGTCGAAAATGCCGCGGGAAATCGGAAAGTCCCAATCGGCGGTCAGCCGCACGGGCAGGAGAAATTCGGCCGGGTAGACGAACAGCGCCCGCCCCTGGGTGAACAAATACTGATACCAGGACACGCCTTTCAAGCTGAGACCCGCGCTCGTCGAGTGCAGGATCAGGTTCCAGAAAAACGCCAGGCCGCCGGCGGCGCCCAGCGCCAGCGGAGCGTACAAGCGCCAGTTGGCACGCACACCGCGGAAAGAAAAGCCCGGGTTCCACCAGAAGTCGGTGAGCAGCAACAGGGCCGGCAGGATAATGGTGTGCTCCTTGGCAAGCAGCGCCAGGCCAAACAGCGCTAACACCAGCAGGATGGCTCCCCACCCGATGGCTGCCTGCCGGCGGTAAAGGAACACCGCGTAGGCGGCCAGCACCAGCGTCACGCTGAGCGCCTCGGAGCGGCCGGCGAGGTAGGCTACCGCCTCGGTCTGGATGGGGTGCAGCAGAAACAGGCCCGCGGCGAAGCCCGCCAGCAGCGTGCGGCGCGCTGCAGGCGCCTGCGCCCACTCGAGCAACCGGCGCACGATCAGAAACACCAGCGACGCCGCCACCAGGTGGATCAGCAAGCTGAACACGTGATAGGAAAACGGGTCGTCGCCGGAGAGCCGCGCGTTCATCCAATAGCTGGCCATCAGCACCGGGCGCACGCTGTGAACCCAGATTCGGAACGGCGCCACGATATCGGGCAGCGCGAACAGGAGCACGGTATCGTCGAACAGGAAAGCCCCGTTCAGTGCCGGGGAATAAGCCCACCACGCCGCGAGCAGGGCGGCGCCGGCTGCCAGGTAAGGGCGCCAGTCGCGGCGCCGGGCGGCGATTTGGGCCGCAGCCGCGGCGCGTTTTCTTCTCTCGGCCTTAGCTTTCATGACGAGTGAGCCGGCGGAGGTGATATTCGAGGATGGCTACCCGTTGCGCCAGCGCGATGTTGTCGTCGCGCAACTGCGAAATGATCAGCGTGAAGCGGAAGAACACCACCAGGAAGACCGCGCTCCCCAACAGGAATACCGCCAGTGGCGTGTCCGGCAGCCCGAGCAGGGCCTTGATGTATTCCACCATCGGACGCGACAGCGACAGCACCAGCATCGCACTCGCCGCCACCAGCCAGGTGACCGAATACTCCACCCGGATGTGGGAGCGCCGCACCGAAATCAGCACCATCATCAGCAGGAGCAGTGAAATGGCTGCGCTTACGTGCAACAAATGGTCCATCTATCCTCCGCCGCCCGAACCGGGGCCCGAATTCCGGCCACGCGGGAGCCGGCGCCACCGGCCGTCATATCTCAGTATGTTCACAAAAACGCCCAGCAAAACGTGGACGATATAGTAAAGCGGTCTCAGCCCGTTGATCGAGGAACGGCCGGCCCTGCGTGGACGCATCTTGCACGGCACCTCTTCGAAACGGAACCGCCGCCGCTGCAGCACCACCAGCGCCTCGATCTCCGGGTACTCCAGCGGAAAGCTGGCGCTGAACAGCGCCAGGGCGCGCCGGTTGACTCCCACGAAGCCGGAGGTGGGATCCTGCACCGCTTTGCCCAGAATCGGCCGCAGCACCAGGCGAAAAAAACGCGCCCCCAGCGCCCGCGCCGGGTGCGCGCGCTCCCCGTTCATGCGCGCGCCAATCACCATCTCCGCACCGGATTCCTTCAGCTTGTCCAAAATTCGCGGAATATCGCGCGGGTCGTGCTGTCCGTCGCCATCCACGCGAATCACGTATTCGAAACCCAGCTCGTAAGCCAGCTTGTATCCGGCCTGCACGGCTCCGCCCAAACCAAGGTGGTGCGGTAGGGGAAGAATGTGCGCGCCCGCCGCGCGCGCCACCGCTACCGTGGAATCCAGCGAACAATCGTCGATCACAAGCACCGGAACGCCGGGCACTTGCTCTTCCAGCTCGCGGACCACGTCGCCCACCGCGCCCTGTTCGTTGTACGCGGGAACGATGACCAGCAGCGAGCCGGGTCCGGGATCCTGCATGTTCATTGTTCCGCCACCCGCCGGGCGCTGATCGAGCCGCCGCGCGCCAGGCGCCGGAACACGGCGGGCGCGATGCGGGCGCCGCCCTGTATGCGCCTGCGCTCCCGCCACAGCCAGCGCCCATGCCGCACCATGCTTGCGTGCGCCCGAATCACGTACCACAGCATACGCGCGCCGTTGTGTCCGCTGGCGCGAAACCGCGCTGCGCTGCCGCGGCCCTGGGCCAGGTACAGGAAGTGCCAGAAATACCGCGCCACCGCGGCGAACGGCGCCAGCCCCAGCATTCGCACCGGAAAGTTCTTGGCCAGCACGAACAGGCGGTTACGCTCCACCAGGTAGGCCTTCAACGGCGACGCCTCCCCGGCCGAGTGCGAATAGTGGTGCTCCACCACTGCCAGCGGCGAATACACGCACTTCCATCCTCGCCACCGCGCGCGCAGACCAAGATCGGTGTCCTCGCAGTACAGGAAGAAATGTTCGTCGAAGCCTCCAATCTCCTCGATCATCGCCCGCCGGTACATCGCCGCCGATCCGCTCGGCAAGAGCACCTCCTCTTCCACCGGAAAATCCTCCGGCGCTCGACCGTGGCCACGCTGCTTGCTACTGCCATCGCGCGCCAAAAGCATGCCGGCCGAATCCAGCCGGTGCTCGCCATAGAGCCACACCTGCGACGCGCACATCCCCGCGTCCGGCCGCCGGTCGAGCGCCTCGACAAGCGCCTCCAGCCACCCGGCGTGCGCCACCGCGTCGTCGTTCAAGGTGGCCAGATAGCGCGCGCCGGAGGCCAGCAGCCCCTGGTTGACGGCTGCGCCGAACCCCATGTTGCGGCTGTTTTCGATGACGCGGACCCCCGGTGGCACGCCCTGGCGCCGCACCATCCCGCGCCCGCTGTTATCCACCACGATGACTTCAAAATCGCGCCGCGTCTGTTTCCCGAGCGACTCCAGGCATTCGAGCAGTCTTCGATCGGCAGCCAGCGTGGGAACAACTACGGTCGCGACCAGTTCCGGCAACGCACCATTCTAACAGCCTCGCACCGCCCCGGAGCCGTGGTGGTGGTGGCCTGTCGCGGCGGTCTTCGGATCTGCCCCAGGCAGCGCGACTCCCCCGGAACATCGAATCCACTTTAACCCCGCCTATCCTACGGCCCTCTCAAAACAGGACATTTCTACTTTGCCTTGACAGAGGCTGACTCGCCTATTTCGCAATCCAGGGGATGCTGTGATCGGACATCACGGCGCGGGTTTCGGCGGGCGAATCGGTGCGGAAAAAGGACCACGGGCCAGGGATCCACGGGTAGCGATCGACAACCGATTCATCGACTTCCACGCCCAGGCCTGGTTCGCGCGAAACCACCAGGTCGCCGGCTTCGATGGCGAGCGGCTGTTTGAGAATCTCCGCGGCCAGCGGGAATGGATACATGCCGGCCCGTCCGGGACTCGCGTAGCAAGGGTACTCCAACCACTCGACCACGGTGTCCGGCCAGCAGACGCCGAGATGCGCCGCGGCTGCCACTTCAAGCGCGGTTCCCCAACTGTGGAAGGCGAAGCGCAGGTTCTGGCTGGCGATTTCGGCAAGCAGCCGGCGGCCGGTCGTGTAACCGCCCTGACAGCAAACGTCCATCTGCACGTAATCGACGGCCCGGCTGTCCATCAGGTCAAAGTAGCTGTCCTCGCTCGGTTCGTGCTCGCCGGATGCCAGCGGCACGATGTCCTTCTCTTTAAGCCGGGCGTAGTCGGCATGGGCGGCGGGCGGAAGCGGTTCCTCCAGCCAGGCGATGTGGTGCGCGGCCATCTGGCGGGCCACCTGCTCGACGGTTGCGGCGCTGTAGGAAAGGTTGCCCATGCGCCACCAACCGTGGGCATCCACCATGAGGTCGAAATCGGGCCCGGTAGCCTGGCGCATCAGCCGGACGGCTTCCACGTCCAGGTCCGGTCCGAGCGCGGGACGCATTTTGTAAGCCCGAAAGCCGAGCTGCGCGATGGCGGCGGCTTCGGCGGCGAAGCCTTCCGGCGGCATGTACATTCCGGCGCTGCCGTAGAGCCGGATGTGGTCGCGCACGCGGCCGCCGAGCAACTCGGAAACCGGCACGCCAAGCGCTTTGCCGGCCAGATCGTAGAGGGCGATCTCGACGGCGCAGTAAACCTTGGCGACCTCCGGGTCGGCGCCGGGGCCGGCCAGGAAGAGCACGCGTAGCGCGTCCGGGTCGGCCAGCGAGCGGCCCTCCAGGAAAGGCGCGACGATCGACTGGATGGTGTGCTGCGCGCTATCGCTCGCCGGCCCGGGCGCGTAGCCCACCAGACCGTTGCCGGTTTCCACTCGCACAAACATGGCGTCGCGCTTCACGATGGTGCGCTCACCACCCCAAAATGGCAGCCGGAGCGGCGACGGAAAGGGATAGGACAGCAGGAAAGAGCGGACACTCGAAATCTTCATGGACGCCGAATCAGCATATCACGGAAGGGGCCGCGCGCCTGCGCAATCCGCGATTCGCTGCGGGAGATGAGACGGCTCCAGATGGTATCCGGATTGGGGTCGAAGACCAGTGCGGCGCTGCCATCCAGGATGTACCAGGCGCGGAGGCGCATCTCGTTATCCAATTGCCCGGGACCCCATCCGCAATATCCCGCGTAGACACGCAGATCGGCCGCGCTCCTGCCGCCGGCCAGGGCGCCTTCGAGCGCCGGCTGGGACGGGATGAGATAGATCCTCTCCAGCACCCGCACCCCCGCATCCGGTTTGGCGTCGGAGCGAACCAGCGCCATGGCGCTGCCCGTTTCCACCGGTCCGCCGACGTACACCGAATCCGAGCGCTGGCCGGCCCCTTTCAGATTGCGCAACGCACGAGACAGCGGGACCGTGGTGCGCCGGTTGATCATCAGGCCGACCGCGGATTCCTGGTCATACTTTACAAGCAGGATGACGGATTCCGCGAAGGTCGGATCCGGGGCGTCGCTCGGGGTCACCAGGAGTTTACCCACCGCCAGATCTTCCGGGCGCTTGGATTGCGCGGGCACAATGACGGCCGCCAGCAGGACGCCGGCCGCCACCCGAGGCGCGATCCCGAATCGGCGGGGCACACGTATATTATGTCGCGTCCGCCCAGAGTCTGCTCAATTAGTTTGGAAAAAAAGCGGCGCGGTTAGTTCTGCACTTTACCAACCACGATGATGGCCAGTTGCAGATCGCCGATTGTGACGTTGAGCACCTGGTCCGGCGTGTCTCCTTCGGCGGTGATGGAGGGGAACTTCGAAGCCCCCGGTTTTTCGATCGAGAACACCGCCGGATGCGGCGTACCGGAAGCCTTGGTGCTCATCTGCACCAACTTGTCGAAGGCGGGGTTTGCACTGGGATCGGCGTCATTGACAATGGGCGTAAGCAGCAGAAAATCACGCTGCGGGGCCACGCCCTGATGCGAGCCATCGACGGGAAAATCGCTGTAGCGCATGGTGTACAGGCCGGCCTTAATGGTTTGACCGCGGCGGTCGCTCGCCTCGGAAGGGAAGCGCAGAACGCCGACTAGAGCGCCCTGCGGAATCGGAAACACGATGGCGTCGTCGGTTGGTTTTGCCCCGCTGGGGATGGCGCTGCGAAACCAGATTTCGCACCACGGACCGTTGGGCCCTGTGACGCGATAGCCTTGCGTTTGAAGCGCGGAAGTGTAGGCCGCCGGAAGGCCGGATGGAGCGCCGGAGACCGTCTCAACCTTGTAGTCCTGAGCCCAGCCGGTTGCAAGCAGAGAGAGAAGCAGGAAGGTGAAGCGCATGATCGGGACTTCCACTGCGAAAAGTCTGGAGCGGGAGACGGGATTCGAACCCGCGACATCGACCTTGGCAAGGTCGCACTCTACCAACTGAGTTACTCCCGCGCAAACCGCAGTACCAATTTTCCTTCAGAACATTGTCAAAGTCAAACGTTGCGAATATGTAACTGATTTTAAAGCAATTAGAAACTTGCGGCAAAGCGAGGCCCCTGTGGTATGCTACAGTCTCGGTTGACCAAAGCGGAGGCGTCGGACAGCCGTGCCGATGGCTGGTCTTCCGCTGCCGGTAGTTGTTCCGGTAGGACATCGAGTGACCCCAAAGTTAGGAAGGGAAATGCTGTGGAAAACTTGCGGGATTTGTGTGCAAAACCAATCAATATGTGGGATCAGCTTCGTCATCATATACAGCCGCGCGTTAGTGAGGAAAGCTACAACAATTGGTTCAAAGGCACTACTTTCCTGGGAGTGGATGGAGACACGCTGTTAGTGCTGGTTCCAGACGGCGAAACCCGCGCCTGGATGGAAAACGAATACGGAGCCCAGTTGCGCGAGGCAATTCGCGAACTGCGGTTACCAGTCAGCCAGATCGGTTTCGAAACCCGCGCCTCGAGCGGTGTGCGGGAACCGTTGAACCGGAACGGGGCGGAGATGGAGCCCGCAGCTAGTTCGCTGAATCCCAAGTTCACTTTCGAGACGTTCGTGGTGGGAGCCTGCAACCAGTTTGCTCACGCCGCCGCGCGTTCGGTGGCCACCAACCCTTCCCGCAGCTACAATCCGTTATTTCTGTACGGTGGCGTGGGGATGGGCAAGACGCACCTCATGCATGCCATCGGCCGCGAGTTGATCGACAAGTTCGGCTCAATGCGGATTATCTACACTTCGAGCGAGCGTTTCATGAATGAGATGATCGCCTGCATCCGCACCGAACGTATGCAGCAGTTTCAGCAGCGCTATCGCGAAGCGGATGTGCTGCTGGTCGACGACATCCAGCTTCTGGGCAACAAGGAGCGTACGCAGGAGGAGTTTTTTCACACCTTCAATGAGCTGCACGATCATCAGAAGCAAATTGTGATTTCGAGCGATTCGCCGGCCAAAGAAATACCCGGTTTGCTAGAGCGGCTCCGGTCGCGCTTCGAATGGGGTTTGATGGCCGACATTCAACCGCCCGACTTGGAAACCAAGATGGCCATTCTGGACAAGAAGGCCGAAGCTGAGGGCGTGAAACTACCGGATGACGTGCGGTCGTTCATGGCCACCAAGACCAAATCGAACGTGCGTGAATTGGAAGGCGCGCTGGTCAAGCTGATGGCCTACTCTTCGCTCACTTCGACGCCGATCAATTTACCGATGGCGCAACAGGTCCTGCGGCATATCGTTCACTTGCAGGACCGCAAGGTGACCATTGATGCGATTCAGAAAGCGGTTGCCGAACGGTTCCAAATCAAGTCGTCGCAACTCAAGGAAAAGAGCAATACGCAGAAAGTGGTGCGCCCCCGGCAGGTCTCCATGTACCTGGTGAAAGAGCTCACCGACGCTTCCCTGCCCGAGATCGGACGCGCCTTCGGAGGCAAGCACCACACCACCGTAATCCACTCGATCCGCAAAATCGAGAAAGAACGTCAGGCCAACCCGGAATTAAACAGACTCATTCACAGTCTAATGGAAACATTGCAATGAGTTTCTGGTTTTTTCCACAAGGGCCCGTGGATGGCTGCCAGGAAATCTGTGCAAGAACTGGGGCCAAGCCTGTTTTTGCTCGGTTCTGCACATCCCGATTCACAGTTTGACGTAGCGAAAAGTAGCTGAATTTAGTATAATTTAGGTGATCTTCAACATTTGCACAGGCCCGATGAAAACGGTTCTTTTTTGTGCTCATCTAATACCGCCTGAATAGATAGGAGCCGTAGCGCATGGAATTCACTGTCAGTAAGGCTGATTTGGTACGGGAGTTGAGTCTGTCGCAAGGCGTGGTGGAGAAGAAAACCACCATTCCCATCTTGTCGAACGTTCTTCTGGAGGCTTCCGGAGACCGGGTGACGCTGACTGCAACGGATCTGGAATTGGGCGTGCGTTGTTCTTGTGCGGCGCGCGTCAAGAAGGAAGGCGCGGGGACGGTGCCGGCGCGTAAGTTGCTCGATTACGTCCGCCTGTTGCCGGAAGGCGACGTGCAGATGAAATTTTTGGAGAATCATTGGGTGAGCATCACGTGTGGCCGGTCGAAGACGCGTATTGCCGGTATGTCACGCGATAGCTTTCCCGAGTTGCCAAAAATGCCGGACCCGATTGCGGAGATCCCCGTGAAGGCATTGGCATCGCTGATTGCGCGGACGTCATTCGCAATTTCCATGGAGGAATCGCGATTCACACTGAGTGGCGCGTTGCTCTTACTGCGTCCCGACAGCATGACAATGGTTGCTACCGACGGGCATCGTCTGGCCTATGTGCAAACCCCATGTGAAAACCCGGGCGTAGGTCAGCAGTTTCGCGCACTGGTTCCCAAGAAAGCCATGGGAGAACTCGTCAGACTAGCTGAGGAAGCGGCTCCGGAAGCGAAAGCCGCTTTCGCGGGAGACGATAACCACCTGTTCTTCAAAGTGGGAGAGCGGCTGCTGATCACACGCAAGCTGACCGGCAATTTTCCCGACTATGAGCGCGTCCTGCCAAAGGATCACACGTTGATCGCAAGATTGCAGAAGGACGAGATTCGCTCTGCCATCGAACGCGTCGCCCAGTTTGCCGATGAGCGTTCGCGCGCCATTCGCGTACAGTTTACCGAAGGCGAAGTGAAAGTGTTCTCATCCTCGGTGGAGATGGGCGAGAGCGAAGAGACGGTTACCAGTGAATACAAAGGGCCGGATCTGGAGATCGGATTCAATGCGCAGTACCTGCTCGATTTCCTGCGTGCCACGGCACAGGATCATATCGCCTTCGAGCTGAAGGATCAGAAAAGCGCCGGTGAATTACGGCCGGCCGGCGATGCGACGCCCGACCAATACCGGTACGTCGTGATGCCGATGAGGATCTGAGTTTAGGACCATGGAAGACCTGACCAACACGGGGCAACAATCGGCGGTTTACGATTCCACAAGTATCAAAGTGCTGGAGGGGCTGGAGGCGGTGCGCCTGCGGCCCGCCATGTATATCGGCTCGACCGGCGAGATGGGGCTGCACCACCTGGTCTATGAAGTTGTCGACAACTCCGTAGACGAAGCCATGGCGGGCCACTGCACCGAGATCAACGTTACGATTCACGACGACGACTCGGTAACCGTGGTCGATAACGGCCGCGGGATCCCCGTCGATCTCCACGAAGAAGAGGGTGTGTCTGCAGCACAAGTGGTAATGACCAAGCTGCACGCCGGCGGAAAATTCGATTCGAAAAGCTACAAAGTATCTGGCGGCTTGCACGGCGTAGGCGTGAGCGTCGTGAATGCGCTATCGGAAAAACTCGAGCTCGAGATATGGCACCCCGACGGCGAAACCGGTCCCAGCTTCACCTGGCAGCAGGAGTATGCGTGCGGCGTTCCCAAAGGGCCGCTCCAGAAAACGGGCAGGGCCGGCCGCAAGACCGGAACCAGCATCACCTTCAAACCGGACGCGACCATCATGGACGTGACGCAGTTCAATCACGACACGCTGGCCAACCGCCTGCGCCAGCTTGCGTTCCTCAACAAGGGCCTGAAAATTACGCTCACCGACGAGCGCATGGAGCCGGAGAAGACCGAAGAATTCCAATACACCGGCGGCATCGCCGAATTCATCAAGCTGCTCAACAAGGGCAAGCAGGTGCTGCACGACAAGCCGATGCATTTCGAGGCCGACCGCGACCTCCCGGCGGGCGGCACGCTGACGATGGAAGTGGCGCTGCAATACAACGACGGGTATTCGGAGAACATTCTCAGCTTCGCTAACGCCATCAACACGGTGGATGGAGGCACACATCTGCGCGGCTTCTATTCCGCGCTCACCCGCACCATCAATGCATTTGGCCAGAAGCAGGAACTGTTCAAGGACAAGGAGACCCTGACCGGCGACGATGTGCGCGAGGGGCTGACCGCGGTGGTCAGCGTGAAGGTGCCGCAGCCGCAGTTCGAAGGCCAGACCAAGGGCAAGCTGAACAGCGACATCAGCGGCTACATGACGCAGTTCGTCAATGAGAAGCTGGGCGAATTCTTCGACAAGAACTCGACCATCGGGCGCCGTATCGTCAACAAGGCGATTGACGCGGCGCGGGCGCGCGAGGCTTCCCGCAAGGCGCGCGACCTGACGCGCCGCAAAGGGACGCTCGAATCGGGCGGCATGCCGCACAAGCTGGCCGATTGCCAGGAGCGCGACCCGGAGCGCTGCGAGCTGTTTCTGGTCGAGGGCGAATCCGCCGGGGGCACCGCCAAGCAGGGCCGCGACCGGCGCTTCCAGGCCATCCTGCCGCTCAAAGGCAAAATCCTCAACGTGGAAAAGGCGCGCTACGACAAGATGCTGGGCCACGAGGAAATCCGCGCCATGATCACGGCGCTCGGCACCGGCATCGGCAAGGAGGATTTCGATCCCTCGAAGCTGCGCTACGGCAAGATCATCATCATGACCGATGCCGACGTGGACGGCTCGCACATACGCACTCTCCTGCTCACGTTCTTCTTCCGCCACATGAACGAGCTGATCCTGCGCGAACGGGTCTTCATCGCCCAGCCGCCGCTCTTCCGCATCAAGAAGGGCAAGAGCGAGAAATACATCAAAGACGAAAAAGAGCTGACCAAGGAGCTGACCAGGCGGGCCACCGAGAACCTGGCGCTCGAGATCCACTCGACCGGCAATGGAAGCGGACCCAAGGCGGTGCTCGAAGGCACCGAGTTGCGCGCCTTCCTGCTCAACCTGGACGAGTACGAGAAGATGTTCCACAAGGTGGAGCGCCGGCTGCGCGACGCGCGCGTGGTGGAGGTATTGGCGAACCTCGATCTGCGCGTCGATCACAAAGGCGAGTTCCAGCAGGAAACCAACCTCAAGCCGGTGTTCGATGCGCTCGAGAAGCTGGGACTGAAACCGCAGATGCGCCTGGACGAGGAGCACTCTTCCCACGCGGTGATCTACCACGACCAGACCGGCGCCGAGCGATCGGTTGGCCTGGCCCTGGCGGCGCAGCCCGAATTCCGGCGCTTCCGTGCGCTGGGCCGCATCATCGCGCGCTATAACGATCCGCCCTTCGTGGTGGTCAAGGACGAAAACCGCGAGGCGCGGGCGGACTGGCGCGCGCTGCTCGATTACGTGATGACCGAAGGCAAGAAGGGCTCCGACGTGCAGCGCTACAAAGGCCTCGGCGAAATGAACGCCGAACAACTCGCCGAAACCACCATGAATCCGGAAAAGCGCACGCTGCTCTCCGTGCGCCTGGAAGACGCCGTGAAATGCGAGGAAATCTTTTCCACGCTGATGGGCGAGGACGTGGAAAGCCGCCGTAAATTCATCGAAGACAACGCGCTGGATGTAAAGAATTTGGACGTGTAGCGGCGGACTCGGCGCGCGACTAGTACGCCCTGGGTTTCCGGTACTTCAAGCGGACCAGCAGCGGCTGGGCGTCCGGATCGAGTTCTACCTGGAGGTGGACCGTCTCGGTTCCCGGCCAGGAAACTCTAACCCAGTGACTCGAACCATCCGAGGTGTGGGGCAACGCGAAACGGCCGTCGTCATCGGTCTTCACTTGGGAAACCTGCGTCACCCAGTCCGCAGCGCATTCTTCCACGCGGATGCCGGGCAAATGCATCGACTCGTATTCCACCACGCCTGCCAGATCGGCCGCCTTGACGCAGGCGGTCTTGATCCTCGGGACCAGCCGTTGCGCCCGCCTCGCGGCTACTCTCTCGGCAAAGGAGGGTCTGGCCGGTCTGGCCGCCCGTTGCGCCCGTATGTCGGCCCGTATCTGGGCCCAGGAGGGTGCAGGCGCCCCGTCGGCCGTACGGTCGGCGCCGATGAGCTTCAGATAGAGGTAGAGTAGGGCGGTCAAAATCACGGCATAACAGATGCGGCTGAAGGCGGAGGGATGGAACCGATCGGGAACCATGAAGATGGCACCATAAATGACGAGGAAAGGTGCCGTCTCCACCAGGAACTTCCGCCACCCTTCAACCCAGGCCATGGCGACCAGCAGGGCCGCTGATAGGATCACTTCGATTCCGATCCACACAACCGGTTGCTGCGGAAGCCGGTGCGATACCCAAATGACGGCGAGTGCCCAGATACAAAGCGCCGGAATGAGCCAGGAGCGAGTCCAGTTAGGCATGCGCATGCGCTCCATTCTACCGCTGCCTGACGGCCGATGGCCCCCGATCATTTCTCTGTCACATTCAAGTGATAGCCTGAGTGCTCATGAGCAAAATCCTGGCCCTGATCCTGATGGCGGGCAGCCTGTTGAGCGCGGCCCCCAAGAAACCGAAGCTGGTGGTGGCAATTGTCATCGATCAGTTCCGCTATGACTACCTCACGCGCTACCGCTCGGACTATCATGGCGGCTTCGACCTGCTGCTGACTTCGGGCGCGGTATTCACCAACGCCCGCTACCAGCACTTTCCTACCGTGACAGCGGTGGGCCACAGCATCTTCCTCAGCGGCGCCATGCCCGCGCTCAGCGGCATAGTCACCAATGCGTGGTATGACCGCGAGGCGGGAATCGAAGTCACCAGCGTCTCCGATCCGCAGACCTCGCTGGTGGGTGGGTTGCCGGGCGCGGGCTCTTCGCCGCGGCGCATGCTGGTGGACACTGTGGGCGACGAGTTGAAGATCTCGGACAACAGCCAGTCGCGCGTGATCGGTATCTCGCTCAAGGACCGGGCCGCTATCTTGCCGGCCGGCCACATGGCCAATGGGGCTTATTGGTTCGACAGTAAGAGCGGCAACTTCGTCTCCAGTACTTACTATTTTGAAGAAGCGCCGGCCTGGGTCAAGGAAGCCAACGCCGCGCGCGCCGCCGACAGTTACGCCGGCAAAACATGGTTAGGCCACCAAATGCCGCAGCCAGGCCAGTTATACAGCGCGCTCGAAGCCACGCCTTACGGTAACGAACTGGTAGAGGCCTTCGCCGAACGCGCGCTGGCCGGCGAACAACTGGGCCAGCGCGGTGTCACCGACCTGCTGGCGGTGAGTTTCTCTTCGAACGATTACGTCGGCCACGCCTATGGCCCGGATTCACCCGAAGCGCGTGCCATTTCGGCAGCTACCGACGAGTTACTCGCGAAATTCTTCGGTGAGTTGGACCGCGCGGTGGGCCTCAACAACGTGTTAGTGGTCTTGACCGCGGACCACGGCGTAGCTCCCGTTCCCGAGGTGAACACGGCTCGCCATATGCCGGGCGGCCGCATGCCGGAGGGCATCATCACTCAGACCGTGCAGGCAGCTCTTAGCAAGAAGTACGGCCAATTCGATTGGATCACCGCCACGCTGGAATCGGTAGTCTATCTCAACCACGAGCTGATCGCAGTCAGGAAGCTCGATCTCGCCGAGGTGGAGCGCACCGCGGCCGAGGCGTTGCGCGAAGTGCCGCACGTCTTCCGCGTCTATACCGGCGTCCAACTTACCGACGGCCAGGCGCTCGAAGACTCAGTGGGACGCATGGCGATGAATGGCTATAACCAGCGCCGCGGCGCCGACCTGGAAGTGCTGACCGATCCCTACTGGATCATCGGCGGCATAAGCACGACGCACGGCCTGCCGTTCGGCTACGACACCCACGTGCCGGTGATCTTCCTGGGCCCCGGCATTCGCGCCGGCGAGTACGATAACAACATCACGCCCAACGATATCGCTCCCACGTTGGCCACCATCCTCCGCGTGGAAACCCCCAGCGGCTCGTTCGGCCGCGTGCTGATCGAGATGTTCGCGCAGTAGAAATCCGCGGCATGTGATACGCTGTGAGCATCGGTACGGCGCATGGCAGCGCGCGCGTACCGAGCGTCGCGAACAGAAGAATCGGAGAGAAGCCAGTGTCTCAAGTGACAGCCCTCTTTGCATCGTTCCAGAGCACCTTGCGGCCGGGATCGATCTTCATCATTCCGTTCCTGACAGCCTCTTCGTTGGTCGCGCAGTCGGCCTGCGGGGACGTCCAGTTGCAGCTCACGCCCGATTACAGCTTCGCCATTGGCAGCTCGAGCGGAGGCAGTGCGTACAGTTTTGCCCTGGGAGGCCAAACACCGGCACAGGGGCCGATCACGCAACTGGCCCTCTTTCGCTACGACACATCCCTTGCCAGCACGTCCGGCATCGTGCCGTCTCAGGCGGTGGGAACATCGCTGGTTCCGGGCAAGTTCGGCTCGGCTGTCGCCATTGCGGCGGGCGGGATCCTCAGCTACCCGGAAGCCGGGAACCTAAGCTTCGGCGACGGCACAATCGAGATGTGGATCTCTCCTCAATACGACGGCGCCAATTCCGTCTATACGCAGGACCCCCAGGTGCCTTTCCAATATTCTTGGGGCAGCGGTGGAAACCAGTTGGTTCTGGCGGTGGCAAACGATAGTAGCACCGGGGCTCCCAGCGGTTACTTATTCGCGGGAGCTTCGGGCGTCTATGCCGGGTACTTGGCCGTTTCGGGCATCGCTGAGTGGAAGGCCGGTGAGTGGCATCATGTTGCGCTCACTTACTCGACCGCGCAAAGCCGGCTGCGCCTTTACATAGACGGCGTCCTGGCTGCGGAAGGCGACGCGGCGATCCAGTTTCCCACCTCCGGATCGGGCAGTTTCACAATCGGCGGCGATTCCTTTGGACACGCCAGCGCCTTCACAATTGACGAGGTGCGCATCTCGAACGATGAGAAGCCTGCTCCCATAATTGCGTACGATGCGGGGCGCACCAGCCCATTCGCCAACGACGAGGTGTATCTCTCTCTAGCCGGTGTTTCTCCCGGCCAACTCACATACACGGTCAGCGGATGTGGCGCTGCGTCCTACACCTACACTGGGATTCCGATCACCAACGTAAACCCACCGAGCAACCTCCTTGCGCCCGGCTCCACCAGCTTGACGCTCAGCTTCAATACGCTTCATCCCTCGTCCTGCGGCTACTCTGTCGGGTCCCTTCTGCCGTTCAGTTCCATGCAGGCGATTTCCAACGGCCAGAAGACGACGACGCATCAGGGCACCATCGCTGGAATCTCATCCAGCCCGCTGGTCTTGAACAAGGTGTACCTGCAATGCGATTCCAATCCGGATTTTGTCGAGGCCCTGCAATACCGTGCCGTCGCTGCACTAAACCCGCCATTTCCGCGAATCGGGAACATCTGGTGGGGAAGTTATCTGTTTTCGACAAATCCCGATTTGGCAGCGCAAACCAGCCTGTTTCTTGGGCCTGATTTTACAACAAGCCAGGTCGAAGCTCTGCGAGCTCTCAACCCAAGCATTCTGGCGTTGCCCAGTCTTGGCGCTACCTACACGCCTCCGCCTTCAGTCGCAGTAACTCCCGACAGCTACTTGATGAAGGACATCCATGGGAACCCTATCGTGATTTGGCTGAGCACACCTCTTACGTACCTGCTCAATCTGACAAAGCCGGAAGTCGCAGCATGGGCTGCCAACAACCTATTCCAGCAGCTTCGACAATCCAACTTAGCCTTCGATGGTCTTTTTCTCGATAGCGTCAGCACATCAATCTCTGGTCTGCAATACGATGCTTATGGGAATCCGGTACAGATCTCCTCCAGCAATAATGGCATCGCCGACGATCCCACGGCGCTTGATGCGGCCTGGAAGGCCGGAGTGCTTCTCGAGATCGACACTCTGCGGCAACTCGCACCCTACGCCTATCTTTCTTGCCATTGCAATCTGGAATCTGACCTGGTGTCCCGATTCAACGGAGCCAGCCTCGTATTCCTATCGACGGACGCACGCGAAGGCCGCATCCCCTTCTCGACCTTCTGGGACACATACAATAGCTGGTCGGCGGGCGCGGTGCCGCCTGTCATTGTCAACGTGGAGGGCTCGCCGCCAAATCAGTTGGATTATGGCTACGGGCAGCCCATTCACAACATGCCACCGGGCGTCGCGGAGTTCGGTCAGACGTTTTATCCGAATATGCGCTTCGCTTTGGCGACCACATTGATGAACAACGGCTTTTTCTCTTACGACTTCGGGGATGCGGGCTATGCGGTCGCTTGGTGGTACGACGAATATGGTTTCCCGCTCGGCTATCCCCTAGGGCCGGCGGCCACGATCAGCTCGGGAGCGGTGTCGAGTTCGCAGAACCTCCTGGTCAACGGTGGTTTCGAGAACGGATTGACGAACTGGTCGTTCAACCTTACCAATGATGGTCAGGTGCAAGCCACGGTCGCCCTGGATTCGACAATCGCCGCGGAGGGGAACAACTCGGCCCACATAGACGTCGTATCGGCTGGAACGGCCGTGTGGCATGTCGACCTGGAGCAGGACGGCGTCTCGCTTGTCGCGGGCACCAGCTACCAACTGCAATTCTGGGCGCGGGCCGATCAGCCCCGGACGATTACCGTGAACTCCCAGGGCGGCGCACCAAACTGGCCGAACTATGGGCTCAACGCGCAGATCGCCATCGACACGAGTTGGGGACTCTATTCGGCCTCCTTTATTGCGCCCACAACTGCGACAGATGGCCGAATCCAGTTCTGGGTTGGCGATGTAGCTGGAAACGTATGGATCGACGGTGTGCAACTGCTGCAAGCTCTGCCTGTCGTCTACCGCCGGGACTTCACACTCGGCGTGGCGCTCCTGAATGCCACGACCTCCCAACAGACCATATCCCTGGGGTCCGGCCTGCAGCGATTCACAGGGAGCCAGGCGCCCAAGTATCAATATATTGTCGACGATGCGGATACGGGCTTCACCTCAACTGGCTCCTGGAACGCGGTCACATACGATTCGGGGGTTATCTGGGACGACGGATCGCCAACGAGTAGTGCTGAAGCGCTTGGCCCCTACTATCACGCATGGCAACTCACTGCTCATCAACTGGACGCCACCAGTGGCACGGCGCAATGGAGCCTGAACATCCCGGAAGACGGTCAATACACGATCCAGGTCTGGCTGCCGGCGGCGCCGAACGCTGGAAGTTGGACGAAGAACGCCGTCTATGAAATTGTGTCCGGCGGAAACGTGGTCGCCTCGACGACAATCGACCAGACTACCGCGAGCGCCGGCGACGGCTGGCACATGATCGCCACGCTCAACCTGACCGCTGCCGGTGCGCCGTTCTTGCGAGTTCACAATGGCGGTTCCGGCTCCCTGATCGCCGACGCAGTTTACGTGACTTCCGCTGCGCTCTATAACGATGGCTCCCCGGCGTCCCAGGTCACACTCGCGCCGATGGATGGCATTCTGCTCCAGCGGCAGCAACCCGTATCGGCCTCGACATCAGTCGTGAGCTCCGTCGTCAACGCGGCGAGCTATCAGAGCGGGATCGCGTCGGCGGGATTCGTTTCGATCTTCGGTACGGGTCTTAGCGCTTCGACGCGTGCCTGGACCTGGGCGGATTTCACCGGCTCGAATCTGCCCTTGTCGCTCGATAGAGTGTCCGTCACCATCAACGGCAAACCGGCTTACGTCGAGTACATCAGCCCGACTCAGATCAATGCCATTGCACCAGATGACGATACAATTGGCCCGGTCCCGGTCCAGGTCAAGACGCCGCAGGGCACCGGCTATGCGGGAACTGCCCTGAAACAGAAACTGTCGCCCGCGTTTTTCGTTTATCAATCCGGAACCACGAGCTATGTGGCAGCCGTGCATCTGGACGGGACGCTGGTGGGCCCCACGGGACCATCCTCGCGGCCGGCGGTCCCGGGCGAGTTCATTGAAATGTACGGCACCGGCTTCGGCGCGACCAACCCGGCAGTGCCGACCGCGCAATTAGTCCCGCAACCGGCTCCGCTGGTACTGCCTGCCACGGTATCGATTGGAGGAGTGAACGCCGTCGTGCAATGGGCCGGCCTGGTGTCCTCCGGGCTGTATCAGATAAACGTCCAGATCCCCAATGTCGCGCCTGGCGATCAACCCGTCCAAACCGCCATCAGTGGGTTTCAGGGCCCGGGAAACGTCTTTGTGACCGTCGGTTCGCAGTGAGATCTCGCCGGGCGGGCAGAAGCGAATAGGGCTTCGCAGCGATCCAAGAGAATCACGCCAGCGTTTCGTCGAGCCAGTTATAGATACAGAAGTCCCGATAGCCGGGAGCGGCAACTTCGCAGTGCTGATCAGCGCCTTGCTCGTGGGTGAAATGGATCATCGTCTTGGGGCAGCTCAACGCGTCGTATAGTTTCTGCGCCTGGCCCTGGAAGAACTGCTCGCCCTCCGGGTCGGTGATCAGCATGGGACAGCGAATGCGACCGGCCACCTCCCTGAGATTGTAGTCCTGCACGCCGTGAAAGGCGTCATAGTAGGACGTCACCCCAAACGGACGCATGCGAAAACGCAGCGTCATCTTAGCCCGCAGATTCGATGCGGTGCCCATCTGTATCATCTGGTCGAACTGGGTCTTGTTCTTGGCATCCAGCACCTTACGAACGAAGTCGGGCAGGTTACGCAGCCAGGGATCGGAGACATCCCACACGCCCGGATCGGCCACGCCGGCGGCGATGCGGTGCTCGAAGGCGAGCGCTCGCGGCGCCCAGTAGCCGCCTTGGCTGACGCCCACCAGGGCAATGCGCTTCGGATCGACCTCGCGGTGGCGTAACATGGCATCGACCACCGGCGTAATCACCTTCTCCCAATCCGGACGGAAGTAGAGCTTCCGCGTCCACAGCGAATCGCCTTGTCCCGGGCCATTGAAGATCAGGCAATTGTATCCGCGCTCGAGCGCGCCGGCGCCGCCCAAAACGTACATACTCTCCTCCAAGCCGTCCGAGCCGGTGTTCAGCAGCACCAGCGGCCTGCGGCGGCGAGACTTGTCGGCACGCAGGAACCAGCCCGTGAGATTGGCGCCTTCGTAGGGGATTTCCAGGCGCTCGATTGGCGGCGAGAACAACGCGGCCGCGGCGGACCAGCAGGAGGCGTACTCCTGCCAACAGGGGAGCATCCGCCCGGGATCGTCCGTGCCATCCAGGAAGCGGAGCGCGGAGGCGAAGTAGCCCGCGGCCCACAGGTAGGCCTCGCGCGCGCTCACGGTGTGGCGCTTGGCCGCAGCCGACTCCGCCAACGTGCGCGCCTCCACACCGGCCTGGTGAAACGCCTGCCAGGCCGACTCGAAATCCCCGGTCTTGATTTTCGCCGCAATCGCGAGCAGCTTTCCGGGGTTCCCAGCGCGATAGTAAGAGCGGCCCAACGCGATCAGGTTGGCAAAGCCGAAGTCCGGGTCGGTGAATGGGGATGACGGCGCGGCCGTCTGTGCCGCGGCCGGCGGCGCCGGAGCCTGCGCCGCGGAAGCGGTGGCCGCGGCAGCCCCGTATGTTAAGAAGGAACGACGCTTCATATAAAGATAAGCCTCTCCTCTTAACCATACGCCGGCGGCAGACCGGAAGTTCGAGAGCAAAGGGTGAAGTTGATAAACTTAAGTTCACTATGCGATGCATCTTCGCCCTTTTCGCCGTGGCCGGCGCGGCGCTGGCAACCGGTTTCGACGGAACCTGGGACGCCACCATACTGGCTGGCGGGGAACTGGTTCCCTTTCGGCTGGAAGTCACCGAGTCTCCCGCGCGCGTCTGCTTCTTCGAAGATATGCAGCCGGTGTGTTCCACGGCGGCCCGTATCGAAGCGGGCAAATTGATCGCGCAGTGGGATTATCTCAACCGCGAGCTGCGCCTGGAGGTCGCCGGCGGCGGGCTCCAAGGCGTTTACCGCGGCTTGCGGACCGGGCACGATCTCGCGGTTCAGGCCAAGCCTCACCAGCCGCCTTTGAACCGGCCGCAGTTGGCTGTGGATCTCGCCGGTGAGTGGGAGATCCATTCGAAGCAACGGCCCGCGCTGGCCTGGCAGCTTCTGCTGCGCCAGACCGGCCACGAATTGAAAGGCACCATTCTGCGCGTGGATGGCGATGACGGCACGCTGGTGGGCACCGTGACGGACAAGCATTTTCTGATCAGCCACTTTTCGGGCGACCGGCCGGTGATGCTGGAAGGAACGTTGGCCGATGACGGCAGCCTGGACCTGAAGTTCGAAAGCGGCACGCTGTTTGCCCTGCGGCCCGCTGCGGCGCGCGCGCGCAACCTGCCCCCGCCGGACGACCCGGCCACCTTCGCCCGCGCCAAGGATCCCGCTCAGCCGTTCCACTTCCGGTTGCCCGATCTCAACGGCCGCATTTACACCGAAGCCGATTTCCGCGGCAAACCGCTGGTCATCAGCATCACCGGAAGCTGGTGTCCGAATTGCCGCGACGAAGCGCCCTTCCTGGCGGAGCTTTACCGGCGCTATCACGCCGCCGGCCTCGAACTGGCGGCCTTTTGTTTCGAGCCGGCCGACGACACCGATCACCGACAGTTGCGCGCCTTTTTGCGCCGCTTCGCCATCCCCTATCCGGCGCTGCTGGCGGGTGAGCCTTCCAGCCTCAAGACCGTGATGACCCAAATCGACAATATCGGCGCGTTTCCCACTACCATCTACATCGGCAAAAATGGTCGTGTGCGCACCGTGCACACCGGCTTCCCCAGCGCCGGGAGCGGCGAAGAGTTGACGCGCGTGAAACGGGAAATCCGCGAACTGGTCGAGCGGATGCTGGCCGAGCCGGGCCCGATGTCGATTGACTCCCCTACCCCCGCTGTCAAGCCTGAGTAGGAGTTGCTGCGGATGGCGCCGGCTTGGATCCGTCTCCCTCAAGCCAGACTCTTGGGTCGTGCCAGTTGGCGGTCCAACTGCCGTCCGGGTTGTACACGATTGGGGTTCCTTCGTAGCTGCCGATTTCCCACTCGCGCGGCCTGGCCGGGTTCTTCACGCCCCGGAATGCCGCCCGGCTTGCCCACGAACCCAGATGTTCGCAGGTGAACCCTGCCGACCACATCACCTCCAGGAGGGCCTTGACGTTTGCCCCGAACCAATTCGAGTAATCGAGCGGGTTGACGTCGTTCTTGCGGTAGAAGCGGAACAACGGCACCTCCGCCAGCCGCGGGTCTATTTCTTTGAGCGTGGTCATCGTGCCGTCGCCGAGAACGAAATAGTCGTCGCAGACATGTGACTCGACCAGCACGACGCCGTTCGGCTTCAGGATTTCCCAGATCTTGTCAAAACTCATGAGGATGTGGCGCAGGTGGTAGAACACGCCGGGGAACAATACCAGGTCGAATTCGCCGCCCAGCGCATGGGCGTCCAACCCATAGACGCTCATGTGGTGGTACTTCACCTTGGAACCGAGCAGGTCATGCGCCAACTTGAAACAGTGCAAGTCGCTGGGGTTGACGTCAATCGCGACCACCTCGGCTGCGCCGCGCCGCTCGCACTCAAACGCGTAAAGCCCGTCGAAGGTTCCAATGTCGAGCACGCGCAGCCCATCGAGTCGATCCGGCAGTTGCACCATCTTGAACAAATACTGCGCGTAGTCCATCGTCACAGCGCCGGGAGTGACGATGCCGTCGCCGACGTCGATCGAGTGAAACCAGTCCGATCGCGTGCTCACCAGATGTCGTTTCTCTTCGACCGTCATGTTTACTTATCCGCTCTTTCCGCCTTGGTCGTCGTGAGCGGGTACACGCCCCACCAGAGAGTGTACACACCCTGGAACCAGAGTGCCTGGCTCCGCTTCCGACCAATCATAACACGCGATGTTGAACTCTTAAATTCCGGCTGCGCGTCGTCGCAACCCGCCCTTGATTGACACCCCGACCCCCCGCTGTTAGCCTGAATTTGCATGTCTCAGACTTCCCCGCTGCGCCGTACAGCGCTGAATTCCGTCCATCGGGCGCTGGGCGCCAAAATGGTCGATTTCGGCGGCTGGGATATGCCCGTCCAGTATTCCGGGATCATCGAGGAGCACCTGGCGGTGCGCAAATCCGTGGGCGTGTTCGACGTCAGCCATATGGGCGAAATCGAGATTCGCGGGCCGCAGGCCGCGCAACTGACCGAGTTCGTCACCACCAACGCCGTCCACAAACTACAAACCGGACAGGCGCACTATACCGGCCTGCTCTACGAGCACGGCGGATTCGTGGACGATATCCTGGTACATAAGGTGAGCGCCGACGAGTTTTTCCTCTGCGTCAACGCCTCCAACCAGGAGAAGGATTTCGAGCATATCCGCGCGCACAACCGCTTCGACGCCGCGGTCGAGCTCTCGAGCGACCGCTACAGCCAGATCGCCATCCAGGGCCCGCACGCCCGCGCCACGCTGCAAAAGTTGACGCCGGTCGATTTGAGCGCCATCAGGTATTACTGGTTCACCGATGGCGAAGTGGCGGGCACGCCGTCGCGCATCGCGCATACCGGATACACCGGCGAAGACGGCTTCGAAATCTACATCCCGCCCGCCGAATCCGAACGCATCTGGGCGCGCATTTGCGAGGCCGGCGCGGAGTTCGGCATCAAGCCTTGCGGGCTGGGCGCGCGCAACACGCTGCGCCTGGAAGCTAAGATGGTGCTCTATGGGCACGAAATCGACGCTTCCATTTCGCCGCTCGAAGCCGACCTTGCCTGGATCGTCAAGTTCGAAAAGAGCGAATTTGTGGGACGCCAGGCGTTGCTGCGCCAGAAAGAAGCCGGCCTGCGGCGCAAGCTCACCGGATTTGAAATGATCGGCCGGCCGATTGCCCGCGATGGGTATGAAGTGCAAGTGAATGGCGTGGCCGCCGGATGGGTCACCAGCGGTTCGCCCGCGCCGGCTTTGAACAAGAACATCGGCTTGTGCTATCTGCCCGTGGAATTGGCCCGGCCGGGCAATCCCATCCAAGTCATCGTGCGCGGCCAGCCCGCCGATGCGATGACCGTTGAAACCCCGTTTTACAAACGAGCGAGATGACCATGTATCCGGAAAACTTTCGTTATACGAAGGAACACGAATGGGTCCTGGTGGAAGGCGGTATCGGCACCATCGGGATCACCGATCACGCCCAGCAGGAGCTCGGCGACATCGTTTATGTGGACCTGCCCAAGCCCGGCACGCGCGTGGAACAGGGCAGGTCGCTGGGGTCTGTGGAATCCGTCAAAGCGGTTTCCGACATTTACTCGCCCGTCTCGGGCGATGTGGCCGAGATTAACCCGGTGCTGGCCGACGCGCCGGAAAAGCTCAACGAAGATCCGCACGGCGCGGCGTGGCTGGTGAAGATCAAGCTGAGCGCGCCCGGCGAATTGCCGGATCTAATGTCGGCCGCCGACTATCTACACTACATAGGAGCCGAAAAGTAGTTGCGCTACCTGCCGAAATCAGATTCCGAACGCCGCCAGATGCTGGATGCTTGTGGCGTCGAGTCGGCCGAAGACCTGTTTGCCCACTTGCCCGAGGCCGTGCGATTGCGCCGCCCGCTGGATCTGGCGCCGGGGATCTCCGAATACGAGATCGTCGACTATTTCCGTGAGCGGGCCGCCGAAAACGCCAACGGCTACGCATCCTTCCTCGGCGCCGGCGTGTACCGCCATTATCGCCCGGTGCTGGTGGATACGGTGGTGTCGCGCGGCGAGTTTTTGACTTCTTACACGCCCTACCAGGCCGAAATCTCGCAGGGCACTCTCACCACCATCTTCGAATTCCAGACCATGATCTGCCAGCTCACCGGCATGGATGTGGCCAACGCCTCGATGTACGATGGCTCGACCGCCGTGCCCGAAGCGGCCATGATGGCGGCGCGCGTCACCGGCAGGCACCGCGCGCTGGCCGCCCGCAGCGTGCATCCGGAGTATCGCGAAGTGCTCCGCACCTATGCGCTGCACCAGGGGATGCCGGTCGAAGAGTTTGGCTACCTGCCGGATTCGGGCGCGATCAACCTCGAGGATCTCGAGCGCAAGATCGACGATCGGACCGCGGCGGTGATCGTCCAATCGCCCAATTTCTTCGGCGTGATCGATCAAGTGAAAGCGGCGGCGGAGATCGCCCACCGGCACGGCGCGCTGCTGATTGTGGTATTCACCGAAGCCGTGTCGCTGGGGATCCTGGAGCCGCCGGCCGGCGCCGATATCGTGGCCGGTGAGTTGCAATCCTTCGCCATTTCGCCGAGCTATGGCGGTCCCTACGCCGGCATCCTCGCCACTCGGGAAAAGTTCGTTCGCCAGATGCCTGGCAGGCTGGTGGGCCAGACCGTGGATACGCACGGCAACCGCGCTTTCTGCCTGACGCTTTCCACCCGCGAGCAGCACATCCGCCGCGAGAAAGCCACCTCCAACATCTGCACCAACCAGGCGCTCATCGCCCTGATGGCCACCGTCTTCATGACCGTCTACGGGAAAGCGGGCCTGCGCGAACTGGCGCTGCAAAACACCGCCAAGGCGCACTACCTGGCCGGAAAATTGACACCCGCGTTCAGCGGGAAATTCTTTAATGAATTCGTGGTCCGCTGCGGAAATCCCGAGGCGGTCAACAAAGCCCTGCTCAAAAAGAAGATCGTCGGCGGTCTGCCCTTGGGCCGCTTCTATCCGGAGTTGGCCGATTCGATGCTGGTCTGCGCCACCGAAATGACGCGCCGCGCCGAAATGGACGCGCTGGATCAGGCACTGCGCGCGCCGGCCGCAGTCGAACGGGAGGAGCTGGCATGATCCGGAAAGTCCGCAGTCACCCGTCGCAAAACGAAGCTCTGCTGTTCGAGCGCAGTTCGCCCGGCAAACGCGCCTGGCAGCTTCCGGAGCTGGACGTCCCCGCCGTGGACGCGGCCGAAGCGCTCGGCGCGGCCAACGTGCGCGCCGAAATCCCCGGCTTCCCCGAAGTGAGCGAGGTGGAAGCCATCCGGCACTTCACGCGCCTGTCCACCTGGAATTACGCCATCGATTACGGCATGTATCCGCTGGGCTCCTGCACCATGAAATACAACCCGCGCATCAATGAGCTGGTGGCGCGCATCGAGGGCTTGGCTTGGGCGCATCCCTATCAGCCCGAGTCGCTGGCGCAGGGCGCCATGGAGGTGATGGCGCGTCTCGAAGCCGCGCTCGCCGAAATCACCGGGATGGATGCGGTGACGCTGCAACCGTCGGCCGGCGCACAGGGCGAGCTGACCGGCATCCTGCTGATTCGCGCGCTGCTCGAACACCGCGGCAACCCGCGCCGCAAGATTCTCATTCCCGATTCCGCGCACGGCACCAATCCGGCCACCGCGGCGATTGCCGGGTATGTGGTCGAGAACGTGAAATCCACCGACACTGGCGTGCTGGACCTGGAAGCGCTCGCGCGCGCGGCCGACCCCGACGTGGCGGCGCTGATGGTGACCAACCCCAATACGCTCGGCGTCTTCGAAGAGAACATCGTCCAGGCGGCGGAAATTCTGCACGCCAAGGGCGCCATGCTGTACATGGATGGCGCCAACATGAACGCGCTCGTGGGGATCGCGCGGCCCGGCGATTTCGGTGTCGACGTGATGCACCTCAACCTGCACAAGACGTTCTCGACGCCGCACGGCGGTGGAGGTCCCGGCGCTGGTCCGGTGGCCGTCAAAAAAGCACTCGAGCCCTTCCTGCCCACGCCGCGCTTGAAGCGTGTGCGCGGCAAGTGGGCGTGGGATTTCAAGCGCAAGCGCTCCATCGGCCGCGTGCGCGCTTTCTATGGCAACTTCGGCGTGCTGGTGCGCGCGCTGGCTTACATCCTGGCGCATGGCGGTCCTGGATTGCGCAATGCCACCGTGGATGCGGTGCTGAACGCGGTCTACATCCGCAAACAGCTCGAGCCTTACTTCGACCTGCCGTACCCCGCGCCCAACATGCACGAAGTCGTGTTCAGCGACGAGCGCCAGGCCAAACTCGGCGTCCGCACCGGCGATCTGGCCAAGCGGCTGATCGATTACGGATTCCATCCCTACACCGTCAGCTTCCCTCTCATTGTGCACGGCGCGCTGATGATCGAGCCCACTGAAACCGAAGGCAAGCTGGAGATCGATCAATTCATCGAAGCCATGATCTCGATCGCCAAGGAAGTCGAGACCGATCCGGAGATGGTGAAAAGCGCGCCTCACTCGACGCGCACCAGCCGCGTGGATGAGGTCGCCGCCGCCCGCAAGCCGGTGCTCCGATGGAAGCCGGCGTAAGGAAAAGCCTCGCGCGCGACCTGCTGTTGCTGGCCGCTTTCACGCTGGCACTGCACGCGCCTTTTCTGCGGCAACCGGTGCAGGGCGACGAAGTCAATTACCTGGATTTCGCGGCCCACGTCCTGCAGCAACCGCTGACGCCGCTCAACTTCCAGTTCGTTTTCCAAGGGAAGCTGGTGGACGCGGCTGGCCATCCGCATCCGCCCTTGAACGCGTACATCCTGGCCGTGGCCTGGCTGCTGCGCGGCCGTTTCTCGGTCTTCTTCTTCCATTGCTTCTACCTGTTGTTTACGCTGGGAATCAGCTTCGCGGCGTACGCGTTGGCGGCGCGCTTCACTTCGCGTCCGCTCTGGGGTGCGCTGTTGATCGCGGCTTCTCCCCTCGTGCAGGTCAACACCAACACGCTGGCCGGACCGGAGGCGCCGGCGCTGGCGCTGCTGCTGATCGGCGCGGCGGCGTTTTTCGGGCGCTGGTTCTGGATCGCCGGAATCGCGCTGGCCGCGGCCGGTTTGACGGAGTTGCAGGCGCTGGCCCTGCCGCCGATTCTGTTGCTCTCTTACCTGGTGAAGCGCGAGCGCCCGCCGCGCGCCGCATGGTGCGCGCTTGTCGGCCCGTATCTCGCGCTGGGCGGTTGGCAGGCGTTGCAGTGGGCGCTCACCGGCCGCCTGCCTTTCGCCGTGCTGGCCGGCTATGCCAGCAATCCCAACCTGTCGGGCATCCGAGTGAAAGCCTCGAGCGCGCTGGTGTTGCTCGAACACCTCGGCGTGCTGGTCACCCTGGTGCCGTTAGCCTGGCGCCGATTGTGGGGCCTGGCGCCCGGCCTTCTGGCTGCCTTCCTGGTGACGGATTATCCGTGGTGGGAGCGCGCGCTGCTGGCGATCTTCATCGCCCTCGGCGTCAACGCGCTGGTTTGGTTGTGGGAAGCCCGCCAGCGCCAACCGGTGCTGGCCGCCTGGTGCCTGCTCTACTTCGCTTTTGCGGCGCTGGCTTTCTTCGCCGGCGCGGCGCGCTACCTGTTGCCGCTGACCGCGCCGATGGTGCTGCTGTTCGTGATCCAATTCCGCGACCGGCCGCGCATGCTATGGCTGGCGCTAGCGGTGAATCTCATACTCGGTCTGAACATTTCCTTCGCCGCGTATGAATTCGCCCGCGTCTACGCCCATATCGCGCCTCCGCCGGGGAACGTGTTTCTGGTCAATGGCGAGTGGGGTTGTCGCTATTACATGGTGGCGAAGGGCGGCCAACCGCTGGAGGACGTGAGCGTACCAACCCCCGGCGAGTGGATCGTCGCTTCCGACCTTTCGCTTGCCGGCAAATACGACAGCCTCGCCGAAGAGACCGCCGCGCCACTGCGAACGGTCGATTTGCGCGTCCGCACGCCGCTGCGCCTGGTGGACCGCCATGCCCACACCGGCTTCTCTTCCGCGTCGATGGGGCTGCTGCCGTTCTCTTTCTCGAACCAGCCGCTCGACCGCATCACGTACTCGCGCACGTCGTCATTCCTGTATGCACCGGTCGACTGGACGCCCAGTGAATTCTCCGGGCACCTGGTTTATCTGCCCAGTGGGGCGGACGGGGTGCCCTCTGGGCCCGTCCGCGCGCGACCCCCTGGTCGCGCCGCTGCGCCGGATGCCAACTCTCACGCGGGCGAAGACCGTGGCATGCCCGTCCGCCTGCCGCTCGGGTCGCAAGGCACGCTCTACTTTGCCCTCTTCGGCAATGGCCAAGGCCCGGCGACGTTCCGCATCCAGAGTCCCTCTGGCGAAACGCTCTTTACCGAAACCGTGCAGGTTGCCGGTGACCTATGGGAGCCGCACACACTGCCACTCGCCGGCCTCGACGAAGCCGTCTTTACCGTGGATGCTGCGCCCGCCGTCCGCGTGGGCTGGGGCGAACTGGTCCTCGATTCCGATCAGCCCGCTCCCGAGTCAGCAGGCGTGAAACCAGAGTTACTGTCCTATTTGCACCTCGGAGACATCCGCAGCCGTGCGCAACTTCTTTCGGGCTGGTACACAATTGAAGATGGCTCCTGGCGCTGGATGGCACCGGAAGCGGAGGCGACGCTGGCTCCGCCGCCTAACGCCGCAGTCCAATTCGAGCTGCAACTCTTCTTCCCGCCCGATTTCATGCGCCGCGCCGGCAGCCCAGTCACCGTCTCCGTGATGCTGAACGGCAAGCCGCTTACGACAGCCTTCTACTATGAACCCGGCGGCCATCGCCTGGCCAAGCCCGTCCCGCGCGAGTCGCTGACTTGGCCCACCACCACCGTGAGCATCCGCGTGCACCCGTATGTCCCACCCAGCGCCACAGACCAGCGCGCTCTAGGCGCCGTAGTGCAAGGGCTGGGATTTGTAGCAGGGCAGTAGGGGCGGACAAATGTTCGAATACGCCCGTTGTATCCTAGACCTGAGGAGCGGCGATCACCAACATGGGAAGTGCGGGAGGAAGCGGGGCGAACCAGAGTCCGGGCACCAATCCGGCGGGCAAGCGCATGGTCTTCTGCGTGAAGTTCCAGCGCGAGATGGAGGGCCTGGATGAGGTGCCGTTCGACGGGCATCCGCTGGGCAAGAAGATTTACGAGAACGTGTCCAAGGAAGCCTGGAAAATGTGGGTCGAGCATATGAAGATGCTCATGAACGAGTACCGGCTCAACCTGGGCACGCAGCAGGCGCAGGAGTTTCTGATCGAGCAAATGGACAAGTACTTCTTCGGCGAAGGCGCCGCGCTGCCCGCGGATTTCGTCCCGCCGGGGGCTGGGCACTGACGGCGGGTTTCGCAATATCCGTGGTGAGAGGATCGGGCGGACGCGCGGGTTGACAGACGAAAGCGTCTGTCCCACTTTGTTGTCGAAGGATCTGCAAGGCGGGTGGGGCAGGCGCTATCGCCTGCCAACCGATACATCCGGATGGAAAGCCTCACGCACGCGGTCGAAACGGGGCATGATCTGGCGGCGCTGGATGCGCTGCTCGCCAGCCTGCCCAACCTCCCCGCGGTCTTCGCGCTCTGGCCGGCGGAGGGCGAGCCGTACCTGTCGAAAACCGGCATGCTGCGCCGCCGCCTGTTGCGCTTGCTGGCGGAACGCGAGCGCCCTTCCCGCATGCTCAACCTGCGGCAGACAGTCCTCCGTATCGAGTACCAGATCACCGGCTCGGCCTTCGAATCGGCGGTCGTGCTGTACCGGCAGGCGCGGCGCCTTTTCCCGGATCGCTACCTGAAGCTGCTCAAGCTGCGCATGCCACCGTACGTGAAAATCGTGCTGCAGAACGAGTATCCGCGCAGCCTGATCGCCGCGCACCTTTCGCGCGCGCCGGGATTGTACTTCGGGCCGTTCCGCTCGCGCGCTTCGGCGGAGCGGTTCGAGTCGCAGTTCCTGGACCTGTTCCAGATGCGCCGCTGCCAGGAAGACCTGGCGCCCTCCCCGCAGCATCCGGGCTGCATCTACGGCGAAATGAACCTGTGCCTGCGGCCGTGCCAGCAGGTGGTGGGCCCGGCCGAGTACCGGCACGAAGTGGACCGCGTGCTCGAATTCCTGCGCAGCGACGGCCAATCGCTGGTGGGCGCCATCGCCAATTCGCGCGACCGGCTGAGCGAGCGGATGCAGTTCGAAGAGGCCGCCCGCCAGCATAAACGCCTGGAGAAAGTGCAGGACGTTCTGAAGCTGCGCGACGAACTGGCGCGCGATATCGACCGCCTGCACGGCGTGGCCATTCTGCCCTCCGCCGCGCCCGCCGCCGTCGAGCTGTGGTTCGTGGCCGGCGGTCATCTGCAGCCCGCCACGCGGCTGGGGTTCGAGGTCGAGGAAGGGAAACCGGTGTCGCTCGACCAGAAACTGCGCGACCTGCTGGCCACGCTCGAGCCGCGACAGTGGAGCATGCGGGAGCGGCAGGAATCGCTGGCGCTGATCGCACGTTGGTATTACTCCACCTGGCGCGACGGCGAATGGCTGGCCTTCGAGGACTTCTCCGCGATTCCCTATCGCAAAATGGTCAACGCCATCTCTCGCGTGGCGCACGGTGTCCCAGCCGAGCCGCAGTAACAAGGTGCACCCGCCAGCGGGCGTTGGCAAGCTGAAGCATGCCCCACCAAATGCGGTGGCGCAGGCGCTCCGGTTTTCGGGTCCGAAGCGGATTTCGCCTGCGGACCCTTCAGTTCGCCTTCTTGCGATGGAGTATTCCCTTGATATCGGGCCAGTATTCGCGGGCGAGATTGCTCACTGCGAAGGTGCCCATGCCGGAGCTGCCCCATTCCGCAATCGAGGCGGCCGTGCGGTATTCCGGCGGGCTCCACAGCGTGGCGATGCCCCAACTGCCGTACGCATTGGCGGCCAGCGACCACGCCGGCGTCCGCGAACCGTCCTGACGGCGCGCCGTCACCGTGTCCGTGATCACATGCGCAGTTCGCCGGAAGAAGTTGCCGTGCCCCAACCGGCGGTAGCGCGTGTCTTCGTAGTGAATGGCCTTCACGGTCTCTTCGAGGCCCACCCCAATCACGAACTGCCCGTACAGCGACGCAATCCGTTTTTCGAAACCGTGCCGATCCTTGCCCCATTCATCGGGCCAGTTGTGGACCTGCTCCACCACCGCCGCCGGCAGAGTGGAGGTGAGCGCGCGCACGCTGTACAGCCGCTTTACAAAAGTGCGGAAAGAATGCACCTGCACGCCGAATTCCGGCTGGGCTGGCGTGCTGGCCTGCACGGCCGACGCTTCCGGAGCGCTCGCACCCGCAACCGTGGCCGGCTGCTCCTGCGCGCGGCAACAGATTGCAGCGAGAGCGGCGGCCAGCATGAGCGGAGCGGCTTTGCGCAAAGTTGATTCCTTCTCGATCGCGACTGCGAGCGCAGCCCCTGCAAGGCGGCCGCGCGGAAGGCCGATTCTTTAGTGTATTACGGAATACGCCGGCGCCAGACCTCAGTGGTGGGGCATGCTTCAGCTTGCCCTTCCATTTCCAGGTCGCAATCCCGTCGCCAGCCAGGCTCCGCTCTCAATTTGTAAATTCTCCGGGCCAGGCGGCTGGCGTTACCGGCACTTCCCCGCTTCCCCCGCCAACCCCATTGATCTACGCCACCGGTCGTGATAGGCTGGAGCCGACGTGGAATGATTTAGGGTGCTTCGGCGCCTGGCTAATTGCAACCACGGAAAAAAATGCTAAAGGCGATTCGGTCTGTTCGAAAGCAATTTCGACCCTGGCGCCCACGGCCCCAGGGCTTTTTGTTGTCGGACGTCCCCATCGCTGGATGTGAAGGGAGAAGTTACCCATGAGCGTCTGGCTGAATCCGGCATCGTCCGGTTTCAATCTGTCCACCAGTGAAGGCGAGTTGCTGGCGGTGTCCATCCGGGTCGAACCGCGCCGCCTGGAAGCCTTGCTGGAAGCGCTGGCCCTGGTGCCGTTCCCCATCAACCCGCAGATTCATCACGGCGCCGAGACGGTGGTCGAGTTCCCGGCTTACCGGAACCGGGTCGCCGAGGTCGAGCGCGTCCTGGAGGCCTGCGGCTTTGCCCCGCAAAGCTTGCACACCACCACCATGCTCGAAGAGATCCACGACGCCGGCGGAGTGCAGTAGAGTAGACAGCCGTCGCGCCGGCGCGCGTTAGCCGGCCCCTACAGCCCGGCCAGCACTTCCGCCGCGTGGCCTTGCGCTTTCACCTTGGCATAGATCTTTTCGATCTTGCCGTCCGGGCCGATCACGAAGGTGCTCCTCACTATCCCCATCACCTTCTTGCCGTACATATTCTTCTCTTTCCACACGCCATAAGCCTGGGCCGCCGCCTTATCTTCATCGGCCAGCAGTAAGAACGGCAGATCGAACTTGTCCTTGAATTTGGCTTGCGCGGCCGGCTTGTCCGGCGACACGCCAACCACCGCCGCGCCCTTCTTCGCGAACTTCTGAATGCCGTCGCGAAATTCGCAGGCTTCGATGGTGCAGCCGGGCGTATTGGCCCGGGGATAGAAATACAGCACCACCCGTTTGCCTTTGAGAGAGGACAGCTTGAATTCCGTACCGCTATCCGTGCGCAGCGCGATATCGGGAGCCTTGTCGCCAACCTGCAACATTTTTTTCACCCCAGCTTCTGCTTCAACAACTCCGTCACCACCGCCACGCTGGCCTGCCCGCGCGTGGCCCTCATCACCTGGCCCACCAGGTAGTTCATCACCGTGGTCTTGCCGCCGCGATACTGCTCCACCTGCTTGGCGCTGGCGGCGATCACATCCGCGATCACCTGGGCCAGCGCGCCGGCGTCGCTGATCTCCTTTAATCCTTCCCGTTCGACGATCGCCGCCGCGGCATCGCCCGTCGAAAACATTTTGCCGAAAACTTCCTTGGCGAGCTTGCCGGAAAGTTCGCCCGTGACGATCAGCCTGGCCAGCGCGCCCAGGTTTTCCGCGCTCACCGGCGATTCGGCGATCTCCTTGCCCTCCGCCTTGAGCGCGCCCATCAGGTCGCCCATCACCCAATTCGCGGCGGTCTTGGGATCGCCGGAAACGCGCGCCGCGGTTTCGTAATATTCGCTCAACGCGCGCGTCTGCGTCAGCACGCCGGCATCGTATTCGCGCAGGCCATATCGGGAAGTGAAGCGCGCCCGCCGTGCGGCCGGCAATTCCGGCATCCCGGCTTTCACCTCCGCCAACCAGGCCTCGCCAATCCGCAGCGGCACCAGGTCTGGCTCCGGGAAATAGCGGTAATCGTGGGCGTGTTCCTTGCTGCGCATGCCGGCGGTTTGGCCCAGATCCGGATCGTAGAGCCGCGTTTCCTGTTGCACCGTGCCGCCGCCGTCGAGCACCGCCACCTGCCGCGCGATCTCGTAATCCAGCGCCTCTTTCAAAAAGCGGAACGAGTTCAGGTTCTTGATCTCCGCCTTGGTGCCCAGCTTCTCGGCCCCGCGCAGCCGCACCGATACGTTGGCGTCGCAGCGCAGGTGCCCCTTTTCCATGTCGCAGCTCGAGACTTCGATGAACTGCAGCGCCTGTTTGACCTCGGTCAGGTACGCGTACGCTTCCTCCGAGCCGCGCATGTCCGGCTCGCTGACGATTTCGATCAACGGCGTGCCGCTACGGTTCAGATCCACGTATGAGGACCTACCCGAATCCTTGAAGCCCTCGTGCATGCTCTTGCCCGCGTCGTCCTCCATGTGGACGCGCGTCACGCCGATGCGCTTGCGCTCGCCGCCGACTTCGATATCCACGTACCCGCCCTCGGCGAACGGTTCGTCGTATTGCGAGATCTGGTAGCCCTTGGGCAGGTCCGGGTAAAAGTAGTTCTTGCGCGCGAACCGCGAAACCGGGCGGATGCGGCAGTTGAGCGCCAGCGCGCCCTTGATCGCCAGGTCCACCGCCTGCCGGCTGAGCACCGGCAGCGCGCCCGGCAGGCCCAGGCACACCGGGCACACGTTGGTGTTCGGCGGCTCGCCAAAGCTGGTCGGGCAGCCGCAAAAAATCTTGGTCGCGGTGGCGAGCTGGACATGAACTTCCAGCCCGATCACCACCTCGTAGCGCGCAATCGCGCCCGGGCTCGCTAGTTCGGTAGCGGAAAACGGCATGATTTCCTTACATTATAGTGGCCGCGCGCCGCCGCGAAACTGCCTCACCGGCCCGCAAGTCGTTCGGCTGCGGTGTGGGACAGACGCTTTCGTCTGTCAACCGACGTTGGTGCAAGGTCCGACGCATCGGGAGAAGAGGGAGAATCGGCAGAATCCGGCCACCCGGTTTATGATGGACCGGATTGTTGAATTGCAACAACAGGACGCCACGCGCCGTGGGGCGGACGCGCCCTCGTCCTGGGGTTCCCACTGGGGACGATCCCTGGTCGCGCTCTCCCACCCGGTGTGTCAACTTGACTCCGGGTGTGTACTATCTTCCTATGTGCGGAGGGGTCTCCATCATCGAGAGAAGCAGGCAAATCACCACTAAGACCCCAAGTCCGGCCGCCACCATCATCGTTTCCACCTCACTCTGCATATCGGCTGAGCAATTCAATTGCCGTAGCCGGTCGCTTGAAAAACTCGGTCCCATCTTGCGTCGACCGTAGGGGCCGGGCATGCCCGGCCGCCTATCCAATTAACTTTCGCTAGCGCTCGCCCGCAGCCTTGCGCCCACCGAGCCGCCCATCAACATAGTGCCGGCCAACGCCTGCCCGTTTCACTCGCCCGCATCCGCCGAGGGGCCCTGGGCATTCACCGGCTGCCCGCCGCCGTTCGCCGATTCGCACGTGCGCCGCGCCCTGCCGCGCCGTACGCTGAGGCCATGACACCACAAGACAACCAGCCAACCCCCCACGAGGGCCTGCCTGCCCAGTGGATTCCGGCCCTGATCCTGATCGCCGTCGGGGCTCTCTTCTTTCTGAATAATTTGAACATCATCCGCTTTCACGACATTTTTGAATACTGGCCGGTGGCGCTGATCGCCTGGGGCATCTTCAAGGTGGTCGATCAGCCCGAGCCGAAGCACAAAGTGGTGGGCGGCATCCTGATCGGCATCGGCGGCATCATCCTCATGGGCAACCTGGGCATCCCGCACATGGGGTGGGGTGACCTGTGGCCCCTGATCCTGATCGCGGTGGGCGTCTTGATGCTCACCGACCGGCTGGTCGGGATCGGGCCGCGCACGGACTGGGCGGATAAGTGGGACCGGCACGCGGAACGTGCTTTCAGGCGCGGGTGGCGCGTGAACAGGCTGCGCGAATCCGCGGTCTTCTGGGGCGGCAAGCGGGTGGTCGTCGACCCCGATTTCCAGGGCGGCAAAGTCGATTGCGTTTTCGGCGGCTTCGAGATCGACCTGCGCGGCGCCACCATGCTGAGCGATTCCGCCGTGCTCGAAATAAATGCCGTTTTCGGCGGCGCCGAGATCCGGGTCCCCGCCGCATGGGAAGTGGACATGAAAGCCGTGGGCGTCTTTGGCGGCTTCGCGGATCGCACCCAGCACCCGGATCGCAGCTTGAACCCTCATCCGAAACGGCTGATCGTCAAGGGCGCTGCGGTATTTGGCGGCGCGACCATCAAGAATTAGCCGACGATGCATCCCATCCTGGCGTCGCGCCGCCTCCTTTTTTATCTGCTGGCTTGGCTTCCGGCCTGCGCCTTGCTCACTTACCTCACCTGGGCCGGAGGCGGCTTCCGTCTGCCCCAGGCCGCCGCCGTCGTCGCGCCAGCCTGTTTCGTCTATGCCTTCGCCTGCCTCTCGCCCTGGTATTTGTGCCGCACCCGCCCGTTTAGCCTCTCCGCCCTACCTGAACTGGCCGTCACCTTCGGCGCCGCAGCCGCGGCGGGCGGCCTGCTGCTGGCCGGCATCGCCTGGGCCGTCTCTCAGGCGTTGAAGATCGATTCCACCGGCCACGTACCGCTCTGGTTCGGCGTCGGCGCGCTGCTCTACCTGCTCTCCACCGGCTTGCACTACGCCGGCCTGGCCGCCGAGGAATCCCGCGCCGCCGAAGCCCGCGCCGCCGAAGCCCGCACCCTCGCGCGCGAGGCCGAACTACAGGCCCTCCGCCTCCAGATCCATCCTCACTTCCTCTTCAACAGCCTGCACTCCATCGCAGCCCTGGCCTCCGTGGACGGCGCGCGGGCGCGCGAAATGTGCATCCGCCTTTCCGATTTTCTGCGCATCAGCCTCGGCCTCGGCAACCGCCCCGCCATTCCCCTCGGCGAAGAGCTGGACCTCGCCCGCAACTACCTCGAACTGGAGCAGGTCCGTTTCAGCGACCGCTTGCGCGTCGAAATCGAAATCCAAGCCGGCTGTGAAAGCTGCGCCGTCCCCGCTTTGCTGCTGCAGCCGCTCGTCGAAAACGCCGTCAAACACGGCATCGCCGGCTTAGTCGAGGGCGGCACCATTCGCCTCGAAGCCCGCCGCGACGCCTCCGGTGTCGTCATCACCGTGACCAATCCCTTCGATCCCGACGCCCCGCCCCCCGCACGCCTGGGAGTCGGCTTAGCGCAAGTCCGCCGCCGCCTCGAAGTCCGCTACGCCTCCCAAGCCCGCTTAGACATAGGCACCGCCGACCGCCAATATCGCGTAGTCTTGCGCCTGCCCTGCGAGGAGAGGTGAGGAAGGCAGCGATAAACCCAGTTGACGTGAGCCGGACTTACCAGCCGCACCCAGCTTTACAGAGAGCTGCTACTCTGTACAGGGACTCGGCGTGGCACACAAGAAAGGCACAGGCAAGGCGATCACCACATGACCAGGACCAGTAGGGCAATTACAATCCAGGAAACACTTCAGGCATTCGCCGAGGCCGTCAAGGCCAAGATGAGTCAACTCGCCCATGGCGAGCCGGAAGACCAGTTGAGGGGACCATTCGAGAACCTGATGTCGGGCGTGGCCCGTTCGCTGGGCTGGAATATCGTCTGTACCGGCGAAACTCACCTCGACCGCATCGGTCACCCAGACTACGCCGTCCACCTCAACAAACTGCTGGCTGGCTACGTCGAACTTAAGGCTCCCGGCATCGGCGCGAACGTCAAACGCTTCACCGGCCACAACCGCGATCAGTCGAAGCGCTTCTCGGCCATTCCCAACATCTTCTACACCGACGGAAACGAATGGGCGCTCTATCGCAGCGGCGAGGGGGTGGGTGAGGTTGTACGGCTATCCGGCGACATCTCCGTGGATGGGAAAAATGCCGTGACCCCCGACGATGCCTGTGCACTCGAACGTCTCTTTCGGGATTACTTGTCTTGGCAACCCATCATACCGACCGACCGCAAGGGCAAGATTGACCTGAAGGGTTTCGCCGCCCTCCTCGCCCCGCTGTGCCGGATGCTCCGCAACGACGTAACAGACGCCCTGAAGGACCCTAAATCGCCACTCGTGCAACTGGCGAAGGAGTGGCGCCAATTGCTCTTTTCAGACGCCTCAGACGAACAATTCGCTGACGCCTATGCCCAGACCGTCGCGTTCGCACTGTTACTTGGCCGGAGCGATGGGGCCGATCCACTTACCCTGGGTAGCGCGGAGGCCGCCCTCTCCGCACAGCATACCCTCCTCTCCCGCGCGCTACAGGTGCTCACTGACCCCCGCGCACGTACTGAGATGGCCGCCTCTCTCGATCTGCTTTTGCGCGTGATCGCCGTCGTACCAACCGCCTCGCTCGCTGGACCCGAAGACCCCTGGCTTTACTTCTACGAGGACTTCCTCGCGGCCTACGACCCGAAGCTACGGAAGGACACAGGAGCTTACTACACACCCATCGAAGTCGTTCGCGCCCAGGTCCACCTGATTGACGATCTCCTCGTGAACTCCCTCGGCAAGCCGCTAGGTTTCGCCGATCCCGACGTCATCACGCTTGATCCCGCCGCCGGCACAGGAACATATCTGCTCGGCGTCATTGAGCACGCACTGAAGCAGGTGGAGACCGAACAGGGCGCGGGGGCCGTGCCGGGCCAAGCGACCGCCTTAGGGCCGGTCTAGAAATAACAGTTTCATATGAAAATGTTTTGGCGTACACTTGAGTAAGTGAACGCCGAGCCGGGAATCAAACTACGCTTCGATGCCCTGAGTCCTTTGGTGGACGAGCGGGCGCGGCG
>JBEKKO010000039.1:0-39119 GCA_050010695.1 Bryobacteraceae bacterium
CCAGTGCAGGTCATCTCGTTCCGATTGGCTCATCGCGATTCGTTCCATCCTTCAACCTTGCGGTTGTCAAGAGGAACTTTCTACTTGGCTCAAAGCGGAACTTTCTATTTGGCCGCGACACGGTGGTTGGCCGGGGCACCCTCTGGGTCGCGCGCAGGATATCATCCTGCCCCACACAAACTGGCCGCGCCTGCCCTTTACCGCGCCTGCCCTTTGAGCGCCGCCTCGATGGAAATGTTGTGGGCTTCGAGAATCGAGCCGGTCGCGCGGTCCAGCGCGGCGCGGGCCTTGACGTAAGAGCTCTTGGCGGCGACTTCGGTGGAGCGCGCCTGCGCCAGCAGGCTTTCGTACTGGATAACGAAGAAAGCGGTGGAGGCGCCGACCTCGAAGCGGGTCTGCTCGGCTTCGAGCGATTCCTGCTGGAACTTACGCGCCTGCACGGCGGCTTCGAAGGAAGCGCGCGAGCGGCGCATGGCAATCAGAGCATCTTCTACTTCCAGGCTGGCCTGGTTCTGTAACTGCTGCACGCGAATCTGGGATTGCTTGACCTGTAACTCATCGCGCGCCAGGTCGGCCTCGGCGATGCGGTTATGGATCGGCAGAGTAACTTGCAGGCCGATGCCATAAGTCGGGTAGTCGCGAGCCAGCGCCAGGCCGAGCGCGCTGCCGTAACCGCCAATCAGTGGCAGACTCGTCGTGCCGGTGGAATAAGCGGTGGAGGCCCCGGCGAGCCCGTTGTTCTGCATGGTCCCGACTAAGTCGACCTCGGGCTTGGTGGCGTTGCGGGCGCCTTCGAGGCCGATCACCGAGTTCTCCACCTGCAGCCGCGCCTGCCCCAGGTCCGGGCGGCGGGCGACCGCTTCGGCCACCTGGTCCTGTAACGGCCGCACCTCGTCCTTGTCCGGGATGGCGAGCGTGTCGGTGGGCACGATGCGGATGCCACGCAGCGCGGCGCCGGCATTGCGCGTCAGCACGCTTTTCAGGATTATTTCCTGTTCTTCGAGCAGGCCGCGCGCGTTGATCAGGTCCTGTTCGGTGGAGAAGACCTGCGCCTTGGCGCGAGTCAGTTCCACGGACGCGAGCGTGCCTTCCTCCACCTGCACTTGCGTATCGGCCAGCAGCTTGCTCGCATAGCGCAGCGTCTCTTCCTTCACGTTGACGTCCTCATACAGCGCGACAAAGTCGGTGTACAGCCGGATCACGCCGTAGACGGTGAGAATGAGCTGCTGCTGAAAGAGCAGGCTGGTGATCTTGCGCTCATTGCCGGCGATGCGGATGAAGCGGCGGTTGAGGCCGCGGCCAAATCCGCGCAGGAGCGGCTGCGTGACGGTGAAACCGAGGCTGGCGCCGCTGATGGGATTGTAGGCGTTGTTGAGCGCGTTCGACGACTGGTGAAGATTATCGAAATTGAACGCCGCCTGCGCGCCGGTGGAAAATCCCTGCTGGATGCCCGTGTTGGCGATGAACCCCTGTTGCACCAGGTTGCTGGTTTCGTAAGCGGCGGGATTGGTTTCGAGCGTGGATTGATGCATCCAGTTCAACTGGCCGAACACGGAAGGATCGTAGGTTGGAACCGGAGTGCCGGCGGATTGCGCCACGCCGCCCTGCATGGAGTAATTGTCCACCGGTTCGCCCAGCACGCCGAGCTCGAGCGCGTTGGTGGGAACCGAAGTGCCGTTGGGGCCGTTGCTCGAAGCCGGCGCGACCACCAGCGGGCTGAGTGGGCCGCCCACGCCCACCGGCGCTTCCTGCAGCGTGTAAGTGAGGCCGCGGTTGGTGCCGCCGCCCTGTGCGCGCCGCAGTTCGGTATCGCCCTGCGGAACCAGGAAGCGCTCGAGTTCCACGTCCAGATTGTTTTCGATGGCCAGCGCCAGTGCATCCTGGAGCCCCAGATACAAACTGCCGGCACGGACCAGGTCGTGGATGCGCTGCGAATCGTCGAAGCGCACCTGGCGTTCCAAGCCGGGCAGTTGCGGTGACGGCAGAGGAGCCTGCGCGGGAGGTTGCGGCGCGCCGGCGCCAAGGCCGGCGCACAACAGGAAGGAGAGCAAAAGACTGAGAAATGGTTTGGGCATCATGAAAGGTTCCAGCACGGGCCGGGCATGCCCGGCCCCTACGGAGCGGGTTTTTCGGCGTGCAAGGGTTTCACCTTCACGCCTTCGCGAACGGAATCGCTGGGATTGATGGCCAGCAATTGGCCTTGTTCGAGGCCGGAGAGCACTTCCAGGCGGTCGCCGAAATCGCGTCCCAACTGGATGCGCTGAAAGTGAACCGTGCCATCGCTCGAGATCACGGCCACCTGCGTGACGTTGTCGCGCACCACCAGTGTGTCGCCGGGAATCGCCAGCGGCGGCTCTTTGCGGGGAACGGCGAGGTCCACCCGGGCGTACATGCCGGGCAGCAGCAGGCCGTCCGAGTTGGGGACCTGCACCTCGACCAGCAGCGTGCGGCTGGACGGGTCGAGCGCATTGGCGGTGCGGGTGACGACGCCGGGGAATTTCCGGCCGGCGAGATCCGGAATCACCAGCGTGGCCTTCTGGCCGGGGCGCACGGAATCGGCGTCGGATTGCGGCACGTTCAAATAGGTGCGCAGCCGGTCGGTCTGGGCGATGCGGTAAAGCAGCGTGGTGCCCTCGGTGACCAGCACGCCTGTATCCACGTTGCGCAGCGTGATCACGCCGGCAAAGGGGGCGCGCACGGTCTGGTAACTCTGCACATCGTTCAATCGCGCCAGGTTGGCCTCGGCCGCGCCGAGATTGCTGCGCGCCGCCGCAATCGCTTTTTCGAGCGCATCCACGTTGGCTTGCTGGGCGGCCCATTGGGCCCGGTAAGTGTCGTTTTCCTGGCGCGAGACCACGCCTTTGTCGAACAGCTTTTGCCAGCGGTCTTTGGTGACTTCGGCCAGTTGCAGGTTGGCCTGGCCCTGCACCAGGTTGGCCTGTGCCTGCTGGATGGCGGACGCGGCCTGGTCGTCCTGGGCCTTGGCCTGGCGGATCTGTTGATCGATTTCCGGCGCCTCGATTTCCGCCAGCACCTGGCCGGCGGCGACGCGGTCGCCGATATCCACCAGACGCTTGCGAATGTAGCCGGAGGCGCGCGCCAGCACGGGAGCCTCGGTGACGGCCTCGATGCTGCCGGGCAGCACCAGGCTGGTTTGCGAGCCGGCGCGCTTGACCTCCGCCACGGTCACCTCAAGCAGGCTCTGGGACGATGTGCGCGATTCGGCCGCCAGCACTTGTTCGCGATGCTGCCGCGGCGCATACCCGAGAAAGTATCCGGCCACCCCCAGCACCACCAACAGAAGCACTACGATCGCCAGCGTGCGTCCGGACGGTCCGGCAGCCCCGCCGCGGGGCTCCGCCATCGCTTGCTCCTGCCGTGCCAATTGCCGCTTGAGATCTTCGACTTCGGCGCGTAACTGTTCTTCGCTGCTGGTGTTGAGTTGGTTCATTCGGCACTCTCACGGAGCATCACCTGGTCCTGCAGGTACTCGTGCTCTTCCTCGACGATGCGGCGCGCATGATCCACCGGCGGTTTGGTCCGCAGCAAGCTGTACATTAATGGGACCACAAAAAGCGTGGTTATGGTGGCCAGAATGAGGCCGCCGATCACGGCGCGGCCCAGCGGCGCGTTCTGCTCGCCGCCTTCGCCCATGCCCACTGCCATCGGCAGCATGCCGATGATCATGGCGGCCGCGGTCATGATCACGGGGCGGATGCGCGTGTGGCCGGCGGAGAGCGCGGCGGAGCGGGAGTTCATGCCTTCCTCGCGTTGATCGTTGGCGAACACCACCATCAGGATGCTGTTGGACGTGGCCACACCGATACACATGATGGATCCCATCAGCGAGGGCACGCTGAAAGTGGTCTGAGTGAGAAACAGGATCCACACAATTCCGGCCAGCGCGCCGGGCAGCGCCATCAGAATGATGAACGGGTCCATCCACGACTGAAAGTTGACCGCCATCAGCAGGTACACCAGCACCACTGCGAACGCCATGCCCAGCCCCAACCGGTAAAACGAGCTTTGCATGGTGGAGTACTGGCCGCGCACGTCGATGGTGGTGCCGCGCGGCAGGTGGGCGGAGGCCTTGTCCACAATCCGGTCCACCGCCGATCCGACCGAACCCAGATCCTGGCGGTAGACGTTGGCGTAAATATCGTACACCGGCGTCACATTGTAATGGTTGATGATTTCCGGCGCCACGCCACGCGTAACGCTGGCCAGGTTGGAGAGCAGTTGCGGCCCGCCGGCGGCGGCGCCCGGGTTGCCGTAGGCCGTCGAGTTCTGATTGGGACTGGCGCCGGTGGCCGAGTTGTTCCCATTAGCGGTGCCGGCCATCGAGTTCGCCGTGTTGACGTTGAAGGGCGACGCCAGCGGCGAGATGGGGGTGCTCATCAGCGCCGACATGCTGTTCATGCGGTACTGCGGCGTCTGCATGGCCACGTAGTAGCTCACCCCGCTGCGCCAGTCGAGCCATTGGGTGGGCGCGATCTGGCTGCTCGAAGCCAGCGAGATCAGCATGCTGTTACCGACGTCGGCCTGGGTGAGACCCACCAGTCCGGCCTTGTCGCGGTCCACATTGATATCGATTTCGGGCCAGTCCACCACCTGGTGAATGTGCGGGTCCGCCACACCGGGGACGCGGGCGATGGCGGTTTCCAGGTCCTGCGCGATTTTGTAATTGGCTGCCGCGTTGCGTCCCACCACCTGCACATCGATGGGCGCGGGCAATCCGAAATTCAAAATCTGGTTGGTGATGTTGGCGGCTTCGAAGAAGAACACCATGTCGGGGAACTTGTCATGCAAGCGGCGGCGCAGGCGGCCCACGTATTCCTCGGTCGGGCCGTGGTCCTCCGCCTTCAGGGAAACCAGGATGTCCCCGTCGGCCACGCCGAGCGTGGGATTGTCGCCGAAGGCCAGGTTGAAGCCGCTGTTGGGGAGGCCGATGTTATCGATGATAGTGTCGATCTCTCGCGCCGGGATCTCCCGGCGGATCTCCCGCTCAATCGCGGCGAAGATGGCCTCGGTCTGCTCGATGCGCGTTCCGGAAGGCGCGCGGGCATGCAACCGCATTTGCCCCGAGTCCACGGTCGGGAAGAAATCGCGGCCGATCAGCGGCGCCAGCAACAACGAGGCGGTGATGAAAACCGCGAAACTCGCCAGCACCGGGGCGCGATGCGCCAGACACCAATCGAGCAGCGCCGTATAGGAACTGCGCATTCGCTCAAAACGGCGGTTGAACACGTAGTGCGTTTTCCAGATGGGTCCCGTGCCGCCGGCGGTTTCGCCGTGTGATCCCTGCGCGTAGAGCTTGGTTTCCGGCCGGAGCATGTAATGCACCATGTTCGGAATCAGGGTGCGGGAAAGCAGGTAAGAGGCCAGCATGGCGAAAACCACCGCCATCGCGAGCGGGGTGAACAGGTACCTGGCCGCGCCGGTGAGCAGTAGCACAGGCACGAAAACGATGCAGATGGAAAGCGTGGAAACGAAGGCTGGCGCGGCGATCTGCTGCGCGCCATCGAGCACGGCGCGCACCAGCGGCTTCTTCATCGCCATGTTGCGATGCGTGTTTTCGATTTCCACCGTGGCGTCGTCCACCAGGATGCCCACCGCCAGCGCCATGCCGCCCAGCGTCATCACGTTGATGGTGTGGCCGAGCGCGTTGAGCATGATCAGCGACACCAGGATGGAAAGCGGAATCGAAATGCAGACGATCACCGTGCTGCGCCAGCTTCCCAAAAACACCAGGATCATCAGCCCGGTCAGGAGCGCAGCGGTGACCGCTTCGCGCACCACGCCGCTGATGGCCGCCCGCACGAACACCGACTGGTCGAACAACTGCCGCACGTGGAGCGCCGGGGGCAGCCCGGCCAGGATCTTCGGCAGCGCCCGCTTCACGTTGTTCACCACCGCCAGCGTGGAAGCCTTCCCATTCCGCATCACGATGATCAGCGCCCCACGCGTTCCGTTGGTGCGTACGATGCAGGTTTGCACCGCGTAGCCGTCGCGCACTTGCGCCACATCGCCCAGCCTGATGGTGGCGCCGTTCACCACCTTCAGCGGCAGTGCGTTCATCTCGTTCAGGATGCGCGGGCTGGAGTTGAGCTTGACCTGGTAATCCCTGCCGCCGATTTTGATGTCTCCCGCCGGCAGAATCAGGTTTTGAGCCGCCAACGCGCTGGACACCTCGCTGGGCGCCAGGTTCTTGGCAAACATCTGCTCCGGAATCAGGTCCACCATCACCTCGCGAAGCTTGCCGCCGTACGGCAGCGGCACGGCCGCGCCTGGAATAGTGGCAAGCTGGGTGCGAATGAAATTCTGGCCCAGGTCGAACAGTTCCTGCTCGCTGAGCGTCTTGCTCTCCAGCCCCAGTTGCAGGATCGGCACGCTCGAAGCGTCGTACTTGAGAATATTGGGCGGCGTGGTGCCGGGCGGAAAGATGCGCAGCAGCGTCTGCGAAATGGCCGTCACCTGCGAGAGCGCCACCTCCACCTTGGCGTTGGGTTGGAAATACACGCGCGTGACGGAAACACCCGAGTAAGATTGCGATTCGATGTGCTCGATGTCATTGACGGTCGTCGTCATCGAGCGCTCGAAGATCAGCACCATGCGCTTTTCCATTTCCTCGGGAGCCAGGCCGGTGTAGCTCCACACAATGCTAACCACTGGAATGTCGATGTAGGGGAAAATGTCCACCGGCATGGTGACGATGGCGGACACGCCCAGGATGGCGATGAGGATTGACATCACGACGAAAGTGTACGGGCGTCTAAGAGCGAGTCTTACGATCCACATGCGGAGTCAAAACTTCCAAAGCGCGGCGCACGACGGCGCCCAAGTTGGGCGATATACCTATTATTTTAAACGATTTCGCCCGATTGAGAAGCCCCCGCGGGGGGTCCTCGGGATAGCCCTTTTGAGCTATCGGGGGGGGTGCGCGGCCCGATTGGGGAGTGGAAGTGATAGTCTTCAGAGAGTCCGGGTCTTGGTAGCTGCGGGCTTGCCAACCAAGCTGCGACTGGACAAAAAGGAGGAATCGTGAAAGCGCTGCTACTTGTTGCCGTTCTCGGCGCGATGACGTTGCGCGCGCAAACAGATCCGCTGGAAGGACTTTGGCAGGGATACGACGGTGAGTGGCTCCACGTTTCCCGGCAACTCGTCGCGCTCGCGGAAGCTTTCCCGGCGGAGAAGTTCGCTTGGCGGCCCGCGCCTGGCGTGCGATCCACCAGCGAGGTCTTCATGCACATCGCGACTGCGAACCTCGGCCTGCTAAGTTACACGGGTCCCAAAATGCCGGCAGAAATGACGTCAGCGAACCTGGAAAAGACGGTGACCGCGAAGCCGGAAGTCATCGTCTGGCTGAAGCGCTCGCTCGGTGCCGTCAAGAACGCTCGCGTGGGTTTGACGCCGGCCGACTTCCAGCGCAAAGTCAAGATTAGCGACCGGGAAGGCACCGTGGAAGGCATATACCTCCGGATCATCGTCCACGCCAACGAGCATATGGGGCAACTGGTCGCGTATGCACGCATGAACGGGGTTGTGCCGCCCTGGTCGCAAGGCGGCGGAAAGTAGCCGCTCGAGGATCTATTCCACCCTCGCCGCCCGATGGTCCATGCCGTTTTGATGCAGAGTCAGTTCGGTGGCGCGGCCTTGTGGATCGGTCTTAAAGACGACCTGCGCGTCCACCACTTTCAGGAAAAACTCCTTCTCGCTTTCGGCGAAGATCTGAAACTTCGGCTGGCCGGTGGCTTGCTCGTAGAGCCGGTCGTCGTCGCGGGTGATGGCGATGATGAATCCGGGCGCAAGTTGATACCGTCCCACGTAACCTTCCAGGACCTTGGGATCGACCGTGATCGCCCTCCGCTCCTTGACGGGCGTTCCCGCGACTGGCAGCGAGGTGTCGAGCAGGTGCAGCCCGATATCGTTGACGCCGCCGGTCGCCAGGGTGAACGCGTTGGCGAGCACCACCACCCCCACCTTGGCCTTGGCGTCGAAGCCGATGAAGCTGGCGAAGCCGTACGTGCCGCCATCCTTCCAAACCAGATCGCGGTCGTTACGTTGCAGGATGTGCCAGCCGAGCGCCTGCTGGAGACTGGGCTGGCCGGTGGGAAGGCGAACCTCCAGCATCGCTGCCAGGGCCGGCTGAAGGGGCGATTTCTTGTAGCCCAGATTGGCCGCCAGAAAAGCGATGAGGTCGTTGGCGGTGGAGCGCAGCGCGCCGCAGCCCGCCAGCGCCTGAAAATCCCAGAGGCGCGCCGGCTCCAGCGAATTGTTGTAACCCGCCGCCATCCGCTCCTTCATTTCCGGCGTGAGCGTGATACGCGTGCTGGCCATGCCGAGCGGCGCCGCGATGCGGGAAACCACCAGCGTCTCGTAATCCTTACCCGCGCGCAGTGAGAGAAGCTGACCCAGCAGGCCGGCCGCCAGGTTCGAGTATTCCCATTTTTCGCCGGGATCGCGCGCCAGTTGGTAGCTCGTCAGAAACGCGTAGAGCTTTTCCGCCGAATAGTCCGCGTATGGGTTCGCGGCATCCTTCGATGTCATGTTGCCGGGCAGCCGCGGGAGGCCGGAAGTGTGGGTGGCAAGCTCCTCGAGCGTGATCTGCTTGCCATTGCGCTGCGGCGCTTTCACGCCTTCGGGCAGGTACTTCGCGATCGGGTCGTCCAGTTTGACCTCGCCGTGCTGCGCCATATCGGCCAGCAGCAGCGCGGTGAATACCTTGGTGATGGAGCCGATCTCGAAAACGGTGTCGCCGTTGAGCGGCCGCGCATCGTCCTTGGCGAGCTTGCCATATGTGACGATGCGGGTGCCCGTGGGCTCGATGACGGCGGCCACCATTCCCACCGCCTGGTGACGCTCGTCCACGCGTTGGGCCAGAATGCGGCGGATCTCGGCATCCGGCGGCGCCGGAGATTGAGACCATACGGCGCCGGCCGCTAACAACAGCGTTACAGCGATTCGGCAGATCATCTTCATTGCTCCAATGCTTGCAGGTTCTCGATCTGAGTTTGCAGCTTGCGCGCCGCGCTCCGGTTCAATTGGGCCACCAGCCAGAAGGCAACCCCAACCGCGGCGAACGATACAACGGCCATAAGAACACGGTAGCGAATCGGGCCGATGGGCGCCGTGATCGCCGTTCCAGCGATGAAGACTGCCAGGCCCGGAATCAGCGGACCCAGGTACCAGCTCCAGATACTCTCCAGCGCGTCGCGTTGCCGTTCCAGCCCGCGGCGATGGAAGCCCAGGCAGTGCTCGAACTCGGCCGCGGCAGGCGCAGCCTCAGACGAGGCGCGGCGGTGAAACTGGTACGCCACATACAGCGCGCCGGCGATAGTCATCACCGACCCCGCGCGCATAACCGGACTGGGGAACAACTTGCAGTAATATCCGAACACGACGACCACGATGGCGACGGCCGCATATTCGCGCGCGTTGCGCCACCAGATTCGTCGTTGAAACCTGCCGGCTCTGCGCCGGATCTCTTCTAGCGACATGGTGATATTCTCCGTTGGCTGCGTTTGCCACGCATTACAAAGTTCGTTCTGCGGAAGTTCATTCGGCATGGTTGGCCCCCAGAGAGAACCGCTTGCCCAGTACGATTTTGATGCGATGAATCTTGGTGGCCACATTGCCGGCCGCCAGACCGGTTATTTCGCCGATCGATGCGGCGTCCATCCCTTCCAGGCGCGAGAATGACTTGGCGGTCGAGCGGTTTCAGGCTCTGAATCAGCTCCGTCAGGCGCGCCAAAGCCTGCCGCCGGCCGGCCGCTTCGTCTCCATCGCGATCGCCGAGCCTTGCCTCGACTTCTTCCAGGCTGACTAGGCTGCGGTCGCCGGAACGCCGCCGGCCGATGCCGTAGCTCACCGCCGTATTGTGCGCCACGCGATAGACCCAGGTGCGCTCCGAGCAGCGGCCGTCAAACATGGCGAAACTGCGCCAAAGGGCCAGGTGGATCTCCTGCAGCAAATCGCGCCGCCGGTCCGCATCGAACTCGTACGCGCGGGCCAGCCGTTCGAGCGCCGCGCCGTACTCGGCCGCCGCCCGGTGATACCGTTCGTCCTGGCTCGGCTCTCCCACACTTCAGATAGTCGCCGCTCATAGGGCATTCTTACAAGAGATTTCGCCCGGCTTGCGATAATAAGGTGTGGCATGCTTTAGCCTGCCAACGCCAGGTGGGGCGGGTTTCAACCTGCCAACGCACGCTTGCGGGCGCGTTTCTTTTGATGTCTATGAAGATCTGGATTTTGACTCTCGCCGCCGTGGCCTGTCTCGAAGCCGCCGCGCCGGCGCCGGTCCGGGTGGTGGTGGCCAAGGATGGCAGCGGCGATTACCCGACCGTGCAAAATGCGGTGGACCACGCCTTCGACCGCGTGCTGGCTCCGACCACGGCGCGGCTGATCATTGAGATCCGTCCCGGCGTCTACCACGAGCGCGTGCGCGTGCCCCACGACCGGCCGCGCGTCACCTTCCTCGGTTCCGACGCGCAGTCGACTGTCATCACGTACGGCTTGGGTGCCAAAGACGTGGGTGGCACATTTTTCAGCGCCACCGTCGACATCAACGCAGACGAATTCGAGGCGCAAAACATCACCTTCGAAAACTCCTACGGCACCGGCACGCAGGCAGTGGCGATTTCGGTGCACTCCGACCGCGCCGTGTTCCGTAACTGCCGGTTTCTGGGCATGCAGGACACTCTCTACGCCGCCAGCGGGCGCCAGTATTACGTCAACAGCTATATCGCCGGGCACGTCGATTTCATTTTCGGCAACGCCGCCGCGGTGTTCGACCATTGTCAGATCCACAGCCGCGGCGCGGGCTACGTTGCGGCCGAAAGCCGCACTATGCCCGAAGGCGCGCAAGGCTTCGTGTTCACCCATTGCCGGCTGACCGCCGATGCCGGCGTCGACGACGTCTTTCTGGGCCGCCCATGGCGCAACTATTCGCGCGTGGTGTATCTGGAGTGCTGGATGGGCGACCACATCCGGCCCGAGGGCTGGAACAACTGGGGCAAGGAGGCGGCCGAACAGACCGCCTGGTTCGCGGAGTATTCTTCCGATGGCCCCGGCGGCAGCCAGGCGGGCCGCGTCAAGTGGGCCAAGCCGCTCACTGCCGCCGCAGCGCGCGAGTTCAGTCCCGAAGTTTTCCTGCGCGGCAGTGACGGCTGGAATCCGGTGGATCAGCGCTGAACTTGTACGAAACCCGGTTCGCCGGCGAGACCGCTTGCGCCCGCGTTCGCTGTTACTATTTGACGGGAGAGTCTTACAGTGACACCAGACGATGTCCGGCGGCGGGTGGAGGAAACTGGCATCATTCCGGCCATCCGCGTTTCGTCCTCCGACGATGCTTTGTTTGCGGCGGAGGCGGTCTCGAACGGGGGCATCCCCATTGTCGAGGTGACCATGACTGTGCCCGGCGCGCTCGAGGTAGTGGCGGAGCTGGCGCGCCAGCACCGCCAAATGATCGTGGGCGCGGGGACTGTGCTCGACCTCGAAACGGCGCGCCGCTGTCTGGACGCGGGAGCGTGCTTCCTGACCAGTCCCGGTCTGGACCTGAGCGTGGTGGAATTCGGCCGCGCCCAGAAAGTCGCGGTGTGGCCGGGCGTCCTCACGCCTTCCGAGGTGATGGCCGCGCGCCGGGCCGGCTGCGAGCTGGTCAAGGTGTTCCCGTGTGCGCAGGTCGGCGGGCCAAGGTACATCCACGCCCTGGCGCGGCCGTTTCCGGACATCGGATTCATCGCATCCGGAGGCGTCAAGCAGACCACCGCCCTCGAGTTCATCCTGGCGGGCGCGGCGGCGCTGGGCATTGGCAGCGAGCTGATCCCGCCGGAGTGTATCGAGCACCGCCATCCCGACCGCATCCGCGAACTGGCGCGCCGCTTTCTGGGCATGGTGCGTGCGGCCCGCCAGCAACTGGCGGAAGCCCAGGAGGAACCGCCCGTATGACGAAAGGCTCCAGCGCGGCCGAGTTGATTGCGGAACTCGAGGCGCGCGCCAATCCCGCCAATGTGGCCGGCATGGCGCGCTATGGCATCTCGACCGAACACACGCTGGGAGTGCCGATTCCGCTGCTGCGCGGGTTGGCCAAACGGGCCGGCAAGGATCACCGGCTGGCCGGCGAATTGTGGGCCTCCGGGATTCACGAGGCGCGCATCCTGGCCACCATGATCGAGGATCCGGCGCGGGTGACGTCGGCCCAGATGGACCGCTGGGCGCGCGACTTCGATTCCTGGGACGTCTGCGACCAGGCCTGCCAGAACCTGTTCCGCTACACCCCATTTGCCTGCGCCAAGGCCACCCAATGGTCAGCCGCTACCGCCGAGTTCGTCCGCCGCGCCGGTTTTGCGCTGATGGCGGGCCTGGCGGCGCAGCCGAGCGAAATGGAGGATGCCCCGTTCGAAGCCTTCCTGAAGCTCATCGCCGGCGCTGCCACCGACGACCGCAACATGGTGAAGAAGGCCGTCAACTGGGCGCTCCGGCAGATCGGCAAACGCAACGCCCGTCTGCTCAAGAAAGCGATCGCCGCCGCCGAACGGATCGAGCGCCTGGACTCCCGCTCCGCCCGCTGGATCGCCAAAGACGCCCTCCGCGAACTGCGCGGGAGGGCGGCGAAGGCTAGGCCGGTGAGTGAAGGACGGTGAAGCGTGGCGAAAAAACCTAAGACCATGCCCCCCATCCACCCGGGTGAAACGCTGAAAGAAGACTTCCTGAAGCCGCTTGGCTTGAGTGCGAACCGGCTTGCGATGGAGTTGATCGTGCCGGTGACGCGGGTAAACGACATCGTTCGCGGCAAGCGGGCGATCACGGCAGACACGGCGCTCCGTCTGGCTCGCTATTTCGGGACCACGCCTCAGTTTTGCATGAATCTCCAGGCGAACTACGACCTCGAGCGGGCCGAGGACACGCGAGGCCCCGAGATTGCCGGTCGAATCCGGCCCCATCGCGCAGCCTGACGCTGGATGGGCTTGACTTCGAATGGTGGCGGGAGTGGGGGTCGAACCCACACAGTCCTTGCGGACTACCGGATTTTAAGTCCGGTGCGGCTGCCAATTACGCCATCCCGCCGCTACGCCGTTAGTCTAGCAAGGTCCAGGGCATGCGTGAGCGAGCCGCCGAGATCACCTTACAGCGCGGCAGCCACGTTTGCGGCGATCTCGGCTCCGATAGCGAGCGACGCGGTAGCGGCGGGGCTGGGGGCGTTCAGCACGTGCAGCGCGTCGGGGCGCGCGATCAACTGGAAATCCTGCACCAGTTCGCCTTCGGGCGTGATGGCTTGGGCGCGCACGCCGGAGCCGCCGGTGGCGAGATCGCCGGGTTGAATCTCCGGCACCAGCCGCTGCAACGCCTGGCAGAATAGCTTGCGGCTGAAGGAGCGGCGCAGCTCGTACCAGGCCATCGAAGGGTAGCGCCGCAGAAAACGCCAGAAGCCGCCATAGCTGAGCGCGTCGAACAGGTCGGCCGGCCGGAAGTCGGTCTTGCGGTAGCCCTCGCGCGCAGTAGCCAGCACGGCGTTCGGACCGGCCTCGACGCCGCCGTGAATCAGGCGCGTGAAATGGACGCCGAGGAACGGGAAGGCCGGATCGGGCACGGGATAGATGAGGTTGCGCACCAGGTGCTGGCGTTCGGGACGGATCTTGTAATACTCGCCGCGGAAGGGCAGGATGCGCACGCTGCGCCGCTCGCCCGCCAGTTGGGCGACGCGGTCCGAGTGCAGGCCGGCGCAGTTGACGATGAAGCCGGCTGAGAATTCGCCGGCGGGAGTTTCGGCAATCCATTCGCCCGCCCGGCGCCGCAGGCGCAGCACGCGGGCTCCCACGGCCACGCGCGCTCCGCGCTCCTGCAGGCGCTTCACCAGCGCCGCGCACACTCCCCGGTAATCGACGATGCCCTCTTGCGGCACCCGCAGCGCGGCGACACCGCCCACGTGCGGCTCGATTTCGCGCATCGCCTCGCGATCCAGCCAGCGCAGCCCTTCCAAACCGTTGGCCGCGCCGCGTTGTTCGAGGTCGCGCAGCCGCGGCCCTTCACTCTCATCGGCCGCCACCACCAGCTTGCCGCAGATTTCGTGCGCCACGCCGTTCTCGCGGCAGAACTCCACCATTTGCCGGATGCCGGTGACGGCCAGCCGCGCCTTCACCGAGCCGGGCTTGTAGTAAAGCCCGCAATGCAGCACGCCGCTGTTGTGGCCGGTCTGGTGTTGTCCCACCCGGCTTTCCTTTTCGAGCACCGTGATGGATGCGCCGGGAAACCGTTCGCCCAGGCGGTAAGCCGTGGCCAGCCCCACGATACCGCCGCCGATAATCAGAAACCGTTGATCGCTCACTCCTCTCATTGTGCCCCGGCGCCGCGCCTTCGTGCCAACATGGAGAGCGTGCGGCTGCCCATCGACGCTCTGCTTCCGGCTATCGCGGAGCGGGAGCAACGGGACCTGGTGGGATTACGCGATCTTCAACCAGGGGAATTCTTGCAGTTTGCCACTCCCATGAAAGGGACTACTGCCATGAAAAGGACCATTCGGCTCTTCCTGTTCGTTACGGCGCTTGGTGCGGGCGGCGCCCTTGTCGCACAGGATCCTCCTATTCGCGTGGATTTCGCGCTCAGATCCTCGACCGTCGAGTCGGGCGTGCCCGTCATCGTCACGGTGACAGTGCGAAACGACACGGACATGGAATCGGCCCGGTTCCTGCCCTTCGGACGTTACGAGGTCGACTGGCTCGTTCGGTCGCGAGACGGAGCCGAGGTCGCCCAGTGGAAGCCTACCGGGGACACGGGATCCTTAGGCAGAAATCTGCCGCCGCACTCGGTAGAAAAGTTCTCAATTGTCGCATCCGGTACCTCGGCGATTCAATCGCCCGGGGAATACGAGATCTTCCCACGCTACCGCACCCTGGACGTCTCCGAGCGCCTTCCCTTTACCGTCGTTCCCAGCAGCGCCGAGTCGCTGGGCCTGCGCGCACAGGAGTTTCACGACGCCGCCGTCGTAAAAGGAGAGGACGGCCTGACGGCGGCGGAGGCGCTGGCGAGCATGGCATACGCCGTGCCCGCGTCTCAGCTCTGTGACGTGATGGAGCGGAACCCTTCGGCGCCCTATTTCATCGCGCCCCGCCTTGAGGCGATGGGCGGCGCGGACGCCGTCCACTGCCTGATTCGGGTCCTGTCCGGCGCGCCCGTGCAGGGAATATATATCCAATGGGCCCTTCAGCGGCTGGGCAAGAGCGAGAAAGACCAGGCGCTGCGCAGCGAGATCCAGAAGGCGCTCGGACAATAGTCTGAACATAAAGCAACCACGCGTGGCCGGAAGATCCGCTGCGGTGATTGGAACTGGCTACCTAAAAACGGCTTAAAACACCGGCGCCTGAAGCCGTTTGCGGGCTTCCACCCAGGCTGGGAACACTGCGGGGTTTTCCAGCCACACCAGCATCCACTGCGCCATCTCTTCTTTTGCGGCCCGCTTTTCCGGGCTGGTTCGTGGATTGCGCGCAGCGAATTTGGCGCGGTCTTTGGCGGCGATCACCTGGCGGCGGGCAACGCGGGCGCGTTCGCGATCACCCGCGGTTTGGGCGGCGAGGTAGACTTCCAGCATCTCGCGCAAGGAGCTCTCCAGTTCCTCGAAGGTGTGTTGGCGGATGCCGGCCCACGGCTGGTCGAAGGGGATTTGGGTGGCTTGCAGCAGGTCGCGCAGATAGCTGTCGGAGACAGGAGCAAGCCGGTCGCGCGCCTCGATCCAGACGGCCCCGGTGATGCGGGCGGGCTGCCGGCTCGCCAGGTACTCGGCTAGCCGGCGCTTGGTGGAGGGACGCTCCGTGCTACTTTTTCTTGCCACGGCGGTACAGGGCGACGGCGGCCTGGTGGGCCGTCGCGTTGCTGGAAAACTGGTGCGCGCCGGAGCCATCCGGCCGCAGCACGAAGTAGAGAGCGTCGGTATCGGCCGGCTCCAGAACCGCGCGCATGGCATCCAAACCGGGATTGGCGATCGGGCCCGGCGGCAAGCCGGCATGGCGGTAAGTATTGTACGGGTTGCCGCTCGCGAGATCGGAACGGTGGATCGCGCCGCGGTAGCGCTCCTCCACCAGCGCGGCGTAGATCGTGGACGGGTCGCAATCGAGCGCCATTCCCAGGCGCAGGCGGTTGGCGAAGACGGCGGCCACGCGCGGCCTCTCGTCGGGCAGCTTGCTTTCTTTCTCGACCAGCGACGCCAGGGTGACGGTGCGGTGGGCGGACGCGGAGACTCCCAGGCTGCGCCAGGCGTCGCGGAAGCGCGCGGTCATCATGCGGCACAGCGCGGCCGGAGTGGTTCGGCGGCGCAGCTTGTAGGTGCTGGGAAAGAGGTAGCCCTCGAGCGTGGGCGCATCCGGGTCGATATCGCGAACCAGCGACGGGTCGCGCGCCGCATCCAGGAATTTGGGTGCCGTGAAAAATCCCAGATTCGCGGCGGCGGCCGCAATATCGAACATATTCTTGCCCTCCGGCACCAGCAGCGTGTAATAGAAGGTGTCCCCCCGCGCAATGCGGTCGAAGACCTCCAGCGGCGATGCCGGCCGATTGAAGCGGTACTCACCGGCGCGCAGCACCCGGCTTGGCGACAGCGCTCTTGCCAGCAGAAAATCCCACCGGCTGCGGACAACGCCTGCCTGGGCGAGAGCCGCGGCCATTCCGCGAGAGCCGGTGCCGCGCGGGAACTCGACGAAGGTCTCCGCGCCGAACGCCTGGTAAGGCCGGGTCAGCCGCCAGCCGCACCAGCCGGCGAAGACCACCGCCGCCAGCATCGTTAACCCGAGACGGCGCGCGAGTTTCATAACGAATCCAGGTAGCTCTGCAGCAGGATCACGGCGGAAAGCCGGTCCACCGCGGCGGCGCGCTTCTGGATGCTGATGCCGCTCGCGCGGAGCACGCGGCCCGCTTCCACGCTGGTCAGCCGCTCATCCCACAGCGTCACCGGCACCCCCGTGCGCCGTCCCAGCGCGCCGGCGAATTCCCTAACCCACGCCGATTGGCGGCCTTCGTTCCCGGCCATGTTGATCGGGTTGCCCATCAGGAACAAGCCGACCTCGCGATCGCGCGCCAGCCGCTCCAGTGCATCCAGATCGGACCGCTTGTTGGTGCGCTCCAGGTTGGGAAGGCCCTGCGCCGTGACGCCCAGCGGATCGCTGATGGCGAGGCCGATGCGCCGCTTGCCGAGATCGAGTGCCAGAATGCGGGAGTGCGGTTCAGTCAATTCCATTACATTATAGACGTGCGCGTGCTACATTCGAGACAAAAGGTCGGTTTCGCACCGTGGCGATGATCACTCAGTCCGGCACCGCCGCCAGCGCGGCCACGGCCGCCCAGGATGCCCGCCAGTTTGCCATGCCCGTCGTGGCCATCGGCGTCATCATCGCGGTGCTCTATTTCGGCCGCGTCTTCTTCATCACCTCCATCGTGGCCGTCATCATCGCTTTCATTCTCGAGCCCTTCGTAGTGCTGCTGACCCGCATCCGCTTTCCGCGTCCGCTGGCCAGCTTCGTGGTGTGTACCGTGGCGCTGCTGGTTCTGTGGGTGGTGGGCGCCGGGGCTTACGCGCAGTTGGCCGTGCTGCTGGGCGACCTGCCGCGCTACGGCGAGCGCATCGGCCAGATTGTGGAAGGCGTGCAGCAGAAGGTCGACGAGGCCGAACGGCAAACCTGGCGTCTGCTGGCTCCCAGCAAGCCGCCGCCCCCCCCGCCCCAGCAGCCGGCGCGCGGCGGCAAACGTTCCCGGACCCAGCCGCCCGCCGCTCCCCAACCCGCCGTGATTCCGGAAGTGCGCATTCACGAAGAACGCACGCCGGTGGCCGATTTCATTTCCGCCAACATCGGCTCCGTCTACCAGATTCTGTTGACGCTTTCCTTCGTGCCGTTTCTGGTCTACTTCATGCTGAGCTGGCACGACCACATCAACCGCAGCTTCCTCCAGTTCTTTCACGGCGAGGACCGCCTGGTGGCCGCGCGCAGCCTGCAAGGCGTGGCCGAAATGGTGCGGGCGTTCGTGGTGGGCAATTTCGTGCTGGGATTCCTGCTCACCGTGTCGAGCTCGATCGTGTTCTGGTTGATGCACCTGCCGTACCCCATGCTGGTTGGGCCGCTGAGCGGATTCTTGAGCCTGGTGCCTTACGTGGGATTGCCGCTCGCCATGGCGCCGCCGCTGTTTTCGGCGCTGGCCATCAACCGGGTTCCGGTGTACGCCGGCGTGATCGGCGTGGTCGGCGCGCTGCACCTGGTGGCGCTCAACCTGCTGTACCCGAAGGTGGTCGGCTCGCGCGTCCATCTCAATCCGCTGGTGGTCACGTTCTCGCTGATGCTGTGGGGCTTTCTGTGGGATGCGCCGGGCCTGCTGCTGGCGATTCCCATCACCGCCGCGATCAAGGCCGTTTGCGACAACATCAAAGGCTTGCGGCCGATCGGCAAGTTCCTGGGCGATTAATTCCATGACCCGTCTTGCCGAATGTTCGACAACGCAAGTGGGGCGGACGTCCCCGTCCGCGCGCGACCCCCTGGTCGCGCTCTCACTAATTATCGTGAAAAGGTCAGGTCTGATCCCTATGCGCTCCCATTTCCTGTTTGCCTCGCTGTGCGTGCCATTGCTGGCGCTCGCCGGCGACCCTGCCGCGCCCCGCCCCGGTTTCGACGCGGCCTCGATCGACCAATCGGTGAATCCCTGCGTCGATTTCTATCAATATGCCTGCGGCAAGTGGATCGCGCAGAACCCGCTTCCATCCGACCGCGCGCGCTATGCCCGCTTCACCGAGCTAAGCGAACGCAACGAGAAAGTGCTGCTCCAGCTTGTCGAAGCGGCGGCGGTGGCGAAGCCGGGCCGCAGTTCGACCGAGCAGAAGATCGGCGATGCGTTCGCCAGTTGCATGGATACCGCGACCGTCAACCAGAAAGGAATCGCTCCGCTGAAAGACGAGCTCGAACGGATCGGCGCCATCGCGAGCCACGACGGCATCTTCGACGAGACCGTGCGCCTGCATCGCATGGGAGTCGGCGCGTTTTTCGTGTTTGACTCACAGGCGGACTTCAAGAACTCGAATCGAACCGTCGCCAACATCCAGCAGGGCGGACTTTCGCTGCCCGACCGCGATTACTATCTCAAGACCGATCCGAAGTCGGTCGAGATCCGCCAGCACTACCTCGAACATGTCGCCAAGATGTTGGCGCTCTCGGGCGAGCCGGCCGAAGCGGTCGCGGCTCACGCGCAAATGGTGCTGGACATGGAGACCATCCTGGCGAAGAATTCGACCGACCGCGTCAGCATGCGCGACCCGCTCAAGCGTTATCACAGGATGACGCGGGCCGAGCTGTCCGAGTTGGTCCCCTTCGACTGGGATAGCTATTTCAAGGCCATGCGCGCGCCGGAGTTCGACTCGCTCAACGTCAGCAATCCCGAGTTCCTGCAAGGGATGGCGTCCGGCATTGTGGACCAGCCCATCGAAGCATTCCGCGCCTATCTCGCCTTCCACCTGCTGCACCGTTTCGCGGACCTTCTTCCCGAGCCGTTCGAAAAAGAGAACTTCGAGTTCTGGGAACGCTACCTGACCGGCGCCCGCGAACCGCGCCCGCGCCAGTTCCGCTGTGTGCAAGCGGTGGACCGCGGCCTGGGCGACCTGCTGGGACGGCAGTATATCGACTCCGCTTTCGGTCCCGATGCCAAACGCCAAATCACCGAACTTGTCGACCAACTGGAGAAGGCCTTGGGGCAGGACATCCAAACCCTCGATTGGATGACGGAAGATACCAGGAAGGCCGCGCTGGCTAAACTGGCCGCCATCACCAACAATGTCGGCTACCCGAAGAAGTGGCGCGACTACACCGGTGTGACCATCGCGCGCGACGACTACCTGGGCAACGGCATGCGTATGATGGAGGCCGCGCGGCAGCGCAATCTCGACAAGATCGGCAAGCCCACCGACAAAACCGAATGGAACATGACCACGCCCACCGTGAATGCTTCTTACTCGGCGCCGTTCAATAGCATCAATTTTCCCGCCGGCATCCTGCAGCCTCCGTTCTTCGATCCGCACCGCGACATGGCTTTGAACTATGGCGGCATCGGCACCGTGATCGGCCACGAAATGACCCATGGGTTCGACGATCAGGGCCGCAAGTTCGACGGCGATGGCAATCTGCGCGACTGGTGGACGGCGGCCGACGGCGCCGCGTTTGAAAAACGCGCCGCCTGCATCGCCGACGAATACTCCGGCTTCACCGCCGTGGGCGACGTAAAAGTGAACGGCAAGCTGACCCTGGGCGAGAACACCGCCGATAATGGCGGCGCGCGTATCGCTTACATGGCCATGGAAAATGCGCTGAACGGAAAGGGCGCCGCCATCGACGGATACACGCCCGAGCAGCGTTTCTTCCTCGGATTTGCGCAGATCTGGTGCCTGAACCAGACACCGCAGGCGGCCCGGCAACAGGCGCTCACCGATCCGCACGCCCCCGGCCGTTACCGCGTCATCGGCACCGTCGAGAACATGCCGGAGTTCCAGAAAGCGTTCTCCTGTAAAGCCCCCCAGCCGATGGTCAGCCCCAACGCCTGCCGTGTCTGGTAAGAAAGTGGGACGGACCCCCCCGGTCCGCGCGGGACGCCCCCGTCCCGCAGCCTGATCGGCGGTGTCGGCATCCTGCCAGACGCGAAGAGCCGACAAGGTGAGGCAGGCGCTTTCGCCTGCCAACCGCTCTTTCCCAGCGTCCCGCCAAACCTATCCCAACTTCACTTCGACGTGCACTTCCGTGATGCCGGCCGCTGGCGGCGGCGCCACCGCGCCCTCAATCGACTTTCCATCCACCGTCAGGCTCACCGTGTTGCCCTTGCCCGCGCGGCGCACTGTGATCTTATACGTGACACCGCGGAATTTCCGCACCGCCCGAAAGCCCTGCCAGCGTTCGGGCACCACCGGCGCGATGCGCAGGCCGTCATACTCCGGCCGAATCCCCAGGATCCATTGCGTGATGGCGTAGTAATTCCAGGCCGCCGTGCCGGTCAGCCAGGAGTTCTTGGCTTCCCCGTGCGTGGGAGCGTCGCGGCCCGCGATCATCTGCGCGTACACATACGGCTCGCAGCGGTGCACGTCGCTGATTCGCTCGCGCGCCGACGGATTGATGCGCGAGTAGTAATCGTGCGCGTTGTCGCCATCGCCCGCCATCGCCTCGGCGATGATCACCCACGGATTGTTGTGGCAGAAGATCCCGGCATTTTCCTTGTAGCCGGGCGGGTAAGAGGAAATCTCGCCGAGGTTGAGGTAATAGCGCGAATACGCCGGCTGCTGCAGCACGATGCCGTGCGGAGTGGCCAGGTGTTTCCGCACCGAATCGAGCGCCTGGCGCGCCCGCCCGTCTTCCAGGCCAATCCCGGCCAGCACGCAAAAGCCCTGCGTCTCGATAAAGATCTTGCCTTCCGCGCACTCCTTCGAGCCAATCTTTTCGCCGGAGTCGTCATACGCGCGAATGAACCATTCGCCGTCCCAGCCGTGTTGGCGCACAGTCTCTTCCATGCGCGCGCCTTCAGCCAGGCAGGTCTTCGCCTCATCCTCCAGGCCGCGCCGTTGCGCGATCGCCGCCAGCTCCTTCGCCGCCAGCACGAACAGGCCGGCGATGAAAACCGACTCGGCCACTTTCCCTTCTTTGTTCGTGGTGGTCTGGAACGATTGGCCGGGCGTATCGGAGAAGCAGTTCAGGTTCAGGCAGTCGTTCCAATCGGCGCGGCCGATCAACGGCAGCCCGTGCGGCCCCAGCCTTTCGAGCGTGTAGTTGAAACTGCGCCGCAAGTGCTCATACAGCGGTTGTGCGCTGCCCGGCTGGTTGTCGAATTCCACCGGCTCGTCCAGTATGCTCCAGTCGCCGGTCTCTTTCAGGTACGCCGCCACGCCGATGATCAGCCAGTGCGGATCGTCGTTGAAGTTGCCGCCGATATCGTTGTTTCCCTTTTTGGTCAGCGGCTGATATTGGTGATAAGCGCCGCCGGTCGGAAGCTGCGTGGCGGCCAGGTCCAGGATGCGCTCTCTGGCGCGCTCCGGCACCATCTGCACGAATCCCAGCAGATCCTGGTTGGAATCGCGGAAGCCCAGGCCGCGCCCAATCCCCGATTCGTAGAACGATGCCGACCGAGACATGTTGAACGTGGCCATGCACTGGTACGCGTTCCACACGTTCACCATGCGGTCGGTGTGTATGTCCGGCGTGGCCGCCTGGTAGACTCCCAACAAGCCATCCCAGTAAGCGCGGAGCTTGTCGAACGCGGCGTCTACGTTGGTCAGGTCGCGGTAGCGCGCAATCACCGGTTTCACGGTCTTCTTATTGACGATCTGCGAGTCCGGTGGATCGAACTTCTGGTCTTTCGCGTTCTCGTGATAGCCCAAAACAAAAACAATCTGGTGCGTTTCTCCCGGCTGGAGCACCAGTTTCACATGGTGGCTGCCGATGGGCGACCAGCCGTAGGCGTGCGAGTTGGAAGAGGTGCCACGCTCCACCGCGGCCGGCTTGTCCCAGCCCCGCCATGGCCCCAGGAAAGCCTCGCGCTGTGTGTCGAAGCCGCTCAGCGCTTCCGAGCAGGCAAACCACGCGAAGTGATCGCGCCGCTCCCGGTACTCCGTCTTGTGATAGATGACTTCGTCTTCGATCTCCACTTGCCCTATGCTGAAATTGCGCTGGAAGTTAGTGCCGTCGTCCTGGGCGTCCCAGAGACAAAACTCGACCAGCGAAAAAGCCGAGATCGCGGCCGGCGTGAGCCGGTCATTCCGCAACGTAAGCTGCCAGATTTCGAGTGTCTCGTCGAGCGGCACAAAATAGCGCGTGCTCGCCGAGATACCGCGATACTTCGCGCCGATCGTCGAGTAACCCATCCCGTGGCGGCAAGTGTATTGCTCCAGATCGCGGCAGGTGGGCATCCAGGATGGCGACCAGTATTCCCCGCTTTCGTCGTCCCGTAAGTAGATGTAACGCCCACCGTCATCCAGCGGCACGTTGTTATACCGTCCGCGTGTGAGGCGGCGCAGACGCGCATCGCGATAAAAGGAGTAACCACCCGCCGTATTGGAAATAATGCCGAAGTAGGCCTGGCATCCCAGGTAGTTGATCCACGGCAGTGGCGTATCTGGCTGAGTAATTACGTATTCCCGGTTCCGATCGTCAAAATAGCCGTATTGCATGAGACATCTCCAGTGAAATTAGGAAAACTCTCGCTTCGAAACAAGCACGGGCCAGGCATGCCCGGCCCCTACAGTAAGCGCTCGATCATTTCGTAACATACCCGGCTGTTGTGGTACGGGCATTTCCAGGGTCCCACCAGGCATGCGTCTCCATCCTCTTCTTCCTTGTAAGGCGTCCCGCCGGGTCTTAACTTCGCGTGCCACTCGCCGTGTACCCTATCGACGATCTTTTCTTCGATGTATTCCCAGATTCGATAAGCCGTGTCCGCAAAACGCTGCTCTCCCGAGATCTGGTACGCATTGTAGAATCCAATTACGCCTTCGGCCTGCGCCCACCAGTGCTTATTGGGATCGATCATCACACCTTTAGAATTGCACTCGTAGAAAAGGCTGCCGTCCAGGTCCAGCCCTTGCTCGTAGACGGCCCGAGCCATGGTGACGGCAAGTGCTCGCGCGCGCCCGATCAGGGCCGGCTCGCCTAGCACCTCGGCGGCTTCCAATATCAGCCAGCTACCCTCTATGTCGTGACCGAACGAAATGTGATCGGTGAGAGAGTTCCACTGGTTATCGAAGAACAACTTTAAGTGGCTGGTGGAGTTATCCACGATCCGGTCCATGGTTACTTCCAGCAGCTCTTTGTGTTTGGCCTGTAACTCGGGGTCCTTCCACACGCGGAGCAGGTTCGTGTAAGCCTCCATCACGTGCAGATGCGTGTTCATCGACTTAGGGCTGTTCAGGTCTTTCTCGCTGAGGCGCATATCTACTAGCGCGCTCCAATCGCGGCCGCGAGCTTCCAGATAGCCCTTCCATTCCGGATCGTAACTGTGCTCTTCGATTAAGTGGAAAAGCCGCTGCGCCAGCTCCAGGCTTTCCGGCTTGCCGGTGGCGCGGAAATACTCCGCCATGCCGTAAGCCGCAAAAGCCTGCGCGTAAATCTGCTTGCGGTCGGACAGCGGGTTGCCCATATAATCGAGCATCCAATAGACACCGCCATGCTCCACGTCCCAGAACTTCTTGACGATGGTATCGTACGCCCAGTCCGCCATCTCCCGGTACTCGGCGCCGTAGAGCCGGCACGCTGCGGAGTAAGTCCAGAGAATCCGCGCGTTGATGACTGCGGCCCGCGGAGCTTCCTTCTCAACGTGTAGATCGCAGCCGATGGTCCCATAGAAGCCGCCGTTTTCGCGATCCATCGTGTGGCGCATCCAGAACGGAAGGATGTTGCCGAGTAACTCCTTCTCGATTCGCGCAGCCCAAGCTTTCCTGTTATCGGGAGTCATCATGGTGTTACGGCTTCGCGAGGCGCCGGTTTTTCTCGATCAGTTCGATCCGTTGGCGGACGCAGGCGGCGCTCCGCAGCGGGTCGGGCGGCGTGTTCAGCACATAGTCGAGCAGGCGATCGACGGTGGTCGAGGCAACATAAGTGCGCGTGTCGGAGGCGCCGTAGTAAATCAGAACCTCGCCGCCGCGGCGAACCCAGCCATTCGAGAAAGCCACGTTCGAGACGTCGCCCACCCGCTCTTCGCCTTCGGGCGCCAGGAAGTAACCGCCCGGTTTGGCGATCACTTTATACGGAACCTGCAAATCGCAGAGAAAACAGTAGAGGACATAGCGCAACCCGGCCGCCGTATTGCGCACGCCGTGGGCCAGGTGCAGCCAGCCTTTCTCGGTCTTGAGCGGAGCCGGACCCAGGCCATTTTTGACTTCCGTGATGGTGTGATATTCCCGTTGATCGAGGATCGTCTCCTCGTCGATTGCGGCGTGGTCCATGTTCGCTGCCAGTCCCCAGCCGATGCCGCCGCCGCGCCCCGCTTCGATGAAACTGTCCTGCGGGCGCGTATAGAATGCGTATTTGCCATCCACGAACTCGGGGTGCAGCACGCAATTCCGCTGCTGCGCCGAAGAAGTCCGCAGGTCGTCCAGCCGCTCCCAGGTCTTCAAATCGCGGGTGCGCGCGATGCCGCACTGGGCCAGCGCGGAAGAAAGGTCTCCGGGCGGCGCCGCCGGGTCCTTGCGCTCCGCGCAGAACAGGCCGTAGATCCAGCCGTCCTCGTGCGCCGTCAGCCGCATGTCGTAGACGTTGGTCTCCGGTTCGGCCGTCTCCGGCATCACCACCGGATATTCCCAGAAGCGGAAGCCATCGATGCCGTTGCCGCTCTCCGCGACGGCGAAGAACGACTTGCGGTCCACCCCTTCCACTCGCGCCATCAACACCACGCCGCCGTGCCACTCCATGGCGCCGACATTGAAGGCCGCGTTGATGCCAAGCCGCTCCATCAGAAACGGATTGGCCGCCTGATCCAGGTCATAGCGCCAGAACAACGGCGCGTGGGCCGCCGTCAGCACCGGGTACCGGTAACGATGGAACCATCCGTTCGATTCGGGCAATCGTTCGTTGCCGCGCCCGATCAGCCGCTCATGCGCCGCCAGCAGCCGATCCCGTTCTACTGAAAACTCTTGCTTGGTCATAAGGTGTTCTGGATGACTCCCGCCGTGGGTGGGGCATGCTTTAGCTTGCCCGTATGTTTGCCCGCTCCGGACCCCCAGGAGGACCAACCATAATAGCTCGCCGCACACGCTGTATGCCGCGCCAGAAACCCTGCGCCTGGAACCCGCCGGCTGCAAGTCCCTTTGTCGCAAAAAGTACTTGAAGAGTTCCCCAAGCCGCGGTATCCTTAGAAGAGTATGGCGACTCCGCGACCGCAGCCTGTGGAACTGCACACCCACGCGATGGACAACTTGCGGTACATCCGCGAGACCATCGAGCGGGCCGGTTCGTTCACCGCCGTGCCCGGCCTCGGCGGGGTTCTGATGGGTTCCACGGCGCTGGCCGCCGCCTTGGTGGCCGGTCCGGCGGCTCGCGGCACGCGGTGGGTTGCGGTGTGGATGGCGGAGGCGATCCTGGCGGCGGCGATCGGCGTGGCCGGTTCCGCGTGGAAGTCGCATCGCGCCAGGCTGGCGCTGCTCTCGGGACCGGGACGGAAATTCGCCGCCGCTTTTACTCCGGCCATGGCGGCCGGCGCGCTGTTGACGGCCGTGCTTTTCCAGCACGGAATGACGGCCCTGCTGCCGGGGCTGTGGTTGCTCCTCTATGGATCGGCCATCGTTTCCGGCGGCTCGGCTTCGGTCCGGGTGGTGCCGTTGATGGGATTCTGCTTCATGGCCGCCGGCGCGGCCGCGCTCCTCGAGCCGGCAGCCGGCTGCGTCCTGCTCGCCGCCGGCTTTGGTGGGCTGCACATTCTGTTCGGCACCATAATCGCGGTGAAATATGGCGGCTAGAGAAAGCTCGCTCAAGAAGGAACGCGAGAAACGGCCCGCGGCGGGCCCGGTGGCCGCCTCGCCGGCCAGTGCGCACACGCTCGACCGGCTGGTGCACGAGCGCCTGCGCCTGGGCATCCTGGGCGCGCTGGCGGTCAACGAATCGCTCACCTTCAATGAGCTGAAGCGGCTGCTCGACACCACCGACGGCAACCTGAGCGTCCACGCCCGCAAGCTCGAGGAAGCCGGCTACGTGGGCTGCGCCAAATCCTTCGCCAATCGGATGCCCAAAACCGAATATCGGCTCACAGCGGCTGGGCGCCGGGCGCTCGAACGCTATCTCGATCACATGGAAGCGCTGATTCAAGCTACGCGCGACAAATGAGGTTCTTTTTTTATGCCTACTTGCTTTGAAACACAAAGTACTCTGCATGCGGCGATCATCATGGATGGTAACGGCCGCTGGGCGCTCGGCCGCGGTCTTCCCAGAGCCGCCGGCCACCGCGCCGGCGTCGCGGCCGCGCGCCGGGTGGTGGACGCAGCTCCCGAGCACGGCATCGGCGTTCTGACGCTATTCGCCTTTTCGAGCGACAACTGGCGGCGCGAGCCGGCCGAAGTCACCGCGCTGATGCGGTTGCTCGCCTGGTACCTGAAGAGCCAGACGGCCAGCGCGGTTGCGGCCGGCGTGCGCGTGGAAGCCATTGGACGGCGCGACCGCCTGCCCGAATCGTTGGCCGCCGCCATCGCCTCGACCGAAGCGGCTACCGCCCGCGGCACCAAATTGCGATTGCGCGTGGCGCTCGATTATTCCGGCCGCGACGCCATTCTGGCTGCCGCCGGCGGCGCCAGCGAGCTTTCCCGCGCCGGAATCGATCGGCGTTTGGGGCCGCCCGTGGACCTGCTGATCCGCACCGGCGGCGAGCGGCGCTTGAGCGATTTCCTGCTCTGGGAAAGCGCCTACGCCGAGCTGGTGTTTTCCCGCATCCTCTGGCCGGATTTCGGCGCCGCCGAGCTGGCCGCCGCAGTGCGCGATTTCCGCACTCGAGATCGCCGCTTCGGCGCCGTCCCGCAAACCGCCGTCCGCTGTTCCTCCGGTTGGCTGGACTAATCCGTGGCTGTGGCGCACGCACTCTTGCGTGCAGCGTCGAGACTCTTCTCGACGCCTCCTCGCCGGAGGCAGCGCGTGCCGGCGCTGCAAGCAAGACTGCTCGCGCCACCACCGCCTTTTATCGCGTCCCCACCTTCGCCATCCTGCCCAGCTTCACCGCGTTTTCCATCAGCCGCAAACCGTGGCCCGCTTCGGCGGTGAGGATGGATTCCGGGTGGAACTGCACCGCTTCAATCGGCAGCTCGCGATGGCGCACGCCCATGATCACCCCATCGGTGGATTCGGCGGTCACTTCCAGGCAGGCCGGAAATGTCTCCCGCCGCGCGAACAGCGAATGATAGCGGCCCACCGCGAATTCTTCCGGCAGCCCTTCGAAAACTCCGATGCCGCGATGGCGCACCGTGGACGGTTTTCCGTGCACCGGGTAATCGAGCACGCCCAGCTCGCCGCCGAACGCCTCGACAATGCCCTGCAGTCCCAGGCAAACGCCGAACACGGGCACGCCCAGCCGCACCGCCGTCTTCACCAGTTCCGGCACGCCGAAATCCGCCGGGCGTCCGGGACCGGGCGAGATCAGGATCAGGCCGGGCGCCACGCGCTCGATCAACTCGGGCGGGAAGCCGGCGCGATACGTCGCCACTTCGGCGCCGGTCTGGCGCGCGTAGTTGGCCAGCGTGTGGATGAAACAGTCGTCGTTATCCACCAGCAACAGGCGCATTCCGGCGCCCACCACACTGCGTTGCGTAGCCTCGGCCGCCGCGGGTTCTCCGCCCAGCGCGCGGAAAAAGCCGGTCGCCTTGAGACGCGTTTCGCGTTCTTCGTTGGCCGGCACGGAATCGTAGAGCAGGGTCGCCCCCGCTGGATACGACGCCACGCCATTGCGCAGGTAGGTGGTGCGAATCAATATGCCGGTGTTGATGTCGCCATTGAACGAAATCATGCCGATGGCGCCGCCATACCAGCCGCGGGCGTCTTTTTCGAGCGATTCGATCGCCTGCGCCGCCGCTTTCTTCGGCGCCCCAATCAGCGTCACCGCCCACATGTGGCTGAGGAAGGCGTCCAGCGAATCGAAACCCTCCTGGAGAAATCCCTCCACGTGATCCACCGTATGAAATAGGCCGGCGTAGGATTCGATCAACCGCCGCCCGATCACCTTCACGCTGCCCGGCTCGCAAACCCGCGACTTGTCGTTGCGGTCCACGTCGGTGCACATGGTCAGTTCGGATTCCTCTTTGGCGGACTTCAGCAGCTCGCGGATGTTATCGGCGTCGCGCAGCGGATCGCCGGTCCGCGTCGCCGTGCCCGCAATCGGGCAGGTCTCCACGCGCTGGCCTTCCACCCGGATGAACATCTCCGGCGACGCGCCCACCAGCTGCTCTTCGCCGAACTGCAGCAGGAACTGGTAAGGGCTCGGGCTGGCCCGCTGCACGCTCTCGAACAATTCGGAGGCTTTGCCGGAATACGGAGTCGAAAAAGTCTGGCGCAGCACCACCTCGTAATAATCGCCGCGCCGCATGCCCTCGCGCACCTTCTCCACGTTGGCCATGTATTCTTCCGGCGTCTGGTCGGAAACAATCGGACCGGGCTTGGCGCGCTTCGGCGGCTTGATCCGCTCCCCGTCGCGGTCCAGGCCGGCCGTCGAGATTTCGCCGCGCGCAAAATCGTAGCGGAAGCGCTCGATCTTCTCCTTCTTACGGTCCATGAACCGGATGTCGTCGCAGAGGAACAGGTGCAGATCCTTGTGTCCGTCGCGCGTCAGCTTCTTTTCGATCGGCTCGAATTGGAACAGCAGGTCGTATCCGAAGGCCCCCAGCAGGCCCAGCCGCGAATCCTCCTCGCCGCGGAACTCGTTCGTCAGCGCGCGCAAAATGGAAAATGCGGAGGGCTGCTTGCTGCGCTCCTCTTCCGGAAACAGCGCGGGCAGCGGCTTCAACCGGCCCTCGAGCGCGCCGCCGGCGGAGACGAACTCCTCCCAGTGCGGATGCGCCGCCAGCACCGGATGGAGAATCTCCAGAATCCTGCGACCGCGCTCGTTCAAAGGCCGGAACTCGACCCGGCGGTCGTAGGCAACGATCTCGAGCGGCGGCCGGGTGGAAGCCACGTCCCAACGCGAGTACCGCCCGGGATACTCGTATCCCGACGAAAGATAGATCCCACGGTGCTGGTCCAGATCGTGCAGAAGATGCTTCAACCCCTTTTGGTAATTGCCCTGCGAGGCTAAGCGGGTGACCTCAATTCCGTGGGGAGTCGTGTAGCGGTATTCGCGCATGGTCCACTCCCGGAAAGTTATTTTTCAGGATAGCAGACCAACCCGCGGAAGCGCGCCAGAATGCCGGCGGCCGGCGCGCTCTTCAAATCGTGGCCCGCGCCTTCCACCACCAGCAGATCGGTGTGCGCGGGAATCGTGGTCATCGCCGCACGCAGTTCTTCGACGGTGCCGAACGGGTCCGCCGTGCCGTGGACGAAAAGCGCCGGCGTGCGCAACCCGGGAAAGAAACTGGTGCGCATCTGCTCGGGCTTGTGCGGCGGATGCAGCGGATAGGAGAGCAGCAGCAGAGCCGCAGCGAGCCCGCTGTTTTCAGCCGCGGCCATCGCAGTCTGCCGGCCGCCGTAAGAATGGCCGCCGGCGAAGACGCGCCCGCCCGCCAACTTCCGCAGCGCATCCACCGCGTGCGCAATGCCCTCCCGGTCGCGTGCCGCCATGGCTGGGAAAGGGGGGCCCTTGGGTCGCGCCATGCGAAACGGCAGATCGTAGCGCAGCACCACATACCCCGCTTCGGCCAGCGCGGCGGCCATTCGCACCAGTAGCGGCGCATTGGCGTTCGCGCCCGCGCCATGCGTCAGCGCGAACGCATCGCCATTCGAAACCGGCGGACGATGCAGCACGCCGCGGACGCCCGCCGTCTCCAGTGCCTCCAGCGTCATCGGGCCGCGGAGCGCGGTGCGATAGCCGTCGCGCGCGCCACTTGCTTACTCCTTCTTCTTCAACTGCTGGTCGTGCTCCAGGATGAACTGCCGAATCTCGGCGGCCATCCCGAGCAGTTTTTCCCACTGTTCGCGGTAGAGCGTCACCGGGAACCGGCCCAGCCCGTATACCGACAGGCCGCCCTTTTCGCTCACCTTCAGCGACATCTGTCCGCGCGGCCGCTTCAGCGCTTCGTTCTCCGCGCGCAGCCGCTCAATTTCCGCTTTCAATGATTCTTCGTTTGGCATGTTGATCCAAATTCAGTGATACCACACCCACGGGTGTTTGGTGGGCATGCTTTAGCTTGCCCGTTGTTCTTTTCTTAGCTCGCCCGTTGTTCTGTTCTTGCCGGCTTGTCTGCTCGAAGCGCTCAGCTCTTCCCAGAAATCGTCCGAGTGAGCCTTCCACTCCGGCGTGGCCAGACCCGTAATCTGCAGCGCTTCTTCCTTCAGCGTGCCGTGCCCATAGGCGCAAATGTATTCGATCTGCGGCCGCCCGAGTTGCAGCATCGATCCCCAGGAGCCGAAAGCGACCGGCATTCGCAGACGCCGCAGGCAGGTGCGGCAGCGGTGCCGTTGATCCCAGACAATCAGGTACAAAGCGCCGGCTGCCGCCAGGAACCAGCCCATTAATGCCAGCACGCACAGCAGCTTCAAATCGCCGTTGCGCAGCGGCCCGACTGCATCCGGATGCGGATCGTTGGGGAAAAACTTGCAGACCAAGAAAAGCAACCAATACAGTGCCGCAGCCGCCACGACCACCTTCGCGCACAGGTAGCCCCAGTACCGCATACTCAGTTAGACACCGCTCCTCCGCTTTCGGATTCATGCCCCCGGCAGTCGCGTAAGCAACCGCACGCGGCGCTTGACTTTACGCAATAGTCCGTACAACATTGTAAATACAAGGGTCGTGCATACGTATCGGGCAGAAGTTTCGGAAGAAGTTGTCCGCATCGTCTCGGCCCGTGCCGCGACGCGGCGAGAAAGGAGATTATATGCCCAAGCTATCCGCTGAAAAGCGAAAGGAGCTTCAGAAGCTCGCCGCGCGGCCGGATCGTGAAATCGACCTCACGGACATTCCCGAGATTCGGCAGATCCCTTCCGATGCCGTGATTGGAAAGTTCTATCGACCGAAGAAAACCACCGTGACCATTCGCCTCGATGCAGATGTCGTGGCCTGGATCAAGGCATCCGGCGAAGGGTATCAAACTCGAATCAACGCCTACCTGAGACAACTGATGCAACAGAGCCGCTAGTAATTGGCGACACCAGGGCAAGGCGCGCCGCCCGGGCGAGTCAAGTATATCAATGCCTCGGACTTGACACCCCTCCTCCTTCCTCCTTACGCTGAAGGCACCTTCCATGCACTCTAACCGTCTGGCCTTCGAAAAAAGTCCGTACCTGTTGCAACACGCGCACAACCCGGTGGATTGGTATGCCTGGGGAGCCGAGGCGTTCGCCAAGGCGCGCGCCGAGGATAAGCCCATCTTCCTTTCGATCGGTTATTCCACCTGCCACTGGTGCCACGTGATGGAGCGGGAATCGTTCGAGAACGAGTCGATCGCCGCCCAGCTCAATCGCGATTTCGTGCCCGTCAAAGTGGATCGCGAGGAGCGCCCGGACGTCGACCGCATCTACATGTCTTTCGTGCAGGCCGCCACCGGCGGCGGGGGCTGGCCGATGTCGGTCTGGTTGACCCCGGAATCGCAGCCCTTCTTCGGCGGCACCTATTTTCCGCCGGAGGACCGCTGGGGTCACGCCGGCTTCTCGAGTATCCTCACCCAAATCGCGCAGGCCTGGCGCACCAATCGCAGTCGCATCGCCGAATCGGCGCGTGAGGCGTTGGCGCAACTCGAAAAGCAATCCGCTCTCGATGGCGCGCCCGCCGGCAGCCGCGCGCCCATCGATTACGCCGTGCTCGAGAGCGGCTTCTCCGTCTTCCGCCGCACTTACGATTCCACCATGGGCGGATTCGGCCAGGCGCCCAAGTTCCCGCGCCCCGCCGTCTTCGAGTTTTTATTACGCTATCACGCCCGCACCGGCAACCGCGAGGCGCTCGAGATGACGCTCCACACCCTGCGCAAAATGGCCGAGGGCGGCGTCCACGATCAACTCGGCGGCGGGTTCCACCGCTATTCGGTGGACGAGCGCTGGTTCGTGCCGCATTTCGAAAAGATGCTCTACGACCAGGCGCAGCTCGCCACTTCCTATCTCGAGGCCTTCCAGATCGCCGGCGAGCCGCTCTTCGCCCAAACCGCCCGCCGCATTTTCGATTACGTGTTGCGCGACATGACCGCGCCCGAGGGCGGCTTCTACTCCGCCGAGGATGCCGACAGCGTCGTCCGCCCCGAAGAGCCCGCCGTCAAGGGAGAAGGCGCCTTCTACATCTGGTCCGCCGATGAGATCCACCAGGCCGTCCCCGCGCCGGCGGGTGCGTGGTTCGCCTACCGCTACGGCGTGGCCGAGGGCGGCAACGTGGTCAGCGATCCGCACGCCGAATTCGCCGGCCGCAACATCCTCTACCAGGCCGCCTCCATTGAAGAAACCGCGGAACAGTTCGGCCGTCCGCTGGAGGAGGTCCGCGCCGCGCTTGAGATCGCCGAGGCCGCCCTGCTGGTTGCCCGCGCCGGCCGCGTGCGCCCCCATCTCGACGACAAGATCCTCACCGCCTGGAACGGGCTGATGATTTCCGCTCTCGCCTTGGGCGGCGCCGTTCTCGAAGAGCCGCGCTACGCCGCCGCCGCGCGCCGCGCCGCCGATTTCACGCTCAGCCGCCTCCTCGACCCCGCGACCGGCCAGTTGCTGCGCCGCTATCGCCAGGGCCATGCCGCCATCCCCGGCTTTCTCGAAGACTACGCCCTGTTCACGCAAGCTCTGCTCGATCTCTACGAGGCCCAGTTCGACCGCCGCGACCTGGAATGGGCTGTCCGCCTGGCCGAAAAACAGAGCGCCTTGTTCGAAGACGCGGCCGGCGGCGGATTCTTCCATTCCCCGGCCGGCGATTCCGACCTCGTGCTGCGCCTCAAGGAAGATTACGATGGCGCCGAGCCAAGCGGCAATTCCATCGCGATTCTCAATCTGCTGCGCCTCGCCCAGATCACCGGCCGCGCTGGCTTTCGCGCCTCCGCCGAGCGCGCACTGGCCGCCTTCGCCTCCCGCCTGGCCATCGCGCCGGTGGCCCTGCCGGCCATGCTCACCGCCTGCGAATTCTTCCTCGCCGAGCCGCGCCAGATCGTCGTCGCCGGTCCGCGCGACGCCGCCGGCACCCGCGCTTTGCTGCGCGCCTTTCACGCCCGCTTCGTGGCCAACCGCATCGTGCTGCTGGTGGATACCGACGAAACCCGCCGCGCCCTCGCCGCCCAAATCCCCGCCATCCAAGCCATGCAACCCGCCGGCGGCATCCCCAGCGCTTATGTCTGCCGCAATTACACCTGCCAGTTGCCCGTCACCGAGGCTGCCCAATTGGCCGAATTGCTACAATAGAAACTCAATCGCTAAACGCGACACTGGGAGGAACCATGGAACGACCGGGAGCTACCACCATGCGGGGCAACCCCATGACTTTGGTCGGGCCGGAGCTCAAGCCCGGCGATGCCGCTCCGGACTTCAACCTCGTCGATACCGGCATGAAGCCGGTCACCCTGGCCGATACCGCCGGCCGCGTCCGCATCGTCAGCGTGGTGCCTTCGCTCGATACGCCGGTTTGCGACGCGCAAACCAAGCGCTTCAATGAGTCGGCGTCCACTCTCCCGGGCATCGATATTCTGACCGTCAGCATGGACCTGCCTTTCGCCCAGAAGCGCTGGTGCGGCGCCTTCGCCGTCGACAAGGTGAAAATGCTCTCCGATCACAAGGACGCCTCCTTCGGCTCCAATTACGGCACGCTGATCAAGGAACTGCGTATCGAAAGCCGCGCGATTTTCGTAATCGACCGGAACAATCGGGTGTGCCACGCGGAATATGTAAAAGAAGTCGCCGATCATCCCGATTACGAATCGGCGCTGCGGGCGGCACGGAACGCGTTCGAGGCCACGGCCTGATCCGAGTCCGGAACGCTCACGCGCGAGGTCTCTTCAACTGAGCTCGATCGAACCAACCCCGGCGTTCACCGCCGAGCGGGTTCTTAGCCGCGCGGTGGAAAACCCGCTAGTGCGCGGCGGGCTGGTCATTGTGGCCGGGTTGATTACCGGCAATCTGCTGGGCTTCCTGCGGGTGGCACTGGCGGCGTACTTTCTCGGCACCCATAGCCGCGCCGATTCCCTCGCCGTCGCCATGGGTCCCATCGACACCCTGAATTCGGTCGTCATCAACAGCATCGTCTTCGCCTTTGTTCCCATGCTGACCGCCGCCGGAGGGAACGCGCGCCTCGCCCTTTTCCGCCGCCTCCTGCGCACCTTCGCCTGGATCTTCGCCGCCATAGCGATAGTCGTAATCGTGGGAGCGCCGTGGCTCATGCGCATTCTCGCGCCCGGCCTCGATCCGGTCTATTTCGCGGCCGCCACCGCCAGCCTGCGCATCTTCGCTCTCTCCACTTTCGCCGCCGGCGCCGCCGCCGTGTATTGCGCGTTGCTCTATACCGGCCGCCGCTTCGGCCCTATGGCCTTCTACCAGGCGGCGCTCAACGTGTTCACCATCGCGGGCGCGCTCGCGTTGTGGCGCGCCGTGGGCCTGTATGCCTTTGCCATCGGCTATACCGCCGGCGCTTTCGCCCAACTGGCCGTGGTGTGGTTCGCCACCCGGCGCGAGCTCTCGGCCGCCGCCGCCGAACCCTGCACCGTGTCCTGGCGCGAAATCGCGGCCAAGCCCGCCTTCTTCGTCGTCTACGCCGTCGGCTTGAGCCTGAATATCGTCTTCACCCGCGCTTATGCCACTCACGTCGGGCCTGGGATGGCCGCCGCGCTGGATTACTGCATGCGCGGCGTGGGCGTGCCACTGGCGCTGCTGGTGAGCCCCATCTCGAATTCGCTCCTTCCCGAAATCAGCCGCCTGCGCAGCCTGGCGCGCATGCGCGACGCCTTCCGCCTGATCGATCGGACGGTGGCGCTTACCGCGCTGGCCGCCGTGGCCGGTTGCGGCTTCGCCATTCTGTTTCGCCAACCCGCCGTCCGGATCGCTTTTCAGCGCGGCAGCTTCACCGCCGCATCCACCGCGTTGGTAGCGGCCGTTTTTCTCGGGCTCGGCCCCAGCATGGTGGGCTGGAGTTTGATGGAGGTGACGGCCCGCTCGTTGTTCGCCCTGGATCGCCCCTGGCCGCCCGTGCTCGCCGCCATGGTCCCCCTGCTGCTCAACGTCGCGATCACTCTGCGATTGGGATCTTTCCGCCCCGAATGGATCGGCCTCGGCGCCAGCCTCGGCCTGATGGCCGGCTTCGTAGTCCTATTCGCCATCGCCCACGCCGGCCGCCGCAGATGGCTGCACCCCGCCTCGACGCTCGCGCCCGAAAGCGCGTAGCTCTCTGAGGCAAGTCCCCGGCGTAAGCCGTCGGGATATCGGCGGATTTCCTCGGAATCCAAGGCCCTGCCGTTCTTATGAAGCACACCCTCCACGCCCTCCACTGGGCGCGTCTCGGTGTGCGACGTGGAAGTGGAAACTGGGCGGGGGCTTTGTATCAGGGCACGGCTTCAGCCGTGCCGCAACACCGTAGCCAAAGGCTTTAGCCACTGAGTCCTTTCTGAGCCCGCAGGGGCTGAAGCCCGGATTTTTCCGCCGATCCTTCGGCACGGCTAAAGCCTTGCCCTGATACAAACCTCCTTATAAGGCAAAGCCTTGCGTACCCCTACGCTCAGACTCATGCGAATTCATTAGGAATGGAGAGTTTTGCCATTTTTGTGTCGCACACTGGGCGCGTCTACCCCACCAGCCGCGGGTTGGACATATAATCTAGGTAGCAGAGTGTACTGGGTTACCTACCCTTGCAGAAGGGATCATCCTCACAAATGTCCACGCTAGAAGTATCGCCGGCGGAGCCCCCGTCCGCCCACGCCGGCCATTCGGTCGTCAACGATTTCAGTCTCCAGGTGGCCACCGTCAACGGGAGCGGCAGCCAGACCGCCAACTCCGTTCTGATGCGCGCCATCTTTCAGATGGGCATCCCGGTTTCGGGCAAGAACATGTTCCCGTCGAACATCGCCGGGCTGCCCACGTGGTTCACCATCCGCGCCAGCAAGCACGGCTACATCGGCCGCCGCAAGGAGATCGATTTCCTGGTGGCGATGAACCCGGAGACCGCGCGCGAGGACGTCATGAAGCTCGACGCCGGGGCGGCGGTGGTCTACGACGAGCCGCTCAAGCTCGGCGAATTGCGCGCCGATCTGCATTTCTATCCGGTGCCGTTCGACAAGCTGGTGGGGCCGGTGTGTCCCGAGGCCAAGCTGCGCAAACTGGTGCGCAACATGATCTACGACGGCGTGGTGGCGTGGCTGCTCTCGATCGAAATGGAAGAGGTGCACCGGGCGCTGGTGAAGCAGTTCGGCAAGCGCAAGGCCAAGGCCGCCGAACTCAACTGGGGCGCCGCGCTGGCCGGCTTCGATTACGCTTCGAAGAATCTCACTAAGGCCGATCCCTGCCGCGTGGAACGGATGAACGCCACCGCCGGCAAGATCATCATCGATGGCAACGCCGCGTGCGCGCTGGGCGCCATGTTCGCCGGCGTCACCGTGGTCACCTGGTACCCCATTACGCCGTCCTCTTCGCTGGTGGAAACGCTGATCGGATACATGCAGCGTTTCCGCGTCGAAGCCGAGACCGGCAAGGCCACCTACGCCATCGTGCAGGCCGAGGACGAATTGGCTTCCATCGGCATGGCGCTCGGCGCCGGCTGGGCGGGGGCGCGCTCGATGACGGCTACCGCCGGGCCCGGCATCTCGCTGATGAGCGAATTCATCGGCTTGGGATATTACGCGGAAGTGCCGGCGGTGATCTATGACGTGGAGCGGGTCGGCCCCTCCACCGGTCTGCCCACCCGCACGCAGCAGGGCGACCTGCTCAGCACCGTCTGCCTCTCCCATGGCGACACCAAGCATCCCATGTTCTTCCCGTGCTCGATGGAAGAATGCTTCACCATGTCGATGGAGGCTTTCGAATTCGCCGAGCGCTTCCAGACGCCGGTGTTCATTCTCACGGATCTCGATCTCGGCATGAACAACTGGATGTCCGATCCGTTCGCATACCCGGAAAAGCCCATCCACCGCGGCAAAGTGCTGACGGCGGAAGATCTGGACCGGCTGGGCGGCTTCGCGCGCTACCTGGACGTGGATGGTGACGGCGTGGGCTACCGCACGCTCCCCGGCACCAATCATCCCAAGGCCGGCTACTTCACGCGCGGCAGCGGCCACAATGAGCACGCGCAGTACACTGAGCGCGAGGACGACTACGTCAACAACATGGACCGGCTCGCTCACAAGTTCGAGGTGATGCGCAGCCATGTTCCCGAGCCCGCTCAGGAAACGCGCGCCGGCGCCCGCATCGGGATGATCGCCATCGGCAGCTCGGATTACGCGGCGCGCGAAAGCTGCGACCAGTTGCAGGCCGAATACGGCCTGGCGGTGAGCTACCTGCGTCCGCGGGCTTACCCGTTCACCACGCACCTTGAGGATTTCATCCGCCGCCACGACCGGGTTTACGTGATCGATCAAAACCGCGATGCGCAGCTCCTGCTGCTGATGCGTTTGGAACTGGAGCCGGATTCGATCGCCCGGCTCCGCAGCGTGCGCTACTACGGCGGGCTGCCCATCGACGCCCGCACCATCACCGATACGATCGTTAAACAGGAGGGAAAATGAGCACCGCCGCCGCGCCGCCGCCCAAGAAAACCAACCGCATCGGGCTCGAGGTCCTCAATTACAAGGGGAGCAAAACCACGCTGTGCGCCGGCTGCGGCCACAATGCGATCTCCGAGCGCGTGGTGGAATGCTTCTACGAGCTCGGCGTGCCGCCCTGGCAGGTGGCCAAGTTCTCCGGCATTGGCTGCTCGTCGAAATCGCCGGCCTATTTTCTGGGGACTTCGCACGCCTTCAACGGCGTGCATGGCCGCATGCCGGCGCTCGCCACCGGCGCCATCCTGGCCAATAGCAACCTGCTGGGCCTCGGCGTCAGCGGCGACGGAGATACCGCCTCTATCGGTCTCGGCCAGTTCATGCACCTGGTGCGCCGCAACGTGCCGATGATCTACATCATCGAAGACAACGGCGTGTACGGCCTCACCAAGGGCCAGTTTTCGGCCACCGCCAACGTTGGCTCCACGCTGAAGACCGGCGCGGCCAACAATCTGCCGCCGTTCGACTGCTGCGCGCTGGCCCTGAAATGGGGCGCCACCTTCGTGGCACGCTCCTTCAGCGGCGACAAGAAGCAGTTGCAGGCCATCCTCAAAACCGCCATTTCGCATCGCGGCCTCTCGGTGATCGACGTGGTTTCTCCTTGCGTGACCTTCAACGACCACCAGGGGTCCACCAAGAGCTACGCGTACATGAAAGAGCACGACCTGGTGCTGAACGAACTGGATTACGTGCCCGCCCACGAGGATATCGCGGTGGAGATTCCCGAGGGTGAAACGATGGACGTGCGGCTGCACGACGGCTCCCACCTGCGCATCCGCAAGCTGGGCCGCGATTTCGATCCCACCAACCG
>JBEKKO010000040.1:0-39047 GCA_050010695.1 Bryobacteraceae bacterium
ATGCGGTCGCCGGTGCGATACACGGCGCGCTCCGTGCGCAGCAGAATCTGCTCGGTGCCCTGGCGAAGTTGTAGCGGCACGGAACTCGATCTGCTATTGCCCTCTCGATCCTTGGCCTCGACCTCCAGCACGCGGGCAGCGGACGGCGCCACCAGCCGAACCAGCGCCACACCGCCGTCATCGGTGGTGACGTTCTGCTCCGGATTTCCCGTCGCGCGCACCCGCAACTCCGTCTTGGCCGGCTTGCCATCGGCGTAGGACGTCAGCACGAAGACCTGATTCTCGATACCCGGAATCAGCGTGCCGCCTTCCGGCACGGCCGTGATCAGCAGCGCCGATTCGCTCACCGTGATGGGTTCCCCGCGCGTCTCGGAATGGCCGGCCGAATCCTTCACGGTGGCCTCCACCAGCACGTGCGCGGCGCCCTGGTTGAGCGGCCGCCCGGCAAAGTAGCGCGGCAACGTCAGGTCGAAACGACACGCCCCCTCGCCATCGGTCTTGCCCTCGACCGACCCCACCTCGAACACACTCACATCCATGCCCGACGCCTTCACCGTGACATCGCCCGCGTCCACCGCCTTGCCGAAAAAGTAATTGGCGCGAACCGTGCCGGTCACGTGGTCTCCCGGCCGGTAACCGTGCTTGGTCTTTTCGTCTTTCCCCGCGAAGTCCACGGCGACTTTGAATTTGGGCAGCACGTAGCGTTCGATCTCGAGGGCGATCTCGGCCGTGTTGCGCGCGGTGCCTTCACCCCCAACCATCAACGCCCGCAGATGATAAGTGCCCAGGTTGACTTCGTCGGCCAATCCGAATTCCGCCGACGCGATTCCGAACCCATCGGTCTTGACCGCCTTTTTGAAAACCTTATTGCCGCGCGAATCTTCCACCTCGAAGGTCAGATTGCGCGCGCCCGCCGCCTGATGATCGGCGCGGTCCAAAGCCAGCGCACGTATATGAATGGTCTGGCCCGGCTGATAAATCGGTTTCTCGGTAGTCAGTAAGATCGAAACTTTGTCTTCGAGGCGCACCGGTTGCGTGAAATCGGTGGAGCCGATAGGCGTATCCACCACATACCGCAGCGTGTAACTGCCCGTCACGCCCGCCGGAAAACGGAACTGCGCTTCGGTGGTGCCACGCTGGTTGAGCGGCCCCCTGAAGAGCGCTACGTTCGGCACACCCGGCTTCACTAATTCGATCCGCACCGTGCTCGCCGCCGTGATAGCCGCATTCTTCGAATCGGTAGCGATCACCCGCACCGCCGCCGCCGCGCCACTCAAATAGGTTTGCTGGGCCATCACGTGGACCACCGGCGTTCGCAGCATCTCCGAGATGGAGTCCGCGCCTTCGATTGTCCCGTCGGTGTCGCCGGAATACAGGAAGCGGTAGCGCACCCGATGCCACACCAGGTCTTCGTTGGCGAGTTCCTTGACGAGCTTGAGGTCGGCTTGCCACGATCCCTTACCCTCGGCGAGCGTGACCCGCCGCTCCGACCGCCCCAATATGCCATCCTCGGGATTCAGAACCTCGATGGTGAGAGTTCCAGCGCCGGCGCGCCGTGCCGTGTACGGTATCTCCACGTGCAGCGTACCGTGCGAATAAATGGCTGTTGGCGTGTCGCTATCTGCCGCGTGCGCGCGGTGGATAGTGCCTATAATCGCCACCGAAGCCAGCACCAGCAACGCGCCGCTCAAAGCAACGGCCAGTATGACATCCGCCCAAAACGTTTTCTCGACTTTTCTTCTCGGATTCACGGCTGCCTCCACGGGAACTCGCATTTTCGGTTCCAATCAACAGAACGAAACCCCATGGACAATTCCACACACCCTGCGCAAAAATTCTTTAGTCTGGCGGCACAGGTGTGAGTTTTGATCGACGTTGCGTTCTTTTTTTCCGGCATCGAACTTCTGGCCCGCGCGCGATAAGCGCTTCGTGCGGCGGTAGCGCCGGCGGTCCTTGTCGCCGGTGGTTTTTGCTTAGCGCGCACAGACGCACTCGGCGACCCGTGGCGCCGGTTAGGCGGAGGCTGCTACACTACCCATCGATGACCGTGTTGGGATGGTTGGTGGCGTTGTGTTTATTTGCCGACGTGCTGTTCCCGCCGTGCCTGGCCTTTTACGCGCTGATTAGCTGGCGGGGCCGTTGGAGAATCGCCGCCGCTGCGCCGTTGTTGGTGGCGGTCCCGGCGGCCGTATCGTTCTGGTCTGTTTGGCGCAATCGGGCGGTCGCCGCCCCTGCATCGATCGTATTCTATGTGCTGCTGGCGCTGATCCTGAGCGCCTATTCGGTGATGGTGCTGGTTCTCTATCTCAGACGCGATCCCCCGCCGGCGTGAGCCAGCGCCGGCGGCGCGCTATCTCTCGGACAGCTCTTCCACGAGGCCATCCACTTCCTCTATCCTCACCAGGAAACGCTTGCGCGCCTGGAGTTGGGAATCGGGCACCTCGAAGCGGGCCGCGATCATGCGGTCCAGCGTGGTGCGCCCGGGTACCCGCTCGCCCACCATCAGACTCGGGTTGTACTTGTCGCCGAGCAGGGGCACGCCGGCCATCAGCCGCTGCGCGTCTATCTCCGACGCCGTGGCTCCCTCGATCTGGGCGCCACTCTGGCTCTCCAGCACCACCGTTACGCTGCGCACCTTGAACTGATAATTCGAGGGATTGGTGACGCGAAAATCGATCGCCACCGCCGCACTTTGGTCGTCGAGCGGAGCGGTGCGGACTTTGAGAATCTTGCCGGGCAGCTCGATGTGCGCTCCGCGCTGCATGTAGACGATGCCCGATATGGCGATCGCGACTACCACGATGCCGATTGCGAATGTGATCAGAAGAGTTCGCGACATAGAAGAGCTTGGGCAGCCAGCTTCGCCGCCGGGCCAGTTACGATTCTAAACCAACCGGATGGTAAGATTATGAAAAGGCCCTCCGGGCGAATCTTGTTTCAATCTCCATTGACAAATAGGTGATATAATCCATAGAGAATCGGGTACTGCTATGAGTAGCGTCGCCGAAGCACCGCTGACAGATCGCCAACTGTTTGAAATTGAACATGATCGCCTGGTCCGTGAGGAGATCGAAACCTTCCGCTCGCGGGCTCAGGCGTTCCTCGACGGCCAGATAACCGAAGACGACTTCCGCCCCTTCCGGCTGAAGCATGGCATTTACGGGCAGCGGCAGCCGGGAGTGCAGATGGTGCGGTCGAAGATCCCCAGCGGAATGCTGACGGCGGCGCAGGCCGAGCAACTGGCGCGCGTGGCCGAGGAATTCGGCGGCGGCAGGGGGCACCTGACCACGCGGCAGAATATCCAGTTTCATTTCGTGCCGCTGGCGCGGGTGGCCGACCTGATGCATGTGCTCGCCGACGCCGGGCTGACCAACCGCGAGGCCTGCTACAACACGGTGCGCAACGTGACCACTTGCGCCTGGGCGGGGATTGCGCGGAACGAGGTTTTCGACGTGCGGCCGTACGCACAGCGGCTGGCGTTCGCCCTGCTGCGCAAGGACCTGACGGGCAACCTGCCGCGCAAGTTCAAAATCGCCTTCGACGGCTGCGCGGGCCGCGATTGCATTGCGGGCGCGATCAACGATATCGGCCTGCGCGCGGTGATCCGCGATGGCCAGCGCGGCTTCCGCATGCTGGTGGCCGGGGGACTTGGGCCGCTGCCCACCGAAGCGCAACTGCTCGAGGAGTTCGTTCCCGAAGAGCGCCTGCTGAACCGCTGCGAAGCCGTGATCCGCATCTTCAATCGCTACGGCAACCGTGGCAATAAGAACAAGGCGCGGTTGAAATTCGTGCTGCGCGAGCGCGGCATCGAGTGGCTGCGGGAGCAGGTGGAAAAGGAATACCAGCTCATTCTGAGCGATGGCGGGATCGCGTGGCCGGAGATGGTGCCGGAGGGTTTCGGCGGCTACCAATCGCGGCCGCAACCGCTCGGGCAGGGTGCGCTGCTGCCGCTGGCGGGGCGTCACCAGACCGGCGACGGCGAGTATGACGCGTGGCTGGCGACCAACGTCGCCGAACAGAAGCAGACCGGCTACGCCGCGGTAACGGTGCGCGTGGAGCAGGGCAATCTTCTCGGCCCGCAGTTGCGGGGGCTGGCGCGCATCGCCTCCACCGCCGGCGACGGAACGCTGCGCGTTTCCATCGATCAGAACCTGCTGCTGCCGTTCGTTCCGCTGGCGCGGTTGCCGGAGGTGCATCGGGCGCTGGCGGCGATTGGCCTGGCGGCGGCGCGCGCGCGGCATATCGACGATGTGGTGACTTGCCCCGGCGCTTATTCCTGCAACCTGGCGCTGACCAAGTCGATGAACCTGGGCGCCGCGCTGGGCGAGACGCTGCGGCGGTATGACGATCCGCGCGTGCGCGAGCTCTCGATCAAGATCAGCGGCTGCCCCAATTCCTGCGGCCACCACTGGGTGGGTGACTTCGGGTTCTTCGGCAATGCGCGCAAGATCGATGGCCGCGAGATTCCGTATTACCAGATGCTGCTGGGAGGCGGATACGACGAAGAAGGCGTGATGCGCTTTGGCCTGGCCGTGCAGTCGATTCCGGCGCGGCTGGCGCCCGCCGCCGTGGTGCGCGTGCTGGATCATTTCCAGGCCAACCGGCTGCACGGCGAAACCTTCCGCCAGTATGTGCTGCGGCACAAAATCGAAACTTTCCGCGAACTGACACGCGAGTTTGCCAAACCCGCCGAACTATTCCCCGAGATCTACCAGGACTGGGGCGACGACCAGGCGTACTCGCTACAGTTGGGCCGCGGCGAGTGCGCGGCATAGCGGGGCACGTTGGGAAACCTGCGGACCGATTGTCAATCGGTCCAGCCGGGCGGCAGCCCGGCCGTGCACGGCGCATTAATGCGCGCGCCACGTCTTAATCCCGAATTCACGCCCACTTAATCGCTCTGTAACATCGCCGCTGATACCGTTAGAGCAGGTAACAAGGCACCCATGAAAAAGATTCTGCTCATCGAAGACGACGTGGACCTGTTTTCGCTTCTCAAGTACAACCTCGAGAAGGAGGGGTTCTCGCTGTCCGGTCTGCAAACCGGAAAAGGGGCAATCGAGCTTTGCCGACAGGTGCGGCCGGACCTGATCCTGCTCGACATCATGCTGCCGGATTCCGACGGCCTGGACATCTGCAAGGGCATCCGGCGCGATCCCGACCTGTCCGCGGTTCCGATCATCTTCCTGACCGCGCGCGCTTCGGAGACCGACCGCATCGTGGGCCTGGAATTGGGCGCCAACGATTACGTGGTCAAGCCGTTCTTCGTGCGCGAGCTGATCGCGCGGATCAAGCTGCAGTTCCGCAATCAGACCTCGCCGCCGCGCATGCTGGAGGCAGGCGGCCTGGAGCTCGACACCAGCAGCCGGCAGGTGCGGTTGAACGGCGGCCCGCTGGCGCTGACGGCCACCGAGTTCCGCCTGCTCGAGTTCCTGATGAGCCGTCCCGGAGTGGTCTTCAGCCGCGAGCAACTGCTCGATTCGGTGTGGGGACAGGACCGCGCCATCACCGACCGCGCGGTGGATGTATATGTGCTTCGATTGCGTCAGAAGATTGAGCAGGACCCCGCCGAGCCCACGCTGATTCACTCCGTCCGCGGCTTCGGCTACACCTTCGAGCCAAGGCGGGCATTGGCCGGCGCGTAAGCGGAAAAAAAGCAGGGGGGAGGACGCCCCGCGACTCACGCGGCTGCTCGGCAGGGGCAATCCTTCCCCGCTACCCCGGATGCGGCTCGCCCAGTATGCAACGCACGGTGTCGCGCGCGATCAGCAACTCTTCATCGGTTGGGATCACCCACGCGTTGAGGGTGGAATCTTCGGTCGAGATGAGGCCTTCCCGCGCCACCATCTGCTCGTTACGGCCCTGGTCGAGATTCAGACCGGCCCAGGCGAGGCCTTCGCAGATCCGCGCCCGAACTTGCGGCGAATTTTCGCCGATGCCGCCGGTGAAAATCACCGCGTCCGCTCCACCCATGGCCGCCAGAAACGCACCCACGTACTTGCGCGCCCGGTAGCAGAATATCTCGATGGCTAAGCGCACGCGCCGGTCGTCGTGCACCTTGAGTTCGTCCTCCAGCACTTTCATGTCGTTGGTCAGGCCGGAAATCCCCAGCAATCCGGACTGGGTGTTCAGCACCGACTCGACCTCATGCGGCGAGAGCCCTTCCTTGCTCGCCATCAGGTTCAGAATGGCGGGATCCAGATCGCCCGAGCGCGTCCCCATCACCAGGCCCTCCAGCGGCGTCATGCCCATCGACGTATCCTCCGAACGGCCGCCGCGAATGGCGCAGGCCGAACAGCCGTTGCCCAGGTGCAGCGTCACCAGGTTGGTCTGCTCGCGGGTCAGGCTGCGCAGCGTCCGGTAACGATACGCCACGTAACGATGCGACGTCCCATGGAAGCCGTAACGGCGTATGCGATGGCGCCGGTACAGGTGATAGGGCAGCGCATACAGGTAAGCCTGTTCCGGGATGGTCGAGTGGAACGCGGTATCGAACACCGCCACCTGCGGCGTCTGGCGCCCGAAGATCTCGCGCACCGCCAGAATGCCTTTCAAATTATTGGGGTTGTGCAAAGGCGCCAGGTCGATGCAGTCTTCGATGCCTTTTAGAACGTCGTCGGTGATCAGGGCCGATTCGTGGAACGTCTCGCCACCATGCACCACCCGATGTCCCACTGCGTGCAAGTCGCCCAGGCTGCGAATCTCGGCCACCTCCGAGATATCCGAAGCCAGCCAGCGCAGCACGTAATCGAGCGCCGCGGCCACGTCGCGGATGGGCGCCGTCAGCTTTCGCCGCGGGCCATTCCGGTTCTGCACCGTAACGATGGCCTCGCCGCCAATCCGTTCCACCTGTCCGCGGCACAGGCGTTCGTCGCTCGCCTTTTTGATCCGGTCGAGATCGGTCGCAATCACCTGGAATTTCAGGCTGGAGCTACCCGCATTGAGTATCAGAACATTCATCGGTTCACTCCACTCTTAACAAATGGCAGCCGTGATGTCCCGCTTCGACAAAACAAAAGGGCAAGCTTGCCGTATGCCCCACCATTGCCGCCGGTGGGGCATGCTTTAAGCTTGCCTGTGCATCGGGGAACCGCGTGGCCGCCACTTTCGCAACCCGATTCGAGCGCCACATCTCTGCGCCGGCGCACTGCGCGCGCCGAGCAAGAAGCGGAGCGGTTCGACGCCCCTGCTACAATCGAAGGAAGTGGCATCCGAACCCGCCAGCCTTTCGGAACCCGTGTCTCTGCCGCCCCCGTCCGATCCGGTGGGGCAGTTGTACCGGGAGCTCGAAGCCAAGATCCGCGAGTACCGCCCCAAGGATGACCTGGCGCCGCTCGAGCGCGCCTATCAGTTCGCCCGTGAGCGGCACGAAGGCCAGATGCGGGATTCCGGCGAGCCTTACATGGTTCACCCCATCATGGTGGCCCGCATTCTCGCCGAGATGCGCCTGGACGTGGTGGGCATGGAGACCGGGCTGCTGCACGACGTGGTGGAAGACACCAGCGTCACCGTCGACGAGGTCCGCCAGCGATTCGGCGAAGAAGTGGCCCGCTGCGTCGACGGCGTCACCAAGCTCTCCAAACTCGATTTCTTTTCCGCCGAGGACCGCCAGGCGGAAAGCTTCCGCAAGATGCTGCTGGCCATGGTCGAAGACATCCGCGTCATCATGGTCAAGCTGGCCGACCGCATCCACAACATGCGCACGCTCGGCTATCTGGCTCCCGAACGGCGCCAACGAATCGCCCGCGAGACGATCGAAATCTATGCGCCGATCGCCCACCGCCTGGGAATGGGCAAAGTGCGCGGCGAGCTCGAGGACCTGGCCTTTCAGTACCTGGAGCCCGACGCTTATCGCGAAATCATCGCCTCCATCGAGAGCCGGCGCCATTCCAACGAGGAATTCCTCGCGGAAATCCTTCGCACGGTGGAGGCCGAGCTGCGGCGCGAAGGCGTTCCCGCACGCATCGAGGGCCGCGTCAAGCGTCCCTACTCCGTTTTCCAGAAGCTGCGCCGGCAGAAAATTACGGTCGACCAGGTCTACGATCTGATGGCGCTCCGCATTCTCACCGACTCGGTGAAGAACTGTTACGCCGCCCTCGGCGTCATCCATAACCGCTGGCGGCCCATTCCGGGCCGCATCAAGGATTTCATCGCCATCCCGCGGCCCAACCTGTACCAGTCGCTGCACACTTCGGTAGTGGGGCCGCAGGGGCAGACATTCGAAGTGCAGATCCGCACCGAGGAAATGCACCGCATTGCCGAAGAGGGCATTGCCGCTCACTGGAAGTATAAGGAAGGCCGCAAAGGGCCGGCGGCCGACGACCAGCGCATCGCGTGGCTGCGCCACCTGGTGGAATGGCAGCGCGACATGCAGGATCCCGGCGAGTTTATGTCCACGCTTAAGGTGGACCTCTACCCGGAAGAGGCTTACACGTTCACCCCCAAGGGCAAGGTGATCGTGCTGCCGCGTGAAGCCACACCGATCGATTTCGCCTATGCCATCCACTCCGACGTGGGCAATACCTGCGTCGGCGCCAAGGTCAACGGCCGCATTGTTCCGCTGCGCTCGCAATTGCGCAACGGCGACATCGTCGAGATCATGACCCAGCCCGGCCATCAGCCGAGCAAGGACTGGCTGGCCTTCGTACGCACCTCGCGCGCACGCAACAAGATCAAGCACGTGATCAACGCCAGCGAGCGCTTGAAGGCCATCGAAATCGGCGAGAAGTATCTCGAAAAGGAAGCCCGCCGCCTGGGCGTGCAACTCGCCCGCGTGGCCCGCGCCGATCTGGACCAGGTGGCCGCCGGATACGGCTACTCGAAGACCGAGGACCTGTACGCCGCACTCGGCTACGGGCGCTTTTCGGCGCGCCAGGTGTTGAGCAAGGTGGCCCCGGACAAGGTGGACGAAGAACCGGCCGAACCCCTCGCGCCGGAGCTCGCGCCCGCCGCCGGTGGTGCGCCGGCCGGCACCGGCCGCCAGACGGATCACGACGCCGTCATCAAGGTCCGCGGCATGGACGACCTGCTGGTCTACCGCGCCAAGTGCTGCAATCCCATCCGCGGCGAGGCCATCGTCGGCTACGTCACCCGCGGCAAGGGCGTCGCGGTGCATTCGCGCGCCTGCCCCAACGTGCAGAACCTGATGTACGACGTGGAGCGCAAGATCGAGGTCGAATGGGTGCGCGCGGCCGACGACGCGTTCCCCGTGCGCATCGTGGTCCACACCGACGACCGTCCGGGCATGCTCAATCAGTTGACCGGCGTGCTTTCCGACGAGAGCACCAACATCCGCAGTCTGGAGGCCAGATCGCTCACCGACCAGGTGGGCAGCGTAGTCGAGATGACGGTGGACGTGCGCGACAAAAAGCAACTCGAGAAACTGGTTTCCGCCATGCGCCGCATCTCCGGCGTGCGCGACGTCGAGCGCCTCTTCAACCAAACATGAGCACTTCGAGCGACCCCGAACACATCGCCATCTCCAAATCCGGCGGCATTAAGATCGACTGGAAGGATGGCCATCACAGCCAGTACCCGCTGGTCTACCTGCGCGACAAGTGCCCCTGCGCCGGTTGCACCGGTGCGCACGGCACCCCGCCGCGCCAGCCCGAAGCCGCCGATCCCTTCCCGATGTTCAAACCCGTATTGAAAATGCTGGGCGCCGAACCGGTCGGCAACTACGCCATCCGCATCAACTGGAGCGACGGCCATAACACCGGCATTTACTCCTGGGACCACTTCCGCCGCATCTGCCCATGCGCCGAGTGTCAGGCGGACGCGCAGAAAGTGTAATAAGCTCCCGTGGGGCAGGTTGGTTAACCTGCGCGCCGATTGTTCAATCGGCGCAGACGGGCGCAAGCCCGGCCGGTCTTGCCATAAAAAACAAAAACCGCCGGATTGTTCCGGCGGTCGTTTGTATTTTCGATTTTGGCCAGTCGCTACAGGAGTCGGAAGTTGACTTCAATCTGGGCTGAAACGGTGACCGGCTTGCCATCCTTATAGCCCGGCTTGAATTTCCACATGCGCACGGCTTCCACGGCCTTCTCGTCCAGCCCCAACCCCAGGCTGCGAAGGATTCGCGGGTTGACGGCGCGGCCACTGGCATCCACGTAGATTTCGAGAACTACGGTGCCCTGGTACTTGGCTTTGCGGGCTTCTTCGGAATACTCCGGCTCTTTCTTATAGAGCAGCACCGGCGCAGTGACGCCATTACCCACCTTGTAGACGCCGCCGCCGAAACCGCCGTCCGATCCCGGACCATAGCCGCCGCCACCGCCGGGACCGACACCGCCGCCGTGGCCGGAACCGATGCCGCCGCCCGAGCCCGGCCCGTTCGAGGCAGGACCGATCTTGGCCAGCGGGTCGCCGTACTGGCTCATGTTGACGTTCGGCATCTGCACGTCCGGAGGCGCCAGGATGCTCGGGTCCATCACCAGCTTGGGATTCGGATTATTGATGACCGCTGCGGGCGGAGTGAACTGGCGCGGCGCGATCTTCGGCAAACGTCCTTTGCTGGCAGCCAGCAACGAGCGGTCGCCACCGCCACCGCCGCCCTTATTGATCTTCACTTCCGGAGCCGACGACAGATCCGGCAGGAACACCGCCGTGGCTTTCCTCATTCCCTGCTGCACGGCGGGAATCGAGAAAATCCAGAAGGCCGCCGCCACCACTACCCCTTGGAAAGCCGTCGACATGAAGAACGACTTCTTCTGCCGCCCGTACAGCCCCCAGATATCCTTCACCGCTACCGGCTGCGAAGTCAGTTCAAGCGGTGGCAGTTTGGGTGGGAATATGGCTTCTTTGAGGTTCTGCAGGAAAGTCTTATACCAGGGATCTTCGATTTCGTCGACCAGCAACCGGGCGAGGTGATCGTCTGGGCTGGTACCGAGAGGATTACTGGAATGTGACAGATCAGCCATGTCTTGTGCCACCATCTCCCGAAAATGGGACCACTACTGCACTAGGTTGGACGCCCTTGGTGGCCCCGGCGTTTCCAAGTCGCGAAAAAACTCCTACCCAGGCAACCCAGTCTACAGAATATCATAATTGGCCGTCAGGTGCGTCGTTAAAACCTTGCGCCCGTCTACCAGTACTACGGTGCTGGTGCGGCGTGCTTGGCCTCCCGGTATGGCTTGCCCCGCACGCCCGCAGGCGCGGTCGAGTTTGCCGCCGGTGCCGCATCTGTAGTAAACTCGAAGTTTACTCCAGTGGTTCCGACGCACTCCGTGTGTTCCGGCTCCCAAAGCAAGAGGTTGAAATGCAACTGATCATTGAAACCGGCGGGAAGCAGTATGTGGTTTCCCCGGGTGAGGTCGTCCGCGTCGAAAAGCTGCCGGGCGAAGTGGGCGCGGAGGTGGATCTGCCCGTGAAGGCCGCCTTCGAGGATGGCGCCATGGTCTCGGCGCGCACTCTGAAGGCTACTATCGTGGGCAACGGCCGCGGCGACAAGGTGATTGTTTTCAAGTTCAAACGCAAGAAACAATACAAGAAAACCATCGGGCATCGCCAAGCCTACACCGATATCAAGGTCGGCGAGAGTCTGGCATAGGTGACGTATGGCGCATAAAAAAGGCTTAGGCAGTTCCAAAAACGGGCGCGACTCCAACGCGCAGCGGCTGGGCGTGAAAGTGTTTGGCGGCCAATTGGTTCCCGGCGGTTCCATCATCGTGCGGCAGCGCGGCACCAAGCTCAAACCCGGCCTCAACGTCGGCTGGGGCAAGGATGACACCCTGTTCGCCAAGGTTACCGGCGTGGTCGAGTTTAAGGACCGCGGCCGCCTCGGCAAGTTCGTTCGCGTCAACGCCGTCCAATAGAATTTCCTTCCTCGTGCGGGCCGGGCGAATTGGCCGGGCACGCGGGGCGGGCATGCCCGGCCCCTATAGCGCTGCACGCGGCCCCTGCGACATGTTATTTCTTGACCAAGCGCGCATCCTGGTGAAAGCCGGCGACGGCGGCAACGGCTGCATGGCCTTCCGGCGGGAGAAGTATGTTCCGCGCGGCGGCCCTTCCGGCGGCGACGGTGGCCGCGGTGGCGACGTCAACCTGGTGTCGACCATTCACCAGAACACCCTGCTTCAGTTCAGTTTCAACCCCGAGCACCGCGCCGAGCGCGGCCGCCACGGGGAAGGCAGCAACTGCACCGGCGCCGATGGCCACTCGCTGGAAGTGCTGGTGCCGGTGGGCACCGTGGTTTTCGGCGAGGCCACCGGCGTTCGCCTTTTCGATTTCACCGAGCCCGGCCAGCGGTTCCTGGCCGCGCGCGGCGGACGCGGCGGTCGCGGCAACGCGCAATTCGCCACCGCCACCCATCAGGCCCCGACCGAGCACGAGCCCGGACGCCCCGGCGAAGAAAAGCGCCTGCGCCTGGAGTTGAAACTGCTGGCCGATGTCGGTCTGGTCGGCTTTCCCAACGCCGGCAAATCCACCCTCATCTCGCGCATCTCAGCGGCCCGCCCCAAGATCGCCGATTACGCGTTCACCACTTTGGAGCCTCATCTGGGCGTGGTCCAGCTCGACGACTTCCGCAGCTTCGTGGTGGCCGACCTTCCCGGCCTCATCGAAGGCGCCCACGCCGGCGCCGGCTTGGGCATCCAGTTCCTGCGTCATATCGAACGCACCCGCCTGCTGGCGCACCTGGTCGATCTGTCGGAATCCACCGGCCGGGAGCCGGAGGAAGATTTCGAGATCATCATGCGCGAGCTGGCCAGTTTCAGCGAGGAACTGGCGCAGAAGCCGATGATCGTGGTGGCCGCCAAGATGGATGCCGCCCAGGACCCGGACCGGGTTGCCCGCCTGCGCCAGGTGGCCGAAGAGCGCGGCCTGCCCTTTTTCGAAATCTCCAGCGTGACGGGGCAGGGAATCGAGGCGCTCAAACACGCCATGGCCGAACGCGTGCTCGCGCCGCTGCCATAAACCGAGTTTTCGATGCGGCCGGCCTGTTTCCGCTGATTTCCTTGTGGCGCCGGCAGATCGGGGATCTACCCCATAACGGCCGAACATTTCCTCGCCGGCCGGCGTCATATCCTGAAGAGTGGTTCGTCCAAATCTCATGGGAAGTCAACGTTGCGGGACAGCGGGAGTCTATTACCGGTGAAATTGTCGAATTGGGCTAAAATCTGCCTCCTTTTGCTGCTGGCGATTTTCAATCTGGCTGCCGTGGAGCACCACGGACGAGTGATGTTCAACGGCTTGCCGGTGCCTGGGGTCACCGTGACCGCGACCCAGGCCGGCAAACGCCTGACTGCGGTGACCGACCAGCAGGGCGCCTACGCGTTTCCGGACCTCGCCGAAGGGATCTGGACGATTCGCGTCGAGATGCTGTGCTTCGCGCCGATCGAGCGCGAGGTGGCCGTGGCGCCCGCCGCGCCCAGCCCCGAATGGCAGTTGCAGATGCTGCCCCTGGCCGAGATGCATAGCGCCGCCCCGCCGCCCGCTCCGGTGGCAACGGCCAGCGCGGCCGTCCCCAGCCAGCCGCAACCAGCCGCGGGAGGGCCGGTGCCCTCCATTCGCGGCAAGAAGAACGCGGTTCCTACCGTAGCTCCGCCACAGAACGGCTTTCAGAAGGCGGACGTGAAAGCATCGGCCGACGCCGACAAGGCGGACAAGGAATCCGACAGCCAAGCCGTAGCCGAGGCCGGCAAGGAGTCGAACGACGGCTTCCTCATCAATGGCAGCGTGAACAACGCCGCCAATTCCGCCTTCAGTCAGTCGGGCGCATTCGGCAACTTCCGCCCGGGCGGCCGCGGCCTCTACACCGGCGGCATCGGCTTCACGATGGACAATTCGAACCTGGACGCCAGTCCGTTTTCGCTCACCGGCCAGGACACGCCCAAGCTCTCCTATAACCGCATCACCGGCCTGGCCACGTTCGGCGGTCCGCTCAAGGTCCCCGGCATGCACAATAATTGGCCCAATTTCTTCGTCGCCTATCAATGGACGCGCAATCACAGCGACTCGGTGCAAACCGGTCTGATGCCCACCACGGCCGAACGCACCGGCGATTTGTCGGGCGAGCCGATCCCAATCGCCGGTTTTCCGGGTAACATGATTCCGCAGTCCCTCCTCAGTTCGCAGGCGCAAGACCTGCTGGGCCTTTATCCGAAGCCCAATTTCACCGGATCGGCCGGCTACAATTATCAGGTTCCGATCCAGACCGCGCTCCACCAGGACAGCATGCAATCGCGATTCAACAAGATGTTCAATCGCAAGAACATGGTCAACGGCGGTTTCAACTTCCAGGACACGCACTCCGACACGCCCAACCTGTTCGACCTGGTGGATCGCTCGCGTACGCTGGGCTTGAACGCCAACGTGAACTGGCGCCACTTTTTCTCGCAGCGGTTCACCTCGAGTTTCGGTTACTCGTACAGCCATTACACTTCGCACGTCACGCCGTATTACGCCAACGGCATCGATGTTTCGGGAGACTTCGGCATCACCGGCAACGATCGGAGCCCGGTCGATTGGGGACCGCCCAACCTGCAGTTTTCCTCCGGCATCAGCGGGCTGTCCGACGCTCAGGCAGCCAACAGTCGTTTCCAGACCAGCGCCCTGTCGGCCAGTTTGTTCTGGCTGCACGGCGCGCACAACATCACTTTCGGCGGCGACTTCCGCCGGCAGCAGTTCAACTATTTTGCGCAGCAGAACGCACGCGGCAGCTTCACCTTCACCGGCGCGGCGACCGAGGTTTCCGTCAACGGCTCGCCGGTTGCCGGCACCGGCAGCGACCTGGCGGATTTCCTGTTGGGCGTGCCGGACGCCGCCTCGATCGCGTTCGGCAACGCCGACAAGTATTTTCGCGATTCCGTTTCCGACGCCTTCGTGGCCGACGACTGGCGCGTCAGCCCCGGACTCAGCCTCAACCTGGGCCTGCGCTGGGAGTATGGCGCCCCGGTCACCGAAGAGTACGGACGGATGGTGAACCTGGACGTCGGTCCGGATTTTTCGGCTGTGGCGCCGGTGCTGGCTTCGGATCCGGTCGGCTCCCTCACCGGCCAGCATTACCCCGATTCGCTGTTGCGCCCCGACCGGCATGCCTTCCAGCCGCGGGTTGGGGTCGCGTGGCACCCGCTGCTCGGCTCCTCGATGGTGGTGCGGGCGGGTTACGGAGTTTACTACAACACTTCATTCTACCAGCCGCTGGAGTTGCAGATGGCGCAGCAGGCTGCGCTGCCGAACACGACCAGCCTTACCGTGGCCAACACCACGACCATCACGGCGGCCGGCACCGTGATCAATTCGCTGTCTCTGGCTAAAGGGTTCATTCCATCTTCCACCACCACGCAAAGCACTTTCGCCATCGATCCCAACCTGCGCGCCGGCTATTCGCACAACTGGAATCTTTCCGTGCAGCGCGACTTGCCCGGATCGCTGGTGGCCTCTCTCACCTATCTCGGAATCAAGGGCACGCGTGGGATGCAGATGTTCCTGCCTAACACTTATCCGCTGGGCGCGGCCAATCCCTGCCCTTCGTGCCCGGCCGGTTTCCTTTACGTGACGTCGAATGGCAACTCCACCCGCGAGTCGGGGCAGGCGCAGGTGCGGCGGCGTTTGCACAACGGGTTGATGGCCAGCGTGCAATACACCTTCGCCAAGGCCATCGACGATTCGACCTTGGGCGGCCGTGGGCAAGGCGGCACTCTCATTGCGCAGAACTGGCTCGACCTGAGCGGCGAGCGCGGCCTGTCCAATTTCGACCAGCGTCACACGGCGAATGCGACGCTGCAATACACCACCGGCATGGGCGTGACCGGCGGAACGCTGGTGGGCGGCTGGCGCGGCGCGGCGCTGAAAGACTGGACGTTCGTGCTGCAACCCACCGCGGGCACGGGCACGCCGCTGACGCCCATCTACCTGGCTACCGTCAGCGGCACCGGCGTAACCGGCAGCATCCGGCCCGACTATACCGGCGCACCGCTTTACGGCGCGAGCAGTGGCCGCAACCTCAATCCCGCGGCTTACACCGCACCGCCTGTGGGCGAGTGGGGCGACGCCGGGCGGAATTCCATCACCGGGCCCGCGCAGTTCGCCATGAACGCATCCATGGCGCGAACATTCCGCGTCACCGATCGCTGGAATGCGGACCTCCGTTTCGATGCGACCAACGTGCTCAACCATGTGACTTATTCAAGCTGGGTTACTACCGTGACCAACAGCGCCCTATTTGGATTGCCCGTGTCGGCCAATGCCATGCGCGCTATGCAGGTCACCCTGCGGATGAGGTTCTAAGATGATGACCAGCGAACAATCCGCAGTGGGACAGGCGATCGGTTTATGTCGCCTGTCAACGGCCCGCAGTGACAGGCCACGAAAAACGATGGCCTGTCCTACCTCATTTGCCGCGCTTGTACTTCTCACCGTCGTCGCCTCCTCCGCCCAGCAGCCACCCGAGCCGGTGGCGAAGTTTCAAGCCACCACCCAGCTTGTGGTGGAAACCGTTTCGGTGAAAGACAAGAACGGCAAGCCGATCGAAGGCCTGACCTCGAAGGATTTCGTAGTCACCGAAAATGGCCAGCCGCAAACCATCAGCTTCTGCGAGTTTCAGCAGCTCGATAACACGCCCGCGCCCCCGCCAGCGCCCGCAACGGTCGCGCTGCTGACCCAGCCGAAAGCCGCGCCGGCCGTCACCAGCACGCCCATCGCGCCGGAAGCTCCGGGCGACATCCGGTACCGCGACCGCCGGCTGCTGGTGCTCTATTTCGACATGAGCGCGATGCCGGTGGCGGACCAGATGCGCGCGCTCCAGGCGGCGCAGAAGTTCCTGCACTCGCAGGTCACCACCGCCGACCTGGTGGCCCTCATGGAGTACGAAGGCGGCTCGGTGAAAGTGCTGCAGGACTTCACCGCCGACCGCATCCAGCTTGAGCAGATTATCCAAAAGCTGATTATTGGCGAGGGCGAGGGATTCCAGGAATCCGACAGCGACGACATAGCTTCGGACACTTTCTCCGCCTTCGGCCAGGACGATGCCGAATTCAACGTCTTCAATACCGACCGCCAGCTTTCCGCCCTGCAGACTGCCGCGAAAATGCTCGGCAACCTGAATGAGAAGAAGGCTCTCATCTACTTTGCCAGCGGCATACGCCTCAATGGGGTCGATAACCAGGCCCAATTGCGCGCCACCACCAATGCCGCCATTCGCGCCAACGTGGCGCTGTTCACCATCGATGCGCGCGGCCTGGTGGCGATGGCGCCGATGGGCGACGCCACCCACGGATCGTCCGGCGGCATGTCCATGTACACCGGCGCGGGCGCCATTGCCTACGCCCAGAGTCTGCAAGCCTCGCAGGACACCATGTACACGCTGGCCTCCGACACGGGCGGCAAGGCGTTGTTCGACGTCAACGACCTCGACCGCGGCATTCTCAATGCGCAGGAAGCGCTTTCCAGTTACTACATCATCGGCTACTATACGACTAATTCGGCATTGGATGGCAAGTTCCGCCGCGTGAAGATTGCGCTCAAGGAGATTACTTCCGCCAAGCTCGACTATCGCCAGGGTTACTTCGGCGGAAAGGAATTCAATAAGTTCACCGCCGCCGACAAGGAACGGCAGCTCGAAGAGGCGCTGATGCTGGGGGACCCCATCACCGACCTGACCATCGCCATGGAGGTCAATTACTTCCAGCTCAACCACGCCGAATACTACGTGCCGGTGGTGATGAAGATTCCCGGCAGCGAGCTGGCCCTGGCGCGGCGCGGCGGCGCCGAGCGCACGGTGATCGATTTCATCGGCGAAATCAAGGACGAGTACGGAACCACTATTCAGAATATTCGCGACAAGGTGGATATCAAGTTGAGCGGCGAAACCGCCGCCGAGCTGGTCAAGCGTCCCATCGAGTACGATACCGGCTACACGCTCCTACCCGGAACTTACACCATCAAAGTGCTGGCGCGAGATGACGAAACCGGCCGGATCGGCACTTATATGAGCAAGTTCGCGATTCCCAATCTGAATAAGGAAGACAAGCGGATTCCCATCAGCTCGGTAGTCTTGAGCAGCCAGCGCGTGGATCTGCGCGACGCTCTCTACACCGCCGGTAAAGACAAGTTACAGGTGATGAATCCATTAGTCCTGGACGGCCAGAAGCTGATCCCCAGCGTGACCAGAGTATTCAGCGCCGGCCGGGAGATGTACGTGTACCTGCAAGCCTACGAATCCGCCGCCGCGCCCGAGCCTGTGGTCGCCTTCGTGACTTTTTACCGCGGCCGTGCCAAAGTCTTCGAAACCCCGCCATTGCAGGTTTCGGAGCTGCTGCAAAACCGCATTAAAACTTTGCCGCTAAAGTTCAGCCTGTCGCTGGCCAAACTGCCTCCCGGCCGTTACACCTGCCAGATCTCGGTAGTCGACCCCGCGGCGCAGAAAGCGGCGTTTTGGCAAGCGCCGATAATGCTGGTGCCCTAGGGGCGAGCGGACAGCAGTGCTACCGCCATCATGGTACCTTCGGCAGTATGGTGCAAATCCCGAAGAACGAGATCTTCCGCGAACCTTTCGAAGGCGACAACGGGTACTACACCTACACCTGGAACGAGTCAAACCTCTTCCAGATGCAGTGGAATTACACCGTCGAGTGGCCCGCGAGTGGGAAGCCGACAATCTGGATCCACTCCTACCGGTGTTGGCAGAGGCCGACCTTGGAGGCACCCCTGGCGGAAGTCGAGCATCTTCCCTTCGACATCCCCATGTCAGATTCGATTCTGTACCGGCTCACGCAACATGCCGCACGGCAACTCCATAGTCGTTCCGTTGTCGTGGGCCCAATGAAGCCCGTTCCGGAGAATTTCCTTGACCGGGCTGAAGAGGCGGCAGGGAAACGCTACGACGTCAGGTTGCTCCGGGAGATGAGCCAGCGGGAAGCAGCCAGAACGATCGCCAAGCACAACGCTGAAGCCGGGAAGGACAACGAGTCGGGGCATACGCTATGATCGAAGCGATGGCAACGGTCCGCATTACGGAAGCCGAACTCGCCCGCGATATCCACGCCGTGCTGGCCCAGGTCCGGGAAGGCGTCGAGGTGATCGTGGGGCAGGATCATCGTCCCGTGGCGGTTATTCGCACACCGAACCGGAGCGGACGGCCCATTTCGGAGATTCTCCGGCATGCGAAGGAACGGAACTCCACGGTCACACTCGATCCTGACTTCGGAAAGGACCTGGAGGCGGTCATCGCCAGCCACCAGCAACCATGGCATCCGCCGTCCTGGGAGTAGTGCTCGACTCCAGCGTCGTCATTACGGCTGAGCGAAAGAACCTTCCCGTTCCCCAACTGGTCGAAGCCATCCAAACTGCCTACGGAGAAATCGAACTCTCACTCTCACCGGTCACGGTGGCCGAACTGGTGCACGGGATCTACCGCGCCAAGACGCCGGAAACCAGCCAGCGTCGCCACGCGTACATCGAGGAACTGGTCAACCTGGTGCCCCTCCATCCCGTCACGCTTCAGACGGCTTACCTGGTGGGCCAGATCGAAGGCCAGGAGGCGGCGAAAGGGAACGTGCTGCCGTTCAACGACCTGCTTATCGCCGCGGCTGCCATCGAGCAGGGCTATGCCGTGCTGACCGATAATCTGCGCCACTTCGAAAGGTCCCCGGCATCAGGGTCCTGAAGTTATAGCCAGTTTCCCCCCTCCCTCTCGATCACTGGCGGACCCCCATCCACGCTGGTGCCGTAGAGCGGCGTTGCAGGGTCAGAATGGTCCGTCGCCCGTTCTTCCTGTCACCGATTTCTCCTGGTTGGGAGGGCTGACGCTATAATGGATGGGGCCCGGCAGGGAGTCCAAAATGGAATTCCGGTGAGTGTCATCCTTACGCAGGAATAGGTGATTTGAGTGAAATAGACTCACGAGTCGAAAGGAAGCCACCATGAAGAGTCCGAACGCGGCATTACTGCAAGTCTTGATCATCGGCTTAACGGCAGGGGTCGGTGCTGGACAGACCCAGCAGGAAGCATCCCCAGCCAATCACTTCGACAAGCCGGTCAAGGCCATCGGTTACCGGGTTGGTGGTGGCGCGACAAAAGTCCCCCTGATCAGTACGGGCGCGATCGAACAAGCCCGCGGCGAAGCAAAGGTGGAGGCTAGGACGGGGGCGACGTCCATCGAGGCGGAGGTTGCGGGTTTGGTGCAACCGACAAAATTCGGCGCGGAGTTTCTCACCTATGTGCTGTGGGCCGTATCCCCGGAGGGCAGCACTTACAATCTCGGCGAAATTCTCATCAACAACGGCGGGGACGGCAAGCTGAAAACCAGCACGCAGTTACAGGCCTTCTCCCTGTTTGTCACCGCGGAGCCTTACTTCTCAGTGCATCGGCCCAGCGAGATTCTGGTGCTGGAAAATGACATCGGGAAGATCACCAAAGGCGAGGTCTTCCTGATCCATGAGTACAAGCTGATGGCGCGCGCCCAGTACGCCCAGATGGGAAATCCGCTCGCGTTATCGGTTGACCTCAAGCACGTGCCACTGGAAATGTACGAGGCCCGCAATGCCGCGGAAATCGCCCGGTCGCGTGGCGCGGACCGATATGCGGCGGACGTGTTCGCCAAGGTGCAGGAGAGCTTGAAGAAGGCTGAGGATGCCTTGGAACGGAGGGCGGGCAATTCGGAGATCGTCTCGGCCGCGCGACAGGCGGTGCAGTTCGCGGAAGACGCACGCGCCCTCGCCGCTCAACGTCAGGAGGAGGAACGAATCGCGCAGGAGCGCGAGGCCGCGGCGGCCCAAGCCAAGGCCGAGGCCGAGGCCAGAGCGGCGACCGAAGCGTCGGAAGCCAAACAAAAGGCCGATGCAGAAGCCCAGCGCCAGGCTGAACTGGCTGCCGCCCGTGAGGCACAGATAAAAGCGGAAGCGGAAGTCGCCGCCATGAAAGCCAAGATGGAAGCTGACGCTCAGGCGGCCAAGGCCAAGGCCGAGGCCGACGCGCTGGCCCAGGCCAAGGCCGAAGCGGAAGCATTGGCGGCAAAAACCAAGGCCGAGGCCGACGCTCGGGAAGCCAAAGCCATGGCGGAGGCCGAAGCCTCAAAAGCGAGGGAAGAGGCCGCCCAGGCCGAATTGGAAAAAGCCCGCAAGGCAGCCGAGGAGCTCCGCGCGCTGTTACTGGAACAGTTCAACCGTATCCTCGATACCCGTGACACCCCGCGGGGACTGGTGGTCAACATGGCCGATGTTCTTTTCGATACCGGCAAGTTCGACCTTCGTCCGATCGCCCGGGAAAAGCTGGCCAGGCTGGCCGGCATCGTGCTGGCTCATCCGGGATTGAATCTCAACATCGAGGGACACACCGATAGCGTAGGAAGCGATGAATTCAACCAGAAACTCTCGGAACAACGAGCGGATTCGGTTCGGAAGCATCTGCTCGAACAGGGCTTGTCCGATTCCAATTTGACCGCTGAAGGGTTCGGCAAATCGATGCCGGTGGCCGATAACGGCACGGCGGCGGGGCGCCAGCAGAACCGGCGAGTGGAAATCGTCGTCTCCGGAGAAGTTATCGGCGCTAAGATAGGCAAGCAGGAACCTGAGAACCGGTGACAGAACCGCACGGGAACGTTGGCTCTGTCACCGGCCGTGATTACCGGTTTCGACTTACTGCGACAGTCTGCGACATGTTAGTTAAGACTCACCGATAACGTGTGTAAGCTGCTCAGATAGGAGTATGCAGTGTTTTGTCGCGCCGCGATTATTGTCGTCGTTGCTTTCTTTTCGGTGCGCGCCCAACCCGGCGGCACTTCGAGCAGCTTTGAGGTCGTGTCTATCAAGCCATCTGCGCCGCCCAACGGGGGACGCTTTTACGTTGGAACACGGGGCGGTCCTGGAACGAGCGACCCTGGGCGCATGACGTTTTCTTATGTGACCGTCGCCAGACTTATCAGCCAGGCGTTCGACATTTACCCGTTCCAGTTATCCTGTCCCGACTGGCTTAACACCGAACGCTTCGACGTCATCGCGAAGGTCAGGGACGGCGCTACCAAGGAGCAGATTCCGATCCTGCTCCAGAACCTGCTGGCGGACCGCTTCAAGCTCAAAGTACACCTGGAAACGAGGGACATGCCAATACTGGAGCTGTCGGTCGCGAAGGGCGGACCCAAGCTGAAGGCAGCCACCGAGGTTCCCGAGCACCCGGAAGGGGTGACCAACGAGCCTTCCCTGGGCAGGGACGGTTTTCCCGAGATACCGCGAGGTCAAGCCAACAAACTGGTCGTCGATGGGCGGGCCCGCTGGCAAGCCCCCGACGCCTAGATGTGGCAATTGACCCGGATGCTGGCCGGCGAACTCGGTAAGCCAGTGACCGACGCCACCGGTCTCAAAGGCCGCTACAATTTCTCGCTGCACTGGATGTCCGGTGAGATGACAGCCACTCAGCTTTCGGAGACTCCGGATACTGGCGCGGTCCCCACCGCAAGCGCAACCGACGATGCTTTCGGACCCACGATATTCGGCGCGCTCAGGGACCAACTCGGCCTCCGGATCGAGCCGAAGAGGGGTCCCGCTAATATCCTTGTCGTCGATTCCGCCGCGCGGCAGCCGACTGAGAATTAACCCGTGGCGCAGGCAGTCGGCTAAAACCGCTGCGGCGCTTCGCCCAGGCGTACCTGCACTTTCTCGTTGTGGCCGCCGCGGTTGACGGTGAGGCTCAACATGTCGCCGCCGTGCTTGTGGTTCAACACCTGCACCAGCGAGTCGTTGCCCTCCACCGCCTGACCCTCCACTTCGACGATCAGATCGCCGCCCACTCCGAGCTGATAGTTGCCGACCACCACCATCTGCCGCGGCCCGCGCAGCCCGGCTTCCTCCGCCGGCGAGCCGCGCTCGATACGTTGGATCAACAAGCCGCCCTTGGTGGGCAGATCGAGCGCTTCGGCCAGCTCGCCGGAAATCCACACTGTGGTAATGCCCAGCGTGGGCCGGGAAATGTGGCCGCGTGCCTGGAATTGATCCAGCATTTCCTTGGCGCGGTTGACGGGCATGGCGAAGCCGATGCCGATATTGCCTTGCCCGTAAATCGCCGTGTTGATGCCGATCACGCTGCCGTGCGAATCCAGCAGCGGGCCGCCGCTGTTGCCGGGGTTGATGGCGGCATCGGTCTGGATCATGCCTTCCAGGCGCTCCTCTTCGGTTTGCAGTTTTCGATTGAGCGAGCTGACGATTCCGGTGGTGAGGGTTCCTTCCAGGCCGAACGGATTGCCGATGGCCAGCACCTTCTGCCCCACCACCAGCGCGCTCGAATCGCCCAGCCGCAGCGTAGGCAGCTTGCGGCCGGCATCGATCTTGATCAGCGCCAGGTCGTTGCCCGAGTCCGTGCCAAGCACCTTCGCGGTGTACGATTTCATATCGGAGAGCTTCACCGTGAGCTTCGAGCTGCCGCGCACCACGTGGTTATTGGTGAGAATGGTGCCGTCCGGATTAACGATGAAGCCGGACCCGGTGCCATCTTCCGGGTAGAGCTGGAAGAACCAGTCCTGGCGATAGACGCGGGAAGTGATGTTGACGGTTGCCTCGCGCGCCGCCTTGTAAATGTCGATATTGTTCTGCTCGTCGGACGAGTACGCCGACGCGGCCGACGCCGGCGCTTCCCAAAGGCGACCGCTCGAAGAGAGTTGCGGCAGCAACTGGGTGAGCCTCCAGTGCCCGGCCGAGGTTATAGCCAGGAAGCAGGCCACCAGCACGAAGGCCCATATGAATGGTCGCATCAGTTTCATGTTTCAATTCTCCGTAACGCCTGGTAGACGGCATGGGTTTGCCGTAACGTGTTTTCCTTGGTCCCGGATGTATCTATGACGAAATGGGCGAATTTCCGTTTATCCTCGATGGGCATCTGGCGGCTGAGGCGCGCGCGCACTACGGCTTCCACGGCGCCCTCGCGCCGCATGGCGCGCTCCACCTGCTGTTCCTCGGTGCAGATCACCAGAATCAATCGGTCAAACCGCTCGTAGCTGCCGGTCTCGATGAGGATGGCGGCTTCCACCACGAAGATCCCTTCGGGCGAGCGCCGGGCGAATTCGGCCGCCATTTCCTCCTCGCGGCGCACCACCGGCGGGTGCACCAGCGCATTGAGGCGGGCGAGCTTATCGGGCTGGTCGAACACCAGTTCCGCTAGGCGATGCCGGTCGATCTCGCCGGTCTCATCGACGATGGAGGCGCCGAAGTCGCGGATCACCGCGTCGTGGGCCTCGCCGCCGGGGCTGAGCGCCGCGTGTCCCAACTCGTCGGCCTCCACGACCAGGCATCCGTAGCCCGCCAGCGCCTCCCCGATAAACGATTTCCCGCTCGCCAGGCCGCCCGTCAGTCCGACTTTCAACATAGGCCGGCCCGCCGTTCGGCGGCGGCTACCGTGTTGGCCATCAGCATGGCGATCGTCAGCGGGCCCACGCCTCCGGGTACCGGCGTGTAGGCGGAGGCTTTCTCGATCACGTCGAACGGATCGACGTCGCCCATCAACACGAAGCCGCGTTTGTCGAAAGCCGCCAGCTTGTCCGCCGCATTGCGGAAGACGCGGCCGGCAAGCGCACGGTCCGTCACGCGCGTGGTGCCCACATCGATCACCACCGCGCCCGGCCGGATGAAATCGCCCGTGATCATGGCTGGCCGGCCCAGCGCCGCCACCAGGATATCCGCTTCGCGGCACACGCCGGGCAGATCCGCCGTCCTGGAGTGGCAGATGGTGATCGTGGCATGTTCATGCAGCAGCAGCAGCGCGACCGGCTTGCCCACGATGTCGCTGCGGCCCACCACCACCGCGCGCTTGCCGGCCACCGGAATCCGGTAGCGCTTCAGCAGTTCCATAATGCCCGCCGGCGTGCATGGCCGCGGCCCCGGCAGCGCCGCCACCAGGTGGCCCACATTGCACGGATGGAAACCGTCCACGTCCTTCGACGGCGCCACCGCCAGCAGCACCCGTTTCGAATCCACCTGCGGCGGCAGCGGCAGTTGCACCAGAATGCCGTCCAGGTCATCCCGCGCATTCAACACGTCGATGGCGGCCAGCAACTCGCCCGTCGTCACGCTCTCCGGCGGCCGCAGCGTCTCCGAGTGAATCCCCAGATCTTCGCAAGTCTTGACTTTGTTGCGAACGTAGATTTCCGAGGCCGGGTTGCTTCCCACCAGCACTACGGCGAGTCCGGGGGGACACCCCTTGGCAGTCAGGGCCGCTATGCGAGGTCTCAGCTCGGCTTTGATTTCGTCGCGGACGCGATTTCCGTCGAGGATTTCGGGCATTCCCTAACAATCATAGCGTGCGCGGGGCGGCCTGCCGCCAGCCGGGAGCCCGCAGCGGCCCGCTTGGATCGGTTTGTCTTAGGATCGCCCATGAGGAACGCCGGCCACCTCACCTATATGGTACCGGGATGATAGAACCAGGACTTTCCTGAGCGGGCTATCCGGGATGTAATTGTTATTATGGAATGCAGTTGATTCCGTTCAGCCTGTTGCTGGAGGAACCGAGAAATGCGCGCTCGATCCATAACCCCTGTAGCGTTACTCATCGGATGTTTCGCGTTTGCCCCCTTTGCCCGTGCCGAGAAGAAATTAAACGTCAAACTGACCCACCCAGCCAGCCTCGGCCACTTGTTGGCCGGAAAGCGCGTTGTAATCGGGCCAGGTAGCGGCGAGTGTTCCCAAGAGTTCTCGCAAATGCTCGCGGTGGCCCTGGCAGCCCATGGCACTTTCGTGGTGCCCGGCGAAGAGTTGGATGCTCTGCTCGCCAAGAGCCGTATCCAGATCGGCTCGCCGGTCGACCCGGGCAGCGCCATGCGGTTGGGGAAGCTCCTGGGCCCCTCCGCGATGTTGACAGTGGAGGTTTCCCGCTGCGACGTCCGGGCGAAGCCACCCACCGTCTCGCAAAGCATTCCGGCGGTCTATACCTCCCGCATGGAGGGCGGCTTTCAGGCACAGGTCCGAATCATCGACCTGGCCGACGGTGCGGAACTCGGGAGTCGACCGGTGCATGCCGAGGCCAGCAAAGAGAACCAGGCCGAGGTTACGGCCCCCCCGTATCCTGGAAAGAACGAGGCAAAAGCCGACACCCTGGCCAAGGCACTGGCTGAGTCGCAGCACCTCTTCCTTCCATGGATCGAAGTGAGGGAAGTGCCGTTCGTGGACGACAAGGAGTGCAACCTGAAGCAGGAGTTCGAACTGATGAAATCCGGCGACTACGACGGTGCGCTCAAGCTCGCGCGCGATAGCGCCACTTCCTGCGCTGCCGCTCCCAAGGTGGTGGCGGGTGCGTGGTACAACCTCGGCGTCGTTCTGACTGCCCAGCGCTTCTACTCCGAAGCTCTCTACGCGTTCGAGCAGGCGCACACTCCCACTGGCAAAGGACCAGCCGCCGCCCTGATCGCTGGCTGCCGGAACGACGGTGCCATCGCGGATGCCGCCGGGCCGCTCGCGCTGCCCGAAAAGGACCAAATCCAGGTTCAGAGCGCAGCCGTGATGACCAACGCCTTCGTTATGAAGCTGGTGGAGAGCAACGTCGCGGAAGACGATATCGTCAGAATGGTCACCGACCAGCCCGCCAGCTTCGACCTTGGGGCGGACGATCTGGCCAAGTTGAGGGCCGCCGGAACGCCCCCAGCTGTGCTTTCCGCGATGCTCAACAAGCGGTAAGGCCGCGATCAGGCGCGAGCCTCTTTCTAAAACGTGACCCCGACCAGAACCTCGGCTTGGTTCTTGCCGCTGTTGAGGACGCCGGAAAGGTTGAAGTATTGTTGCGCCCACCGGGTGAAGCGGACCTCGGGAGCTATGTGAATGACGGCCGCGTGGATGTCGATGCCGGCGCCAAGCACCACCCCCATGGTCCCCTTGCTCGAGGCCGTGGGAGGGGCCGCCAGGACGTTACAGACGGGGTTCGGACTGCCGCAAAGATTCTCGGTCACCGTATTCTTCAACCCCGCGAGCGTGTCCCAGGCCGCGCCCGCCTCAAGATACGGCCGGACTATTTTGCTGGGAAACTTGTATTTGACAACCAGCGGAAACTCCCAGTTGCCCGACGATCCGGTACTGGTGACGGCGTTTCCGGCCGATCCCAGAATGTTGGTGTAGCTGAAATGGCGATAGAGCGCGTCGAATTCGACGCTCAGGCCGAGCGGCAGCCGCACTTCCACTTCGGGGCCGAACAGGTACCGGTTGGTCGCGGTGGTGGAGTCGCCCTGCACCGTGTTCAGGAAGTCCGTGAGCGGCAGCCCGGCTTTGAGCCCGGCCGAAACCGGCTGAGCCAGCGCGGCCCCGCCAACCAGCAGCAGTAGCAATAAAGGCTTCATACATTCAGAGTACGAAGAAATGGTGCGGTGCGTTTCGGCGGCATCGTCGATCCCGTGGGATTACGTTAGTTACCGGTTCGTAGCGTAGTTCCTGCCACGTCCTTGATTCGACCGCGGAAAGGGATTCCTCATCGATATATGTGCCCGCGGCAGCCATCTCTTCGCGGGAAGGGGGACGGCGGCCGGCGAATGCTTCCTCGACGCACTTGGCCAAATTCTCAGGACTCATAGCAGCTACCGCAGACTCCGCTCGAAAAAGTCGACCAGCAGCTGGTTCAAATGCTGTGCGGCGAGACCGCTGACGCCGTGCGACTTCTGCGGATAGAGCATGTATTCGAATTGCCTACCGGCCAGTTCGAGCGCGCTCGCGAGCTGGATGGAATTCTGGAACAGCACGTTGTCATCCTCGAAGTTGTGGACCAGCATCAGCTTGCCCTTGAGGTTCTTGGCTTTCGGCGGAAGCGCCGTGTCTCGGTAACCGTCCGGATTGTCTTTGGGCAATCCCATGTAGCGCTCGGTGTAGATGGAGTCGTAGTTCATCCAGCTCGTGACTGGAGCGCCGGCGAAACCGGCCTCGAAAACCTCCGGCGCGTTGAGAAGTGCGTTGACGGTCATGAAGCCACCGTAGCTCCAGCCGTGAATGCCAATGCGCTCCGGGTCGGCCAGCCCGGCGGCGATCAGATGCTGCACGCCGGCGACCTGGTCGGCCAGTTCGGTGACGCCGAGCTTGTGATAGATGGCGGTCTCGAAGTCGTGGCCGCGCCCTTCACCGCCACGGTTTTCGCACTGCCAGATGGCGTAGCCCTTGTGCGCCAGCACCTGGTCGAGGTTGATCCCCTGCCACGCGTTGTGCACCGGCATTCCGACGCCGGGCCCGCCATAAACGCTGACAATCACCGGGTACCGTTTGCCCTGCACATACCCCGCCGGTTTGATCAGCCGCCCGTAAAGCGTCACACCATCGGGCGTGGTGAACGGCTCGATCTCGGCTGGCAGAATGTCGTACTCATCCTGCGCGTGGTCCGGCTCGCGATAGACGCCGAGTTCGGAGCCGTCGCCGGCATGGAGGACGCTGCGCGGAGGCTCGCTGAGGCTCGACCAGGCGTCCACGTAATAGAGGCCGCCGGGTCCCATCGAGACGTTATGACTGCCGGGTTCCCGGGTGAGGCGGCGCTTGTTGCGGCCGTCCAGCCCGATTGAGTAAAGGTGCTGCTCGAGGTGGCCCGGTTCGTCGGAAGTGTAGAAGACGCGGCCGCCGGCTTCATCCACCGCGACTAGCCCGGTAACTTCCCATGCGCCGCTGGTGAGCTGTTGCACCTGTTTGCCATCGTTCGAATAGAGGAAGAGATGGCGGTAGCCGCCGGGGGTCCGTTGGCTGGTCCAGAGGAACTGCCGGCCGTCGTCCAGAAACCGGATATCGCCTTTCAGGTTGATCCAGTATGGGTCGGACTCTTCAAAGATGGTGGCGACCGACCTGGATTCGAGATCGATGGAAAGCAGCGCGTCGCGGTTCTGCACCCGGTTGAAGCGCAGCACGTAGAGCGCGCGGGAGCCGGGCATCCAGCCCACGCGGGCGATCAGGTACGAGTCGCGAGTGTCGCCCACGTCGTACCACCGCGTGGGGCCGCCGGCCGCGGAAACCACGCCCAGGTGGATGGTCGCATTGTTCTCTCCGGCTTGCGGGTAGCGCTCCGGTTCGTAGACGGCGCGCAGCCGGAGCGCGTCTTCGTGCGGGTACAGCGGTTCGGCGTGCGTGTCGAACTGCAAATAGGCAATCGATTTCGAATCCGGGGACCACCAGAAGGCGGTATTCAGCTCGAGTTCCTCCGGGTAGACCCAGTCGAGGCCGCCGTTGCGCAGGGTGTCGGATCCATCCTTGGTGAGCCGGGTTTCGCTCTTGCTGGCCACGTCCACCGCGTAAAGATCCGAACCGCGGCGGAAGGCGACCGCCTTGCCGTCGGGCGCCAGCCGCGCGTCCCGTTCGATGACTGGCGTCTTGGTGATCTGGTCCCACTTGCCGGTGTCCAGGTGGATCACGAAAATGTCGCCGCGGGCGGTATAGAGCAGCTCGTTGCCGCTGGTGGAGAGCTGCATGCTGCCCAAGCCGGCGCGACGGTTGATCCAATCCGTCGGACCTTCGTCGATGGGCGGCGCCACCGCCGCGGCATCGATCTCGTCGAGCGTCATGACCGGCTTGCTTTGCCGGGTGGCGCAATCGTACTGAGACAGTCGATTGCCCTGGTGCACCAGGAAGCTCTTGCCGTCCGGCATCCACAGTTCCGGGCCCCCAGCGCCGCGCCCGCCACCGCGCCCGGCATGGCTGAGCACTTCGAGCGTGATCGGCTTCTTCTGTGCGAAGACGGAAGACGCCAGCAGAAAAATGAGCGCGAGCTTTCGCATAAATGTGATTGTAACCACAGCGCCGCCCCGCCGGGCGCGCCGCCTTCAGCATTCCATTTCGCGAAAGGCCGGGTAGCGCCGGGAGTCTTTCTTCGTCTTACTCGAGCGCCAATCCGGCCATCCCGGCCAGAATCCCCTCCTCATGCGGGTATAGGCCAATTGACCTAAATGTCAATTCCCTGTAACCCTAACACACTTCATATAGATAAACTTCTTGCTTTCATACCACATGTTGGGGCACTATTACGAGTGCGTCCTTTCCACCGTGGGGATCCCAAAAAGGAGATGTCATGGGACAGCTTACCGTCGGCTTGAGTGCGAAAATAGAGTCATTGCAGACTCAGACCACTCAGCCAGGCAACACCGGCGTACCGTTTAACCGCCATTTTACCGCCAGGCTCGCGCCTGGCCAGACGCCTTATGACGAAGTGCGCTGGGAAACCCGCACCGCCTCGATCGGCAACGATAAAGGCGCGGTGATCTTCGAGCAGCGCGACGTCGAAGTGCCGGCCGATTGGTCGCAGACGGCCACCAACATCGTCGCCAGCAAGTATTTTCACGGCAAGCTGGGGTCGCCGGAGCGGGAAACCAGTGTGGCCCAGTTGGTGGAGCGGGTAGTGAACACGATCGCCAACTGGGGCAAGCACGACGGGTATTTCCGCAGCGACGAGGATGGCGAAAACTTCCGCAGCGAACTGGCGCACCTGATGCTCACGCAGAAGGCCTGCTTCAATTCGCCGGTGTGGTTCAACGTGGGCGTCAAGGAAGCGCGCGGCTACGGCTGGGTGTATGACGCCGCGGCCGACCGCATCAAGAAGCTCGAGTCCGGCGCGCGGCGGCCGCAGTGCTCGGCCTGCTTCATCGTTTCGGTCAAGGATTCGCTGGAATCGATTCTCGACTTGGCCAAGACCGAAGGCATGCTGTTCAAGTGGGGCTCCGGCACGGGGTCGAACCTTTCGGCGCTGCGCGAGGAAGACGCGGTGCTCTCGGGCGGCGGGCGCGCCAGCGGGCCGCTTTCCTTCATGAAGGGTTTCGACGCTTTCGCCGGGGTCATCAAATCCGGAGGCAAGACACGGCGCGCGGCCAAAATGGTGATCCTCAACACCGACCATCCGGACATCGAGAAATTCATCTGGTGCAAGGCCAAAGAAGAGAAGAAGGCCTACACGCTGGTGGAGGCCGGTTACGACGCTTCGCTCGATGGCGAAGCCTACAGCTCGATTTTTTTTCAGAATGCCAACAACTCTGTGCGCGCCACCGACGATTTCATGCGGGCGGCGCAGGAGGACGGCGAATGGTGGACCAAGCACGTGTTCAGCGGCCAGCCCAAGGACCGCTACAAAGCGCGCCACCTGCTGCGCGAGATCGCCGAGGCCACCCACCAGTGCGGCGACCCCGGTATGCAATTCGATTCGACCGTCAACCGCTGGCACCCCTGCAAGAACACGGCGCGCATCAACGCCTCCAACCCGTGCTCGGAATACATGTTTCTGGACGATTCGGCCTGCAACCTGTCGTCGCTCAACCTGATGAAGTTCGTCGGCCCGGACGGCCAGTTTGACGTGGAGGCCTTCCGGCACGCGGTCGACACGCTGATCCTGGCGCAGGAAATCATCGTCGACAATGCCAGCTACCCCACCGAAAAGATCGGCGAGAATTCGCACCGCTTCCGCCCGCTGGGTCTTGGCTATGCCAACCTGGGCGCCCTGTTGATGTCGATGGGCGTGCCTTACGACAGCGAACAGGGGCGCGAGATGGCGGCGATCATCACGGCCGTGATGTGCGGGCAGGCTTACCTGACCAGTTCGCGGGTGGCTGAGGCGGTGGGGCCGTTCGCCGGCTACCGGGAGAACGAGCAGCCGTTCCTCGAAGTCATCCGTATGCACCGCGATTCGGTGGAGCGGGTGCGGCGGATGAATCTTCCGGCCGCTTTGTACGATGGCGCGCGGCAGTGCTGGGAGGACGCTTACGCTTCCGGCCAACGCCACGGCTACCGCAATGCGCAGGTGACCGTGATCGCGCCCACCGGAACCATCGGGTTCATGATGGATTGCGATACCACCGGCATCGAGCCGGACCTGGCCCTGATCAAGTTCAAGAAACTGGTCGGCGGCGGCGTCATCAAGATCGTCAACAACACGGTGCCGCAGGCGCTGATCAAGCTCGGCTATTCGTCCGTTCAGGTGGAAAAGATCGTCAGTCACATCGATTCCACCGGAACCATCGAAGGCGCGCCCGAGCTGAAGCCCGAGCACTTGCCGGTGTTCGATTGCAGTTTCCGGCCGCAGAACGGCGCGCGGTCGATCCATTACATGGGCCACGTGCGCATGATGGCGGCGGTGCAGCCGTTCATCTCCGGCGCCATTTCGAAGACCATCAACATGCCCGAGGAATCCACGGTGGAAGACATCGTCGATGCCTACACCGAAAGCTGGAAACTGGGGCTGAAAGCGGTGGCCATCTACCGCGACAATTCCAAGCGCGTGCAGCCGCTCAGCTCTGGCGGCGGCAAGAACGAGAAAAAAGCTGCGTCTCCTGCCGCCGCTGCCCCCGCGCCGGTGGAGAAGGTGGTCTACCGTCCGGTGCGGCGCAAGCTGCCCGACGAGCGGCGGAGCATCACCCACAAGTTCTCGATCGGCGGCCATGAGGGCTACATCACGGCCGGCATGTACGACGATGGCACGGCGGGCGAAATCTTCATCAGCATGGCCAAGGAAGGCTCGACCATTTCCGGCCTGATGGACGCGTTCGCCACCGCCGTCAGCTTCAACCTGCAATACGGCGTGCCGCTGAAGTTTCTGGTGGACAAATTCTCCCACCTGCGGTTCGAGCCCAGCGGCTGGACCGGCAACCCGCAGGTGCCGTACGCCAAGTCGATCATGGATTACATATTCCGCTGGTTGGGCGCTAAATTCCTGGGACCGGAGTACGCCGTCACGGAAGCCGGCGAAACCACCAACCTGCGGCCGACCGAGCCCGACCCGCAGCAGCAACTGCCCTTCGCGCCGGTCACCGCCGACGCCCCGCTGTGCGCCGAATGCGGTTCCATCATGACGCGCAACGGAAGCTGCTACAAGTGCGGCAACTGTGGCGGCACCAGCGGCTGCAGCTAGCGGGCGCCGCGAAAGTGGGGCGGACGCCCTCGTCCGCCACCCCTCGCTCGCGCTCTTGCGCGCAAAGAGTTTTCACTGGGAGAATCGCAACCCGGTCCGCACGTCGGGCCGGGTTTTTTTTGTGGGCGAGTGGCGCGGGCAGTCTTACCTGCAGCGTCGCCAGTGGTGGCGACGTTCCGCGGAAAGAAAAGGTCGAGACGAATCTACGCGGCGTCAGTTTTCGGGCACTTGCGGTGCCGCGCCCTCTTCATCGCCGCAGCTATCGCCCAGCACAACGCCGCTCCGCCTGCCAGAAGCCACGCCGAGCCGGGCTCCGGCACGCCGGGAGGTGCCGGATCGTCGAGAGTCGTTTCCACCACCGGTGCGCCCGTGGTCAGCCCGCCCTCCGACAGCGAGACCGTCAGATCGTGCGAGATGGTGTAGGAGGAGAGCCCGACGCTGGCCGCTGGCCCGAGGTTCTGCAGCACCAGCACCACCGATGCCCCGCTGAACAGTTGCTGCGAGAGCGCTGGCGAAAGTGTCACCGAATCCTCGATCGCGCCCACCGGACCGATGTAGTGAGCCCCTTGATACTGCGCCGGCACAAACTCCAGGAAACCCGGGAACGCCGCAGTCACAGAGCCGCTGGGCGTCTCCAGCAGCGCATAAAAAAGCCCGCCGGGACCCGGCGAGCTGGTGACAAAGCTGAAACTCACCACCGCCGGATCCGGCGACAGCCCGAACGCCACCGCATCGCTTGCAAAACCAGACGTGGACAGGGTGAAGAACAGCGCATCGTCAGTGGTGAGCGATGCCGTGGTTTGGTTGGTCACGTTGAGCGGGCTGCCGGCGAGCGGCAAACTCGCCGCCAGCAGCGCTATCGCTCCGCTACCCAGCCATCCGGCGCCCCAACTGCGCTGTGTTGTCACCGGTCCAAGTATATGCCGCGACTTCTGGCTTGCCCAGGATCTGAAGTACCAGTACGCCCCTCCATATTGCCCCTTACGCACTAAGGTAACAGCCGCCGGCCGGAAACAAATTGGTGGGCCAACGGTTTGGAGTGGTTATTACGGCGGCGCGTCTGTTCCCGCTCAAATCCCCGCCGAAATGACAGTGTGTTTTTCGACAGTCCGGTTTAGAATAGGGTTCGGATGCGGCTCGGACTCCAGATCATTGCCTTAGCAGTCAGTCTGCCATTGCAGTTCCTGGTTGTCGCCGCCCTGCTTCGCGGCTCCTGGCGCCGTTTTCCGCTACTGTTGGTGTTTTCGGTGGAGGAATTCGTTTCTACCCTGGTGCAAGCTCCCCTCGCCATCGAGGCGATGCGCGGTCTCCACCCGCAGGGGCTGCCATATTGGATTACTTACTGGACCGGGGAAGCCATCACCAAACTGCTGCTGTACGCGGTGGTCGTCAGCCTGCTTTACCGGGCCTGCGAGCGCCTTCGCTCGGCCCAGGTGGCACGCGTGTTGTTGATTCTAGCGGCCTTTCTGGTGGCCGGCGGGACGTTTCTGGTGCACTACAATCCGTCGGTCATCCGCGGTTATTGGTTGACGCCGTGGTTCCGCGATCTGAATTTTGCCTGCGCCCTGGCGGATGTCGTGCTCTGGACTTCGCTTTTGGTGGTGCGGGATAAGGATCGGCAACTGATGCTGCTGTCTGGGGGGTTGGGCGTGGAATTCGCCGGAGCTTCGATCGGCGAATCGCTGCGCCAGATGGCGATGCGATCGCGTTCCCATCCGCTGTCCCTGTTCGGCAGCGTGATTGCGGTTGCCGCCAGCTTGTTCCGGCTTTATACCTGGTGGCAGGCCTTGCGAAGCCGCCAACCGGAAAAGAAGGCATCAGCCAACTTCCGAGCCGTGCGCGAGCGCAACGGCTCGTCGTAACGCAGTCCGGTTAAGGCATCCCACGTCAGCCGCGGCGCGGAGACTCGATGCTCCGCGCCGCGGCTTTGCTTCAGGCGACCTGTTGTCCCGCGTTTACTTGGCGGATGGCGGCATGGCGGCGACGGCCACTGTGGGAGCGGTGAATACTCTCACTTCCACGCGGCGGTTCTTGGCGCGCGCCGCGGCTGTGTGGGCTTCATCCACCGGCTTGTCCGGACCCAATCCGACCACGTGGACGCGATAGACCGGAATGTCGTGTTTGGCAACCAGGTACTCGACCACGGCTTCGGCCCGGCGCCGGCTGAGCGCCTGGTTGTACTCCCGCCCACCGGTGCTGTCGGTGAACCCTTCGACCGCGACGAAGAACCGCTTGTTGCCCTGGATATCCTGCGCCAGTTTGTCCAGATCGGCTTGGGCGCTGGCCGTCAAGTGGTCCTGGCTAATGCCAAACGTGACTGTGGTCGAGGTCTGCACGCGGTAGTCGTCCAGGCTGGCCATCGACTCGCGGAGGCTGGCCAGCGCAACCGTGTTCTGATCGCTCTTCTGAGCGGCGACGGCCGCTTGGGTGGCAGCGTCGTTGGCGTGATTCCCGGCCTCTTGCGCGTCGTGCTCGGCGGCGCCGGCCTTTTCATTAGCCCGGTCGATGCCGCTGGCGGTCTTTTCATCCAGTTCTCTTAACTGCTCCTGCGTGGCCTTGATTTGGGTGGCATTTTGAGCGCTCTGCTGGCTGGCCTGATCGGCCTTGGCCTGAATCGGGGCCTCGGTGGCCTGGATGTATTTCTTGGTTGCGCAACCAGTTGCTAGCAACGCGCCTACTGCGAGGATCGCGGCAGCCAGGGAAACCTTCATAATCGTCATAAACCTCGGCGTGCATTATAGCAAGCCGCGCTCCATTTGAGGGCAACCTGTTATCGATTCACCCAAACCTTGCTTTTTGTTGCAGATGTCATCCTACCAAACAACACTCGCCTCCGGCGTCATGTAATATTTACACGAACGGCGCTAGCTCGTGCTTCGGTGCGTCAGGGGCTGCGCAGTTTCTGCATCCAGTTGGTCAGCACCGTGAGCGACGAATCGCCGGTCCACTCATACGGCAGATTCATCAGCAATCGCAGGCCGTCGGGCGACACATCGTACAAATTGGACTTCTTCGGGATGGCGCGCGTCTCGAACAATTTGCGCGGAGGCTCGAAGGTGAAATCTCCGGCTGCGGACGAAGTGGAAGCGGACATCACGCTGCTAGGTCCGGCCAGGAAGAACAACTCCCGTCCGTCGGCGCGCCAGCGCGGCATCCGGCCGCTGCGGGCGGAAATCTGCCAGCGGCGTTTGGTCCCGTTGGAAATGCCGTCGAACGCCTGCACATAGACCTCATCCCGGCCGGATTCGTCGGATTGATAGGCCAGCCAGCGGCCGTTGGGCGACAGCGCGGGATAGCCCTCGGAGTGGACCGTGTCGAGCACCGGGCCGCCGCGGCGATCGGCCGGCGAGTAGGCCCAAATGTCGGAAGAAGTGCCCGCGATGCCGAACGAGGCGAACAGGAAATAGCGGCCGTCGCGCGACCAGTCGGTGAGGTACTTCGTGTATTCGCTGTGGAACAGCGGCTCGGTCGGGTCGGGTGCGTTCACCGTCTTCAGGTAAATGTCGTAGAGCTTGCCGGGATTGCTGGTAAAGGCTACCCGAGTGCCGTCGGCCGACCAGACCGGAGAACGCGCGTCGGCCCCGGGAATCGAAACCAGCCGCGACACGGTGTCTCCTTCGAACAGCCACAACTCCCCGCGATGTTGGCCTGGCACGAGCCTGTTGCAGACCACCCGCCTGCCATCCGGCGCGATCCGCGGCAGACCCCAGTCGGCGGGCTCGCCCAGCAGCCCGGTTTGCTTTCCCTCGCGATCCATCCATACCAACTGGTGAGTCGGCGGGCTGATGGTCTGATACGCCAGCAGTCCCGTGGCGGAAACCGAAAGCGGGGCCAGGGAGAGAGTCTCGACGGCGCCCACACCGTGGAGAAACAGCGCCGGTTTGCCCTCCAATTCGAGAATCGAGGGATTGAATCCCTGGGTGTAGACGTCGCCGTCCTGGACGAACAGCAGGTAGCCGAAACTGGCTGGGTTGGCGTCCGGATCGCCGGCGTAGACGGCATCGGAATCGGAGGCAAAGAGGAGATGGGTGTCCCTGCCTTCGAGATCGCTCGAGTAAACTCCGTTGTTCTTGTCGGCCGTGCCGATCGCGAAGAAAGTGAAGTGCCTGCCGTCGGGCAGGAAGTGGGGCCAGCGATAAGAGCGCTGCTCTTTGGAGTTCTCCAGCGGCAACACGGTCTGCGCCTCGCCGCCAGCGGCGGAAATGCGGTAAAGACCGCCGCTGAGGCTGGGCGAGAAGACGATCACCCCGGCGGCGTTCCATGTCCCGCCGCCCGCCACGCTATCGGCGGGACAAAGAATCCGCGACTCTCCGCTGGCCTTGCCGTCTTCGCCCACCTGCAGCTTCCAGATCTTCAGCGAGCGGCCGGCGAAATATCCGATGGCGCGGCTGTCGGCGGACCAGAATGGCTCCGAGGCGTCATTCGTACCGGGAATGACTCCGGCATGCATTTCATCCAGCGCGCGCAGCCATAGCATGCGGTGGCCTTCAGAGTCGTTCGCGGAGAATGCGATGTAGCGGCCGTCGGGCGATATCACGGCGCCGCCGGCGAAGCTCGACTTCGCCTCCGCAGATATGACGAATCTTAGCGCCGGACTTGCCACACGCCGATGGAAGATCAGCTTGCCCAGGAACAAACCGGCCACCGCGACCACCAGGAGAATCGCTCCGAGGCCAAGCCATTGGTTGCGGTTGAATCGCAGCCCCGGCTGCACCGCGGCAAGCTCATCCGGCGCATACGTTTCGTTGGCGCGCTCGACGGCCACCGTCCGCTGTTCGGCGACGGGGGGCGGAACGGCTCGCCGCGCGCGCGCGTGTGAGGCCTTCCTCAGAAACCGCGCCGCCAGTTTCAACTCCGTCACCACGTTCTGCAAACGCTGCCGCCGCTCGAGGGGTTCCTTGTTCAGGCAATCGGCGATCACCGGCTCGATGGCTGCCAGGACCGGCGAGCCAGCCGGCAGCTTCGGCGGAGATTGTTCCAGGATCGCGGCCCGCACCATGTAAGGCTCGCCCGCAAACGCGGGCTTGCCGGCTGCCATCTCATACAGCACGGCTCCATAAGCGAATACGTCGCTCCGCCAGCCGGGCCGCTCGCCGCGAATCTGTTCCGGTGAGGTGTAGGCTTGGGCGCGCGCATCCCCCGCCACCGGCTGCAGAATGGTGGCGCTGTGCTCGCCGACCACGATCGACCAGGGCGAAAGACTGCCGTGGACCACGCCACGTCCGTGCGCCCGGTCCAGCGCTTTGCCGATCGAGATGCCATAGCGCAGCACGAGTGCGGGATCGAGCGGGGCCGCCTGCAGCGCCTCCGCCAGAAGCTCGCCATAGACGGGCTGCCCGGTCAGTATATCGATTCCTCTCTCGGGGAGGTCGTTCACATGGCATCTCCGGCGGCGTCAATCCTGCGGGCGAGGTTCTTCACGCCCGTCTGCGCACGAAACTCCAGTATCCGCCCATGCGGACGACAATTCAACGAGATGCGACTCCCGGCGATGGGAATTGCCGCCGGGTTCACCTAGTTGTGGTGCGGCGCCATGGAGCGGCAAGTATTCGTTTGCAGGCGGTCTCAACCACTTGAATTCCGTGCGGTCTGCGAACTCCCTATTGACAGCGGCGGTGCGCCATGTACAATCCAGAGTGGTATCATTTTTATTCGGAACGGAAGTGGCGCGAAATGTTTAGAGGAAAAAAGCTCCGGCCGGCGGCGCAGCCGGAGGGCGACGGCTTTAACAGCATCCAGGTGGCGCGCGTTTGCGGCGTGAGCCTGCGGCAATTGCAGTGGTGGGACGAGCGTAACGTCGTCTCGCCACGGCAGGACGGCCACAAGCGGATTTATGCCGCCGAGGAAGTGCTGGAGATCTCGGTGATCGCCGAGCTTCGGCGGAAAGGGTTTTCGCTGCAGAAGATCCGCCGCGTGCTGCGTTTTCTCGAAAAAGATATGGGCAAGCGGCTGAGCGAAGCCCTGGGCGCTTCCTCCGAAGTGCACTTGATCACCGACGGCAAGAGCATTTACCTCGAAGAGGCGCCCGACCGCATCATCAACCTGATGAAGAACGCGCGCCAGCCGATGTTCCTGGTGTGCGTCACCGACCAGGTGAAACGGTTGGGGACGGTGGCCGAACGCAAGCCGGCGAAATCCGAGACCGCTGCCGCGGCGCGCAAAGCCCGCGCCATCTAGTGTGGTGCGTCCGAAGTCGTGAACAGTATCGCGAAACGGAGTGGGGCAGGCGCTTCCGCCTGCCAACTGCCCGCTCCGAAACCGGGGCGCCAATTCGGCGCCAATCCGGAGTTGGC
>JBEKKO010000041.1:0-38950 GCA_050010695.1 Bryobacteraceae bacterium
AACAGATGGCCACGGCAGTGAAGCCAGGGTCCTTGCGCAATACCCGAAAGGCGTGTTTGACGGACGTCAGCATGGGCCCCCCTGCCGCTGCGTGCAATTGCAGCACCATCGATGAAAATGCTGGGTTCTTAGCCGAATCAGAACCTTGCGAGTTCGGGCAGCCCTAAGGGATGTCCGTTCCTGGGAATCGGAGATCCGGTGGCGGACAACCTCGCGTAGGTCCCACAGCCCAGCCGTGCACGTGCGATCCAGTTTGCACATGGCGTTATCGCGCCTTATCGGTAGCCGAAGCGATGCCAACCCCTGAACTCAGCCTTCCCACGTTTCAGCCGGCTTCGGGACCCATTGGGATATATTATTAAGGTCCGCACTGCAGCCGTTTTGTAAGAGGTAAACAGCTATGCCAACCGACCCGAGGGAATACATCTGGCCCGGCATCATTGCCGCCCAGGCAATCTATGTCGCGGCGAAGCTGCGCATCCCGGATCTTCTTGCTGCTGGACCTAGAACGATCGCCGAACTCGCCTCGGAATCCGGCGCCCACCCACCCTCACTCGAACGTCTCTTGCGCGCATTGAGCACTCTGGGAATGTTCGAGCCCACTCCAGACGGTCGTTTCGGCAACACGCCGTTCACTGAAGTGCTGCGCACTGATCATCCCCACTCGCAGCGGGATGCCGCCCTGTTTCTGCCTGCACCTTTTCTCTGGCGCCCGCTCGGAGAGCTTTACGAATCGGTCCGCACCGGCGCGCCTGCGTTCCAGCGAGTCTTCGGGCAGCCCTTCTTTGATCACCTTGTCGCCCATCCGACCGACGCCGCGGTATTCAATACTGTCATGACCCAGGGCATCGCGTGGACCGCCCCCGCGCTGCTCGCCGCTTACGACTTCTCGTGCTTCGAGCGATTGGTGGACGTGGGAGGCGGCGAGGGCGCACTGCTGCGCGACATTCTTGCGGCCACGCCGAAGCTCCACGGTGTCCTATTCGATCTCCCACAGGTCGTGGCCCGTGCTTCCAAGGTCTTGACCGGCGATGCCGCCGCGCGCTGTCAAATCGCGAGCGGCAATTTCTTCGACTCCGTGCCGGAGGGTGGGGACGCCTACCTACTGAAGGGCGTCATTCACGATTGGCCGGACGTCGAGGCCGCCAAAATCCTTTGCAACACGCGCCGTGCCATCCGTCCAGACGGGATCCTCCTTCTCATCGAAGGCATCGTTGATTCGACCGCCCGCCCCGTCGGCCTTATGGAATTGCTGATGCTGGTGATCGGCGGTCTCGAACGCACCGAAACGGAGTTCCGCTCGCTTCTTGCAGCAACCGGTTTCTCGCTCACCCGAATCATCCCCATAGGGGCGTCCTCGCTAATCGAGTGCCGTCCGGTGTAGTGTCTGTCAGCCAACTGTGTGAAGACCTGTTATCGTCCACTCTTCGCCGGCAGCCCCGGCACATGGTCTGGGCGTCAGGACAGAGCGGGTTCGGTTGGACTAGAATTGAGCGATGTTGTCGCGGAGGGCATTCTTCTCCATCTCGGCGGTCCCCGTTCTTTGCGGCCAGGAGAGGAGGCCGGGTATGTTCGCCGACGCAGAAGCCTATGAGCGATTCATGGGTCGCTGGAGTCGGTTGGTGGCCCCCCAACTCGTGGATTTCACCGATGTGCCAAATCTGGGACGGCTCCTCGACGTTGGTTCAGGTACGGGAGCATTGGCCTTCTCCCTCGCGGAACGAAAGCCGCAGGTTCATGTGTTGGGGATCGATCCTTCCAAGGAATACGTCGAGTACGCCACCAGCAGGAATCTATTTCCAGATCGGGTGAGCTTCGAGCCCGGCGATGCACAAGAGTTGCGTTTTGCCGATGCCAGCTTTGATGCCGCTCTCTCCTTGCTGGTGTTCAATTTCATTCCTGATTCCAGGAAAGCCCTTAAGGAGGTACGTCGCGTCACCAAACCTGGCGGACGAATCTCGGCGGCCGTCTGGGACTACGGAGAGGGGATGAAGATGCTCCGAGCTTTCTGGGACAGCGCTGTGAGTATCGATCCGAAGGCTGAAAGACTTGATGAGAGGCACATGCCCCTGTGCAGGGCAGGGGAACTGTCAGAGCTATGGCGACAGGGCGGCTTGGCGAACGTCCACGAGCAGCCGCAGACGGTCACGCTGAGATTTGAGTCGTTCGCCGATTACTGGGATGCGTTTCTGCTCGGAGAGGGCCCTGCCGGCGTGTACGTCAAAAGTCTCCGGCGCGATCAGGTAAATGCCTTGCGCAATGAGGTGAAACGCCGCGTTTCTCCGTCAGCAGAAAACTTGCCTATCGCCCTTCCTGCGCGAGTATGGTCGGTGTGCGGCACTGTCCCGAGGCGTCCTTAAGAAAAACACGGCCTCGCGAGGGTCCCGCTAACGGCGGAAGGTATACCGATCCGCCAGGAGCGCGCGAACGGCGCCGGTTCCAGGCTGGCGTTAATATTCACTATCGGCACTGCCAGCGGCCGCGAGCGGCAGTCTGGACTGAGCTTTGCCGGATTGATGGGCCTTTTGTGCCAAGATGAATATCGAAGGACTTGTATTAGAGACGAACACTCACATGCCGACAAGACTTACAAATGAGATGATCGCCGCAGCCATCGACGGCTACGAAGGGCAGAAGAAGCGCATAAACCAACAACTTGCCGAACTCCGAGCGATGTTGTCGGGTGGCCCCGCAGAGACCGCTACCACGCCGGAAGCTCCGAAACGTAAACGGCGAAGGATGAGCGCCGCTGGTAGGAGAGCGGTTGCCGAGGCGCAGCGGAAGCGATGGGCAAGAATCCGCGGCCCATCTGAGCCGTCAGAGCCAGCCACGACGAAAGCTCCGAAAGCAAAGCGCCGGATCAGCGCAGCAGGAATGAAGAGGATCATCGCCGCCACCAAGAAACGTTGGCGGTTGGCCAAACCAGCCAAGGCCGTCTCCACGGCCAAGAGGAAAGCCGCGCCAGCTGCGACGAAGGTCGCCGTGAAAAAGGCAGCGGCGATCGCTCCCAGGAAGACGGTCAAGACAAGTCCGCCCATCAAGAAAGCCGTTGGGAAGAAGGCCGCAGCGAAGGAAACATCCCCGTCTTCCGAACAATAGACGACGGGAACCATCGCTGAGTCACGAGCCGCAGCGTCAACCGCCATAGCGGCAGTTAGACGGCGTACAACAGGCTCTGACACTGTCCATTTTTGGGGTAAGTGAGGCGAAGCCAATGAAAGCCGTTGTTTATCCGAACTTTGGTTCACCCGATGTGCTGGAATGTCGGGACATTGAAAAGCCGACTCCTGGGGACGACGAGGTCCTGATCAAGGTCCGCGCCGCTTCCATCAATCCGCTGGACTGGAAATTGATGAAGGGCGGGCCATTCATCATGCGCCTGCTGCTCGGGCTGGGCAAGCCGAAGCTCAAACGGCCCGGCGTGGATGTGGCCGGCGAGGTAGAAGCGGTCGGCAAGAACGTAACGCAGTTCAAACCGGGCGATCCGGTCTTCGGCACTTGTTACGGAGCGTTTGCCGAGTATGCGACCTCCAAGTCGGTGACGGGCATGAAGTCCGCGCTGGTCGCCAAACCGGATAACGTGACGTTCGAGCAAGCCGCGTCCGCGCCCGTGGCCGCGCTGACTGCATTGCAGGGTCTGCGCGACAAGGCACGAATCGAGACCGGGCAGAAGGTTCTAGTGAACGGCGCCGCGGGAGGCGTGGGTACATTCGCAGTGCAGATCGGCAAGTCGTTTGGCGCGAATGTCACCGGCGTGTGCAGCACCCGGAATGTGGACCTGGTCCGATCCATTGGCGCGGATCAGGTCATCGATTACACCCAACAGGATTGCACCAAGAGCAGTCAGCGTTACGAGGTCGTTCTCGATTGCGTTGGAAACCACTCCTTTTCGGAATGGAGGCGCGTTTTGAATCCCAAAGGGATCTTTGTCGGCGTCGGAGCGCCGCCCGACGTTCCGTTGTCGCGACTTCTGGCCGGTTTGATCGGCGCGCTTGTGCAATCCGTGTTCGTGAGCCAGAAACTGGCGGTTTTCATGGCGAGGGTTAACGAACAGGATCTGACCACCCTGGGCGAGTTGATGGCGACCGGCAAGGTGACGCCCGTCATTGACAGGCGTTACCGGCTAAGTGAGGCGCGCGACGCATTTCTGTACATGGAAGCAGGGCACGCTCGCGGAAAGGTAGTCATCACCCCGGAAGATTAGCGCGGAGGACCGTTAGCAGTGGTCGTTTGCCGTTGGTCCCGCGTGGTCGGCGATTCGGAAAATAGCTTCCCGCGCGGAGCGTCGAGCGTGTTCTTGGACGGCGATATGGTTCAATATCGGTAGCATTCTCACGTTCGGATGACGTGACACGTGGGGCCCAATGCACATTAGCCCTTAATACCTTTGCCCTTAAATACATGATGCGCTGGAGCCCCTGAAGGCGTATAATAGCTTGCGATTGTTGAGGGGCTAAGGCGGAAACTCCGGGTGCTGTGTCTGCCGCCTCAGCCAAGGGAAAACCTGCGCCAAGGGGGACACGATGCCACTCGATGCACGAGCCGCGTCACTTTCCAGCCTTCGGATGCGTTTCCGACAGGCAGATCATTCGTTTCCTCTCGCCGCGTCTCTGATCGCCTTTCGCCTGAGACGCCGGGCACTCTCTCTCGCGTTTGCCGCTTTATTCCTCTGCGCCGTGGGGCAGGGCGAGATCGTCATCAATAAAAACTACCCGATCACCAACCCCACCAACGGCGTTCCGACCTTATCGGGGCCTGAGGTCGAGCCGACCAACGAATGCGCGCCCCGCGTCAAAGTAACCTCTTTCGTTCCCGGTGCGACCCTTAACGTCTATCTCACAGGCACACTCGCGGGTCCGCTTCCCGTCAAGAAGCTCATAGGCGGACCGGCGGTGCTGGCGCTGGACGGCCTGACTGTCAAGCTGACGCAGCTCCTGAAGTATGGCGACCAGGTCAGCGCGACACAGACAGTCCTTGGCGTGACCAGTGCTCGGGCGCGCCGATGACCGCCGGCCCCATGATGAAGACACTACCGAAACCAACCGTCGACGGCAAGAATATCTATGCCTGCGGAGTCATCGTGCCGGTATACAACCTGGTGTCGGGAGTCACGGTCGACGTATTTGACCAGACTACCGGCAGCACAACCCCAATCGGCACGGGCTCTGTCCCCGACGATTGGGGCAGTAACTGGAACCCGGTCCTCACCTCGAAGCTCGCCTTGGGCCACGAGATCTATGCAAAGCAATCCGCCTGCAACGGCGCCGCCAGCGATGCCGGGCCCACTGAAAAGGTCCAGGCACAGCCCGCGCCGGTGACCCAGCCGACGGTCGGTTCCGCCGTCGTCGGAAGCGATGCAGTCACGTTGGATGGTTTGTTTACGGGTGCGATCGTTCAGATGTTCAGTGACGGGACCACCACCCCGCTTAACGGTCCGTCAGCCGCCACTGGCGCCAGCAACTACTTCCTGCTGCCGACGCCCCTCACCAAAACGACTGTAATCATGCCGCAGCAAACCCTTTGCCAACCCAGCACGGGGAAGACGGAGACGCCGACCTCGAGTACCATCCCTCCGCCGGTGCTGCTCGGCCCCATCTGTTCCGGCGCGAGCTCCGTTACCGTCCGCAACTCAACCGTCAACGCGGCGCTGGTCCTTCTCCTGAACGGCGCGACCGCCGGCTACGGCGGCGCCGCTTCGGGGGATGTCCCGCTCGGCATCGCACCGCCGGCGATCTTTGCCGACGGGAACACAGTTCAAGTTGCCGAGTACTTTACAGACGCCGGAAGCCCGCCAGCCGTCACGTCCAACACGGTCACCGTCGGCAGAGGCTGCAAGGTGTACACCAGGCAGGACGTCTCGAAACTGACGGCCGCGCAAATCGCCTCGTTGAAAAAGGGCTTTCTGGTGATGATGCAGCGTTCCTGGGTCAATCCAAACGATCCAACGGGTATCACTTACCAGGCAAACTTCCACTCGACGCCTGCATCGAGCGGCATGTGCCCTATGGGGGATCCCTCGAATCCGCTGTGGGACCAGTGCCAGCATCACAGCGATCTGTTCTTTCCCTGGCACCGCATGTACCTTTACTACTTCGAGAGGATTCTGCGTGCGGCATCGGGCGACCCCAACCTGACGCTTCCATACTGGAACTACGAGTCCTCGTCCGAGCAAACGCTCCCTTCGGATTTTCTGACACCAGCCGTGCCCTGTAGCCAAGTCACAAACACCGGCACTGCCCTTGATCCTTTCTACGTTTTTCAGTTGGGCAACCCGAGCGCCCATCCCGGCTGCAACCCGCTCTACCTGCCTCTCCGCGCAATGGACGGCAGTCCTCCCCCTGCTCTTATGCCTGGGGCCGCGAGCGATTCGGCGGCCTTTTCGGATATCGATTTCGAAAGTATTCCTGGGGACTTCGGTGGCGGCCCGCCCCCGGGTTCTCCGCCAATGGAGTGCCACTTCAACGGCAATGAGGGCGACCTGGAGTCGCAACCTCACGATATCATTCACGGACAGGTTGGCGGTATCATGGGTCAAACCATCAATTCCGCGAACGATCCCATCTTCTGGCTGCACCACGCCGAAATTGACCACCTTTGGAAGCGCTGGCTAGCCCAGGGTGGCGGGCGGGCAAACCCCACATCGGACGCCGCTTGGATGAACACCACATTCAGCTTCTACGACGAAACGGGGAGTCTCGTGAGCAAGTCGGTTAAGGACGCTCTGGATACCGTCGCGCAGTTGGACTACCGCTACGACGACGACCCAGCCGCGCAAGGAATGGCACGTCCTGCAGTCAGCACCCAGCCACTCCCGCCAACCCCGCCTCAACAGCTCGCTGTCAGCTCTCCAGGAATCGGGCTCGGCAGCGAGACAGGCAGCACGCAACTCGCCATTTCTTCCGAGGCGGCGGCGAAGATCGGCCAGCTATTGGACGACAAGCAGTTCAGGCATGCGATTGTCCTGACTCTCGACATCACTCACGTTACAAATTCCAGCGGCATATACTACGAAATCTACGCGAATCTTCCGGCGAATGGAAAGCCGGACTACCAGTCGATTTACTATGTTGGCAATCTGGGTTTCTTTCTGCCAAAGGACGGGGGGATAACCAAAAGGTTTGACCTTACGCGGTCGATTCGAGCCATGCGCGACCAGAAAGTCTGGGATGGAAGCCATCTCACCATTACGTTCGTCCCGCGCGGGCTCGTCAACTCGCAAAACGGGCAACCGTTACCCCTCCCGTCGGGCGTCCGAGCCACCATCGAGCGCGTCACTGTGGTCGGCCAATGATTCCCGTATAGGGCGGGTGGTCCAGCGTGGCCCGCTTGCGAAGCCCGCTAGCCACTCGGACAATTCTCGGCAGAGCTCAGTAGGTTAGAACAAGCTCCCTTTACCGACACGAACGGCGCCGTTTTACGCGAGCGTTATTCGCTATTATCGGACACTATTTTCCGCCGGCAATGCGCGTTTGCGCCGCGCGGAGGCCGAACAGCCCGGCTGAATCCGGCGGTCGGCCACATACTACCCAAGCCGCACGACAACATTCGTGGCGCGGAGTATCGACCGAGAGTCATGGTGATGCTCAAACAACCGATGGCGATTTGGAATAAGCGCATTGGGATCCGGAAGTTTGAAATGGGAACTCCGGTTGAACTCGGTTTTGGTTAAACTTTGAGTGAGGGATTTGATGACTTTGCGCGTAGTTCCTTGCGTGGCCCTGGCTTCTCTTGCCCTTCCCGTCGTACTCCGCGCGCAGGCAATGACGGAGTATGCCGTCCAGTCCAGCGCCAGAGTCGAATCGAGCTTGCACCCTGCGATGGAATAGCCGCTACTCCCGGCAACCGCGCTGCCGGATCGGACAGGTTATCTCGTAATGGACGAGGCCCGGGAGAGAGAAGGCGAACCTGTCATCGTGAAGCGAGTGAACAGCGCCTTCATTGGAACTGATCTGGAAGCAAGGCTTCGCGCCGCCGGCATCCGAACTGCAGTAATCTGCGGCGCTACTACGAATCAGTGCGTTGAAAGAACCACGCGGATGGCTGGCAATCTCGGTTTCGACGCCTGGTTGGTCCGTGACGCGACCTGGACCTTCGACCGGACAGGTCCCGATGGTGACGGACACTCGGCCGAGGATATCCATGCGATGACCCTCGCGAACCTCAACGACGAATTTGCACGCATCGTGAAGACCGCCGACGCGATTGCGGCGCTCTAGCCGAGGAAGTTTGCCTGCGGGACGCAGTGGCTGGGTTGCCGGCGGTCACAAGAGCGCGGTGGTATTGCCTAGCAAAACAGCAGAGCTCAACGATTAGTAATGTGAAACGCGCTGCCCGTCACTTTACTCCCGGTTTGTCGGCCCTCTCGAAGTTGGCCGCAAAAACACAATGCAGAGCCGGTGCGAACGGTTGAGTCGGGATGTCCGTGACCGGCAGATATGCTGAGTAGGACCGAGTTCGAATCCAGCCTGGGGTTTTGATTTTTTGGCTCCCCACCCTGGACGCATTTCGAACTTTTGCGGCTGAATATTCCCAAGGGCTCCCAGGATGCCGTTCGACGCTTTCGAGCAGCCGTGTCGGAGCTAGCGGCTGAGTCCACGGACCCCTGAGCAGCCAGGTCGGTTAACGGGGCATCACTCGTTTCGAGATCTGGGATCAACTCTACGGCGAGCTGCCGCGCGAAGACTCGGCCGAAGCCAATCTCTACCGCTTCCTCATTCGGGACCTGAGTAGGGCGGCGTAATTCGACAGGATGTCAAGGGCGCCTCGGCAGGATGGCAATTTCGCACCTTCCCAACGCCGCAACCCCCCGCTCGTTCCGCAAGCAGGCCCCAGTGCCGCAGCCTCTCGGCGACTGCGTAATAGCTGCACACCCTCCAGGAACTCGCCGGCGAGCGTCCCTCCAGAAGCGGTCACCCAATTTTTCTCATTTTCCCCTTGCTTACCGAGAGGAGTTGCTGTATGCTGATCTCGGTAACCGATAGGAGGGACCATGAGCCGGCCATCCGATCTCGTCCAGGGAACGCTGGACCTGCTGTTGCTGAAGATACTCGCGCTCGAGCCGCTGAACGGGTGGGCGATCAGCCAGCGTCTCAAACAGGTCTCGGGCCACGTCTTGCAGGTGAGCGACGGGTCGCTCTACCCGGCCTTGCACAAGCTGGAGCAGGAAGGCTGGATCGCCGCCGAGTGGCGCGCAAGCGAGAACAACCGGCGCGCCAAGTTCTATTCGCTGACCCGGCTGGGCCGCCGCCAGCTCGAAAAGGAAACCGCGGACTGGGCGCGGCTTTCCGGCGCCATCGCGAGCGTGCTGCGGATCGAGGAGGCTTGAGCCATGCGCATCGAACACTGGCTGTACGAGCTTCCGCTGCGGTTGCGGTCGCTGTTCCGCCGCCAGCGCGTCGATGCGGAACTCGACGAAGAGATGGCCTATCACGTCGAGCGCGAGACCGAAGAACTTGTCGCCCGCGGCATGACGCCCGAGGAGGCGCGCCGCGCGGCGCGGCGCTCGATGGACGGCCTGGCGCTGCGCAAGGAGGAGTGCCGCGACGCGCGCGGCCTCAATCCCATCGACAACACGCTCCAGGACATTCGCTATGGCCTGCGGGTCCTGGCCAAAGCTCCGGGCTTCACGCTGGTGGCCATTCTGACGCTGGCGCTCGCCATTGGCGCCAACTCGACGGTGTTCGCCGTGCTGAACGCGGTGATCCTGCGCCCGCTCAATGTGCCGCAGGGCGAGACTCTGTGGGGCACTGAGTACGGCATCGATAACGGCTTCCACTCATACCCGAACTACCTCGATCTGCGCCAGCGCAACCGCAGCTTCGAGGACCTGGCCGCGTTCAATTTCCTCTTCGCCAGCCTGGACGCCGGCCACAGCCCGTCCTCCGCCACCGGGTTCAGCACCACCTTGAACTACTTCGACGTGCTGCGCATTCAGCCGTACCTGGGCCGTTTCTATCGCGCCGGCGAAGACCGCGGGCTGAACAGCGCGCCGTAGGTCGTGCTCAGCCACGCGTACTGGCACAGCCGCTTCCGTGACGACCGCGGCGTGATCGGCCGGACGGTCGAGATGAACCGGCGCCCGCTCGCGGTCATCGGCGTCGCCCCGCCGGGGTTCCGCGGCACGCTGATGTTCGTGTCTCCGGATTTCTTCACGCCAATCACCAACCAGGACCGCGTCGACGGCGTCAGCCCGCTCGACGTGCGGGGAAGCCCCCGCGCGCTGTTCGAAACCTTCGGGCACCTCAAACCGGGCGTCACTCCCGCCCAGGCGCTGGCCGATCTGAAACGCGTCGGCGCCTACCTGGCGGCGACTTATCCCAAGGAATTCGCTCAGAACAAATATGAGCTCGGCCGCACCGGCCTCACCAGTTTCGGCGGCGCGGTCAACGTATTCATGGCCGGCCTGATGGTGCTGGCCGGGCTGATCCTTCTGGCGGCATGCGCCAACCTGGGCGGCCTGTTCGCGGCGCGCGCCACCGACCGCGCGAAAGAACTGGCGCTGCGGCTGGCGCTCGGATCGAGCCGCAATCGCATTCTGCGGCAGCTCCTCACCGAAGCCATGCTGGTCTCCGTGGCCGGCGGCGCGCTCGGCTTGCTCGGCAGCCTGTTTCTGTTGGGCCAGATGGCGGACTGGCAACCCTTCGCTCGCGCTCCCGTTCACGTGCCGGTTGCCGCCGATGCCCACACCTACCTGGTGGCTCTCGTGCTCGCGGTGCTCAGCGGACTGCTGTTCGGAATCGTTCCGGTGTGGCAGATCCTCCGCACCAATCCGAACACAATGATCAAAGCCGGGGCTGGCGGCCACCCGGCGCGGCGCGTCACGCTGCGCGACGTGCTGGTGGTGGCGCAGATCGCCATCTGCGGCGTCCTCATCACGTCTTCGCTGGTCGCGGTGCGCGGCCTGGTGCGCTCGCTCGGCGCCGACTTCGGCTTCGACGCCCGCGTCATGCTCGCCGGCACCAACCTGGGCGCCGCGGGCTACAGCGCGGACCGCGTGCCGGCCATGCAGCGCCGCATGATCGACGCTCTCAAGGCCATCCCCGGCGTCGAGCGGGTGGCCCTGGTGAACGAGTATCCTCCGCTGCTGTACGCCGCCGCAGCAACCACCAACGTTTTTCGCGCCGAAACGACGGACATGCGGCCGGCCAACGTCGCCGCCACGCCCTATCGCTACAGCGTTTCTCCCGAGTATTTCGAGGCGGCCGGCACCCGCGTGCTCAGCGGCCGCACCTTCACCTGGCACGACGGGAAAGAAGCACCCGCCGCCGCCGTGGCCAACCGCGAGTTCGCCCGCCGGATGTTCGGTTCGGTGGCGGCCGCGCTCGGCCAACACTTCAAGACCCAGGATGGAACGCGCGTGCAGGTTGTAGGCGTCGCCGAAGACGGAAAGTACCTGAGCGTGGCGGAGGACCGCATGCCCGCGATCTTCGTTCCCTGCCTGCAAGCGCCATCGACCACGGACTACCTGCTGGTGCGCTCGCGCCGCGATCCGGGTGAACTCACTCCGGCCATCCGCCGGACCCTTCGCGAGCTGGATTCCGGGTTGAACGTGGACGCCGGCACCTGGGCCAGCATGCTCGACGTGGCGCTGTTTCCGGCGCGCGTGGCCGTCGTGGCGCTGGGCGTGCTCGGCGCGATGGGCGCCGTGCTTTCCGTCACCGGCATCTTCGGCATGGCCGCGTATTCGGTCAGCCGGCGGAAGCGGGAATTGGGGATCCGCGTGGCGCTCGGTGCGCGGAGCGGCGAGATCCTGAAAGCGGCTCTCGGCCGCCCGGTCAAGCTGCTGCTGATGGGCTCGGCCGCCGGCGTCGGGCTGGGAGTGCTGGCCAGCCGCGTGCTCGCTTTCATCGTCTACCAGGCCACGCCGCGCGACCCGCTGGTGCTCACCGGCGTGGTTCTGGTCATGGCGCTGGTCGGTATGCTGGCGACGTGGATTCCGGCGCAGCGCGCGCTCGCCCTCGACCCGGTGATCCTGTTGCGAGAGGAGTAGCTCATGAAAGCCGCCGTCTGCCGTGGATTCGGACCGCCCGAGGTGATTCACATCGAGGAAGTGCCGGCGCCCGTTCCGAATGACAACGAAGTTCTGGTGCGCGTTCGCGCCACCACGGTCGCCGCCGCCGACTGGCGACTGCGCCACGTCCCCCCGATCCTTCTCAGCCGTATGAAGGGCTTCGGGGACAGAACCAAGCCGCGGATACTCGGCATGGAGTTTGCCGGCACCGTCGAGAGCGCCGGCAGGGCGGTGACCCGCATCCGCCCGGGCGATGAGGTGTTCGGGTCCACCGGCTTCCGGTTCGGCGCGCACGCCGAGTACGTTTGCGTACCCGAGGACGGCCCGGTAGCGCTCAAGCCCGCCAACATGCCGCTCGAAGAAGCCGCGGCGGTGATGTTCGGCGGTGTCTCGGCGCTCCATTTCCTGGAGGAAGCCGGGATTCAGGCCGGGCAGAACGTGCTGGTCTATGGCGCCTCGGGCAGCGTCGGCGTTTTCGCCGTGCAACTGGCCAAACACTTCGGCGCGCGCGTCACCGGCGTGTGCAGCAGCGCCAATCTGGAGATGGTGCGGTCTCTGGGCGCCGACGAAGTGGTCGATTACACCAAGGAGGACTTCTCACGCGCCGGCCGCGTGTATGACATGATCTTCGACGCCGTCGGCTACAGCGGCTTCCGCCGCAGCCTGCGCGCGCTCAAGCCCGGTTGCCCGTACATCCGCTGCGGCGCGCCGAAGAGCCTGCTGGGAATCGCTGGGGCAATTCTGCGCAGCGTGTGGGTCGCACGCGTCCATGGCGTGAGAATCGTCGGCGGTGTCGCCCGCTTCACGCCCGCCCGTCAGGCCCTGCTCCGAGAGCTGATCGAAGCCGGCAAACTGCGCACCGTGATCGACCGCCGCTACCCCCTCGAGCAGATCGTCGAGGCTCACCGCATCGCCGAAAGCGGCCACAAAAAGGGCCATGTGCTCGTCCAGATAGGGCAGGGGACGGCATAGCTGAGGCGGCGGCCCGCCCTCCGCGGCTGCTACACACGAACAGATGGCGGCGGGCGCGTCGAGCAGGGTGGACCTCAATCAACTGCCGGATCAGGGCGGGGTCAAGGAGTGCCTCCAGTGGTTCACGCACGAGAAGCAGTGGATCAACGAAAAGCACCTCGAACTATGCCGCGTGCCGGCGCCCACATTTCAGGAAGCCGACCGCGCCCTGTGGTTCCTCGGCGAGTTCCGCGCGCTCGGCTGGGAAGCCTCGATCGGTGAAAAAGGGGTCGGTGAAAAAGGGTCAGCCTGAACCGCGCGCCGCTGGTTGCTGGCGGTTATCGAAAGCACGGCGCTTCGCGCCGGCTGGAGGGGTTACACGTCACCCCAGCCCGCTTCTGCAACAGATTGCAACAGATTGCAACAGTTTGAAACAGTTTGAAACCGTTTGAAACAGCTGCGGGCGCCCAACGGCCCGAATCCGCCGTCTGCAACAGATTGAAACCGATTGCAACAGTTTGCAACTCTGGCGAGCTGGAGTAGGAGTTAGACACCATCCCTAAGCCTTCGGCTTAGGGGCGCGGCGCCGCTGAGCGGGTCATTCGTTCGGCATTTGCTCGGCTCATGTTCGGTGTCTGTCCGGGTTTCATCCGGCTATTGTCCGGCATATGTTCGGAAACTGTTCGGTAAACGGATACTCAGACGTCAGGCCATGTCCCGAAACGCCGAAAAGGCGCGGCTGCCATTAGAACTTCAGGAATTGTGGTAGGCCCTCCGCCGCACCGCAGATGGTGCGGGCCAGGCTCAGTTTCGCCAGATTGTGGGCGAAAGCGCTGAAACTAGGGAAGAACATAATTGTCAACGCGAAGACGTTTTCTTCTTGGCACCTCACGCGTATTTCCCGGTGCTGCCCCGGTGCCCGTAACCCCATGAAAACATGGTAGCGCTAACGGGAATCGAACCCGGTGACTGCCAGTCCAGTTCAGTCCAGTTGGGTCTAAGTAGTAGTGTTTTCGGTCCAGTTCGGTTCGCGACCAGGGCGCAAAGGGCCCCACGGAGGGCTGACGTGCTGCCCCGGTGCTGCCCCGCGGCCACGGATCTCTTAATCCGATCCGCGCCCCATGTCCTCGACTCGTCCTTGCCGTCGCCGAGGCTCGGCTGCCGATAATTGGTACTTAACGCTCGCGTGGATCGAGCTGCTTTGGCAAGCGGAAGAACGAAAGTCGCCTCTGTGGAGCCAACCTCGTAAGCCGCTCCGACGCCCAAATTTGAGCGGCTTCGGCCGGCGAAGTTGCCACAAAGACTCCCAGTGCCATAGCGACAGCGCTCAGAAGGAGTTTGATTGCTGTAGTCATCGGTTCTCTGCCCAAACAGCGGTCCCTATGGCGCCCTGCACGTCCGTCACCTCATGGCACCAGGAGCGTTAGGCTTCTTTCTCCGTCTCGATCGCCGGCAGCACATCCTGATCGCGGGCGATCCACGCATATATCGTCGGGAGCAAGTAGATACTCAGCAGCAGCGCCACCGTGAGACCGCCAACAATGACAATGGCGAACGGCCTCTGTGAATCCGAACCTATGTCGTGCGACAGCGACGCCGGCAGCAAGCCCAGTGTCGCGACCAGCATGGTCATCATGATTGGTCGCAGCCGCAACAGCACCTTCTATAGCTGCTTCTTCTATCGTGAAGCCTCGCGCACGCCGCTGATTGATGTATTCGAGCATGATTACACCGGTTTGGACCGAGACCCCGAACAGCGCCAGGAAGCCGACCCCCGAGGAGACGCTAAAGTTCGTGTGCGTGATCAGAAGAGCAAGCAGACCGCCGAGCGGCGCGAGCATCACGTTGACCAGAAGCAAAGTCGTCCATTTCAAAGAGCGGAACATCGTGTACAGAATGATGAAGATCAGCAGAACAGTCAGCGGCACAATAATGGACAAGCGCGCACTGGCGCGCTTTGCACTTTCGTACTCGCCCTCCCAGTCGATGTGATATCCACGCGGCAGTTGGATTTGAGCATTCACCTTTTTCATCGCTTCCTCAACCGCGCCGCCGAGGTCCCGGTTGCGGACGCTATATTTCACCGCAATGTATCGTTGATTGCCTTCGCGGTATATCTCGGAAGCACCGTCGAGCTGTTTTATCTCGCAAAGCTGCGCAAGTGAAACTCGCTCGCCGGAGGGCGACAATAAGCGAATATCCTCAATCGCTTCTTTGGTGTCGCGGTACTGGGGCAGGTATCGCATCACGAGGTCGTAGCGCGCCTCACCCTGCAGGACCTGTGTTAGGGCATTCCCGCCGACCGCAGTTTGAATGGCATCTTGAACGTCCGCTACGTTGATCTGAAAGCGAGCGGCCTGCCGGCGATCCACAGTGACATTCAGGTTCGGCTGGCCAAGGACGCGAAAAACGCCGAGGTCCTCGATTCCCTTGACCCCCCGCATAATCCTAACGATCTCATCGGCCTTGTCTTCGAGAGTTCGCAAGTCGTCACCGTACACTTTGGTGGCGAGTTCGCCCTTCACCCCGCTGACAGCTTCCTCCATGTTGTCCTCGATGGGCTGCGAGAAATTCCAAATGACCCCGGGGACCTTTTCGAGTTCCCGGCTCATGGCCGCAATGACCTCGTCCTTGTCCTGGTGAAATACCGCCCTCCACTGTTCCTTGGGCTTCAGGCCCACGAAATACTCCGTATTGAAGAAGCCGGTCGTGTCGGTTCCGTCATCGGGACGGCCCACTTGGCTGGTGCATTCGGTGGCCTCGGGAAACGAGCACAACAGGACTCGCCCCTGATTGGCCACCCGTATGCCCTCGCTGGGCCCGGTGCTGGGCACGAGAGTACCGCGCACCCAGAGGGCTCCCTCGTCCAGGTGTGGCAGAAACTCCGAGCCGATCACACCGCTGAACGCGAGATACATCGTAGCTACAACTGCGGCGACACCACCCGCGAGAGTTACCCAGCGCATCTCGATGGCCCACCGGAGGGTGGTGCGATAGAGGCGAGTGAGCCACAGCATGACCGGGTTGTGCCACTCGCGCGCCTCCCTGGCAAAGAACAAGCTGGAAAGGACCGGCGCCACCAGGATTGAGAACAGAAGCGCGCCCAGCAGCGCGAACGCCACGGTCCAGGCCATCGGCTTAAACAACCGGCCTTCGACGCGCTGCAGAGTGAAGATGGGCAGGTAGGCCGTGATGATGATAGCGATGGCAAAAACACCGGGCGCTGGACTTCGTGCGCCGCCTCGAAGATTTTCTCCTGCGTAGTTAGGGCACCTTCGTTGCGGTTAAGGTGACGCACGATATTCTCCACCATCACAACGGCCCCATCCACCACCATTCCGAAGTCCAATGCGCCCAGAGAAAGGAGGTTTGCGGGAATTCCTTTGAGCTTTAGACACGTGGAAGCGAACAGAAGCGAAAATGGGATGGTGAGAGCGACGATGACCGCTCCCCGGAAGTTCCCGAGGAACATCAGGAGAATAATCACTACGAGAATAATTCCCTCAGTAAGATTGTGGAGAACGGTTCGCGTCGTGTGGTGCACCAGGTCGCTGCGGTCGATGAAAGGAACGATTTTCACGCCCCTCGGCAGGATGCGATCGTTCAACTCCTCGACCTTGGCGTGGAGTCCGCGCAGGGCGGCTTCCGCGTCCGCGCCTTTACGCATGGGCACCCACGCCGAAACGACATCGTCGTTGTCTAAAATTTTGCCGTCCTCGCGGCGAATCGCGCGCGCGAACTGGCCCAACCGGATCTTGGGGCCCTGAGAGACGACAGCAATGTCCTTCACGCGAAGCGCAGTACCGCCCTTCGTGACCAGCACCGTGTCTTCGATATCGGGCACGTTCCTTACAAGCCCTACTTCCCGAACGTTGATTTGTTGCAGGCCGGCTTCGAGAAAGCTACCCCCCGCATTGACGTTGTTATTGGTGAGCTGCTGCTCCACCTGGGCGATGTTCAGTCCATACGAGATGAGCTTGTTGGGATCGACCCGTACTTGATATTCGCGCGTTGGGCCGCCGAAAGTCGCCACATCAACGATATCCGGAACCGCCTTCAGGTTCTTCTCGACTACCCAGTCTTCGATCGACTTCAACTCCATCACGTCGCATTGAGGATTGGTGCTGTGGAGCGTAAAGAAGTAGATCTGGCCAACCGGACTCCAGTCGGTTCCCATTTGGGGAATCACGCCTGGTGGCAGGGTGGCCTGCGAAAGGCGCTCGAGGACTCTCTCGCGATTCCAGCCGTTGTCCGTACCATCATCGAAAACCAGCTTCACTGCTGTCCAAGACGGGACTGACCTGTAGCGTGGTCTGCTGAAAACACGTGTTTTGGAGGGACTCCAGTGGGCGATTGGGGTGGAGGTCTCGGGTTTGAATTGTCGCGGCCTGTCCAAGTCATACCAAAGCCAGGGTAAGTTGTTCGGCAGCCGGGATCAGCGGTGGGGTGCCCATGGGATTATCAATCCACTGGGTCAATTCACGATAGGTAAACAGGTTCAGCCGCAGCATCGAGGCCAGATTGGACAGAGACCAGGCGGCCATGGAGAGGTGGTGCAGCCATTTCAACAGGAGCAGGGCGATCAAGGCTGTCCAAATCTGGATGCGGAGGGCGTTCTCGCTGGTGCCGACGAAGGTCTTCACGGTCAGATTCTGCTTGAGGGCTTTGAAGAACAGCTCTATTTGCCAGCGCTCTTTGTAGATCGCGGCGATGGTCGTGGCACCGAACTCCAGCAGATTGGTCAGCAAGACAATCTCGCGCTCGTTTTCGGCATCCCACGCCACGATGCGGCGCAGCAGGTCAGGATAGTCGGCTTGGGCTTGGGCGCCGGTGAGGCGGATGAGTTGGTCGGCGCGGATGTTGCGGTTCTGCGGGATCTCACATTCCTCGACCACTTCAAAGGCGGCGTTCGCCTTCAGGCGGGTGACAAAGAAAACCCCAGCCATGCTCCAGCGACCGAACAAGGCGTAGTCGATATAGCCGCGATCCATGGCCACAATCGAGCCGGGGTTCAGCCTGAAGGAACCGGCCAGTTTGACATCGCTGCGTTTGGCTTCGGTGAGCAGCACGTAGGCCGGCAGGTAGTCGTCATGGTCCAACAGGACGTGGGCCTTGACGCCGCCTTTGGCACGGCGGAACTTGGCCCAAGGGAACATCGTTAAGCAGAGCGAGATGGTGGTCGAGTCGAGGCTGAGGAGTTTGTTCTTGAAGCGGAATTTGTGCTGGCGGGTACCCAGCCCTTGTTGGTCACGAAAACGCGCCAGCGCGGTAAAGAATAGATCCTCGAAGAGAGCCGCCGGACGGTGCTCGTTGGCATAGGACAGGGTGGAGCGGCAAGGCGCGCGGGCGATCCCCACATGCACGAGCCGCCCGAGGCAGCAGCCCAGGCCGTTGCAGATCTCGCGCAGCGAATCGGCGCGTCCGAGTTGACAGAACAGCATGGAGACGAACTGCGTCCAGCAGGTAAAGCCCTTGGCGTCACGCTCAGCGGCGTGCTTTTTGACGAGTGCGGCGAACTCGGTTCGGGGAAAGTGCTGGAGCAGTTGATTGAATAGGCTTGCGACTTGTACGATTGGATTGCCCTCCTGTGGGCAGCGTTTGGCGAGGCACCCAGCAAGGAATGGCTCGCCAACGTCAATTATAGGAGGGCACTCCCCTTATTTCAGACTGCAAGAAGCTGTTTTGGACAAGAGTGAACCAGCTTCAGATCGGACAGCCCAAAGATCGAGAACGAGCGGAGATGGGCTACTCCCGGGATGCCGTTCATGGCGGTTTCGAGCGGTATGGTCACCTGCTGCTCGATTTGCTCCGCTGAAATCCCCGGCCACTGTGTGATGATCTCGACGTAGTTGTCAGCAACGTCGGGATACGCCTCTACCGGGAGGTTGTGAAACGAAACGGCGCCCCATCCAAGCAACAGAATGGCTATTGCGACGATGAGCAGACGATTCTTGAGGGCGAAGTTGACGAGATGGTGAATCATTATTGTTCGACGGTGTTCTTACAGCACCAGGGTGCTGGAGACGACCTGCTGCACGAGCCGGAGGGAAGGCATGGGGTCATTTCCCCTGCCTCGTCCGATGACGATCTTCCCAACCTGCAAGAATCGGAACCTCCGCATCGAATTCTTCGCTAAAACCAGTGAGCACGAAGACGTCTGCTGGGCAACGATGGCCGCGCAGATAAAGCTTCCGGCACGAACGTCAGCCGCACACGTGACAACCGACCACCCCTCCATTCAACTCTTCACGTCACCACCAAACGTAGCCAAATGCCAATATCTTTCTGCCATACGTCACTATCGTTCGGACATATCTTTAGATCGCGATCAAGAATCTTTCGGCCATTCATTGCGGATGCGGCGGATTTCACAGCGCTGTCGTGACAGCGGCCATGCTCTTGCGCTTCTTTCCTTTACGGCATAACATAGCCCTGTGAAGACTTCCGTTTCAGCCGCAGACCGATGGCGTTAGCTAGACTTGCCTTGGTTTGCACTGCTGGTAAACATGGCCCGCATGAGCGAATCCCCGAACCAGAACGATGGCGGCCGCGAAGCGCAGCAGCAGCGCTTCGCGATGCGCCTATCGCTCTGGTTCGGGTTGCTGATGCTGGTGGGGAAGATTTCGGCCTGGTGGTTCACCAAATCGGCGGCGATTCTGTCTGACGCGGCCGAATCCGTAATTCATGTGGTGGCGGTCGTGTTCGCATTCTTCGCTCTGCACTTGAGCCAGAGGCCGGCCAACGCTAGGGGCGGCATCGGCGTAGTAGCGTTTTTGACGGACGTCTTCGCCAAAGCCGATCAACTCACGCCAGACAGCGGCACAGTCGCCAGCCAGGTACCTTTTTAGGAATGTTGGCATAGTGTGCGCATAGAGCGTACCTCACAGACCGAGACGTCGCCAAGTTCACAACTGATAGCATGTGCTTGTCGTCCTGCAGAACCATGTCGCCGTTGCTGAAAAGTGGTCAGTTCCGCGTGATGGAGGGCCATCGCGGTCGTTAAACCGGAACAGTGGGAGCCGCCCCATAAGGGAGTCCTTTGCGGGACGCCGGGCAGTCTGCCGTGCCTACGCAAGCTACCGATATGAGGTGATAACGCTCGCTGAAGTTGTCCCGCGACGCCCGCGCGATGCCCGCAACAGTTTCCGAGTCGCCGACCACTCGCCCACTGGTCATGAAGCTACACATTACGGCGTGAGGATTTATTCTCTCGGAGGCTGGTTGCGGCTTCACCTTGAATCCATTGGGTCGTTCTAAGCGGAGGGCCCGGTGGAGCTTAAGTTTGAAGATCTGGTCCACTGTTGGTGGTCGCTTTATTTGGGGCAGGCGCCACGGCAAGTGGTACTCTTTTGGGTATGCCTGAAGATGCGTCGGATCAACTGAACCGCTTCATCGGCAAGTTCGATCCAGCGATGGCGCAGTTGATTCGCGAATGCAGGGCGGCCATGCGCAAGCGTTTCCCCACTGCGAGCGAATTGGTGTACGACAACTACAACTTTTTCGTGATCGGTTACGGGCCCACTGAACGCCCCTCTGATTGCGTAACATCGATAGCCGCCAATTCTAAAGGCGTCAATCTCAACTTCTTATACGGATCGAGGCTCCCCGACCCGCACAAGATTCTGCAAGGAGCTGGGGGCCAGAACCGGTTTGTACGCTTGGAGGGAGTGGCGACACTAAGCAAGCCGGAGGTGCGGGACCTGCTCGCTGTCGCGGTGGCACAATCCGAACCGCCGTTTTTTAAGTCGGGCGCTGGTAAGCTCATCATTCGATCGGTATCCGAAAAACAGCGCCCACGAAGATAGCAGCCTCAACTCCCGCCTGGTCGCGCAGCGTTTACGAACGCTTTCCGCGCGCGATTGATGGTTCCGGGCGAGTCACGGCGTACTCGGAGACAGCGCGGCGGGCCAGCCAGCCCGCGGAGTTGGCTACCGATATTGGTACATATCGTTCCGGACCCAGCCAGAGCATCGCTCCGGCCAATCCACGAGCGCGTTTTCCAGCCAAGTAGGTATGGTCGGGGTTGCCCAAACAGACCACAATCGGCACCGGCGTAGGCTATCTTCAGCGTGCTTCCCTCGACCAGAGCAGCCTTGTTTACTCGCCTCTCGCTGTTCGTGTTCGGCCTCCTGAACAGTAGTGGGTCTGATAGGTGTCGGCGCTCAAGCTGGTACTCTACTTCAGGAGGCGGTGTGCACGCGATTCGTTGGGCGGCGGCGCTGTACCAGGATCTGCGGTTCGGGACCCGCCTGCTGGCGCGCTCGCCGGGATTCACGGCAGCATCGGTAGCCTGCCTGGCGATCGGCATCGGCGTCACCGCGTCGGTTTGCAGCGAACTGCAATCCATGGTGTTTCGGGACCTGCCGGCGGTGCGCGGTCCGAGGGACCTCGTGCGGTCCCAGACGCCTATGCCGTACGGCGACTGGGAGGAGTTTCGCAACCGCAGCGATGCGTTCGCGTCGTTGGCCGCGTTCATGGGCCCCGTGCCCTTCGAAATCGCTGCGGCTGGAGGCCAGGCAGAGCGGGTTTGGGGGCAACTGGTTACCCCCAACTACTTCCGTACGCTGGGGGTGGAACCACTGGCGGGCCGGCTGTTCGGGGTGGAGGAAGATCGGGCCGGCGCCGCTTCCGTGGCCGCGATCAGCGCGCGTTACTGGCGCGCGCGCTTTGCCAGCTCGCCTTCCACCGTGGGGGGAACCATCCGTGTCAACGGACAGCCGGTCACGCTGATTGGGGTGGCGCCGGAGAACTTCCTGGGGGCTGATCCCATGCTCTCCGCGGCGGATATCTGGATTTCGGCTACCGCTCCGTCTGGCGTTGCGCCGGAGTTGGGCCGCCTGCGCGACCGGCAAGCCACAGCTTTCGTTTTGATCGGACGATTGAAGCCGGGGCGGACGCCGGCCTGGGCGGAAGCTTCGCTCGAACCGATCGCCCGGCGCCTGGAGCAAATCTACGACGATCCCGGCAAGGACCGTAAGGAGCCCCGAGTGATCCTGCTGCCTGGAGGCCGAATCTATCCCCTTCGCGACGAAGACCTGCCCAAAGTGCTGGGACTTCCCGTCGTGCTGGTCGGGCTGGTTCTGCTGATGGCCTGCATTAACGTTGCCAACATGCTGGTGGCGCGCGGGGTCGCGCGGCGGCGCGAAATTGCCGTGCGGCTTTCCATCGGCGGGAGCCGCGCGCGCATTGTGCGGCAGCTTTTGACCGAGAGTCTGCTTCTGGCGGCGCTGGGGGGCGCGGCTGGCCTGGGGGTGGTGTGGTGGTACACGGCGTACTTCGCCTCGATACGCGGCACGCTGCCCGGCTACATGACCTTGGACTGGCGCCTGGATTGGCGCGCGCTGGTCTTTTCGACTTTGTTGACGCTGGTTTCGGGGCTGCTGTTCGGGCTGGCTCCGGCGTTGAACGCCACGCGCGAGGATATCGCATCGGCGCTGAAATCCACCGTTCCGTCGCGTTTGCGAGCGCGCCGCTGGTTCAGCCTGCGCAATATCCTTGTGACGAACCAGATTGCCGCCTCAATGGTGTTATTGTTGCTCACCGGCTTTATCGTGATTGGCATCCGGCGCGCCAGTTCCGCCGATCCCGGCTTCGATTATAAGCATCTGTACCTGCTGAGTCTCGACCCCGTACGCGATGGTTACGATGCAAAGCGCGCGGCCGATTATTTCGACAAGCTCCCGCAAAGGCTGGCGCGCGTACCGGGAATCGGAGCGGTCAGCGTGGCCCAAACGCTTCCGGCCGCGCTCGGCGGGGTGGAGTCGCTCATCACCGCCAAGGTCGAGCTCATGGGCGGCCCGAAGGCGCTGGGCGCGATCCGCAGCGACCGCGTCGGCGCCGGCTTCTTCGAGACTCTGGGCATTCCAGTGCTGCGCGGCCGCGCCTTCACCGAGCGCGATATTGCCGACGGCTCAGCCGTTTTGATGGTGAACGAGACCATGGCAAAACAAGTCTGGCCGGGACAAGACCCGGTGGGCCAGACGCTGGATTTCGAGGGCAAACTGCACCAGGTGATCGGGGTGGCGCACGACATTCGACCAGCGCTCCCGCTAGGGCCGTCTCTTTCGGCCGTCTACCAGCCCAATACGCCCTCCGGTTTCGCCGTTCCTTCCCGGCAAGGCGTGACCGTGGTGGTTCGGGCGCAGCCCGGATTCGACGCGGCCGTTAGTCTGCGCCGCCAGGTGGAGGCCATCGACGCGCAGGTCGTGGTCCTCGACGTCCGGCGGATGGAGGACTTGGTGGAGCAGATCTATTACATGGCGCGCGTGGCCGCCGGGATCTACGGAGCGATGGGCGTTTTCGCGCTGGTCCTGGCGGCCGTCGGACTGGCCGGCGTGACCGCCTATTCGGTGGCGCGGCGGACGCACGAAATCGGCATCCGGGTGGCGTTGGGCGCCAGCCGGCGCAACATCCTGGGCCTGGTCCTGCGGGAGTCGGCCGCGCTGTTTGCCGTGGGCGATACTGTTGGCCTGGTGGTGGCGCTCGCCATGATGCGCGTGCTCGGCAGCATCCTGGATGCCATGGCGCAAGCCACCCAGACCAGCGCCTCCGATCCGGCGATCCTGGTGGGCGCGCCCGCGCTCCTGGTCGGACTGGCACTGGCGGCGTGCTACATCCCCGCGCGGAAGTCGATCCGGATTGATCCCGCTGCGGCGCTACGAAGCGAATAAGCCGCGGCGCCGACGAATCGTACTGAGTACGGCCGGGACGTTCAACGGCGTCGGAACATCCCAAAGCTCGCGATGTCCCCAAAATAAGCCCTTTCGGGCCCCTCACTCCTTCCCCTTGGCTTGCCGCTCCAGGCACAAGGATGTAAACGCCGTTGCTGAGAAGTGGTCAGTTCCGCGTGATGGGGGCCATCGCGGTCGTTAAACGCGGCGAGCGGAAAGTGGGAGCCGTCCCATAAGGGAAACTTCGCTGGACACACCGGGCAGTCTGCCTTGCCTACCGCAAGCTACCGATATGAGGTGATATCGCTTGCCTGGATCGATGCCGCTCAAGGCCGGACAGGCCCAATCGATCGGTCGGCGACCGCGTCAGTGCCCTGCTCAACGCCAAGGCCGATGTGAACGCTACGCTGAGCGATGGCGACGCGGCCTTGATGCAGGCGTCGAAGAAGGGCCACCTGGAAGTGTGTGCAATTCCTCAAGAGTGCAAGTGCTCAATGAACAGCGCTAAAGGCCACGCACGTCACAGCTACTTGCCGGATAGGCCAATCTCGAAGGGAACAGGGCTTAAGCTACCGAGCACCAACTCTCCGCGCTTAGAATCAGGGTTAAACAACGGGAAGGCGAATGAAAGCCTTCTTGTACCTGTCGGAGGAATCGTGACAACTATCTCCTTTACCGCCTTCCGGTCTGCATCAGACATCGCACACAGCTTGGAATCATAGCCAACGGCAACAAAATCGTTCAACCTATCTGAGCCAATGACCAACTGTACATCGCCGATCTTGAAAGAAGTGGCTTCTTGCGCCGGATTTGTGACAGCGAACGTGATTTTGATGAGCTTAGCCTTTTCGTCCTTCGAACTGACTTCGCCAGCCAAGAAAGAGGCTCCATTGGAGATCGATATGAGCGGGATACCGTCGCCGCTACCGATTGTGTCAGGAGGAGAAATGTTGGTACCACCCCCGAAATACGCGAGAAACTTTGTTGAAACCGCGATGGTGTTCACAGTTAACTTGGTCGGCGCTTGTTCGGCGAAACGGACTCGCATTCCGCCGCCAGAGATTTCTATCGCCTCGACTCCGCCAACTCCACGGAACGTCACGAAGAGCTTGAGCTCAGGATTGTCCTGGAATAGTCGCCCAAAGTTTCCGGCGCCGATCATGTGGAGGCCGCCCGAACCTCCACTGATCATTACCTTTAGCTGCTGCAGGTCCTGAATACTGGCCCCCGGCCCCGGCCCCCACGCCGCGAACTGGGAACCGCTGTCCGTGATGTCGGCCAGACGAGTAATGGGGTGTTCCCGTGACGTAAGAAACACAATATCAGAGCCTAGGGAATTAATAAACCTCAGCTTATTTGATTCCACGACGACGACGCCAGGCACACTGGGAATGGGGTTGTTCGCCCCAATCGTGTTCGCTGGCGAAGTTTGTGCAGCGGCGATGAGGGACTCGACCGAGCGGGGGTCTTTGATTTCTCCCAACGTCCTTGCCGCCATTTGTCGGACGTTAGAATCCGAGTCCTTCAGGGCAGCGATCAGGGGCTCGACCGCGCGCGGGTCTTTGATTTTGCCCAATGCGTCAGCCGCCATAACTCGGACGTTAGAATCTGGGTCCTTCAGGGCAGCGATCAGGGGCTCGACGGCAGGCGTTCCGATTCTGACCAGTCCTGCTTCCACCATCTTTAGGTTGTTTATGTTGGCGGGACTGTTCGGGGCGGCGACCAGAGGCCTCATGGCTTCGATCAGGGGTTCGACGGCGGGTACTCCGGTTTTGACCAACGCTGCGGCCGCATTAAAGCGGACGCGAGAATCGGTGTCCTTCAGGGCAGCGATGAGCGGCTCGACCGCGCGCGGGTCTTTGATTTTGCCCAACCACGAGGCTGCCATCCACCGGACGTTAGAATCCGAGTCCTTCAAGGCAGCGATGAGCGGCTCGACCGCGCGCGGGTCTTTAAAGTAGCCCAACCACGAGGCCGCACTAAAGCGGACGTGAGAATCGGTGTCCTTCAGGGCAGCGATCAGGGGCTCGACCGCGCGCGGGTCTTTGATTTTGCCCAACCACGAAGCCGCCATCCGCCGGACGTTAGAATCCGAGTCCTTCAGGGCAGCGACCAGGGGCTCGACCGCGCGGAGGTCTTTGATTTCGCCTAATGCATCAGCCGCCAAAACTCTGACGTTAGAATCTGGGTCCTTCAGCGCAGCGACCAGGGGCTCGACGGCGGGTGCTGCGATTTTGACCAACGCAGCGGCCGCACTAAAGCGGACGTGAGAATCGGTGTCCTTCAGGGCAGCGATGAGCGGCTCGACCGCGCGTGGGTCTTTGATCTGGCCCAACGCATCAGCAGCATGAAGTCGGACGCCAGCATCCCCGTCCTTCAGCGTGACGATGAGTGGTTCGACCACGCGCGGGTCTTTGATTCTTCCCAGCTCGTCAACCGCGCTCTGTCGGGAGTCCCCGTGCTTGTCCTTAAGTTTCCCGATCAGCTTGCTGACAGAATCCGCCCCCATACCCAGCCTTGCAAACCCGAGTACGCAGAAGCACATCAACACCAACACGGCATATTGGTGTCTGATTTCCCAGAAGTGACGGGCTCTGAACGGAATCATAATTAGCGCTCCAGCGGTGTCCCGGATGAGTTTGAAGAATCCATCTTGATACGGACTCTCACCCTGTGATTGTATTAAAGCCGAGTGCGGTCAAGCAGCCACGTCACGGCAGCCGAGCGCCGGATTCGGCCGGGCTGTCAACTTCCCGGCCGAGCACGCGACGTCGCTCCGCCTGTCGGAAAATAGTTTCCGATAATAGCGAATATCGCACGCGGGAAACTCTGGAGGCGGACCGCGCCGCTGCCCAATGCTGTGTCTTTCGCGGGTACCGGTTCCATTCCATCGGATCAACGAGCGAGACACGAGCAGAGTCCTCTCTTCTATGCTCTCGCTACGGAAGTTGGCTTCCGTCCAACACTCGACCAAACCTCAGTCAGGCCTTGTCAGAACCCCGAATCCGGCCTTGCGAGTCCAGGACCTCACGAACCTTGCGTGCCAGGTCATCGGGTGCGAAAGGCTTCCGCAGGAACGGCATTCCCGCCTTGACGCCTTCCTTCAGGAGCACATCTTCGGTGTGGCCGGACATGAACAGCACCTTGACATCGGGCCTCAACGCCAAAATCCGCTCGGCAAGTTCACGGCCTCCCAGTCCCGGCATTACCACGTCGCTCAGCAGCAGGTCGATCTTGCCCGGATACTTTTCGCACACGGACAATCCCTCGCGCCCGCCTTGGGCCTGGAGGACGACATATCCGAGGCTCTGCAAGACTCTGCTGGTCAGCCTGCGGACCTGGTCCTCGTCCTCAACCAGCAGGACAACTTCGGCCGAGCCCCGCGGCGTTTCGGCCAAACGGATGGCGGGAGGCTCTTCCGGCTCCGGCGCCGCCACCACGGCCGGCAGAAGAACCTTGAACGTGGTGCCTTGCGCGGGTTCGGAATCGCACCAGATTGCACCGCCGCTTTGTTCCACAATACCGAGGACGGTGGCCAGGCCCAGGCCCGTACCCTTGCCGGTTTGCTTGGTTGTGAAAAACGGTTCGAAGACGTGGGCCTTTACCTCCGGGTCCATGCCGAGGCCGGTATCGCGAACGCTCAACTCGACGTATGGACCGGCGGCGAGACTGCGCAGGGCGGTCTCCGCCTCGACAATCGTTACATTGGCGGTCTGGATAATCAGCACGCCTCCCGCCGGCATGGCATCGCGGGCGTTGAGGCAGAGGTTCATCAGCGCACGCCCGATTTCACCAGGATCGGCTTGCACGTGCCACAAGCCGGACGCCGCGCGAACGACAACCTTGATCTGCTCACCCAGGACGCGGCGGAGCATGCTCTCGATGTCGGCAACCACGGCATTCAGATCGAAGATCCTGGGTTGCAGGATCTTTCGCCGGCTAAAGGTAAGCAATTGATCGGTAAGCGCGGCCGCCTTTTGCCCGGCGTTATCGATTTCGCGCACATACTCGATGGCTTCGTGGTCGCCGCCGAGTGCGCCTGCCACCAGATGGGCGTAGCCGACAATGGCGGTCAGCAGGTTGTTGAAGTCGTGGGCAATGCCGCCGGCGAGCCTGCCGACCGCCTCCATCGTCTCCGCCCGGCGAAGAGCCTCCTGGCTGTGATAGAGCGCTATCTGGGCCTCGTTGCGTGAATTGGTGACGTCTGTATTGTGCGACTCCAGTTGCTGGTTGAGGCTGATCAGCTCTTCGTTGGTGGATTGCAACTCTTCCTTCGCCGTCTCCAGTTCTTCGTTGAGACTTTGCAGCTCCTCGTTGGCGGACAGCGCTTCCTCGTGAGCGCTCTGGCTCTCTTCGTCCGATATATAGTGCTCCTCAACGACAGACAGAAGGCGCTGACGGGCTTCGGCGACTTCCTGCCGGAGCTTGGCGATCTGCCGGTCGCGGCTGGCGCCGGCTTCCTGGTGCGCGGCGGGCTTTTCGGGGGATTCCGCGGCGGCCGCCTCGCCCGCCGGTGCAGGATCGAGAAGGACAAACACCGGGCTTCGTTGGCCGGGGGCGAGCGGCGTCGCCTCGAGATTCACTTCGCAGATGACGCCATCGCGTTCGTACGGTACGCGAGCCCTGCGGACCGCCTCTCCCTTTTCCGCCGCCTCGTGTACCAGTTTCTCGATTTCGAGAAAGAGTCCGGTATCCGGGGCGAGCCTCAACAGTTGGAAGCTCGCTTTTCCCGCCGGCAGCTTGAAGAACGGAGTGACGTCGCCGCGGATTTCGAGCACATCCAGCCCTTCATCCAGCAAAACGCCGGCCGGGCTGTATCTCGACAGAAGAATATGATCGATTGCCTTTACCCTGTTCACGCCCCCTGAGCCGCCGATGGACGTCTGTGGGGCCGCCTGCGCCGCATCGACGTCCGAACCCGGCGCGCCGGCGCGAATGTAACGCCCGCGCGTTCTTTCCGCAATCTCCCGCTTGGCGTGGATTCTGTGATCGCGGTCGATAATCGAAAACCTGCCCTCAAAAGTCGCTGTTTCGGACTGCCCCAGGATGAGGAATCCGTTCGGCTTGAGCGCATAGTAGAACAGGGAGATGATATTCTTTTGAACGGTTCCCAGGTAAATCAGCACGTTGCGGCAACTGATCAGGTCGAGCCGCCCGAACGGAGGATCGTCGATCAGATTGTGCCTGCTGAAAACGCACATCGTGCGCACGGTTTTGCCCACCTGGTAGCCGCCTTCGACCCGAGCAAAGTACCGGTTCAGGCGCTCCGGGCTGACATCGGCGCTGATGTTCTCCAGGTAGATACCGGTCCGCGCCTTCTCGATGGAGGCTTCGCTGACATCGGAAGCGAAGATCTGGACGGGGAATACCGCGCCCGTTTCCTGCATGAAATCCCGTAACGAAATGGCGATGGAGTAAGCCTCCTCGCCAGTGGCGCATCCCGGCACCCAGATGCGGATTACGGCATCCTTCGTCCGATTGCGGACGATTGCGGGGAAGACCAGTCTGGTTAGCGCGTCGAACGATTCGGGGTCGCGGAAGAAGCTGGTCACGCTGATGAGGAGGTCTCTCTGCAGCAGGCTGCGCTCGCCGGGATCGTTCCTGAGCAGCCGGATGTACTCGTTCACGCCGGCTACGTTGCGCAGCGCGATGCGGCGCATGACCCGGCGGTGTACGGTTTTTTCCCGGTAGAGGGAAAAGTCGATGCCGGTGGCCTCGCGCATCAGTGTAAGTATGTCGGCGAGACCGGCTTCGCCGTTGGGCGTCTCCGGTTGCTCGGGCTGGACAACCGCGAAGTAGGGGTGGCGCGAGATTCTGGCCAGTTCCGAAGCAATCTGCGCGGGGGGCATCACGAAATCGACACAAGTGGCGGCCGCGGCCATGCGCGGCATGAGGCTGAATTCCGCGGTCGCCGGGTCCTGCGCGAAGGTCGCACCGCCAGCTTCCTTGACCGCCTGCAGTCCCAGCGCCCCGTCCGATCCGGCGCCGGAAAGAATCACGCCGATTGCCCTGCTTCGGCAGTCCCGGGCCAGGGATCGCAGGAAATAGTCGATCGGCATGTGAGGCCCGGGCACCTCACTGCGGGCGCTCAGCCGCAACAGCCGATTGACGATCGTCAGCTCGGTGTTGGGCGGCATGACATACACGTGGTTGGGTTCTACCGGCATGCCATCGCTGGCTTCAACAACCGGCATCCTGGTGGCGCGGCGGAGGATTTCGCTCAGGCTGCTGAGGTGGGTCGGATCCAGGTGTTGCACCAGGACGATGGCAAAGCCCGTATCGGCAGGCAGAGCGCCCAGCAGAAGCCTGAAGGCTGCCAGCCCACCGGCGGAAGCACCGACGCCAACCACCCAAACGCCCGATTCCGGCAGTTCCTCGGGGTCCGCCGGTTGTACGGCATTCGATCGGGCATCCGCGGGTAGGTCTCTCTCGTCCATGCACGCACCGGACTCAGCTATCGCCATCCGCGCCGGACCGGGCCGCGCGGCGGTGGCCCTCTATTATACATCCTCGGCCGGCGGCCCGCCAAAAAATCGTGTGCGGTTCTGGCTATGGGCAGAGACGGCGGCGCTTACCGCGACGCAGTTCTCGACCGGCATGTGGTGAGCGGCAAACGGATTCACCCGGGCAGAGTCCACGCGAACGCGACTTTTCCGCGTCGCGGAAGCGTATGCCAGGAAGGCGCGCCGTGCCCTTGCGGACCATCGTAAGCGACGCACTCGTGGTTTCTACAACTCGTGCAATTCACCTGCTTACAGCGGCGATCTTCTTCGTCTCCGCTGAGACAGACGATCATAACCATGGAGGCCCCGCCGAGATGCTCGGGCGCATCCAGCGGACTGGGAATCCACACGCTGGTCACGCCGCTGCAATCCGCCAGAATGGCGTTGCCCCGGGTGACGAATGCCGCCCTCGGTAAAACGTACAGAGTTCCTTCCAGGCCCTTCTGGGCGTAGAAGCGATCGCCGGCTTCCCCGACAATATGCGCTTCGATCTGCGATGTATGTAGTTCGAGGAGTTGAGAGCGAAGTTGCACGGGCGGGCGCGCCACGCGCCCCAGCGTCTCCCTGGGGGAAACGGGTGTCCAGACTGCGTTAGTTGCCATATGATACCTGCGTGTCTTTTGTTGCCTGAGTGGCCTTGCCCTCACTCGAAGCGATAGCCGCGCCCTGCGCCGCTGGACGGGGCATCGCTGTCTCGACGGCCTGCCGGATTGCATCGGGCATACATGGCTTGTCGAGAACGATACAACCGTCCGGGACTGTAAGAGCGCTGTCGGAAACGATTATGACTGGAAGAGCGGGAAACCACAGTACGGCCGAGCATGCCAGGTCCACGCCATCCAGGTCCCCGTGCATCTGGGCGCTGGTAATCATGGGCGCTGGTAATCAGCAAATCGATTTCAGCGCCAAGCTTCTGTAGCATCCGGAGAGCTTCGACGCCATCCTTGGCCTCGACACTCCGGATCCCTTCGTGCTTCAGGATGGCGGCATAATAGGTGCGAATAATAGGCTCGTTATCGACGATAAGACAGAGTCGCTCGCGCGCGCGCATTTTCTTCCTGTGGATGGCAACGACGTGGTTGCTCTTAGTGAGAATTGAGCCTGGTTACAATTCAGATACGGGCCGGAATGACGGGGCCCCGCCGGCCTGGTATCTCACCCGGGAATATCCACCTGACTCAGGTAGCCCGTCTCGATAGCGGCCCGCGCGTGATACACCCCGGAGCCGCACCGGAACCGAACGAACCGGCCTGCGAGGCGATACCGCCGGCATTGAGTCTCCCGCCGAAACCGAGTCTCTAACGGGATAACTCACCCCTCAGTCAGCCACAAGACATTGGGGCTGCCTGAGTCGGGAAGATACTCCCATTTTAATCTTGTTACCTATCTATTTTTGGACCGGCCCTGGCAATAGTCAAGCGGAAAGCGGCTGCGCGCCAAAGGTTATCTGAACGGAACCGTTCAATCCTATCTGAACGCTAGCGGACAGAAATGGCACTACTGGCTGTCAGGAAGCCACTGCCTTTCGTGCCGGGAAGAGATCGGCGTACACCCGGACGATCGCCTGATAGCACTCGCAGGAGGCTGACTCCAGACCGGGCCGATCCATGACCGTGATCTGCCCCCGCACGTATCGGATAAAGCCGGCCTTCTTCAGCATGCCCGTCGCCACGTTGACGGTTGCTCTCCGCACGCCCAGCATGTGAGAAAGGAATTCCTGGGTCAGCGGGAAGGTGTCGCCGCCGGCGCGATCATGGGTCATCAGCAGCCAGCGGGCGCAGCGCTCCTCCATGCTGTGGATGCGGTTGCAGGCTGCTCCATGCAGGATCTGCCGCATCAGCGCATACAGGTGTTGATGGATCAGCCGTTCCACGCGCGGGCGGCGGCTGATTACGTTTCGGAAAACACCGGCATCGATCCGCACCGCCACGCCCGGTATCTGAATGAGGTTAAGCCCCATCGCCCCTTGCTCCTGGATAAGCTCCGAGGCTCCCACCACTCCTTCTCTACCGATTGTGGCCATTTCCATGTGAGGCTGGCCATTGGTGGCCACCAGCAGTGAGATCATGGCCGTCAAGGGAAAATAAACCGCACCGACAGGCTCGTCCTGGTGCATGATCCGCTTGCGGAATCTCAGCGTAACCACCTTTGCATCCACCATCAAGGCGTCATAGTCATCCCGATCCAGCCGGGCTAGAAGTCGGTTCGTTCTAGGGTCGAAGGTTTTCGGTTGCACGGTCTGCTTGGTCATGGTGCTCCTGGCGGTGGATGGGGACACTGCTGTACCCATGGAGCCATCCGTGTCGTGTCACGACTCTTCAGGAGCGCTACTCGGCGGAATTGCCGAGCTGACGGATCTGGAAAGGGGTACGAATTGAGATACTGACTGAGTATGTCATAGAAATACGCATCACGGGATTAATATCTTTGTCTGACGATTCGAGGGGACGCAACATGCGGGATATTTCTACACTCGCGATGCCTCGAAGCTCGAAGCTGTCGGTCCGACCTGCGGGCGGTGGCCGTTCGACGAGACAACAAAGCGCGCGAGCGTAAGCCATGCATCGACAAGGGGTTCGGTTCGGTCCCTTCGAGTTTAGCCCTTGTGACGCATCGAGAGCGCCCGCGAAAGGCGGCTTCTCTAGAGCGCGCAGGCCGCACCGGATATTCACAATAGGTCTGAGGTGGCTACTCGTGATTGCCCGTCGTTGGAGGGCTGGGTTGTGGTGAGTGTCCTACGGGACGGCCCGAAGGCGCCGCCTCGACGGACCAGTGAGCGAAATTGCCAACAGCCATTTCGATGTTCCGCGATACCTGTAAAATACCCGGTCTCTTCTACGCCCTTGCCCGCTGCGTCCACCGTGGCCTCGCGCCATGAAGTTGCCACGACAGCGAAGTCCGCCGCGAGCGGATCTACTCGTGGATCGTCGCCCCATCGCAGTTCGATGTGCTTGATCGCGTGCGCGAGATTCAGAATCGCCGCCATCGCCGCTGCGCCCGTCGGGTACACCAAGTGACCATCAAGGGCCATGAAGAACGAGGGGCTGTCGGCGAAGTGCTTGCGCCAGCCTGTCGGGCCTTCTTCGGCGGCAAGGATGCCTTTTTTCAGGGTGCTGGCGTGGGCGGACAACTCTCGACTGGTTTCTGGATCTGCCAGCGAAGATTCTGTTATCGACATTTCCGCCTTCCAGGTCAATGGCATAGTGCCTGACCAGATAGCTACCGATAACGAACCTTAACGGGCACGATGTTCCATCGGAGCCTCCTGCGCCCACGACTTCTGTCGTCGGCTCAGAGTGGTCAATTTTGAACAGTCGAGCATAAAATGATGTGATAAAATTCGTGAGCACTATCGGTACTGGATTCAACAAGTGGCTTGGGCAGCCAGGGGAAAGGGGCATTCCCCTCTGGTGGGGCAACACAGGCAGCGTCGCAATCCGGGACCGAAATCAGAAGGGTTAGGGGAAACGGGTGATTGGCTGTGATGCGGCGGGTTTGCCGCATGAGATTGACTGTCTGTATGCCGTCAAAGAAACTGGTTTTCACGGCTCCCAGTTGGACGCACAAGCTGGATTCCGAAAACAAGCGAGAACATGATTTCAATAACTTGCTTATGGAATTTCGCTATGCCGTCCATCGGCAAGATTCCATGTTCATCGAGTATTGTGAACGTGAGTTGCGGCGAATGTATCGAGCGAGGAGGCCGCGGCGAGGCCAGCGTAAAGGACGATCGCTTTTGGATAGTTCTGGGTTTGAGATCGGCGTTGGGTCCGATCCCACAAGGGCGTGCCTTCCCTCATCCCTAATCCGTCCGAATAGGGAATCAAGGTCACGCCCTTGATATTGAGTTAACAACACAACCGAAGGCGTACTCCATGGCGAAGCAAAATGTAGTCGTGATCCCCATAAGACAAGACGTCCGTCTATCGGCGGCGTACCGGGAAGTTGTCGATCTGGCATACAGCCTCTGGCTGGTACGAGGCTTTCGAGGCGGTTCACCTGAACAGGATCTTCGCACCGCGGTTCGACAGGTGATGGGGAGAACGTTCGGCGGGGACGCAGCGTGATCTGCGAGGGACACCATGGAGACTCTTCTCGTTCTAGAGGACGAACCCGCTGTTCAGGGACTTCTGCGCTACATACTGAAGGGATTCAGCCTGATCGAAGCCACCAGTGCAGAGCAAGCCCTTCGACTCTTCGCCGACCATAATCGCCGGATCGACCTCCTCGTTGCCGACGTGACATTGCCCACAAGCTCAGGGATACAAGTGGCGCTGCGTCTCCGTCTCGAGATCCCGAACTTGCCGGTCGTTCTGACATCCGGCTATCCGGTCAGTGCCTGGAGCCCGCAACAATCGGCCGACCTGGAGACACTCGGCTCAAAGTCGCTGGCGATTCTTCAGAAGCCCTTTAATGCTCAAACACTCTTGAACACAGTTCGAACATTAATCCGAGCGCCGCAGTCCGCAGCGGGAACGGCGTGAGGAGCGGTTACCATGGCTCACACGGAAACACAGGATGAGCTTTGAGCGTCCGCACTTTCTATAGAATATGGCTGAATGGTGCCCCTTGGCCAGTCAGAGTTTCGCTTTGGGGCCTGAGGGAAACAAGAACAAATGCACCGGCGGCTGAGCCGGAGCTGCCAAGAGCGCCCGAACTCTCGCTACGAGAGCATGTCCATCAAAGGGTTTGGGCAGGAATGGCAGATTGAGATTTTCGCCGACGATTTCTCTCATGTCTGCGCTTGTTATCACCAGTGCCTTGATTTCGGGCCGCTCTTCCAACAGGTGAGCACACAAATCGGCACCGTTTAGCCGAGGCATTTCCACATCAGTGATTACCAAATCTATCTTGCCGGAGTACTTGCGTGATAGTACCAGCCCTTCGTAACCGTCCGCGGCAGCAAGAACCAAGTGCCCTTCTCGCTGCAATAGCAGGGTGACCAGGCTGCGGACCATGAACTTCGTCCTCGGCGACAAGGATGACGGACTGGTGCGCCCCCGAAGATGGGGCCTGGAGATCAACCGGTGGATTAGTCCCGTCACAGTTCTCTCTAGCGGGGTTTCTGGGGTCATTCTGAAGCGTGGGCGGGCCTCCGATCCCAACTTTCAGCAGCCGGGACAGCACGCCCATGCGGGATCACCGCACATCGCGCAAGGCTCGAAACGATGTGCAGGGCTGGAGGCGTTTCGCACACTCGCGCCTGCGTGCGGAACTCATGTCGGCCGATGGTGCACGCTGCCCACTCACCCATGCTCCGGACGACTTTTCCGAAGATCACCAGCCGCAACGGCGTCTCATCTCCGAGCCTCGCCGGCCAGCCTATGGATAGCTCAATGAACGCCCCAGGCCTGAGTGGTCCCAGTGGTTCAGAGCGGAACGACGCACCGTTGCTGGAGATATCCAGGGTGGCGCCGGTGCCGTGGGCGACGACCGTTTTTCCGTCCAGCACCTTGTAACGCAGTTCACGCTGCACGGGGAAACGCGTCTTCTTTCGCCGGTTCACTTGGCACTCGTTTTGGTCCATCGTGATGAGAGACCCTCCGATCTCTGCGCTGGCTGGTTAGCACTTCGACGGCCAAGAATTCTGGCTCTGGAATCAATAGCTTAAGCCAGTAGGTGCAATTCCTGCTCCGGCAAGTGCAGGTTCTGCCGTTGGCTGCACGCACAAGACCAACGTGGTGCGACCTGCAGAACGCCGATTATGCATCGGTCAATTCCGATACCTTGGGCTGCCCATTCAGCCGAGATATGAGACGTATATCCCGCGCAGGTCCGCTTCGCCTTCAACACTACCCGCTGCCGATGTAGAAGAATCGCCGCTGGCCCATGAGCCCGCCCTCGCCACCGACAGTCATGACCTCTCCGCCCTGGCATTCCTGTAAGCGTCCGGTGACCACCGTCTTCCTTTGATAGGGTTTCCCCCTCATCCTTGTGGAAAGCCCAGGCGGCTTCCACTTGCGATGCCAGCAACCCGAATCACAGACATCACTCCAGCCGTGGCGCCAGTCGTCAAGCGCAGGTACCGTTCGAAGGAGGAACGGCGGCGCATCGCGGAAGAAACGTTGGCGCTTGGCGCCTCTGTCGCGGTGATCGCGCGCGCTCATGGCGTCAACGCCAACCAGGTCTTCCAGTGGCGCAAGCTCTATCACGAAGGCCGTCTCGGTCCGGCGACAGCGTCAACACAACTGATCCCCGTTCGCGTTGCCGATGTTGTGAGCCAAGACGTGAGACCAGCCGTGTCGGCTTCCGGTGCCATCCACATCGAGATGGGCAAAGTGCGGCTGCGCGTCGAAGGGAAGGTCGACCCCGAGTGTCTCCGCATCATCCTGGAGCAACTCGCTCGATGATCTCGCTGCCAACAGGCACCAACATCTGGGTCGCCGCCGGCGTCACCGACATGCGGCGCGGCTTCACCGGCCTCAGTGCCACTGCGCAAACCGTGCTCGAACAGAACCCGTATTCCGGCCACGTCTTCGTCTTCCGGGGCAGGCGCGGCGATCTCATCAAAGTTCTCTGGTGGGATGGTGACGGGCTCTGTCTGTTCGCCAAACGTTTGGAGCGCGGCCGTTTCGTCTGGCCCAAAGCGGACCAGGGCGTGGTGTCGTTGAGCCGGGCGCAGCTCTCGATGCTGCTGGAAGGCATCGACTGGCGAAGACCGGTGCGAACCAGCGCACCATCCGTTGCTGTCTAGAACATCTCTTCGCGAAAATGTTCGCGAATCTTCATGCCATCGAAAAGCTGGCGTGACATAGTTGCGGTATGGACGCCGGGAACAGCCAGGGCAAACGCGAGAGACAGCTTCCTAACCTCGACGCGCTCGATCCCCAGGCGTTGAAAGCGCTCGTGCTGGCGCAGCAGTCCGAACTCGACTCCCGCGAGACTGAGATCGAGAATCTGAAACTGCTCATCCTCAAACTGAAGCGCATGCATTTCGGTCCTCGCGCCGAGAAGTTCGACCGCGACATCAAACAGCTCGAACTACGGCTGGAAGACCTGGAATCCAACCAGGCCGCCGCCGAACCATTGCCCACGCAGCCGGCGACGGTAGTGTCTCACGAAACCCGCCGCAAGCCGGCGCGCCGTCCGCTCCCGGCTGAATTACCGCGGGAGACGGAGACCATCGCGCCCTCACTGGAAGCCTGCCCGGACTGCGGCGGTACGCTGCGGATGCTCGGCGAAGACGTGTGCGAGACGCTCGAATATGTGCCGGCGCGCTTCAAGGTGATCCGCACAGTGCGGCCGAAGCTGAGTTGCGCCTGCTGCTCGCGCATCGTGCAGGAGCTGGCGCCGAACCGGCCGATCGACCGCGGTCTGGCCGGGCCCGGGCTTCTGGCGCATGTTTTGGTTTCGAAATATGCCGATCATCTGCCACTTTACCGGCAGTCGGAGATCTACGCGCGCCAAGGTATCGAACTCGATCGCTCCACGCTGGCCGACTGGGTGGGTGGCGCGAGCCGGACGCTGTGGCCGCTGGTGGATGCGCTGAAACGCTATGTGCTCAGCGCGGAAAAACTGCATGGCGACGACGTGCCGGTTCCGGTGCTGGAACCCGGCAACGGCAAGACCAAAACGGGCCGCCTCTGGACCTATGTTCGCGATGACCGGCCAGCGGGAAGCCAAGCGGCTCCTGCGGTCTGGTTCGCCTACTCGCCCGATCGCAAAGGCGAGCATCCGGCGAGACACTTGAGCAGCTACAAAGGCATCCTGCAGGCCGATGGCTATGCGGGCTTCAACCAGCTTTACGAGAAGGGCGAGATCGTCGAGGCTGCGTGTTGGGCGCATGTCAGACGCAAGTTCCACGATCTCTATCAGGCGCACCGATCCCCGATAGCGAAGGAGGCGCTGGAGCGCATTGCCCAGTTATACGGAATCGAGAAAGAGATCCGTGGGAGATCACCCGCCGAGCGGCGAGCGATTCGAAGCGAGAGGTCGAGACCATGGCTCGAATCGATGCAGGCATGGCTCAAGGCGACCTTGGCGAAGTTATCCCAGAAATCCGATGTCGCGGCGGCGATTCTGTATGCGCTGGGACGCTGGAGTGGGTTGGTACTCTACTGCGAGGATGGCCGCGTCGAGATGGACAATAACGCCGCCGAACGTGCTCTGCGTGCGGTCGCGCTGGGACGCAATTATGAGCAGTCCGGGATTATGTGCAGGTCGTGCGCCGATGATGTGCCCGGCGGGTTCCTGACACTCCGGAGCTGCGCATAATTCACAGCTCCTGGAGGAATCGGAGTAAGCGATCGGGTGGCTCGTACCGGATCGGCTTCGTGCTTGGCGGCCGGACCGCTTTCAGCGCAGCTTCTTTCATTTTGAGGTCCGCTTCTACGTAGATGTGCGTCGTGACCGGGCTTTCGTGACCGAGCCAGAGAGCAACCAGCGTGATGTCCACCCCAGATTGCAGCAAGTGCATGGCGGTGGTGTGCCGGAACGTATGTGGCGAGATACGTTGACGGGCAAGGCTCGCGCACTTGCCGACTGCGGCTTGCACGGCCCGCCGCACACGGTCGGTGACCGCCGACCGTGTGAGCAGGCCGCCCGATAACGTCGGAAACAGCGGTTTGTCCGGCACCCGATCAATCCGCTTGAGCCAGCGGCGAAGCTGAATCGCGGTCGCAGGCCAGATCGGTACGGTGCGGTCCTTGCGGCCTTTGCCGTGGAGCCGAATGGTGGGACTACCATCCAGGGCGGCATCGGCGATCTTGATGTTGATGGCCTCAGACACGCGGGCGCCTGTATTGTATAGTGTGGCCAGGAGAGCTTGGTCGCGCTGTCCGGCCCACGTGGAAGGATCGGGAGCATTGATAATGGCT
>JBEKKO010000042.1:0-38466 GCA_050010695.1 Bryobacteraceae bacterium
CCAGGGAACGCGACCTCCCCGAAACATCGAATCCACTCTAACCCAGCTCCTCCAGCCGCCCCCTCAAAACCGGACATTTCTACTTTGCTGGGAATAGGACATTTCTACTTTGCCTTGACAGGTATCAGAACTCCAGGTATCAGAACTCCAGCCGCAACGCCATCTGCCCCTGCCGCGGCGCGTTGGACTGGCTGCTCACCACGCCGAAGTTCGCGGCACTGATGTTCGACGCCGGGGCGCCGAATGCCACGCGGTTGAACAGGTTGAAGAATTCGGCGCGGAAAATCAGCGTCACCCGCTCGGTGATCGCCATACGCTTTACCGCGCCGGCGCTTTCGTTGAGTGTCCAGGGCGCGCGCAAGCTGCCGTACGATCGCGCGGCGCTGCCGAAGGTGAAAGACGCGGGGACGGTGAACGCCGCTGGGTTGATGTAGCGGTCCACCGCCGGATCGAAGTGGCTGTAGCTCATTTCGAGCGGCACACCCGAAACCACGTTGGGCCGCAACGTCGAGTTGAACAGCGGCAGTGTATTGTTGGCGGCCGGCACGATGGGCGTGCCTGCCCAGTATTGATCGATATTGGTGAGCGTCCATCCCGCCATCAGCTTGCCCAGCCCGCCGTGCTGGAAGAATCGCTTGCCCGGCCCAAACGGCAGCTCGTACAGGAAGCTGATGGAAACCGCCTGCGGCACGTCGGTGTCGCTGAGGGCTTTTTCCAGTCCACGGTTGTAGAACGTCTGCCCGGCCGGGCCGCCGCCGGCCGCTATGTCGGCGTCGGTGAGAGTCTTCGACCACGCGTACGCCACCACGCCGGTCAGCCCGTGGGAGACGCGCCTCTCCATTTTCATTTGCAGCGCGTGGTAGGTCGAGTTGCCGTTCGGATTGGAGAGATTCGTAATGTCCAGATACTGCGGGAAGGGCCGCAGCGCCTGCGCCACCGAGCCGGTGAATCCGGGATAAGGAACGGGAATGCCCGCCGCCTGCGCGGCCGCCGACGTCACCGGCGCGGTGAGCAGGCTGCCCAGGCTCAGATAGCTGGGGTTGAGCTCGTTCGGCCGGATCAGCGCGGTACCCAGGCGCGTGCCTTTCACGCCCACGTAATCGGCTTCCAGCAGCAGGTTCGCAGGCAGTTCATGCTCCACGCCCACGCTCCAGTTCTGAAAGTACGGCGGCCGGCCGTCGTTAGCGCCGATCATCGTCACGGCCGAGCTGTTCACAACCGTGGGGCTGAGATCGGGTGGGCGCGCGTAATTCTGCGGAAAACCGCTGTCCCAGTCAAACGCCGGCGTGACGCCGTTGTTGGTGCTCGCGAAAACCGGCGAGGCGTTGAAGCCGAAGCCGAAACTCTGTGATTGCCGCAGGCCTGAGTCGGCATTGCCCGGTCCATAGTAGATCCCATAGCCGCCGTGCAGCACGGTGCTCGCGAACATGGGGGCCCAGGCGAAGCCCACTCGCGGCCCGAAGTTCTTGTAGTCCGTGTTGGCGAAACTGGTCAACCCACTGCGGCCGGGACCGCTGCCGAGAAACTCGATTGCGCCCGGCCGGTTTCCGGCGCCAGGATTGGCAAGCGTTGGGTCGAAGCTCGCCAGATTGTCATGCGCCTCCGTGCGCGGAAAATAGACTTCGTAGCGCAGCCCCAGGTTGAGCGTCAGCGTGCGGCTGATCTTCCAATCGTCCTGCGCGAACCCGGCCAGGTAGCGGGAGCGAATGCCCGGCACCAGCGTGAGTTGGTTGAGCTGGCCCTGGTGCACGTCGCCCAGCAGAAAACTGGCGAACGCGCTGCCGGTGGACGAGCTGCCGGGCAGCCCGGTCTCCAGCGTGTTGAACGCAAAGTTGCCCTGCGAGCCGAAGTAATCCGCGCCGTTGGTTTGGAGCCAGCGCGCATCGGCACCAAACTTCAGACTGTGCCGGCCGCGCTCCCGGATGACGCTGTCGTCGAACTGGAACACGTTGTTGATCTGCTCGCCTACGGTTTTGGTGCCGTTGGTGGATCCCCAGGTGGAATAGCCGTCGTTGAACGTCACGTACGGGAACGCGTTGCCGGCGCCGGTTTGAACGCCGGTCAGACCGATTTGCGTGGGCCAGTTCTGATTGGCGGCCAGCGAGTTCCACAACTGCGCCTCGCGCGTGAAACCGAACGCAGCGTGGTTGAGCAGGCGGGACGATGGCGACCAATCGTCGCTCAAGCGCGCCCAGCGCGATTCGTAATCGTTGTTGAGCGCATTCGTAAATGGATCGGGCAAAGTGTCGGGATTGATCTGCGCATACCTGCCCACGTAGAGAAAGCCGCTGAGCCGGTTCGCGTCGGTGAAGGAGTGATCGATCTTCACGTCCACCTGGTCGCGGCTGAAACTGTTGGCGGCCAGTGCGAGAAAGTTATTAAGATTGCCGCCGTTGGTTGGCTGCGGCAGCAGCGTCACGATCTTCGACGAAACCGAACTGAAAGAGCTCTGCGGAATCTGGTTGCCCGGAAATGGCGTGCGCGTGAAACCGCCGGCGGTGGTTGGGGTTGTGCTGGCAGGGTTGTAAATCAGGATCGGCTTGCCGCTGCCGCCTACCAGCGAAGAGAAATTGCCGTCGCGGAAAGCCACCGGCGGAATGCTCACCAGCGCATTCGACGACGATTGCAAGTAGCGGAATCCACTGTAGACGAAATAGAAGAACGAGCGCTTGCGCCCGTTGTATACGCGTGGGATTGCGACCGGGCCGCCCAGCGCCGCGCCGAATTCGTTTTGCCGGTTCACCGGGGCCGCGGTGGCGAAGAAGCCGCGCGCATCGAACACGTTGTTGCGCAGGTAATCGAAGGCCGCGCCGTGAAATGTGTTGGTGCCGGACTTGCTCGAAAACACTTCGAAGCCGCCGCCGGTGCGGCCGTACTCGGCGCTAAAATCGCTGTTCACCAGGCGGAATTCCGAGACGGCTTCGACCGATGGATAGGTGAATAGTGTGCCCCCACTCTCAGGGCTGGTGGCGCCAACGCCATCGAACAGCACTTCCTTGGCGCGGGATTGCGAGCCGTCGATCTGCGTGTTGGCGGCCGTGCCGGTAACTCCCGGCGTGAGGAAGATGAAGCTTTCCGGATTGCGCATGTTGCCCGAAACCGACAGCGGGAGATCGGTGACGAGCTTTTCGGTGATGCCGGTGGAGTTTTCGGAGGTTGTCGCGTCGATGACCGACGCGGGGCTGTCCACGTCCAGGTCCACCAATTGCGCCGCAGCGATCTTCATCGCGAAGTTCAGGGTCATGGTTTCGGCAGTATGGACCTGAATTCTCGTCACGCTGTCCGCAAAACCCGGGGCCTGGACGGTCACCTTGTAACGCCCCACTGGTAACTGTGGCAGCGCGTAGATGCCAAACTGGTTGCTCGAAGTGGTGTACTTGAGGCCGGTGGCTTGATTGACGGCTTCCGCAGCGGCACCGGGAATCACGGCGCCAGACTGGTCCGTCACCAGGCCCGTCAGCGTGCTGCGGTCCGACTGCGCCAGCGCCGCCGTCGCGGCCAAGAACAAAATCGCAAGGTTTCGTAGCATGTGATCGCAGTCCGGTTTCGGCCGGGAACCTCTAGTGTTCCACTTCAGCGGTGGAATGGGCAAGAGCCGAACAGAGTGCCGGCACGCAATACGAGAGCGACGAAACTCTCGACCTCTGCAAGAAATTCACAGAAAATCTGAGCGCATGGGTACGCAGGACTTTCTTGGGCCTTGTATCAGGGCACCACGCGTGGGTTGGCAAGGCGGGGTGCCGCGAACGCTCAAGTGTAGAAACTCCGAGCGCCGGCACGAGTGCCGGCGTGGCACGCGTGAGTGCGTGCGCCACGTCGCCAATCCCGGTCACGGAAGACAGGCGGCGAAAAACCATCGCCCGTCCTACCGCGGCGCGCCGTATCGCAAGCTACAATGGATGCGGAAATCCAACATCCATGGTTCGCGGCCTGATCGATTTCGCCCTCAACAATCGTTTCCTGGTCACCGTGGCGGCCTTTCTCTTGCTGATTTGGGGCGCCATCTCCTTCCACAACCTGCCGGTGGAGGCCTACCCCGACGTAGCCAACAACTACGTGCAGGTGATCACGCAATGGCCCGGCCACGCCGCCGAAGAGGTGGAGCAGCAGGTCACCATCCCCATCGAAATCGTGATGAACGGCATCCCGCACCTGGAGCATCTGCGCTCCACATCGCTGTTCGGCCTCTCCAGCCTGATGCTGATCTTCGACGACGAATCCTCCAACGACTGGAATCGCCAGAAGGTGCTGGAGCGGCTCTCGCAGCTCAGCCTGCCTGCCGGGTTGCAGCCGCAGATCGGTTCCGACTACAGCCCGGTCGGCCAGATCTATTGGTACACGCTCAAGAGCGCCAACCCGCAAGTCGACCTGATGGAGCTGAAATCGCTCGAAGACTGGACGCTCGAAAAGCAATTCAAATCGGTGCCCGACGTGGTCGATGTGGTGAGCTTCGGCGGCACCACCCGCGAATACCAGGTGTCGCTCGATCCGGACAAGCTGATGGCTTATGGCCTCAGCATCGCCCAGGTGGAGCAGCAACTGGCGAACAACAACGTCAACGCGGGCGGCAGCTTCGTCGAAGCCGGCTTGCAGCAGATCAACGTGCGGGCGGTCGGCCTGGTACGCGGCGTTCAGGACATCGCCAACACGGTGATCAAGACGGTGAATGGCACGCCCATCCGGATGAAGGATCTCGGCGCCATTTCGCAGGGGCCGAAGATCCGGCTGGGACAGATCGGCAAGGCGATCCACCGCTCCGATGGCAAGGTGATCGACGATGGCGACGTGGTCGAGGGCATCGTCCTGCTGCGCAAGGGCGCCGCCGCCGACGCCGTTCTCGACGCCATTCACGCCAAGGTCGACCAGTTGAACCATCACATTCTGCCGCCCGGCGTCCAGGTGGTTCCGTTCCTCGACCGCAGCAACCTGGTGCATCTCACTACCCACACCGTGCTGCACAACCTGACCGAAGGCATCGTGCTGGTGACGCTGATCCTGTTCCTGTTCCTGGGCAACGCCCGCGGCGCTCTGATCGTGGCGCTCACCATTCCGTTTTCCCTGCTGTTCGCCGCGATTTGCCTCAACCTGAACCACATTCCCGCCAACTTGCTCTCGCTCGGGGCGCTCGATTTCGGCATGGTCGTGGAAGGCGCGGTGGTGATCGTGGAGAACATCGTGCGCTATCTCGGCCGCCACGAAGGCGCTTCGCCGCTGGGACCGGTGCGCGGGGCAGCCCACGAAGTGCAGCGGCCGGTGTTCTACTCGATCGGCATCATCATCACGGCCTACCTGCCCATCTTCACGTTGCAGCGCGTGGAGGGCCGGCTGTTCAAGCCGATGGCGTGGACGGTCTCGTTCGCCCTGCTCGGCTCGCTGTTGTTCTCGCTGCTGGTGGCGCCGGTGCTTTCGAGCTTCGTCTTCGGCAAGCGGGTTCGCGAGTGGCCCAACCCGGCGATGAACTGGATCAGACGGGTCTACGAGGCCGCGTTGCGCGGGGCCATTCGCCTGCGCTGGGTGACCGTGCTGGTGGCGGCCGGGGCGCTGGGCGTTTCGATTTATCTCGCCACCAGCGGCATCATCGGCTCCGAGTTTCTGCCCCATCTCGATGAGGGCGCCATCTGGGCGCGCGCCACGCTGGCCCCCTCGACCGGCCCCACCGAAGGCGAGCGCGTGATGCGCCAGGCGCGGCGCATTTTCGCCACGTTCCCCGAAGTAACCCAGGTGGTCAGCCAGGTGGGCCGGCCCGACGACGGCACCGATACCACCGGCTTCTTCAACACCGAATACTTCGTCGATCTCAAGCCCAAGGCGCAGTGGCGGCCAGTCTTCGCCGAGGATAAGGAAGAGCTGATTGGCGCCATGGACCGCGAGGTGGAGCGAATCCCCGGCACCTTGTGGAACTTCTCGCAGCCGATTGCCGACAACATGGAAGAGGCTGTGAGCGGCGTCAAGGGGGAGCTGGCAATCAAGATCTACGGCGACGATCTGAAGACGCTGGAGGCCACCGGCGACCGGATCGTCAACGTGCTGCGCACCGTCGACGGTGTCACCGACCTCGGCCTCTTCCGCGTGATCGGGCAGCCCAATCTCGAGTTCCAGGTGGATCGAGATGCCGCCGCGCGTTATGGAATCAACGTGGCCGACGTGCAGGACGCGGTGGAGACCGCGGTGGGCGGCAAGGCGGTCAGCCAGGTGTTGCGCGGCGAGCAGCGTTACGACCTGGTGGTGCGCTACCAGGCCGCCTACCGCGATGACCGCCAGGCGATCGAAAACATCCGCCTGCTGGCGCCCTCGGGCGAGCGCGTCTCGCTGGCGCAGCTCTGCCACGTGCAAGTGCTCGATGGCGCGTCGGAAATCTACCGCGAAGGCAACTCGCGGTACGTGGCGCTGAAGTACAGCGTTCCCAAGCGCGACCTGGGCAGCACGGTGGAAGAGGCCATGCGCAAGGTCGATGCGCAGGTGAAACTGCCGGCCGGCTATACCATCGATTGGGCCGGCGAGTACGAAAGCGCCAAGCGCTCGCAACGGCGGCTCATGATCGTGCTGCCCATCACCATCCTGGTGATCTGCATGATCCTGTACACCATGTTCAAATCCGCCAAGTGGGTGCTGCTGATTCTGGCCAACGTCGCCATGGCGCCCATCGGCGGCCTGCTGGCGCTGCTCGTCACCCACACGCACATGAGCGTTTCATCCGGCATCGGCTTTCTGGCGCTGTTCGGCGTGGCCGTGCAGACGGGCGTGATCATGCTCGAATACATCAACCAGCTTCGCGCGCGCGGCCACACCATCCTCGATGCCGCCATCGAAGGCTCCGTGCAGAGGCTGCGCCCCATCATGATGACCATGCTGGTGGCCAGCTTCGGGCTCTTGCCGGCCGCGCTGTCGCGGGCCATCGGTTCCGATTCGCAGCGCCCGTTCGCGATTGTGATCGTGGGCGGCCTGGTGGCCGCGCTGATCCTCGGCATCTTCCTGCTGCCAGTTCTCTACGTCTGGGTCGCCCGCGAGCAGGACAGCCTGCCCGAACCGGATACGGCGGAAGAGTAAGCGGGCCGAAAAAAACCTGGCAAGCTACAGCATGCCCCACCAACGCGTGCCTGTGGTGGGGCATGTTTTAGCTTGCCAGGTTTTTTATTGCAGCGACTCGATCGCGTCCGCTAACTGGCGCCGGTAGGCCGCCCAGTCGTCCACTCCGAAATGCGGATCGGGATCGGATTGGCCCAGGCGGAAGGCCGCCATTCGGTTGCGGATCAGCGCCTCCGCCTGCCTGGCGGCGGGCGTCCCCGCTTTCGCTTTGGCCAGCCGCGCCAGCGTCAGCAGGTGCCGGTAATCGTCCAGGCCGGCCGCGATGCGCAGGAACTCGATCGAAGGCACGAGCTGCCGGTCGGGAGTCGCATTGGCCCAGGCGTAGTCGTCTTCGCGGCAATCCAGGGCATAGTATGGATCGCCGGCCACAATATTCCAGTGCCAGGACAGCCGGAACCTGAGCCCGAACTCCTTAACGGCTTTATAAAGGTAGATGCCAAAGGTCCAGCGGCTGCCGTTGTTGTAATAGCCCCAGGCGCCTCCCGTGCCAGCCAGCAGCTTTACGTTGGCTTCGTCGTGCAGATTGAGCGCGGGCACGTGCAGCGTTTTGGCCAGTTCGAAATGCGGATCGTTCGCATCGTCCTTGTCGAGGCTGGTGGCGGCGGTGAAGAATGGCGGCCCGCTCGGGAAAGCCTCCCGGTAAGACTTGGCGTTTTCGATCGAATCTTTGAGGCCATCGCCGCCCGGCTCGTCGCCCAGGTTCCAGTAGACCGGCAGCCATTGCTTCTCCTCGGCGTGCCGCTCGATGGCCGAATAGATGGCTTTGACGAAGGCGCTGTAATCGGTGAAACCGGCTTCTTTCATCTTGCCGAGGTCCCGGTGGTACGCATCGATGCCGATCACGCCGGCGCCGCCATAGGAATTCACAGCCAGGAATCCGTACTTTCTGGCAGCCGCCATCTGGCGGTCGGCGGCGCTGAAGTCGAGCGCCGGCTTCCCATCCTTGAATCCCTGGTAGGCCACGTAAGGAACCCCGGTGAACATGGTAAAGCCATGCGCTCGCAGCAGAAGCAGGCTCTTTTCCGTCATCTCCGCGCCAAAAATCATGGTAGCCGGGTCGCTCTCCAGCCACGGCGTGCCGACCCGCCCGCCCCACGGCCCCACCGGAATATCCACCGCATCGAGAGCGCCCTTGCGTACCGTAAATCGCAGCGGAACCGATTGAGCCGTGCCCTGTTGCGGCGTGAAGCTCACCTGGCCCGTGTAGACGCCCGGCGCCGCCAGCGCGGGAACGTGCACGGTCAGCCAAAACCGCCGCGCTACGCCTTTCGGCATCTCCACACTATCCTTCGGCACGATCAGCCGGGGAGTGATGGTGTACACCGCGCCGTCCAGCGTCACCCGGGTCAGCCGATACGAAACGTAGCCCACGTCAATCTCGCTCGCCGCTATCGAGCCTTGCGGCCCGGTGAGCGCGCTCACACTCAGGGTTCCCGTGCCCAGGTCCTTCAAAGGGAGAATCGACATCGTCACCGGAACCATCTGGCCGGCGAATCCGTCGGCCACCAGCGGCTGGCCGGTTTCCCCGCGCTGCGGCGCATCGTTGTAGTAGACGTCCTTCATGAAATCGCGTTGGAAGACCTGGTAACCGCGCGCGGTGTCCCCGGCGGTTGGCTGAAGCGGGTCGCCAGCCGGGCTGTGCAGCACGCGCTTGAAGGCATTATCGAAATAGAAGCGCCGTTTCTCTTTCACATACTCCAGAAAGCGCGCTCCCTCCGCTGCCTTCTCAATCGGGAAGAGGATTACCGCCGACACGCTGCACGCCCCATTCTCTCCGTGGAATTCGATAAAGAGCTGCCCGTTCTTCACGTTTACATCGAAGACCTTCTCCGAAAAGTGGGCGCTCCCGTATTTGTCGAAGGTGTTGTCGGACGGCAGATCTTCGGTGTCCCAAAACCGGAAATACTTTTTCTGGAAGGCTTTGAAATCCATCCGCTCCGAAAGCACCGTTTTGCCCTGCGCCGTGATGGAGCGCGCGTTGTAGGCCGGGTATTCGCCCCAGTAGCCGGAAGGACTGTCGATATTCACGAATACCCGGTACCTGCCGTTGGGAACGTCCACCGCCAGCCCGCCGGATTCTATGCAGACGTAATCCTGGTAAAGCGGGTCCGGTTGCAGCGCGTCGGACGCCCCGCAGACCTTGGCGTTCTTCAGACCATAGCCGCGGTTGGGGGAGTACCACGTGTCCGGCGTAATCGCCGTGAAGCCATCCATCACCGGGCTGGTGGCGGTGCCGAAATCGAAGGCGTACAGCCCGTCGAAGAACGCGTTTTGCGCTGCCGTATCGCGCTCCAGACGAAGATTGTCGAGAAACAGCGGTCCCGCATTCTCCACCGCAAAAACCAGCCGCGTGATGCCGCTCAGAATCAGATACCGGCCCGGACGCGATTTCTCCCCCACATACAACTGGCGAATCGGCAGAATCAGCGTGCTCGCGCCGGGAGGCGCCACGGTGCTGTAATTGACGCGCGTCCAGTAGCCGTCCGTCGCGGTGTCGTGGATTTCCACCGTTACCGGAACCGGGCGCGTCCCCTCCACATACGTATCGGCTTTCAGGTAGTCATAGCCCGCCCAGTTCTGCGCGGTGCGCATGATGGCGTAGCCCCTGTCGATGCGCAACGCCTTGGCGCCGTCGGTCGCGTGCGCCGTCACCACTGTTCCGCCCTCGAACGGATTGTCCTGCTCGAAGGAAGTGATGAGCTTGACCGCCGGCCCGGAAGGTTTCTCCGCGATCGCCGTCAGCAGGCTGCCGCAGGCATAGCACTTTTTCCACTGCGGCATGTTGCGGTAGCGGCACCGCGGGCAATGCACCGCGCCAGCCCCGAACGGGCCCGGCGGCGCTATCGACGCTTCCTCGCGGCCGAGTACCGGAACCTCGGTGAGCGGGACTTCGCCGCCCACCCGTTCCATCGACACGTCGTCGATCCAAAGATAGCCCGGCCCGAACAATCCGAAGGAAGGGCCGGTCTTCTTCGGCGCCGAGAGGTCGGCCACGTAAGTCAGGAGGGTCCAGCCGAAGGATCCGTTCTTTTTCAACGAAATGTACTTGTCGTCGAACATGAACTCGGTGGTCTGGTTCCACATGCCGGTGCCGATGTCCAGCCCGCGAATGTAGGCCGTGATCCGGTAACGGCCCGGCTCCAGATCCTGCGGCTGCGTAATCCGGATCTTACCGGGAGAAGTGCAGAGCAGCAGCGCCGAGGTTTTGCCGGTGTGCGGCACCTCGCCCACCTCGAATGAGCAATCGCCTTCGTATCTCCATCCGCCCCACTTCGCAAACACCCCGCCGGACTCGTCGCGATTCTTGACCATCTCGAATGACGGATCGGCAACCAGGTTATCGCCGCACCAGGTCGCAAATGGCGTGAAAATCGCCAAAAGCGCGGCCGCAAAGACCAGCCGGAAACGAATAGGAATCCGCGTTCGCATCTTAGACAGAGGATTATCGCACGATCGGCCGCTGCCGGGCAGCGTGCGCCCACGCTTTATCCCACGCGCAGTCCCTGGCGCGCCGCCTCTTTCTTCAACGCCGCATCGGTTGTAAGCAGGAGGGCATCGCGGGAACGGGCCAAGGCCAGGTAAAACATGTCATACGCCGGACGCCGCGAGATTCTGGCGAGCAGAAAGGCTTCGCTGGCAAGCTCGCGGCAAGGTACCATCACGTCCACCAGGCCGAGGGCGTTGTCGAGCGCGTGATCGCATACGTCCAGGCTCAGACCCTCTAAGCGATGATACTTCCAGATGGTGTTCACGACTTCCGCTACGAGCAGCTCCGGCGCCAGGACCGCATCCGCATCGCGGAGTATCGCGGCCAGGGGCGCGGCCAATCGGCGTGTCAACGCCACTTCGATGGCGGCGCTCGCATCGAGCACAACCTTCACCGCCGGCGGTCCTCGCGGATCAGCCGGGCCGGATCGCCGAGTTTGACGGCCGGCGCGGGCGAGCCAGCCTGCAGCGAGTCGATCAGCGCGCGCCGCCGCGCCCTGGCGTCCAGGTCGACATCCAAACCGCGAGCCAGCACGGCCACCACCTGCTGCGCCAGGCTCCGGCGTTCTCGTTCGGCCTGCTCGGCCAGCAGCCGGTAGATATGATCGGGAACGTCCCGCACCTGGATCACTGGCATGCCTTCATTGTTACACAAAATGCAGTTTGCATGTATATTGCATTCGGCGGCTTCGGCTTTTCTTCGCGGCAGCCCCACGTGGGTTGTGGGGCGCCACTCAATCGCCGCTTCAACCCCGCAAACCGCTAGAATGGAGTCTTCTCTGGATCCTTCCGATCGACACGACCCATGATTCAACTCAACGGGGCCGGGAAACGCTACGGTCCCAAAATCCTTTTTGAAGACGCCGGCTGGCTGGTGACGCCGAAGGAGCGCACCGGCATCGTCGGCGCCAACGGCACCGGCAAATCGTCGCTGCTGAAAGTGCTGGCCGGCATCGAGGGGCTCGATTCCGGCTCCATCACCGTGCAGCGCGGCGTCACCATCGGCTATTTGCCGCAAGAAGGGCTTTCGCTTTCCGGCCGCTCGGTGTTCGCCGAGTGCATGACCGTGTTCCACGAACTGCGGGCGCTCGAAGAAGAGCAGGAGCAACTGGCCGCGCGGATGGGCGAGCTCGATCCGGCCGGCGCCGACTATGCCGCCGTGGCGGACCGCTTCCATCGCGCGGAAAGCGAGTTCCGCGCGCGCGACGGCTACGCCATCGAAGCCCAGGTCGGCACCGTCCTCGGCGGCCTCGGCTTCGGCGAGCGCGACTGGAAGCGCCGCACCGAGGAATTCTCCGGCGGCTGGCAAATGCGCATCGCGCTGGCCAAGCTGCTGCTCGAAAAGCCCAACCTGCTGCTGCTCGACGAACCGACCAATCACCTGGATCTCGAAGCCCGCAACTGGCTCGAACAGTACCTGGCGAATTATCCGCACGCCATCGTGCTGGTTTCGCACGACCGTTATTTTCTGGACGTCACGGTGCGCCGCATTCTGGAGCTGTGGAACAAGGGGCTCCATTTCTACTCGGGCGGCTACTCGCGCTACGAAGAGCAGAAGACCGAGCGCCGCGCCCAGCTTGCGGCCGCCTACGAAAACCAGCAGGACCGCATCCGCCAGTTGGAAGCTTTCATCACCCGCTTCCGCTATACGGCCACCAAGGCCAAGCAGGTGCAGAGCCGCATCAAGGAAATCGGGCGGATGGAGAAAATCGAAATTCCGCCCGAGGAGAAAAGCATCCATTTCCGCTTCCCGCAGCCCAAGGCCAGCGGCCGCGTGGTGGCGCAGTTTCAGAAAGTGGCCAAGAGCTACGGCGATCACGGCGTCTTCGCGGATGTGGATTTCTATATCGAGCGCGGCGACCGCGTGGCGCTGGTGGGCGTCAACGGCGCCGGCAAATCGACGCTCATCAAGATACTCGCCGGCGTGGAACCGGTCTCCGCCGGCGACTACACGCTCGGGCATAACGCCGAGCCGGACTATTTCGCGCAGGACCAGTATAAGGAGCTCGATCAGGGCGCGCGCATCATCGACGATCTTTCCACGGTAGCCCCGCGCGCCACCAACACCGAGCTGCGCGGCATCCTGGGCTGCTTCCTGTTCTCCGAAGACGACGTTTTCAAAACCATAGCCGTCCTCTCCGGCGGCGAGCGCAACCGTTACGCGCTGGCGCGCATGCTCATGATGCCGTCGAATTTCCTGCTGCTCGACGAGCCGACCAATCACCTGGACATGCGCGCCAAGGACGTGCTGCTCACCGCGCTCCAGGAATTCTCGGGCACCTTGGTGTTCGTCTCCCACGACCGCTATTTCATCGACAAGCTGGCCACTCGCATTTTCGAAGTGGAAGACGGCCGCATCACGGTTTTCCCCGGCAATTACGAGGACTACCTCTGGCGGAAATCCGGCGGCGCCGAGGCCAATGGCGCGGCGGGCACTGCCCCAGTTCCCGGTACGCCGGGCGCGGCCGCATTGCCCGCCAAGCCTGCGCAGCGGCTCAATCCCATCAAGCTGCAACAAATGAAAGACCGGCGCAGCGAGATCGAAGCCGAGGTGGCGCGCCTGGAAGCGGAGATTGCCGAAGCCGAAGCCGCGCTGGGCAGTTTCGTCAGCGTGGAAGAGACCACCCGCTTGACGGAACTGGTGGCGGCCCGCCAGACCGGGCTCGCCGCGCTGCTCGAGGAATGGGAGCAACTGGCGCAATCGATCGAGGTGAATTCATGAATTCGAAACCGCTGTATCTGACCGAAGCCGATGTCGAGCGCCTGCTGCCGATGGGCGAGTGCATCGCGCTGGTGCGGGCGGCCTTCGCGCGCCTGGCCCGCGGCGAGTCGATCAATCACCCGCGGCGGCGGCTGATTCTGCCCACACGCTCTGCGCTGCATTATATGGCCGGCGCCGATGGCGGCTATTACGGCATCAAAGTGTATTCGACCAATCCGGGGCACGAGGCGCATTTCCGCTTCCTCCTCTACCGCGCCGCCGATGCCGCCCTGCTGGCGATTCTGGAAGCCAATTCGCTCGGGCAGATCCGCACCGGAGCCGCCAGCGGCCTGGCCACCGATCTGCTGGCGTGCCCCGACGCCCGCACGCTGGCCGTGATCGGTAGCGGTTTTCAGGCCCGCGCGCAGGTGGAAGCCATGCTCGCCGTGCGCCGGTTCGAGCGCGTCCGTGTCTGGAGCCGGTCGGCGGAAAAGCGCGAATCGTTCGCCGCCGATTGCACGCGCTCGTTCGGGACGCCGGTGGAAGCCGCCGCAACCGCTGAAGACGCCGTGCGCGGCGCCGATGTGCTGGTCACCGCGACCAACGCCGGCGCGCCGGTAGTGGCCTCGGAATGGGTGGCCGATGGCGCGCACGTCAACGCCATGGGATCCAACCAGGCCAAGCGCCGCGAGATCCCCGCCGAGCTGGTTCGGCGAGCCGGCCTGATCGTGGTCGATAGCCGCGAGCAATCCCGCATCGAGTCGGGCGACCTGCTTCTCGCCTTCAATGACGAGGATTGGGCTCGCGTAGTCGAGTTGCAGGACCTGGTCGCCGGCCGCCCCGGCCGCAGCCGCGCCGACGAGCTGACCATTTTCAAGTCCAACGGCCTGGCCATCGAAGACGTGGTAGCCGCCGGCTATGTCTACGAGCGGGCGATGGAGGAAGGGCCGGCATAGCGGGCGCGGCCGGCGGCGCATTCCCGAAGTCGGGACCTTGGACCCTCAGCACTTCTCCGGATAGGCGACTACACGGCCATGTGGATCACGCGCAAGGACGGTCGGCCAGGTTGGCAGGTAGCAAATTGTTCATTTTCAATGGCCTGCATGCATCGCCGGAAATAGACTGGCGTCATGTCCGGCTATGTCAGGTTAAACTGACGATGCCGAGCTTGGCCATGATGTTCAGGTCATGGCGGTCTCCGCCATTTTCGATGTACTTCCCGACTGTCATCCCGGATTTGATGCTTTTGAAAGACTGAGACCGGCGCGACGTTTCGTGCATCTTTTTGGCACGTTCCCCGTCTTTGACCGTGATCTTCATGGCGTCCGAATATCGTTTGCGTTCTCCGCCAACAGCTTTCTTGGTAGCTGTAATATCCGGAGGGAACTCGATGCCTGCCTCTCTCCATCGTTCGTCTGGCGTATTGAACATCCGTGTTCGCGCTGTCTTGTTGAGATGTTCATCCTCTTCAAGCGTGATGACGGCAAGCTTCCAGTGACGCTCGACTAACTCCTTCACCGTCTTCTCGTTTAACTCATGCTGCCGGTAAAGCGCCAAAACCTCGCGTGCGAAACCACGGCGCGGCGTGCCGTGTTCGACCCGGAAGTGGTCTCTTGGCTTGGCGTCAGGCAGGGTATTTCTTAGTTGTCTCGCCTTAACTGACCACAACTTCACCTGATCCACGTGGTGAGGTGATGCGTTACCTATTACATCCAGTTTTGCGTACACGTCTGCAAAAAGTTCCAGCGTTCTGATCGCCAAGTTTTCGGTAACGCCTGCTGCTCTCATCTCCTCAACATGACGGCAAGCAACTGTCAATTGATTTATTGTGATGGCGTTCTTTGACACCGTATCTTCTCCTTGAGGTCATTTTCGCACTTTGCATAGTGGCCTCAAGCCTATAGCGCAAGCGCCAGGTGAACAGTTGTGCGGGACAAGCTCAGGGAGCGCGGCAACGCCTTCGCGGCGCTTGGCATCGTTCATCAGCTTCCGGGAGTGGGATATCTGCTTGCGGCGTCAATTTCGGCTTGCGCCAGGATTTGGCACCCTGGCGCGGTCCGTTCGCTGATACGGCTGCGTTCCAGTTCCGCCAGTACGCCAATCATCTACCACATGGCCCGTCATATTCCACATGGCCGTATCACGCCCTACCCGTACAAGTGCAAGCCACAGTCCAACCGCGCCCCTGTCCGGTCGTAGCCGTTCCGCCCGGTGCTGGCAAACGCGGCCACACTCGGGCACAGTCTCGCATGTCTCTTTAGCTCCTTGCGGGTTGGATGCGAGATGGCTTAACGTGGCTCTATATGCACTTCACTACTATTGCTCGGGCGGCTCTCCGGGTGGCAGCCGCACTACTGATTGGGTCGATTGCTTTCGCCCAAAGCACGTCCGCAACCCCTCAAACCGCGCCGGCCGGTGGCCAAAGTTCACCGGGCTTCGATGGCAAGTGGCTGACCAAGCTCACCTGCCCTCCCAAAGGGAACACCGAGGGCTACACCTGGCTGATTCCCAGCGTCATCCGGGACAACAACTTTCGCGGAGAGCGCGGAACGGCGGGAGAGCCCGGCTACCTGCTGATCGAAGGCAAGATCGCGGCCGATGGCAGCGCCAAGCTGACTGCAAACGGCATCGTCGCCTCCCGGAATTACGCCCGTGGAGTGCTCGCCCACAAGGGCGAGGAATATGGCTACAACATCAAGGCCAAGTTCGAGGGTACGGCGGGCACGGGCACCCGCGACACGGGACTCGGCATCGTGGGCCGCCCCTGCACGTTCGACTTCGCGAAGCAGTAGGTCGACAGACCACGCAAGGCGATGGTCCGTCCTACCTGGCTTCCGCCGGCGCGCCTGCTCACCGCTCTGCCGCGTCCGGCGGCTCGGGTTTCGGCTCATCGCCGCCCTGGCGTTCGAGTTCTTCGTTGAGGATGATGGCTTCGGCCAGTTCCTTCATCGGGCGGCGCAGACGGCGGCTTTGCTCGCGCAGGCGCAGGTAGGCTTCCTCTTCGGTGAGCTGCCGCTTGCGTTGCAAAATGCCCTTGGCGCGCTCCACCAGCTTGCGGGTTTCCAACTCCCGCCGCATTTCCAGGGTCTGCTCCAGCAGGCGGGCGTTCTCTTCCTGCAAAAAGGATTTGGCGATGGCCACCCCAAGCTGCTCGCCGATGAACACGAGCGTGCCGATTTCGTCGTGGGTGTGCTCGTGCGGCTCCCGATGGTGAACGTTGATCACGCCCACCAGGTCGCCCGCGCTCACCAGCGGCACCGAGAGCAGCGCCTCGTACGTGTCCTCCACCAACCCCTGGAACAGTTTGAACCTGCCGTCGCGGGTGGCGTTGGAGGATAGCGCGACCACCGATTTGTGTTCGGCCACCCATCCGGTAACTCCCTCGCCCACGTGCATGCGCAGGTTGCCCAGCGCCGTCGCGTGCGGCACTTGGGAAGCCCGCAACACAACTTCGTTGGTTGCGGAATCGATCAGGTACACCAGGCAGGCGTCGCAAGCGGTGGCTTGCACGGCGAGCCCGACTACTTCGCCTAGCATCTCGTCGAGCGTCAGCTTCGAGCTGACGATCTTGCTCACATGGTGAAGCACGGGAACCAGCGAGGGCTGCGCCGGGGCAGACTTCTTCGTGGCCATACTTTCAAGCTATCGGTGATCGAAAGCACCGTGCAATCGATATTTTCTATGCGTGGGATCGGAAAAACAACGGGCAGGCCAAAGCAAGCTAAAGCGTGCCGCACCATGGCTGCTATGCTGATGATTGCTTATGGAATTGAAGACCGTACCTCTCGAAGTACCCGACGGCGTGAACCTGATCCTCGGGCAAACCCACTTCATCAAGACCGTCGAGGATGTGTACGAGGCGATCGTTACGAGCGTGCCGCAGATGAAATTCGGCATCGCCTTCAACGAGGCGTCCGGCCCCTGCCTGACCCGCGCCGACGGCAACGATGAGGAACTCAAGCAACTGGCCGTCCGCAACGCTTCCGCGCTCGCCGCGGGCCACATATTCGTGGTCGTGATGCGCGAAGGCTACCCCATCAACGTCCTGGGGCGCATCAAAGACGTGCCGGAAGTCTGCAACATCTACTGCGCCACCGCCAATCCGTTGCAGGTCATTATTGCCGAAACCGAGCTGGGCCGCGGCGTGATGGGAGTCATCGACGGCTCTTGCCCTGCAGGTGTCGAGACCGCCGAGGATGTCGAACGCCGGCGCGCTTTTCTGCGCATGATCGGCTACAAGCGCTAGATCGCCCGCGAATGCCGCCGTAAACCACCTCGCGCGTGTCCCCTGTCATTGCGCGGCGAGATTGCCCGAGATGCTCCTCAGCGCCCCCTCGCCGGTCGACGCGGAACCATGGCCGCCTGGATGTCGCGGCCGGGGATCCCAGTGAACGTAGAGGTTGTATGTGCCGTCGCCCGGCAGAATGGGCTCCTTGCAGCGCCATTCGTACTCGTTGGACCCAATAGTGAACTTGATTGTGCGGCCGCTAATAACGCCTGCCTTCTGAAACCCCGGCGCCGACTGTGGAAGGAACGACATCACCGCGGTTCCGATGCCCTCATCTGAATACCAGACCACGGTACCCCTCGCCCCACCGTGGACGGTCTTCACCTCTTTCTTGTTCAGGAACAGAGTTCCGTCGAACCATTTCATCTCCACATCCTGGACGGTGAAATCGCGCGGCGCCTCGGCTTTCGCGGGATCGGCGAACAGCTCGTTGGTATCGACGGCGTGAGTGAAGATCTGGATCTCGTCGATCAGCGTCTGGCCGGTGCTCGGGTTGACCAGCAGGGGTATTCGCACGATGTCGCCCGGCTCGATCATGAACGGTCCGGCATCGTACTTCGGAAGCGGCACTTGGGTAAACCCAGCGGGGCCGGCAGTCGCTGCCGCGGGCCCAATGCTCAGCCGCAGGCCATCTCCTTTGCCGGTTTTCTCGATGTTGAACGCATATCCGAACCAGGTCTTGGTCTGGCGGGCGCTGATGATATGCGCATAGGGGTGGAGTCCGATGCCGCCTTGGATTTCATTCGCGCCCAGGCACGCAAAGGCGCTTGCGCCTTCAACCGGCGGCTCGCACCAGGTGTTCGTCACCACGACCAAACCGGTATCCGGGTTCGTCCACGACATGACCATGCCGGCGTGGCGCGGTTCTGCTCCGGCCAAGCCGGCGGCAAACAACGGCAACAGCATCCATCTCTTTATCATTTCAGTTCCTCCTGATGATCTGCGGTCTGATTTCCTTGACTGGCACGAAGCCGGCCAGGGTAAGCACCTTCTCATGAGCCACCGGCGCGCTGCGCGGCCGCAAGGCGATGCCGGCAAGCGCGCCGAGGGCCAGGATCAGCAATCCAGCCAGCACAGCCGCTGGCCCCGGGAGGCTCACACGCCATTCGAAGGCGCGAACCCACAGCGGCCGGCGGCGCTTTTCGAATTCCGTCCAGGTTCGTTCGGCGATGCCCGGGGACGGCTCCGGGGCCTTCCACTTGCCCAGTGCGGATTTCAGCTCGTCGTCATTCATTGGTGTCATCCTCCCGAAGACCTTCCCGCTTGTCGCCGGTGTTTTGAAGCGGCGCCAGCAGCAGCCGCAACCGCTCGCGCGCCCGATGCAGGCGGGACTTCACGGCGGCCAGATCGGCCCCGGTAATCGCCGCAATTTCCGCCAGAGCCAGGCCCTCGTACTCGAACAAAATCAGTGCTTCGCGCTGCAGCAGCGGCAGCGAGCCGACCGCAGCTTTCACCGCGGCCTCGATTTCGCCCGAGAGCACTTCCTTGAGCGGCCCTGGCGCGCTGGCTTCCGCATCCGAATCCAGCGGCGTCTCCGGGCTCAACTTCCGCACCCGTTTCAGCGCCAGGTTCCGCGCAATTCCCAGCAGCCAGTTCCGAAGCGAGCCGCCCTCCGGCCGGAAGCGCCGCGCTCCCGTCAGCAATGAGAGGAACGCGTCCTGGGTGATGTCCTCGGCGGCTGCGGTGGACCTGGTGAACCGCCAGGCAAAGCCGAAGACGGCTTTCCGGTGGAGGGAGTAAAGCGCATCGAAGGCTGGCCGGTCTCCGCTGGCCGCCCGGCGAAGCAACTCCGTCTCACCGTGTTCTCCCACCATCGTGGTGCCCTCGAGGACTGTGCTGTTCACGTCTCCATTCACCTCGGCGCGCTTTGCGGACCAGCCCAACAACAGGTATTACCGCGAACCCGGAAAAGGATTCCCACGTCGAAATGGTGCGGTTATTTCCCGACAGGCCACCTGAATTCTAGCGCCGACAGCCGGTTGTTACACTATGTTTAAGACCTTGGGCCGGTTCTACAATCACGCCGAACTTGTCGAGCAGCGCCAGCGTTGGCGGCGGGAGGGCAAGACCGTCGTTTTCACCAATGGATGCTACGATCTGCTGCATCCCGGGCACATCCGGACCCTGGAGGCGGCCCGCTCGATGGGCGATGTGCTGATTTTGGCCCTCAACTCCGACGCTGGCACGCGCCGCATGAAGGGGCCTTCGCGCCCCATCGTCGCCGAAAACGAGCGCGTCGAATTGGCGCTGGCTCTCGAGGCCGTGGATGCTGTCACTCTTTTCGATGAGGAGACGCCCCGCGCGCTGGTCGCCGCGGTTCTGCCCGATGTGCTGGTCAAAGGCGCAGACTGGTCGCACTTCGTGGCTGGCCGCGAGGAAGTGGAGGCGGCGGGAGGCAATGTCGTCACTTTGCCACTCGAATCGGATTATTCTACTACTAATATAGTTAATTTGATCGCCGCCGGACACAACTCTTGACCCATCCCGCGATTCGAGACCTGTTTCTGGAACTGGGCCGCCACCCAAGCTTCGCGGAGGCCCTGGGAAAACTTGCCGGCGATCATGCCGCCAGTCTGTCTGGCTTAACCGGCACCGCAAAAGCCGTGTACTCGGTGCTTCTCTGGCAGGCCACGGGCCGTCCTCTGATTATTGTAGTAGACGGCAATCAGGAAGCCGAGGCATTGTCGGAAGCCGTCCAGACTTTTTTCCGCCTGCTGGCCACCGATGATCGAGATGGCCCGCAATTGCTTCCCGCGCTGGATGTTCTGCCACTGCAAAAGCTGTCCCCGCATGCCGAGATTCTGGAGGCGCGGGCGGTTGGATTGTGGCGGCTGGCTACCGGCCGCGCGCCTATCACGGTGTTGCCGGTGGCCTCGGCCCTGCTGCGCATCGAATCCGCCGACTACTACAGGCAGCTTGCACTTCGGCTGAGGGTGGGCGATGAGCTGCCGTTGGAAGACGTAGTCGCGCATTTGGAAAGCGTCGGCTATGAGCGGCGGGAGCCGGTGGAAATGGTCGGCGAATACTCGGTGCGCGGCGGGATAATGGACGCCTTCTCGCCCGAAGCCGCCAAACCGGTGCGCATCGACCTGTTTGGCGATTCGGTGGAATCCATTCGCCGGTTCGACGTTGAATCGCAGCGCTCGGTGCTGAAAATCGACGACTGCACTCTGCTGCCGCTGACCGAGTTTCAGAAGTCGCGCCAGCTTTTGACCGAGTTGCGCGACCTGATGCGCCAAGCTGATACGCCCGAGCGCGAACTGCCCGCTGCGGGAGAGCCGTTTCCCGGCTGGGAGCCGCTGTCGGCCATGGTGCGCGCGAAAACCGGAGCCATCCTCACGCTGGCCGACAAACCGATCGTCATCTGGGACGAGCCGGGCCAGGTGCGCAGCGCCGCCGAGCGCCTCTGGAAGCGCCTCGAGCAGGTCGAGCCCTCGCCGGCCTACACTCCCGCCAGCATCTTTTACCGCTGGGAGGAGTTCCAGCGGTCCGCCCAGGCGCTGCCCCAACTGGTGATGGAGGAGATCGAAATCGGCATCGGCGGCTCGGCCCACATTTCGACCCGGCCGTCGCAACGCTTTCACGGCAACGTCCAGGTGGCGATCGCCGAAGCGCGCACGCTGGTCGAGTCCGGCAACCGGGTGACATTCTTCGCACCTGCTACAGGTGAAGTAGAAAGGCTGGCCGACGTCCTCAACGAGTACGGGGTGGCGTACCAACTCGGCGTGGAGCAGTTCGACTCCACGCCCGCCTATCTCGCCGAGCGCGTCTACATGTCCGGCTCGGTGGCCAGCATTCACCTCGTCAAGGGGCTGATCCGGCGCGGCACGGCGTTCCAGGATTCGAAGCTGGTCGTCTTCGGTTCCGAGGACCTCTTCGAAGCCTCCGAGTTGGTCGCCCAGGCCCCCGCTGGCAAACCGGCGCTGGCGGCTTTCTCGGCCGATCTGATCGATCTCAAGCCCGGCGACTTCGTGGTGCACGCCGACCATGGTGTTGCCCAGTTTCTGGGTCTGCGGGAGATCGCCCAGGGTGACGCCAAGGGCGATTACATGCTGCTCGAATACGCCGCCGGGGCCAAACTCTACGTCCCGCTGGCGCGCATGGACCTGGTCCAGCGTTTTCGCGGCGCCGGCGAAGCCAAACCCGCCCTCGACCGCATGGGCGGCGCCACCTGGACCAAAACCAAGTCCCGCATCAAGGCCAAGATGCGCGATATGGCCGACGAGTTGTTGAAACTCTACGCCGCGCGAAAGATGGCCGACGGTTTCTCGTTCTCCGCCGACAGCAACTGGCAGCGCGAGTTCGAGGACGCCTTCGATTTCACCGAGACCCGCGATCAGTTGACCGCCATCCGCGAAATCAAGCGCGATATGGAAGGCCCGCACCCGATGGACCGCCTGCTCTGCGGCGACGTAGGTTATGGCAAGACCGAGGTGGTGATGCGGGCCGCGTTCAAGGCTCTCGGCGATGGGCGGCAGGTCGTCATGCTAGCTCCTACTACAGTGCTAGCATTTCAGCACCTGGAAACCTTCAAGCGCCGCTTTCAGCCGTTTCCAGTGCGGGTCGAAATGTTCAGCCGCTTCCGCTCACCCAAGGAACTCAAGGCTGGCCTGGCGGATCTGGCCGAAGGAAAAGTGGATATTGCGATTGGGACGCACCGATTGCTCTCGCAGGACGTGCAGTTTCGCGATCTGGGACTGGTCATCGTGGATGAAGAGCAACGCTTTGGCGTCAAACACAAGGAACGGCTCAAGCAATTGAAAAAACAGGTGGATGTAATCACCATGAGCGCTACGCCCATCCCACGAACACTACATATGTCATTGTTGGGCTTGCGCGACATGTCGGTGATCGAAACGCCACCCAAAGACCGGCTCGCCATTCATACCGTAGTCGCCCCGTTTCAGCCCGAATTGATCCGCGCGGCGGTGGAACTCGAATTAGGCCGCGGCGGCCAGGTCTATTTCCTGCACAATCGGGTGGATTCCATCTGGGCGCGTGCCGCCAGCATCCAGGAACTGGCTCCCAATGCGCGCATAGGGGTCGGTCACGGCCAAATGGCGGAAGCCGAGCTGGAGCGAACCATGCTCGCCTTCATGCAGCACGAGTTCGACATCCTGGTTTGTACTACTATTATAGAAAACGGACTCGACATCCCACGCGCAAATACCATGATCATCGAGAATGCCGAGCGCTATGGGCTGAGCGAACTCTATCAGTTGCGTGGGCGCGTGGGCCGGTGGAACCGGCGTGCGTATGCCTACCTGCTGGTGCCACCCGATACGGAGCTCACCGAGATCGCCCGCAAGCGGCTGGCGGCACTCAAGGAATTCAGCGACTTAGGAGCCGGATTCAAGATCGCCGCGCTGGATCTGGAATTGCGAGGAGCGGGCAATTTGTTGGGCGGCGAACAGCATGGCAACATCGACTCGGTAGGCTACGACACCTACGTGCGGCTGCTGGATGAAACCGTGCGCGAATTGAAGGGCGAGGAAGTGGTGCCGGAGATTCACTCGTCGGTGAATCTTGGGCTGGATATACGGATTCCGCCGGAGTACATTCCCGACGAGAACCAGCGATTGCGCGCGTATCGCCAGATAGCCAGCGCCAGCGACCCGGCCGGGCGCGAGCGTGCCGAAAAGGAACTGGAGGACCGCTTTGGCACAGTGCCGGAGGCGGTGCGCAGCCTGCTGGCTTACTCGGCCATCAAAACTGCTGCAGAGCAGTTGGGCATCGAGACTATCGACCGGCGCCATAACGTCTTGAGTATCAAGTTCCACCGGGAAACGCGGGTGGATCCGGCGCGGCTCATGCACCTGGTCGCGAAAACTCCCGGCGCGCAGTTCACTCCGGCAGGCGTATTGCTACTCCCTTTGAATGGGCAGGCATCGGCACGGGAGATTCTCGCCTTCCTCGACGCCAAGCTCGAGCAGATGCGGCCGCCGGGTTGAGGGGGCTGGTTTTTTGGCGGTCGGGCCGGGCATGCCGCGCGGCCTCTACACGATCCGGCCGGCCCGTTGTAGGGGCGAGGCACGCCTCGCCCGCGCGCCGGAGCGACAAGACGCTGTGGCGATTGTGAAGTGTACCATGAGCCCGGCCTTTCCGCGATGGTAGAATGGAGCCTTAACAGCTATGATTTGCAGGCTTGTAGTAGTCATGATGGCAGCCTTGCCGATGGCGGTTGCCGCCGATATCCGCGTGGTGGAGGAAATTGCCGCCAAAGTGAATGGGGACATCGTCACCCGCGGCGAACTGGACGAACAGCGGAAAGAACTGGAGATGTTCCTGCGCCAGGAGCGGCGCTTGAAGGGAATCGATCTCACCGAGGCCGAACAGCAGGAATCCAAGAACTTTCTGCGGGATAAGATCGACCAGTTGCTGATGGTGCAGAAGGCCAAGGATCTGAACATCAGCGTGGATGGCGATGTGGCCAAACGGCTGGCCGAAATGCAGGTGACGGCCAAGATCGCCGACCCCGACAAATTCCACGACTTCGTCCGCGACAACGCGGGCATCCCGTTTGAAGAGTACAAGCAGAAGATGACGAACGACTTCCTGGTGCATCACTTGATCGGCCAGGAGATCGGCTCGCGCATCGCCATTCCCGAGCCCGAGCTGCGCAAGTACTACGAGGCGCACCAGACCGAGTACGTGCGCAAAGCGCAGGTCTTCCTGAGCCAGATTCTCATCTCCACCGAGGGAAAGACGCCGGAGCAGGCGGCCGCCGCCGAAGCCAAGGCCAAGGAAATTGCGGGGCGCGCGCGCAAGGGCGAGAAATTTACCGACCTGGTGGCCTCCTATTCCGACGACCCGGAAACGGCCAAGACCGGAGGCCAGTTGCCGCCGCGCGAAAAAGGCTTGTCACTGGCGCCGATTGAAGGATTCGCGTTCAAGGAGAAGAAGGGCTCTGTCTCCGACCCGATCAAGATCGCGAGCGGCTTTGTGATCCTGCGCATCGACGAGCGCTATGAGGCGGGGCAAGCCTCGTTCGACGAAGTCAGGGAACAGATTCAGGAGACGGTGTCCGGGCCGCAGATCGAGAGCAAGGTGCGCGCCTACCTCACCAGGCTGCGGCAGGAGGCGTTCCTCGAAGTCAAGGAGGGCTACCTCGATACCGGCGCAGCTCCCGGCAAGGACACCCACTGGCACGACATCGCGCAACTGAAGCCGCAGACCACCACCAAGGAAGAAGTCGCCGCCACGCACAAGCGGCACAAGCACGTGCTGTTCGTCCCCATTCCGGGAACCACCGCCACCAAGGGCACTACGCCCAACATCGACACATCCAAGCTGGGCGAGCGCAGAGCGCCGGCTGCCAGCGAAACGCCGGACGCGCCAGAAACACCGGCCGCGCCAGCAACGGCTCCGCCCGCAACGCCTGCTGCTCCGGCCGCCCCGCCGGTCAACCAATGAAGTCGCCTTTCGTCAACGAGCTCGAACCCAGCAAGGTGATCACCGGCAGTTTCCTGGTGCAGTCCAAGGAGATCCGCCAGAAAAGGACGGGCGAGATTTATCTTTCTCTGCTGCTGGGCGACCGCACGGGCGAGCTGGACGCCAAAATGTGGGACAACGTGGCCGAGGTCCTGGAGAGTTTCGAGCGCGACGATTTCGTCAAAGTGAAAGGGCTGATCCAGGTCTTCCACAACCGGCCGCAGTTGACCATCCACAAGATCCGGCGCATGGACGACAGCGAAGTCGAGTACGGCGACTATTTTCCTTCTTCCAAGCGCGACTCCGGGGAGATGTGGATCGAGCTGCGCGCGGTGGTGAGCTCGATCGCCAACCCGCACTTGCGGGCCTTGCTCAACGTCATGCTGGACGACGAAGACATCGGGCGGCGTTACCGCCTGGCGCCGGCCGCCAAGCAGATCCACCACGCCTTCCTGGGCGGCCTGATCGAGCACGTGCTTTCGCTGTGCGCCCTGGCGCGCATCACGGCCGCGCACTACCACGTGGATGTCGACCTGTTGCTGACCGGGGTGGTGCTCCACGATATCGGCAAGATTTACGAGCTGAATTACGAACGCAGCTTCTCCTATTCGTCGGAAGGCCAATTGATCGGCCACATCAACATCGCGATGCGCATGGTAGCCGACAAGCTGCGCGCGCTGCCGGACTTTCCGCCCGCCCTCCGCACGCTGGTCGAACACATGATCCTCAGCCATCACGGTCACCTGGAATTCGGCTCGCCCAAGCTGCCGCAATTCCCCGAGGCGCTGCTGCTGCATTACCTCGACGACCTGGATTCGAAGATGGAAGCGATGCGGGCGCTGATCGAAAACGATCGCCAGGTGGAGGGTTGTTTCACCACTTTCAATACGGCGCTGGAGAGGCCCGCGCTGAAGACGGACCGTTTCTTGAACCCGCCGCCGCGGGCTGCCGCGCCAGCCGCCGCCGGGAGCGAAGCGGCGCCCGAGGCGCCCTCCAAACCGGATGTGCCACCGGCGCCGCCGGCGCATCCGCTGTTTGCGCCGAAGCCCGATTCGCCGTTTGCCGCCAAGCTGCGGCAGGCCGTACAGCCCGCCGCGCCAAACCAGGAAAAGTGATGCCTAAAACCGCCCGCGATGTCCCGCCGCCGCTCGAACTGGAATGCCTCAACGCCCTGTGGACGCTCGGTGAGGGGAACGTCAAGCAGGTGCGGGAAATCGTCACCGCCAGCCGGCCGCTGGCGTACACCACCATCATGACCGTGCTCGATCGCCTGGTGCGCAAAGGCAAGCTGGACCGGCGCAAGGCAGGACGCGCTTACGTGTATGCGCCGCGCATGCAGCGCGATGAGATGCGCCGCACCGCCATCCGCGAGTTGGTGGCCGGCTTCTTCGGCGGGTCCGAAGGCGAGCTGCTGCGCTTTCTCGGCGCCGAACATTCCGCTCCGCCGGAACCGGATCGCACTCCGCCGGTCACCCATGCGGCCAGCGAGGCGCGCATCGATCCGGTCCTGCTCTAAAGCGGTCCTTCGTCATCCGGTCGATCATGCTGGTGCTCTCCATTCTCTTTGGCTCGGCGCTCACGCTAGCTGCGGCGTACGCCTGGGGCGTCGTCCTGCTGCGCCGCCTGGCCGCTCCGCCGGAAATCGCGCTGGCGCTGGGCGCGGCGGTCGAGAGCCTGCTGATTTTCCTGCTGCTCGAATTCAACCTGGGTTGTTGGCAGGCCTATCTGGCGGTGGGTCTGGCGCCGCTGGCCGCGCTGCTATTCCTTCGCCCTGCCAGGCTCCGCGACGCGCCGCTGGAGCCGTTTGGCCGCTACGGCCGCATCGCCGCGGGCGTCATCTTCGCCGCTTATGGCGTCTGGTACCTGGTGAATGCACTCGCGCCGGAGGTTTCCGCGGACGGCGTCACCTATCACCTCGGCCTGCCCTTCGAATACGTCCGGCTGGGCGGGTTTCCGCATCGCTTCACTTTCTACGACGCGCTGCCGCAGGGGATGGAAATGCTCTACACCATGGCGTTCGCCTTCGGACGCCATTCGGCGGCCAGGCTGGTGGAATTCGGTTTTCTGGCCGCCACGCCCACCCTTTTGCTGCGGATCGGCCGACGCCTCGGATTGCCGGACCGCGCCGGCCTGCTGGCCGCGGTGTTCTACTTCTGCGCCCCGGTGACGGGCGCCACGGGCACCACCTCGTACAACGAAGCCGCGCTGGTGTTCTTTACCCTGGCGGCGTTTTACCTGTTGCTGCTCTGGCGGGATACCGGCGAGAAATGGTATCTGCCGGCGGTGGGTTTGGCGGCCGGGTTCTGTTACGCCCTCAAGATGCCCGGCGCAATCGTATTGGTGGGCGCGGCGCTCTGGGTGGCCGTCGCGGGTGGCGCCCGGCGGTGGCGCGGGCTGGCGCTACTGTCGGCGGGCGCAGTGCCGGCGGTGGTGCCGTGGATGGCGCGCAACTGGGCGATCTCGGGCGATCCGCTGGCGCCCTTCGGCAACGCCCTGTTTCCCAACCCTTATTTTCACCTCTTTTTTGAACGGGTCATGGCAGCCAACCTGGCTTCCTGGGGGCACGTGACGGCGCTCGCCATGCCCTGGCAACTGGCTTTCGGCGACGGTCTCACCGGCACCTATGGTCCGCTCCTGCTGGCGCTCCCGCTGGCGCTCCCGCTGGCGCTGCTGGCATGGCGGAGCCGCGCCGCGCGACTGGTTCTGGCGGCGGCCCTGCTGGTGGCGCTGCCCTGGTTTTCCAACAAAGGCGCGCGCTTTTTGATGCCCTCGATGGCGCTGGCCGGACTGGCTCTCGGCGCCGCGCTGGCGGGTATGTGGCGCGGGCGCGCCGCGTGGGCCGCGGTGGCTCTGCAGGCCATCGTCTGCTGGCCGAACGCGCTCAATCTCTGGACGCCCGATTACACCTTTCGCCTGCACGATTTTCCGCTGGCCGCCGCCCTGCGCATCGAACCCGAGGCGGATTACCTGGCGCGCCATTCGCCGGAATACCCGGTCGCGCGAATGGTGGAAGAGCACACTCCGCGGGACGCGCGCATCTTCTCGCTCGCTCCAGTGGCCAGCGCATACCTGCCGCGCGCGGTGACGGTGAACTGGCAATCGGCCGAAGGCGATCGCATCGAAGACGCTCTCCACGGCGCCTTCTGGGCGAACGGCATGTATCAGCGCCGCGGCAGTTGGCCGGCCGAAGCGCTGCTCGGTATCCGCTTCCGCCTGCCCGCCTCGCACGAAGGCGAATGGGATGTCGCGGAGCTGGAGATTTACTCGAAGGGCAAACGCGTTCCGTCGGCCTCGGACTGGACCCTGAGCGCCCGGCCCAATCTTTGGGAGGCGCCGCTGGCCCTGGACCACAACTACGCCACTCACTGGCGCACCTGGCGGGATATCGAAGCCGGCATGGCTCTCGAGGTGGATTTTCAGATCCCCGTGATCGCCGATGCCGCCGCCCTGATCTCGGTCGGCCCGTGCGAAGGCGTGCCGCTGGAAATCTGGGTCAAGCAACTGAACAACGTATGGCGCCTGGCAGGGAAATCCCCGCCCACGCTGGCCAGTTCCGCGATGCCCCAGCGCCGGGACGTCACCGCGGTTCTGCGCAGCGCCGGCTACGGCTATCTTCTGGCCCAGCTCGGAGACGGCGGCGACGGCCCCATCGGCGCCGACATGCTGGCGCACCCGCTCGCTTGGGACCTGGATGTGGTCGCCAGAGCCGAATCGTCGATACTCTGCCGCATCCGGTAACCAGCGACGTGGCGCGGGCCGTCCTGCCTGCTGTGTCGAGATTGGTCTCGACATTTCTCCGATGTCTTCGATGCGCGATATGCTGCCGTTGGATCGGAGCGGCGCGGGGAAAAGCCGGCCCGCAACCCTGCCGAGATGTGTGCGGCGCAAATCGCACCTGTACAATGAAGGGAACCCATGCGACCGTCTTCAAGAATTCTCAGCGCAATTGTGATGGCCGCCGCCCTGGTTTCCCTGGCGGCGATTCTGGGCTCGCAACCGGCGCCGAAGGAACAGGTGGGGCCGCTCGCCCAAGGCGGCTTCCTGTTGAACAGCGGCTGGAAGCTCGACCCGGTGGGAAAGCAGGTGCCGCTCGATACGCTGCCGATGGCCACGGCGCTCTCGCCGGACGGCCGCTACCTGCTGGTGCTGCACTGCGGCTACCGGCCGCCATCGATTGCCGTGCTCGAGGCCGCCACCGGCGCCGTCGTCAGCACCACTCCGGTGCCCGACGCCTGGCTGGGGCTGGCCTTCGCGCCGCATAGCAACCGGCTCTATGTGGGCGGCGGCGCGCGCGCGGCGGTGTTCGAGTTCACCTTCGCCGATGGCAAGCTGGCGGCGGGGCGCACTTTCGAATTGGCCGAGCGAAGCCATACTTCCGAGGACTTTGTCGGCGACGTCGCGTTTTCGCCCGATGGCCGCCTGCTCTACGCGGCGGAGCTGAATCGCGATACCATCGCGGTGGTCAATCCTCAATCGGGCATGGTGATCGATCACATCCGCACCGGGAGAAGGCCGTATCGGATCCTGTTCCATCCCGACGGCAAATCGTTCTTCGTCACCCACTGGGCCGATGGCACGCTCGGCCACTACGACGTAGCGGGCGGCGGCCAGCTCGCGCGCGTCGCGATTGGCGCGCATCCCACCGACATGGTGTGGCGCGCCGGCGGCAACACGGAAGACGTAGAGGGCGAGCCCCGCTGGAAGGCGCGCATCTTCGTGGCGGCCACCAATACCAACAGCGTGTACGCGGTGGGCGTGAGCGAGAGCAAGGAGCTGAGCGTGGTCGAGAACATCAACGTCTCGATGACGCCGCGCCAGCCGCTCGGCATGTCGCCTTCCGGGTTGGGGTTGAGCGCCGACGGCCACCGCCTGTACGTCGCCTGCTCCGACGCCAACGCGGTCGCGGTGGTGGATCTCACCGGGGACCGCAGCTACGTCAGAGGGTTCATCCCCGCCGGCTGGTACCCCACGGCGGCGCGCGCGCTGCCATCTGGGACGCTGGTGGTGCTCAACGGAAAAGGCGTGCGCTCATACCCCAATCCGCACGGGCCCAATCCCGCGCGCCGGCCAGATCCGGTGCACGCCGGAACGGCCGCGGACGAGTACGTGGCGAACATCCAGACCGGCACGGCCTCGTGGATCCCTCCGTTCACCGAAGGCCAGCTCGAAAAGTGGACCGGGGCCGCGCTGGCCGATTCGCCCTACCGCGACAGCAAGCTGGATGAGTCGAGCCCCCTGCCGCACATCGAGCACGTCATCTACATCGTCAAGGAAAACCGCACCTACGACCAGGTGCTGGGTGACATGAAAGAGGGCAATGGCGATCCTTCGCTCGAGTTGTTCGACGAAAAGTCGACGCCCAACCTGCACAAGCTGGCGCGCGAGTTCGTGCTGCTCGACAATTTCTACGTCAACGCCGACGTCAGCGCCGACGGCCACAACTGGTCGACCGCGGCTATCGCTCCGGACTATGTGGTCAAGCTCTGGCCGAGCAACTACGCGCGCCGCCGCGAGGCATACGACTTCGAAGAGCAGGACCCCGCCTCGCTGCCGCCGGCCGGATACCTGTGGACCAACGCCAGCCTGGCCGGGCGCAGCATCCGCAATTTCGGCTACATGGTGGATGAGAAGAAGGGCGCGCCCATCGGCGCCGACCAGATCGCCGGAGTGCGCGACCCGGTGCTGGCCAAGGTGACCAACTGGAAGTATCAGGGGTTCGACCTGAGCACTCCCGACGTCGAGCGGGCGAAGGTTTTCCTCGAGGAGTTCGCCGGGTACGAGAAGAGCGGCAACATGCCGGAGCTGATCGTGATGCGCCTCCCCAACGATCACACCTCGGGGACCAAGCCCGGCGCGCTCGCTCCGCTTTCGATGGCCGCCGACAACGACTACGCGCTGGGCATGATCGCGGAGGCGGTGTCCAAATCCAAATTCTGGACCAGCACGGCGATTTTCGTGGTCGAGGACGATGCGCAGAACGGCCCGGACCACGTGGATTCGCACCGCTCGCCCGCCTTCGTGATTTCGTCCTACGTGAAGCGTCACCTGGTGGATAGCACCATGTACAACACCGCCTCCGTGTTGCGGACCATGGAGTTTCTGCTGGGGGTGAAGCCGATGACCCATTTCGATGCCGGCGCGCGGCCGATGACGTCGGTGTTTCAACCGCTGCCGGACGCGACTCCGTACACGGCCGAGAAGCCGCGTATTTCGCTCACCACCAGGAACCCCGCCAAAGGGCCGGGGGCCGAGGCCTCGCTTCACATGGATTTCGACGAGGCCGACCGGAACGACGACGACGAATTGAACGGCGTGCTGTGGCGGGCCATCCGCAGCAGCGATCCTCCGCCGCCGGCGCGGAGCTTTTTCGGAAAATAGAACGCGTGTAGCGGGCGCGCCACGCTGCGCGGCTCCGCATACGTTGTGGGGCAGGTTGGTGAACCTGCGCGCCGATTGCCAATCGGCGCAGCCGGGCGAAGGCCCGGCCTATTCTGACTTGGCTTGGGACTTTCGACAATGCCGCAAATCTATCTGTGCTTCCTCTGGCACATGCACCAGCCGTTTTATAAGGACCTGGCCTCGGGCGAATACAAGCTGCCCTGGACCCGCATGCACGCCCTCAAGGACTACTACGGCATGGCGCGCATCCTGGAGGAGTTTCCGCGCATCCACCAGACCTTCAACCTGGTGCCTTCGATGATGGCCCAGGTTGCCGAGTACGCCTCGGGCGCGGCCCGCGATCCCTTTTTCGAGACCGCCCTGAAGCCGGCCGAATCCCTCACCGACGCGGACCGCGCTTTCCTGTTGCGCCATTCCTTTTATTCCGATCCGCAGCACATGATCTATCGCTACCCGCGCTACGGCGAGTTGTTCGACGCCTGGCAATCGCAGAAGAAAGCCGGGGCGCGACCGATGTTCGGGCCGCAGGATTTTCGCGATCTGCAGATGTGGTCGCAACTGTCGTGGTTCGACGAGGAGTTTAAGGCGCACGACGAGGAAGTGCGCGACTGGCTGCGCCGCGGGCGCAACTTCACGCCCACCGACCAGGCCCGCATGGGAGCCAAGCAGCGCGAGATCGTGGCCCAGGTGGCGCCGGAGTACCGCAAGCTGGCGGCGTCGGGCCAAATCGAGATTTCGACCACCCCTTACTATCACCCCATTCTTCCGCTGGTGTGCGATTCCGCGATCGCCCAAGTCTCCCATCCCGGCGTGCCCTTGCCGCCGCGTTTCCGTTATCCGGGCGATGCGCGCAAGCAGCTCGAAATGGCGCGCGAGTTCACCGCGCAGACGTTCGGCGCCGCTCCGGCCGGGCTGTGGCCGTCGGAAGGTTCGGTCTCCGACGAGGCCTTCGCTATCGCCGCCGAGCTCGGCTACCGCTGGGCCGCCACCGATAGCGGCGTGCTCAACCGCACGCTGGGGCGCGGCGTGGGCGTGGACGGACTGTACCGGCCTTACCGCTGGCAGCAGGGCGGGCGCTCTCTGGACGTGATTTTCCGCGACCATTACCTGAGCGACCTGATTGGTTTCGTCTACTCGAAAATGGACGCAGCCGCGGCGGCCGACGACTTTCTGAAACGCATCTACGACAATTGCGCCGGCATTCTGGGCGCCGGCCGCGATGCACTGGTCCCCATTATTCTCGATGGCGAAAATGCCTGGGAGTATTACACCCGCAACGGGCGCCCGTTTCTGCGGGAGCTCTACCGGCGCATCCAGGATGACTTGCGCCTGAGCGCGGTGACCGTCGGCGAGGGCCTCGAGCGCATGACGCCGGAGCCGCTCGGCGGCATCTTCCCCGGCTCCTGGATCAACGCCAACTTCGACGTGTGGATCGGCGCCGAAGAGGACAACCAGGCCTGGACGCAATTGCTGCGCGCCCGCGAGACCTTCGATTCCGCGCCCGCGGTGAACGCCGACAAGCGGCGGATGGCGTATGAGGAATTGCTCATCGCCGAGGGCAGCGACTGGTGCTGGTGGTACGGGCCGGAGCACGATTCCGCCAACCGCCCGGAGTTCGACCAGCTCTACCGCAGCCACCTCGCCAACGTCTACCGCTTCCTGAACCTGACACCGCCCGAAGAGCTTTCGCGTCCCATCCTGCGCGTGACGCTGCCCGCCGTGCTGGTGGCGCCCTCGGGATCGATCCGGCCGGTCATCGATGGCGAGGTCACCTCCTATTTCGAATGGATGGGCGCCGGCGTCTACCACGTCGATGAGCGGTCGGGTTCCATGCACGGCAAGAAGTTCGTGGTGAAGGAAGTGTTCTTCGGCTCCGACGGCCAGAGCTTTTATCTGCGCATCGACGTGAATCCCGATTACGAGCGGGAACTGGGCGGCATGGAAGTGCGCTTCACCGGCCAGACGCTGGACGGCGCGCGCTCGAGCCAGGTCACCATCGGCTTCACCCACGGCGCCGCCAAGCCGGTGGAAATGAAGATGGCCGCTCCGGCGGAGGGCGCCGTCGAATGCGCGTTTGCCCGCGTGTTGGAAGTGCGGATCGCGCTCGAGTCCCTGGGAATCGCCGCCGGCCAGGGATTGCGCTTTCAATCCTCGCTGTGGGAAGGCGGCCTCCCCGTCGACGCCATCCCGCACCAGGGTTGGCTGGAGATGAAGAGCACCGACCCGGCCCGGTTCGAAGACTGGACTGGCTAACGTGGCGCAGTCGTGCGTGCCGGGTCGAGATTCGTCTCGACCTTTCCTGGCGCCGGTGACTTCATAACACATCGGCACGAATGCCGGCGCGGCACGCAGCCACGTTTACCCGATCGACGCCAGCGCCGGCGGCACCGCCGAAGCCTTGCCGCCGGCCCACTCGAGGAACAGCCGCATGCCTTGGTAGTCGCGGGCCCCCAGCCGGTGGACGATGTGGCGCGTGAGATAATTCCGCACCAGTTCCGGCGCGAAGCCGAGGCGCGCCGCCTCCGCCTCGACAATTTCGTCCATATGTTCCAACCCGAAATGGCAGGAGTCGCGAAAAGCCTCGGCGATCGCATCGGTCGCCACGCCCTTGCGCGCGGCCCACACCGCGAACACCATTGGGTAGCCGGTCATCTCCACCCAGTCCGCGCCCAGGTCTCTGACTTCGTACGGCAGATGGGCCGGGTCGATGCGTAAGGCGGGATCGCCGATGATGAGCGCGGCGTCGGCGGCGTCGAGCATCGCATTAAGATCCGGCGCGTGTGGCAACACTTCCGGCCGCGCGCCGTATTTGTGATCGAGGATAATGCGCGCCAGCTCCACCGAGGTGCGCGAGCTCGAGTCCGCGGCCAGCTTGCGCACTTCTCCCAGCGGCTTGGCGGACACCAGCAGAATGCTGCGCACCGGGCCATGGCAGGCGATTCCCGCGCCGGGGAGAATGTCCAGCTCCTGGCGGGTGAGCTCGAACGAAGGCACGATGCCGATGTCCGCCGCACCCGCGGCCAGCGCGTCGGCGCACCCGGAAGGCACGCGGAACTCCAGCTCGAACATCCCGCGCTGCCGCCCGTGCAGCATGCCCCAGACTAAAGGAGAAGTATTCAGGAAGCTGACCGCGCAAACCCGCGGCTTAGAGTAATTCGGCTGGCTCAATCTTCGAGTTTACCTTGGTGGGGCATGCTTTAGCTTGCCCGGACCACAGAGAATTACCGGCCCGGGCCGCCACGCGGATTACGCATTTTTCATCGAAAGCACTGGGGTGGTACGGTAACCTCGCCGCGTTTGCGTTAATCTAACAAAGCGGAAGGCTTCGCCGGCATCCACTCGATGCCGCCGGGCCGGGAGGTGCCTATGCCGCTGAAACCGATCGCCGTCATTCTTCTTTTGTGTGGCCTGCTGGCCAGCTTCCGGACCCTGCCGGCGCAGGAGCCGGTGGCGCCGCCGCCCGACCAGACGCTTACCGCCGATCAATTGCAGAATCTGGTGGCGCCCATCGCGCTGTACCCGGATCCGCTGCTCGGCCAGATCCTGGCGGCCTCCACTTATCCGCTGGAAGTGGTCGAAGCCTGGCAGTGGCTGCAAAAGAATCCCGATCTCACCGGCGCCGTGCTGACCTCCGCGGTCCAGCAGGAGAACTGGGATCCAAGCGTGCAAGCGCTGGTCGTGTTTCCCGACGTACTGAAACAGCTCAACGCCGATGTGAACTGGACCACCACCCTGGGCAACGCCTTTCTGGCGCAACAGCAGGACGTGATGGATGCGGTGCAAGCCCTGCGGCAGAAGGCGGAGCAGGCCGGCAAACTGGCCTCCACGCCGCAAGAGCAGGTGGCCGACGATCAGGGCATGATCGACATCAACCCGGTAGACCCGAACGCGATCTCCGTGCCGGAATACAATCCGGTCTGGATCTGGGGACCGGCGATGTACTACCCCTATCCGGGCTGGGATTGGCCGCCTTATCCCGTCGTGGTGGGTGGGGCGGGGTTTGGATTCTATCCGCCCATTTCGATGGGCTTCTACTTCGGCTACGGATGGAACGGCTGGGGCGGCTGGGGCTGGCACCCCGCCTGGGGAACCCACACCTTGATCGTCAACAACGCGTTTGTTCGTCGCTACAACTTCAACGAAGCCAGAGGGGTGAACCAGCGCGGCACCACGTCTTGGGCGCATGACCCGGGGCACCGAATGGGCGTCCCCTATGCCAATGCGGCGCTGCGCACCCAGTACCGGGCGAGTGTGAGGAGCAACCTGGCCGCGCCCGCCGAGCGCATGCCGGTCCAGCCTCGAAACTCGGGCGAGCCCACCGAGCGGATGGGCGACCGCGCCGTGCCGCAGAACGCTCCCGCCGCCAACCGAAGCGCGTTCAGCGGCTATGAAAACGGCAGCGCCGCGCAACAGCACAGCGACCACGGCTATTCCAGCCTCGGCCCGGCGCGCAGCAGCCAGCCGGCGCCGCGACCCGCACCGCAGCGTCCGGCCGAAAGGCCCTCGGCGCCAGCTTCGGACAAACGACGTTAGGAGGATCCAGACCACCCATGCGAATATTCACGTTTGCCGCTATCGTTCTGGGAGCTTGCCTTTCGATTCAGGCGGCTCCGCAGCCCAGCCAGCGCAGTTTCGCCACTCCGCAGGAGGCCGCCCACGCCCTGGCCGACGCGGCGGGAGCTAATGACACGGCGGCGCTGCTCAAGATCCTCGGACCGGACGGCAAGGATATCGTCTCCTCCGGCGATGCCAACGAGGACAAGGCCGGACGCGCCCAGTTTGCCCGCATGGCGGCGGAGAAACTGCAAATCCGCCAGGATCAGGCCGACCGCAATACCCTCCTCGCCGGAAGCCAGGAGTGGCCTTTTCCCGTGCCGCTGGTCCGCAAAGACGGCGTGTGGCGATTCGATTCGACGGCCGGCCGCGTCGAGGTGTTGGCGCGCCGCATCGGCCGCCATGAGCTGAATGCCATCGAGGTCTGCCGCGGCTACGTGGAAGCGCAGATGGAATATGCCACCCGTCACCACGAAGGCAACGGCGCCATGCAGTACGCGCAGACGATCTCGAGCTCCCCGGGCAAACAGGACGGTTTGTACTGGGAGGGCGACAGCGGCAACCTGGTTCCCAAGTCCTTCGCCGGCGCGGCTGCCGCCATGTTCGCCGAAGGCAAGAAGCCGGTTCCGTATCACGGTTATTACTTCCACATCCTGAAGGCGCAGGGGCCGGACGCCGATGGCGGCGCCGCGGATTACGTCGTGAAAGGGCAGATGATCGGCGGTTTCGCGCTGGTGGCCTTTCCGGCCGAATACGGCGTCTCCGGCATCCTGACTTTCATCGTCAACCAGCACGGCATCGTCTACGGCAAAGACCTGGGGCCGCCTACCATGACGCTCGCGCGGCGAATGACCGTCTTCAATCCCGACAAGACCTGGAAGCCCGCCCACCTCGAATAGGTGGGGCATCCTTTAGGTTGCCCGTTTTCACTCTTTTTTCACTTTTCGATGATGGGAGGGCAAGCTGAAGCATGCCCCACCCACCCCATAAGAAAATCCGATTCCCGGAATAGAAACTTCTGCTTTGGTGAACCCCACAACCGTAGTGGAGAATCAAGGGAGTGCCGTGTGTGCACTGTCCCCGAGATGAGACGCTTAACCCCGTTGTTTCTGTTTGCCTCCGTCTTCGCGCCTGGTTTGCTGGCGCAAGGCGCTTCGGACCTGAACGCCCGAATGTCCGCTGTAGAAGCTGCGGCCCAATCCGCGCAAAGCGCCGGCGATAACGCCTGGATGCTGATGGCCGCGGCCCTGGTGCTGCTGATGACCGGTCCGGGCCTGGCCTTGTTTTACGGCGGTCTGGTGCGCCGGAAAAACGTGCTGGGCACGATGATGCAGAGCTTCGTCCTGATGTGCGTGGTGACCGTCATCTGGGCCGTGGTTGGTTACAGCCTGGCCTTCGGTGGCAGCGGGTCCTTTATCGGGGACCTGCGGTTTGCCCTCCTGCGCCACGTCGGCGCCGCGCCCAACCCGGATTACGCGGGCACCATCCCGCAACAGACCTTCATGATTTACCAGTTGATGTTCGCCATCATCACCCCGGCGCTGATTTCCGGCGCCTTCGCCGAGCGCATGAAGTTCAGCGCCATGCTGCTGTTCACCACGCTCTGGTCGCTGATCGTCTATTTCCCCATGGCGCACATGGTGTGGGGCAAGGGCGGCCTGCTCAACGCCTTTCTTGGCGGCAAGTTTCCGTGCTTCGATTTTGCCGGCGGCACGGTGGTGCACATCACCTCCGGCGTTTCCGCGCTGGTGTGCGCGCTGTACCTCGGCAAGCGCCTCGATTTCCCCAGCCCCGAAATGAAACCGCACAGCATGGTATTGAGCTTCATCGGCGCCTGCCTGCTCTGGGTCGGTTGGTTCGGATTCAACGCCGGCAGCGCGCTGGCGGCGTCCAGCCTGGCCACCAGCGCCTTCGTGGCCACCCATTTCGGCGCTGCGGCCGCCGCGCTTTCCTGGATGCTCGCGGAGTGGATTCACTCCGGCAAGCCGAGCGTGCTGGGCGGCATCTCGGGCGCCGTGGCGGGACTGGTGGCGATTACCCCGGCTTCCGGTTTCGTCCAGCCGTTTCCCGCGCTGGCCATCGGTTTCGCGGCCGGCATAGTCTGCTACTTCATGGTGGTCAAGGTAAAGAATATGTTCGGCTACGACGATGCGCTGGACGCCTTCGGCGTGCACGGCGCGGGCGGCACGCTGGGCGCAATTCTCACCGGCGTTTTCGCCACCAGCGCCATCAACAGCGGTCTCAAGGATTCCGCCGGCCACGTTCTGCCGCTCGGTTGGGTGGATGGCAAGGCCTCGCAGGTGGTCAACCAGATGATAGGATGCGGTATAGCGTGGGCCATCGCCATTGTGGGTACGCTCGTGATTCTGAAAGTGTGCGACGTTCTGATCGGCTTGCGCGTGTCGCCGGAGCAGGAGATGGAAGGTTTGGACGTCTCCCAGCACGGTGAAGAAGGGTATATCTTCGAATCGTAAAGTCCCAGGAGACTCATTCCATGAAGAAGATCGAAGCGATTATCCAG
>JBEKKO010000043.1:0-38209 GCA_050010695.1 Bryobacteraceae bacterium
AGCCGGTCTCGCTCGGCCTGGGTCATCAGTAGTTGTCCTTTGTCCACCCTCCAGGCTCGACCCTGTCAATAGGACATTTCTACTTTGCCCAAATAGGACATTATCATTTTGCCGCGACACACCGGGCCTGACAGCCCGTGGGTGCGGCCAAATCCCGCTACACTCAAGAAGCGGGGGTCCGACTTTTGCCGGGCCGTACGCGTCTACACACCAGGAGCCAAGGCTTGATCTTTCGGGCGGTCGAGGATGGCGATCTGATTCGCCAGGCTGCCCGGGGCAACGTGGAGGCGTTTAACCTCCTTGTGTCCCGGTGGGAGAAGCGTGTCTACAATTATCTCCTGCGGCTGACCGCCAATCGCGAAGACGCTTTGGATTTGGCGCAGGACGTGTTTCTGAAGGCGTACCAGAATCTACGCAAGCTGGATGACGCGGCCCGTTTCGGGCCGTGGCTGTATCGCATCGCCCATAACGAGGCCTATTCCATGTTTCGCAAGCGAAGGCCGGAAAGCGATGTGGCGGATTTGCCGCCGGCGGCGACGGATACCGGAATCACGGTAGGAGGCAATGCGGTTTTTCCCATCGAATTGAGCCTGGCGGTGGCCAGCGCGCTGGAGCGGCTTTCGCCCGAACAGCGCGAGGCCGTAACGCTGAAGATCTACCAGGGGTTCAAGTTCGAGGAAATGGCCGAGATTCTCTCCTGCCCGGTTTCGACCGTCAAAAGCCGCTTGTATACGGCGCTGGAACTGCTGAAGATCGAGCTGGCTCCGATTGAGCCACGAGGTGTGTCATGAGTTGCTCGCCATTCGATTTGAAGGATTACTTTTTCGATGAGCTGGACGGCGCCGAGCGCAAACAGGTGGAAGCGCACGTCACCGCCTGCCGCGTCTGCCGGGACGAACTGAACCGCCTGCGGCTGACCGGAACCACGCTCTTGAGTCTGCGGGAGGAAGAGATTCCGCGGCGTATCGCTTTTGTTTCCGACCCCATCTTCGAGCCTTCGGCCTGGCGGCGTTGGTGGAGCGGGTTCTGGAACACGCCGGCGCGGCTGGGCTTCGGCTCGGCGGCGCTGCTGTCGGCGGCGCTGGTGGTGTTCGCCCTGGCGCGGCCGGCGCCGGTCCAGCCGGTGCGCCTGGTGCAAGGGCCGGCGGTCGAGACCGCGCAGGCAGTACAACCGGTTTCCGACGCCGCCATGCAGGCCCGCATCGAGCAGGCGGCCGACCGGGCCGTGGCGGCGCGCACCCAGCAGTTGGTCGCTGAGGTGGCTGCCGAGCGGCAGAAACTGCTGCTGGTGGCGGCGGAGCTGGAGTTTTCCGACAGGCGAGAGCAGGCCCGAACCGTGGCGGCTCTCGATTACGGGCCGCCGCGGCAGCCCGCCGGGGAGGCGAAATGAGACTCGCACTGACCATATTGCTGGCTTTGGCGCCGCTTTCGGCGCAGGTGGCGCGGCCGGTTCCGGCCGCCGCCCGTGAGAGCGGCGCGCTGCCGACGGCTCCGCCGCGCGTTTCGCTCACCTCGCTGGCGACCATCGCTCGCAGCTTCGACCGCAGTTTCCAGATGTTCGCGCCGACTGACCCCATCGACGTGCTGGGCCGTACGCGCGGCATTTACCTGGAAGGCTTCGGCGCCGTGTTCACTACCGAGTTGGACCTCATCCTGACGCCCCGGATGAGCCCGTTCCGGCCTACCATCACCGAGGCGGAAAAAACCAAAGTGCGGCAGCGCAAGCAGGCCCGCCTTCCGGCAATGGAGGGGCTGATGAACACCTTGCTGCAATCCGCCGCCAAGGATCTGACGGCGGTGCCGGAAGACCAGCAAGTCGTGGTAGTCGTGCAGCTCCTCTATTTGCCCTATGAAGATTCGAGCGGCCTGCCCGGCCAGATCGTGGTGAAAGCATCGCGGCGCGCGATTTTGAGTGGCGCGCAGATTGTAGCCACGGTGAGCAATCAGTGACCCCCGAGCACCTCGCACCGCAGCCCACGATCGCAGCGCCCCCTGTGGGCGTGCTGCGCTTTCAGAGGCTGGGCGAGATGCTGGTGGAGCACGGGAAGATCGAAGCCGCAGAGTTGGATCGCGCGCTCGAACTGCAGCGCGAGCGCGGCGACAAGCTGGGCAAGATCCTGGTGGATATGGGGCTGGTGGCGCAGCGCGACGTGCTGGCGGCGCTGAGCGAGCAGTTGGACGTGCCGCTGGTGACGATTGACGGGCCGCCGCCGTCGGCGCCGGAAATCGAAGGGCTGTCGTATCGTTTCCTGCGGCAATCGCGCGCGTTTCCGGTGGCGCTGAACGATTCCGTGCTGACGGTCGCCATGGCCGACCCGATGGACTTCGAAACCGTGGCGGCGATCCGGTCGTTTTCCGGCCTGCAGATTCAGACCGCGCTGGCGGCCGAGCAGGAAGTCGTCGACGCGGTGGACAAGCATTACGCCGACGGCGAGCGCCAGGTGTTGTCCGGCGGCGGCGAAGACGAGGAGGCGCTGGCCGATCTCGAGCACCTGCGCGACATGGCCAGCGAGGCGCCGGTGATCCGGCTGGTGAACGCCATGATCGCCGATGCGCTCGAGAAACGCTCAAGCGACATCCACATCGAACCGTTCGAGAAGGAATTCCGCGTGCGCTTCCGCGTGGATGGCGTGCTGTCCAATCAGGAAACGCCGCCGCGCGAATTGAAGGCCGCCATCATCTCCCGCCTGAAGCTGATGGCCAAGCTGAATATCGCGGAGCGGCGGCTGCCGCAGGACGGCCGCATCAAGATCAAGATCCTGGGGCGCGAGGTGGACCTGCGCGTTTCCACCCTGCCGACGCTGTATGGCGAAAGCGTGGTGATGCGCCTGCTGGACCGCTCGGCGGGCGATTTCTTCGACCTGCGCCGGTTGGGTTTCGACGACCGCATGCTGCAGCAGATGGAGCATTTTACGAGTCTGCCCCACGGCATTTTCCTGGTGACCGGGCCGACCGGCAGCGGAAAATCGACCACGCTTTACTCGGCGCTAAAGCGCATCAACCTTCCCGACAAGAAGATCATCACGATTGAAGACCCGGTGGAATATCAGATGGACGGGATCAACCAGATCCACGTAAATCCGCAGATCGGGCTGACCTTCGCCGCCGGGCTGCGGCACATCGTGCGGCAGGACCCGGACGTGATTATGGTGGGCGAAATCCGCGACCGCGAGACCGCCGATATCGCCATCCGCGCCGCGCTGACCGGCCACCTGGTGTTTTCCACCCTGCACACCAACGACGCACCGAGCGCCATCACCCGCCTCACCGATATGGGGGTCGAGAGTTACCTGCTGACCTCGTCGCTGGTGGCGGTGCTGGCGCAGCGGCTGGTGCGCGTCGTCTGCAAGGATTGCAAGCGGCCGGTGGGCGAGACGGTGGCGCCGGACGGCACCCGCGTCAGGAGCTTCCGCGGAGCGGGCTGCCTGGTCTGCAACGGCACCGGCTACATTTCGCGCGTCGGCATCTTCGAGATGATGCAGCTCAACGACGAGCTGCGGCGGCTGATCATGGAAAACGCCGACGCTTCGGTGCTGACCGAGACGGCGCGGCGCGGCGGAATGCGCAACCTGCGCGAGGACGGCTGGCAAAAAATACGGGACGGCGTCACCACTGTCGACGAAGTGATGCGCGTGACGCAGGAGCTCTAGTGCGGCGACCTTTCGAGACTGATCGTTTGTGGGGCAGCTTGGTAAGCTGCCTTCCGATTGGCAATCGGCACGCGCGGCGATTGCCGGGGCACCCTCTGGGTCGCGTGCAGGATACCATCCCGCCCCACAAGGAAACGAGCTGATGGCATCCACGTTCTTTTTCCGCGCGGTGACCTCGGACGGGAAGATCCGCACCGGGAGCCTGTCCGGCAACGACGAGAAGGTGGTCGCCCGCGAGCTGCGCAAGCAGGGGCTGACGCCGGTTTACGTGGGCGTGGCGCCCAAGCGCACGTCGTTCGAAATCAAGCTGCCGAGCTTCGGCGGCCGGAGGCGCAACGACGTCCTCTTCTTCACCCAGGAGTTGTCGACGCTGCTGAACGCGGGGGTGCCGCTCGACCGGGCGCTTTCGATCACGGCCGAGCTCACCGACCGGCCGCAGTTCCGCTTCATCGTGCTGGACGTGCTGCGCGTGCTGAAGGGCGGCCGTCCGCTGGCCGACAGCCTGGCCACGCACGGTGAATACTTTTCCGACCTTTACATCAACATGGTGCGGGCGGGCGAAGCCTCCGGCGCCTTGGCCATCATCTTTGCCAGGCTGGCCGAATTCGAACGCTCGCGCGACGATCTGCGCAACTTCATCGTCTCGGCCATGATCTATCCGGCGCTGCTGGCGGCGGTGGGCGCGACCTCGGTTTTCATCCTGCTGAGCTTCGTGGTGCCGCGTTTCGCGGTGATTTTCGCCGACGGGCACATGAAAATGCCGACGCCGACGCGAATCATGCTGGAAGCCAGCGACCTGGTCAAGACCTACGGCTGGTTCGTGCTGGGCGGGCTGGCGGCCACCGCCATCATCTGGCGCATTTACACGCGCACCACGGCGGGCCGGTTGTGGTGGGACGGCGCGCGGCTGAAATTGCCGCTGCTGGGCGTGGCGCTGCTCAAAGCGGAGACCGCGCGGTTTGCGCGCGCGATGGCCACGCTGCTCGAGAACTCGGTTCCCCTGGTACAGTCGATCGGGATCGGCGCGGCCACGCTCAACAACCGGATGATCGCGAATTCCCTGGTCGGTGTCGCCAACGGCGTGAAGCGTGGCGAGGGCATAGCGGCGCCCACCCGCAAGGCGGGCGTGTTCCCGCCGCTGGCTGCGCACCTGCTGACGGTGGGCGAGGAAACCGGCCGGCTGGACCAGATGTTTGCCAGGATGGCCGATATTTACGAAAATGAGACTCGGGCGGCCATCCGCCGATTCACCAGCATTTTCGAGCCAGTGGTGATTCTGGTGATGGGCGTGATGGTCGGAGCTCTGATTTTGAGTATGCTGCTCGCGATAACGAGCATCAACGATGTGGCGGTGTGAAATGAAGCAGACGGCGAACAGGCGGAAGCGGGGCGCGGCCGGCGTCACCCTGATCGAAATGTTGGTAGTGGTGACCATTATCGGGCTGTTCGTGGCCCTGGTCGGCCCGCGGCTCTGGAGCAACGTGGATAAGGCCAAAATCACGGCGGCACACGCGCAGATCCAAGGTTTCATGGGCGCGTTGGGCATGTACAAAATGGACATGGGGAACTTTCCCTCCACCGAGCAGGGCCTGAAGGCGCTGCGGGAGAAGCCGGCGGATGCGACCGAGTGGAACGGGCCGTATATGCCGCAGGAGATTCCGAAAGATCCCTGGGGCCACGATTGGGTGTACAAGTTCCCCGGCGACCACGGCGATGAGCCGGACATCACCAGTTACGGCGCCGATGGCCAGCCCGGCGGCGACGGAGTCAATGCCGATATCTTCAGTTGGAAGAGCCAGTAAGGGCCGGGCATGCCCAAGGCAGAGGTAGGACAGACGATCGGTTTTGGTCGTCTGTCGGTGTTTCGCGCTTTGGCGAGGCACGACAGACCACGAAAGGCGATGGTCCGTCCTACCGCAGGCGTGACGCTGATCGAGATGCTGGTAGTGGTGGCTGTGATCGGGATCATTGTGGGCGTCTCCGCTCCCTCGGTTTCGGCGGGTCTCGACAGCGTGCGGCTGGCCTCCACGGGCGATGCCATCGCCAGTTTCCTGAACGGGGCGGTGACCCACGCCGAACGCAGCGAACAGCCGGTGGAAGTGGTGATCTCGCTCACAGACGGAACCATCTCCGCGGACGGGGCGGACGGCTTCGCGCGACGGTTCCATGTGCCGCAAGGCATCACCATGGACAAGGTGCTGCCGGAACTCGGCGAGTTCGAGAGCGGCAACCGCCAGATCCTGATCGTCCCCGGCGGCACGGCGCCGGCCATCGGCGTCGAGTATTCCAACCGCCACGGCGGGCGGCGCCGGGTGGAACTGGACCCCATGACCGGCTTTCCGCGCGTGGAAACCGTCAATACAAAGTGAGGCGCACGCGCGGGTTCACCCTACTCGAAATGATCGTGGCCACTCTCATTATGGCGATCGCCGTGGTGGGGCTGCTGGGGGCCATCTCCGGCGCGGCGCGCAACGCGGCGCGGCTGCGCGACTACGACCGGGTGGTGCAGTTGGGCCGCCTGCGGATGAACGACATCCTGGCGGACCCCGGCGCGCCGCTGAGCGGCACGTTCGACGCCGATTTGACCGGCGGGTTGGTGGCGGGCTGGGTGGCGCAGGTCGTACCATTTGAAGAGCCGCCGGCGCCGGTCCCCGGCGCACTGGCGCTCGACCACGTGCGGTTGGAGATCTGGTGGATGGCGTCCGAGCGGCGCCGGACTTTTGTGATCGAGGGCCTGCGCCGCAGGATGATAACGCCATGAGGGGCGCTGCCGCGCGAAGCCGGCAGGCCGGCGTGACGCTGATCGAGGTGCTGATCGCCGTGACCCTGTTGAGCACGCTTTCGGTGGTTATGCTGCTTTCCCTGCAGTTGGCCTTGCGGGCGCTGCACACAACCAATGAAAAGCTGCTCGCCGACCGGCGCGTGGCCGGCGCGCAGCGAGTCCTGGTGCAGGAATTGGAAGGACTAATCCCAGCCCAGCCGCCTTGCGTGGGAAACCCGGACCTGCCGAGTACCGCTTTCCTGTTTTTTCAGGCTGAGCCGCAAACCATGCGGCTGGTTTCCATGTTTTCGCTGCAGCAGGCCTGGCGCGGCCCGGCGCAGATCCTCGAGATGTTCGTGATTCCGGGCGAGGAGGGTAACGGAGTGCGGCTGGTGGTGAACGAGACGCCCTACACGCGGCTTGACGCCGGCCGCGCATGCGTCGATATGACCCCCGACCCGGTGGCCGGGATGCTGGTTCATTTCAGGCCCCCCGTGGCCAGTCCAAAGTCTTTCGTGCTGGCGGATCAACTGGCCTATTGCCGGTTCTCTTATCTGGTGACGCCCGCGGGGCCTCCGCGGCAACCCCAGTTCCAGCCGCCGCAATGGATGCCTAACGCGACGGGCACCGGCTGGCCGGTCGCCATCCGGGTGGAAATGGCGCCGCTCCAAGCCAACGCTTCGCACCTGCAGCCGATCACGGTGACGGCGCCGATCCGTATCCACCGTTCGTGGCAGATCCGTTATGACGACTTCTGAAGCGGAGCGCGATCCGATTCCGACGTGGCGCACGCACTCGTGCGTGCCGCGCCGGCACTCGTGCCGACGCCCGGTTTCCCACGCGCGAGCAGGTGTCGAGAAGAGTCTCGACACGGCACGCACGAGTGCGTGCGCCACGTCGGCGCGCCGCGGCAGCGCGCTGCTGACGGTGCTCTGGCTTTCGGCGGCGCTGGCGGCGATCGGCTTTTCGCTGGCGACCACGATTCACGGAGAGACCGAACGCACGTCCACCGCACTCGACGGTTTGCGCAGCTACTACCTGGCGGCGGCGGGCATCGATCGCGCCGCGGTCGAGATCCTGTGGGGTATCCAGGACCCCGCCTCGCGCACGATCCCGGAGGGCGCCACTCAAATGACCTACCACTTCGCCAGCGGCGACGTGCGGGTGGAATTCATTCCCGAAACGGCCAAACTGAACGTCAACAAGGCTTCGCTCGAAGATCTCACCCGCCTGGGAATGGCGCTGGGGTTGGACGAGCTCCGTGCGGACGGGCTGGCGCACTCGATTGACCAGGCTCGCACCCCCGCGGGCGCCTCACCGGACCCGACGCCGGGACCGTCTTTTCAGCCCCCGGGCGCGTCCTTACAAGAGATTGAGGAATTGTTGTCGGTGCCCGGCGTAACCCCCGAACTGTTTTACGGAGCCTATGGCCCGCTACCAGACGCGGCCGGCGGCAGGCATCTGGTGCGCCGCGCGGGGCTGGTGGACTGTCTTTCGGTCTACGGGCGCGGTTCGCAGGTGGACGTGAACGCCGCCTCGCCGGCGGTGCTGGCTGCGGTGGGGATGAACCCGGCCGCGATTGCCGCGATTGTGGCGCGCCGCAACGCCGGTCCCATTCCGCAGGAGCAGCTTGGGGACATAATGGCAATGGCGGGCGACGCCGGCGGCAGGCTGCGGGTGGGCGGACGGTCCATCCTCACCATACGGGCTACGGCGCGTCTGCGCCTGGACGGCGGGCAACTCTCCAGCTTGCGGCGCACGGTGGCGGCGATGGTCAAGTACATGCCGGCCGGCTACGATTCCCCGATTCACATTTTGCGCTGGTACGACACGGCGTGGAGCGAATGATCGCGATGCCGCTCGGAATTCCCAAAGACGCGCGCAAGCTGCTCGAATTCGGCTCCGGAGTGGGCATCGCCATCGGCGCCACGGACCTGGAAGTGGTGGTGGCGCGGGTCCGGCCGTCGGGCGTCCGGGTGCTGGGCCGTCGCGTCATCGCGGGCTTCGACGGGCGTCCCGCCGCGGAATGGGGCGGCGAATACGGACGCTTTTTGAAATCCGCCGGCGCCGGCCATCTGAGTGCCACCGTGCTGCTGCCGCGCCGCGAAGTGATTGTCCGCCAACTGGCGTTGCCGGGCGTAGCGGCCCGCGATACGGAAAGCGCCATCCGGCTGCAAATCGACACCCTGCATCCCTACGGCGAGGACGAAGTGGTATGGGGCTGGTCCCCGCTGCCTTACGGAGGCGTGCTGCTGGGTATCGCGCGCCGCGCCGCCATCGAGCGGTACACGGAGTTGTTCACGGCGGCGGGGGTTGTGGTTTCCAGCTTCACTTTCTCAGCCGCCGCGTTGCATACCGCCGTCCGCCTGAACGGCCATCGCGACGGGGAAGGCTTCGTGGGGCTCGGCCGCACGCTGGCGGGCGCGGTGGAAGTGTATGGCGAAAGCCCGTCGCGGCCGGTGTTTTCCGCCGAGTTCGATCTGCCGCCGGAACGCGCCGCGGCGCTGGCTCTGGCCGAGCTGCGGCTGCCGCCGGAAACCCAGCCGACCACGCTCGAGGAATTGCTGCCCCGGCCCACCGTCAATCCGGTGGAGAACGATTTATCCCGCAACGCACTGCCGTACGCCACGGCGCTGGCCGGGGCCTGTCCCCGGCTGGCGCCGGCGGCGAACGTCCTGCCGCGCGAGTACCGGCGCTCGAGCTCGCGCGCCATGCTGGTTCCTACCGCGGTGCTGGCCGGGCTGGCGCTGGTGGCGCTTACGGCCATGATCGCGTGGCCGAAGTTCGAAGATCGCCGGTACCTGAAGACACTCGAAGCCGAAATCGCGCGCGTCCAACCACTCGCCTTGCGCGCCGGCGCGCTCGATCGGGAAACCGAACGAACGCGCGCCCGCACCGCGCTTCTAGACCAATACCGCAGCCGCACCCGCGCCGATCTGGACGCGCTCAACGAGCTCACCCGGCTGGTCGAGCCGCCGGCGTGGACCACCACCATCGAACTGACGGGCGATACGGCGCGGATCAATGGGGAGGCCCCGCAGGCCGCGCCGCTGCTGAAGATTCTCGACTCTTCGCCGCTGTTCCGGAATTCACAGATGGATATGGACCAGCACGCGGCCGCGGGCGGAGAGGCGTTCCAGATCCACTCGACACGGGGGAAACCATGACGATCGGGAACCTGGACCGCCGCTCGCGCGCCATACTGGTGGCGGGCGCAGCGCTGTTGATTCCCGCCGTAGCTTGGCGGTTCGGCCTGTTTGCGGGCTTGGACACGGGAACGGCTGCCGCCGGCGAAGCCATTCCGGTCGCCGAGAAGCGGCTGGAAACGCTGCGCGTCAAGGCGGCCTCCGTGGCAGGAAAGGAAGCGCGGCTCAAGCAGGCGCAGGCGGAGCTGGCCACCCGCGAAAAAGGCATCCTCAAGGCCGACACCAAGAACCAGGCGCAGGCTCAGTTGCTCGAACTGGTACAGGCCATCGCCAAGGCCAACGGCATCGAAGTGCACGGCGTCGAGCGCATGGGCGAAGCGGTGATCAGCGGCGACTACGGCGAAGTCAGCGTGGAGGTGGCCTTCGTCTGCGGCATCGATCAACTGGTGAACCTGATGGCGGCGCTGGCCGATCAGCCGCAGATCCTGGCCACCAACGTGCTCCGCGTCAACGGCGGCAACGATAAGAAGAAAAACATACAGGTGCATCTTTCCGTGGGCGCGCTGGTGGCGCGCAAGCTGCTGCCCGAAAAGAAAGGAGGGCAGGGAGCGTGAACCGCAAATTCTGGATCGTCCTCAATCTGGCTTTGGCGTGCGCCGTGGTATGGACCACCGTCGAGGTGCGGGACGCGTGGCGCGCCGCCAAGGCGCACCAGGCCGCGACCCTGGGCCAGCGCGTGGCCGCGCCGCCAATGCCGCGCTGGCAGCCGTTGCCCAACCCGCCGGCGGTGCTGCCGGCCGCTTACAAGGATGTGGCGCAAAAGGACCTGCTCGACCGCTCGCGCGATCCCAACGTTCCGGTCGAACCGCCGCCGCCGCCGCCACCGCCCCCGCCGGTGCCGCCGCTGCCGGTCTATCACGGATACATGAATCTGGGCGGCGGGCCGATCGCCATCCTCAGCGTCAAGAAAGGGTCTGCGCATGAGGCGGTGCGTCCCGGTGAGACGATCGGCGAATTCACGCTGCGCAGCGTCAATACATCAGAGATCGAGTTCGCATGGGGAGACCAGGTGATCCGCAAATCGGTGGACGAGTTGGAAGATCACACGGGGCCCGCAGTGGCGGCTGCCGGGGTGCGCACCGAAACGCCGCTCCCCGTGGCGCCGCCGCCGCCGCCGCCGCCCGGGCCCGGCGCCTTGACCCACTTCGGCGTCAAACTCTGCAACAAGGGCGATACATCGGCGGTCGGAGCGGTAGTGGATGGCTACCGCAAGGTGATGAGTCCCACGCCATTCGGTTCGGCCTGTCTCTGGGAGCCGGTGCAGTGAAGCGCAGGCATCACCCACCAGTTCCTGCGGGAAGTGTGTAGATCCGGGAGAAAAGCGATGAAAACATTTCTGATACCTTTGGTCGCGGCGGGGCAAGCCCTCTGGGCGCGCCGGCAGGCGGCCCCGGCAAGCGGGCAGGCATAACCCGATGCGCTACAGTTTCTTTCTTTCGCTCGCGCTCGCCGGCGCCATGATTCCGGCGTTGCTGGCTCAGGCTCCGTCGGAACCGATCGAGCAGATCATACGGGAGCGGCAAGCGCTCCAGGACAAGCAGCACCCGCAACCGCCGGTGCAGCCGCCGCAGCCTGCGCCTGCGACTGCGCCCGCGCTCCCTAAAGCCACGCTGCCGCAGCAGCAGCCAAGGATGGCCGACCAGGGCCTGCTCACGATGGACAACGTGAGCCTGCTCGAGATGGTCAACCTGATCGCCAAGATGCTGAAGATCAACATCCTGGTCGATCCGCGGGTGAAAGGCTCGGTCACCATTCACACCTACGGCGAAACCAAGACGGTGGATCTGATGTCGCTGCTCGAAACCATCCTAAGGGTGAATGGCAGCACTATCGTCAAGGTTGGCGACCTGTACCGGATCGTGCCGGTCAACGCGGTGTCCAATCTTCCGCTGACGCCGATCATAAACGGGGACACCAAGACGCTGCCCGACGACGAGCAGATGGTTCTGAACCTGATTTTCCTCAAGTATGCCACCGCCGCGGACATGGACAAGCTGCTGACGCCATTCTACGGCGAAGGCGCCGCGCACTCCACCTACGATGCGGCGAATCTGCTGATTCTCGAAGACAACAGCCGCAACATGCGGCGGACCATGGAGCTGATCGGCCTGTTTGACAGCGACACCTTCGCGACCAAGCGGGTGCGCCTTTTCGACGTCGAGAACAGCCGCCCCACCGACCTGGCCAAGGAACTGGACACGGTGTTCAAGGCCTATTCGCTATCCGAGAAGTCGGCCGCTGTGCGGTTCATTCCGGTGGACCGCATCAATACCCTGATTGCGGTGGCTCCCAACCCCGGCATCTTCGCGGAAGTCCAGAAGTGGATCGAAAAGCTGGACATCCCGGTGAAGGTGACGGCTGGAAGTACGAATAACTGGGTGTACCGCTTGAAGTACGGCCGCGCCGAGACGGTGGCGATGGCCATCATGGCGCTGTACACCGGGGATCCGATGGCGCTGATCGGACTGGCGGCGCAAGCCAACAGCAGCATGTACGCCGCCGGGCTCGGCTTGAACGGCACGGGCTCGGGCTACGGCATGGGCGGTATGAGCGGCGCCTACGGCGGCGGCGGATTTGGCGGTGGCGGATACGGCGGTGGCGGATACGGCGGTGGCGGATACGGTGGCGGCGGATACGGTGGCGGCGGATACGGTGGTGGTGGATACGGCGGCAACATGGGCGGCGGGATGAACGTCAATCCGTACGGCAGCTACAACCGCTCCGCCGGGTATCAGATGCAGGGGATGTCCCCGAGTGGTACCGCCACTGGCTTGGCGCCGTCCGGAACGGCGGACCGCACCGGCAGCTACCTGGGCCAGGGGACTGCCGCCGCCGGCGAACCGCCCGCGCATATGCCGCACGTCATCCCCAATCCGTTCGATAACACGCTCCTGGTGCAGGGCACGCCGCAGGAATGGGAGGAGATTCAGAATCTTCTGCGGCAGTTGGACGTGCCGCCGCGCCAGGTGCTGATCGACTGCAAAATATACGAAGTGGATCTGACCGGCGCTTTCTCGGCGGGCGTGGAAAGCGCTTTGCAGACGCCGGGAAGCACCAACGCGGCCACGGTCAGCGGCGCCGCGATCACGGCTACACAGGCGCTGACCGCCGTGGCCACCGGTGCGGGCGGCCTGGCGCTGTCGGCCGGCATGGTGGTTGGGAAGAGCAAGCAACTGCTGGGCCTGCTCACCGCGTCGGAGAACAGTACCCGCGCCAAGGTGATCTCTTCGCCGAGTATCATCGCCACCGACAGCGTGCCGGCCACCATGAACGTGGGCAGCCAGGTTCCGGTGGCCACTTCCACCGGTTTGTCGGGACTGACTTCGGGCGGCAGCGCGCAGAGCTATCAGAACATCAGCAACCAGAGCACGGGAACCACGCTGAGCATCATGGCGCACATCAACTCGAGCGGCGTGGTGACCATGATTATCAACCAGCAGGTGAGCGCGCCGCAGGGGTCGAACAGCTTGGGCCAGGAGTTCTCGAACCGCTCCATGAGCACCCAGCTCACGGTGCAGGATGGCGACACGATCGCCATCGGCGGGGCCATCCTGGAACAGAAATCGGAAGGCTGGACCGGCGTCCCGTATCTGAACCGCATCCCGTTTCTGGGCACGCTGTTTGGGAGCAAGACCCTGAACACGTCGCGCACCGAGTTGATCATCTTTTTGACCCCGCGCGTGATTTACGACACCAATCAACTGATCGACGCAACCGACGAGATCAGGAGCAATCTGAAGCGCGTGAGCAAGCTGATGAAAGACGACCACCCATAGCCGCGCCCCGTCGCGCACGCAGTCTTGCGTGCAGGGTCGAGATTCGTCTCGACCTTTCTTTCAGCTCTCGGACCAATGGGCGCCGGCAGGAGTGCCGGCGCTGCACGCAAGAGTGCGTGCGCTACATCTTACTCGTGGCCTTCGAGCAAGCGCCGCAATTCCCCCTCATCCACCACGGCGATTCCCAGCTCGCGCGCCTTGTCGAGCTTCGATCCGGCGTCTTCGCCGGCCACCACAAAGCTGGTCTTCTTGCTCACCGAGCCGGCCACTTTGCCGCCGGCCTGCTCGATCAGCGCCTTGGCCCGATCGCGGCTGAGGGTGGGCAGCGTGCCGGTCAGCACGAAGGTGAGGCCTTGGAGCGGGCCGCCCGCGGGCCGCGTCGAAAGGTAAGTGAAATCGAGATTGGCGGCGCGCAGCCGCTCCACCAGCTCGCGGTTGCGCCGCTCGCGAAAGAACTGCAGGATGCTTTCCGCCACCTTGGGTCCGACCTCTTCCACGCCCTGCAACTCGTCGACACTGGCCGCCGCCACGTTGTCCAGGCTGCCCAACGCCTCGGCCAGCAGCGTCGCCGTGCGCTCGCCGACGAAACGAATTCCCAGCGCGCCGATCACCCGCGGCAGCGGATTCAGCTTGGATCGGGCGATATTGGTGAGCACGTTGGTGGCCGATTTTTCGCCCATCCGCTCCAGCGACAGCAATTGTTCGGCGGTCAATTGGTAGAGATCGGCGACGCTCTTGACCATGCCGCGGTCGACCAACTGATCCACCAGCGCCTCGCCCACGCCATCGATGTTCATCACGCCGCGCGAGGCGAAATGCAGAATCGATTCCTTCAGCCGAGCCGGGCAGTCCACGTTGATGCATCGCCGCGCGGATTCGCCCTCCTCGCGCACCACCCTGCCGCCGCAGACCGGGCAGTTGACGGGCATCGCGAAGGCCGTGCGTCCTTTCCCCTGCGCCCAGACGCGGACCACTTTGGGGATGACGTCGCCGGAGCGCTCGATGATCACCTCGTCGCCGATCTTCAGCCCCAGCCGGGCAATCTCGTCTTCATTGTGCAGCGTGGCGCGGGAAACCGTGACGCCGCCCACCGCCACCGGCTGCAAGTGCGCCACCGGGGTCAGCGCGCCGGTGCGGCCCACCTGCACCTCGATGGCGACCACCGTGGTGCGCTCCTGGCGCGCCGGATATTTGTACGCGATGGCCCAGCGCGGCGCCTTGGCGGTGAAGCCGAGCGCCTGCTGCTGCTCCACCGAATCCACCTTCACCACCACCCCGTCGATTTCGTAGGGCAGCTCCTGGCGGTGGGTTTCCCAGTGGGCGCAGAATTCGAGCACCTCGTCCACGCTCGAGCACAGCTTGCGATGAGGGTTGACCTTGAAGCCCAGACGGACCATCTCATCGAGCGAAGCCCAATGGCTGGCGAGCGCGAAGCGGCCGCCGGTCATCAGGAAGTAGGTGTAGTAGTCCAGGCGGCGCGAGGCCGTGATCCGCGGCTCCAGCACGCGCAGCGAGCCGGCCGCGGCGTTGCGCGGATTAGCGAAACGCGACAGCTCCTGCTGGTCGCGCTCGGCGTTGAGGCGCTCGAAGGCGCGCCGGTTCATGACGGTTTCGCCGCGCACCTCAAAGGCCGGCCACGCCGAATCCACCCGCAGCGGCAGGGAGCGGATGGTGCGCGCGTTCTCGGTGACGTCCTCGCCCACCGTGCCGTCGCCGCGGGTCACCGCCTGGCGGAAGCGGCCCACCTCGTATTGCACGGCCATCGAAAGGCCGTCCAGCTTCAGCTCCGCCACGTACGCGTAGGTGGCGCCTTCCAGCAGTTCGCGCACGCGGCGGTCGAAATCCCGCAACTCGCCTTCGTTCAGCGCGTTATCCAGGCTGAGCATGGGCGCGCTGTGGCGAACCTTGACGAAGCCCTCGCGCGGTTTGCCGCCCACCCGCCCGGTCGGCGAATCCGGAGACTCGAGCTCCGGATGCGCTTCCTCCAGCTCCCGCAGGCGGCGCATCAGGGCGTCGTATTCGGCGTCGCCGATCTCCGGCCGATCCAGTACGTAGTACAAATGTTCGTGGCGCCGCAACTGCGCGCGCAGCGTATCGGCTTCCCGCGCGAAATCTTTCATTGTGCTCTCATTTATAATCTAACCAGGAAACGGGAGTCCACCATTACAAGCTACAGCAAGACCGTCCTCATTTATAACCCATGCGCGGGCAAATTCGGACGGAAGGGAAGCGCGCTGATCGCCAACGCCGCGCGGATCCTGGAAGAAGATGGGCACCGCGTCACGTGCTGCCCCACCACCGGTCCACGCACCGCCGGCGTGCTGGCGCGGGAGCAGATCGAACGCGGCGCGGACCTGATTCTCGCCGCCGGCGGCGATGGCACGCTCAACGAAGTGGCTGAAGGCATGGTGCATTCCCAGGTGCCGTTGGGAGTGCTGCCGGCGGGCACCGCCAACGTTCTGGCCATGGAGATGAAACTGGGCGGCAATTTTCTGGGCGCCGCGCGCCGCCTGGGCGAGTGCCGCCCGCACCGCATTTCGATCGGGCAAGTAAGTTCGGACGCAGGCGCGGTCAACCGGCATTTTTTGCTGATGGCGGGCATCGGCCTGGATGCCCAGATCGTCTACCAGGTCAGCGCGCCGCTGAAGGCGCGCATCGGCAAGCTGGCGTATTGGCTGGCCGGCTGGAGCCTGCTGGGACGCCGCCTGCCGGAATTCTCGGTCGAGGCCGATGGCGTGACGCACTGCTGCTCATTTGCCTTGGTCAGCAAGGTCCGCAACTACGGCGGCGATTTCGAGATCGCCCGCGATGTCAGCCTGTTCGACGACCATTTCGAGCTGGTCCTGTTCCAGGGCCGTTCCACCCTGCGTTATGTCCGGTATTTCGCCGGCCTGGTGGCCAACCGGATGGACGGCGTGCGGGGCATCATCGTGCTGCGCGCCCGGCGCGTGACGGCGCCGAAACCGCTGGATGAGTGCGTGTTCCTGCAGATCGATGGCGAATTCGCCGGCCACCTGCCGGCCGAGATCCGCATCGTCCCCGACGCCTTAACCCTGCTGGTGCCGCCCGAGTACCGTCCCGAGCTGCAGCAGCAACGCGCCGCGATGTGCCGGGGGTGAGGGCTTTGTGGGGCGGGTTGGTAACCCGCCAATCGGTGCAGCCGGGCGCGAGCCCGGCCCGTGCCGTATCCGGCTCGCATAGCGCTGCGCGATAGAATGGGAACGTGCTGCACCGGTATATTCTTCACAACGATCGCATTCAGGAAGCCTCGGCGCAAACACTGGCGGCGGGGCAAGTCGGGCTGCTGGCGGGCTGGGGCGTTTTCAGTACGCTGCGCGTGGCCGAAGGCGTGCTTTTCGCTTTCGAGCGCCACTGGGCCCGCATCCAGCGCGACGCCGCGCTGTTTCACGTGCCGCTGATCGAAGGTCCCGAGGTGCTGCGCGGCAGGCTGCTGGAACTGGTGGAAGCCAATCACGCCTATGATTCCACCCTCCGCGTGGCGATCGTGCGCAACGGCGGCGGCATGTGGGCCGGCCCCTCGACCGGCCGATCGAGCGACCTGATCGCGCTCACGGCCGATACCAAGGATTGGGGCCGTGGCGTCAAGCTGGCCGTTCAGCCGGAGGCGCGCCACGCCGCCTGCGAGTTCGCCGGCGCCAAGATCCTCTCCTGGGCCATGAATCTCACGTGGCTCGAAAACGCGCAGCAACGCGGCTTCGACGAAGTGATCCTGCTCAACGAGCGCAGCGAGGTCGCCGAATGCACCTCGGCCAACATCTTCATCGCCAAAGGAGACCAGGTCTGGACGCCGCCGCTCAACTCCGGCTGCCTGCCCGGCGTCACGCGCGAAGTGCTGCTCGACAAGATCAGCGTGCCGGGCATCCAGGTGGGGGAGAAGCCGCTGCTGCCGGCCGATCTCGAAACCGCCGACGAAGTGTTCATCACCTCCACCACGCGCGACCTGCTGCCGGTGCTGGAAATCGAAGGCGCCAAAGTGAGCCGCACGCTCACCGCGCAGACCGCCCTGGCTGCGGCGTTCCACGCCCGCCTCCGCCAATACGTGGCCGAGCACAAGCCCGCGCAAGCCGCAAAAGTGTAAGCCGGGAGATGTGACGCACGCACTCTGCCGCGTCGGCATTCATGGCGGCGTTTCTTGCAGTCCCCGGAGCCCAGAGGACGCAAAGAAATGTCGAGAAGAATCTCTCGACACGGCACGCAGGACTGCGTGCGCCACGGCAGTTACAGCAGCCACACCAAATGCGAGGCGCCAATTGCCAATAGCGCGCCGATGGCGGCGCCGGCCAGCACGTCGCTCAAAAAGTGCATGCCCAGCAGGATGCGCGAAGCCGCCACGCTGACGGCGCAGAACAGCAGCCCGATCGCCAGCTCGGGGTAGAACGCGGCTAGCGAAAGCGACACCGCAAACGCCGTGATGGTGTGGCCGGAGGGAAACGAGAACTGGTCGGGCGGCAGCAGATCGGCCCAACAATGGGGCTCGCTGGGGCGCTTGCGATGGGCGGTCTTTTTGAGTTTGAGAAAGAGCGCGATCCCGATGCCGGCCGCCAGCGCGGCCGCGCCCACGGCCGCGAACCGCTGCTCGCCGCCGAACAGCAGCAGCACCAGGCCCAGCGCGTACCACAGCCAGCCATCGCCGCCGCGGGTGGCGCAGATCATCCACACGCGGATCCAGCGCGGCGCAGGCCAGCGGTTTACCCGCAGCATCAGCCTGTGGTCGCGAAGGGAAATGAACGTCCGCATCGCCTCTCCGGAGAGCGTCATGCGGCCACCTCCGCGATGGGTGTGGCCCCGCATCCGGCTTCTCCGACCGCCCGCAGCCGGAGGTAGCGCGCCATCCACCAGCGCGCAAACACGCTCTCTATACAGTAGTTTCCGAGTATTACCACCGGCACCGCAACCCCCAGCATCGCCACCGGAGCCGTCCATGGGTTTTCCAGTACCATCGAGCGGCCGATCGAGAGCACGTCGCGCATCAATTTCCAAAGGCCGCCGGTCTCGCCGCGCACCCTGCCCTGGCCCATCCGCAGCGCATAGAGGAACTCCTCCTTGGAGCGCGCCCGCGGCGCCACCGTGTAAGTACAGCCCACCGAGCCCATGGCGTGTGCGTCGCTGCCGGCCACTTCCGCCAACGCCGCCCGGTCCGCCAGCGCAGCCGCGTTGCCGTTGGCGCGTTCGAGCATGTGGCCGTTGCGGGTTTCAAGCGCGGGGAAGGCCGTTTCAAACAGCAGAAAATCTTCCGGCGCGCGCCGCCCCGTCAGGCTGGAAAAGACATGATTGGCGCTGAAGAACAGGTTGCGGCCGTCCAGCCACCGGGCCAGCGATTCGAAATCGTGGCGGCGGCGCTGCAACTCCACGTGGTCGCGCTCCGTGATGTCGTACACGCCGATGTGCAACTCGGTGCCGCTCGGCAGCCGGCAGGTCACTTCTTCGCTCAAAAAGAAATCGGGCTTCGAGCGAAGCGTCTCCGCGGCATCGATGGAATCGTGATCGGTCACCGTCACCAGGTCCATGCCGAGCCGTTTCAGCTTCTCGTACACGGCCAGCGGATCGTTGTAGCTTTCCCGGCAGACCCTGCGCAAAACCGGGATGGTGCACATGCCGGAGTGTCGTGTATGGACGTGCAGGTCGCACCGCATACTTCTTTTGTAGAATTGCAACGGCTACAACTCGGTGACGCCAGCAAAAAACATTGGTTAATCGTCCTGTTTTCTGTCACCGCAGTTGCGCAGCGTGACACAATCAGAATGGTGAGACGGCTGGAACTGGTGTATTTCGACGCCGGCGGTGGTCACCGCGCGGCGGCCGGCGCCCTGCGCGAGGTGATGGAGCGGGAGCGCCGCCCGGTCGAGATCCTGCCGATGAATCTGCAGGAAATGCTGGATTCGATGGACGTGTTTCGACAACTCACCGGCCTGCGCCTGCAGGATGTCTACAACCTGATGCTCAAGAAAGGTTGGACGCTCGGTTCGCCGCAGCTCATGATGGGCATGCACCTGGTGATCCGCCTGTTCCATCGCAAACAGGTGAGGGTGCTCGAAACGCATTGGCGCGAAAGCCGTCCGGACCTGGTGGTTTCGCTGGTACCCAACTTCAATCGCGCCATCGGCGAAAGCCTGCGCCGCGCCGCGCCCGCCACGCCGCTGGTCACCATCCTCACCGATCTCGCCGACTACCCGCCGCATTTCTGGATCGAGCGGCAGCCGCAGTACTTCATCTGCGGATCGGACCGCGCCGTGGAGCAGGCGCGCTCGATGGGCCACGCGGCGGACCGCGTATTACGGGCCTCGGGTATGATCCTCAGCCCGCGCTTCTATGAAATGGCGCCGCTAAGCGTGGAAGAACGCGCCGCCGCGCGCCGGGCGCTGGGCCTCGACCCCAGTACGCCCGTCGGCCTGGTGCTGTTCGGCGCCCAGGGCGCGGCGGTGATGCTCGATATCGCGCGCCGTTTGCCCGACCGGCAGCTCATCCTCATCTGCGGCCACAACCAGAAGCTGCGCTCGCGGCTGGAGGGGTTGCCGCGGCGCGCCCCTGTCTTCATCGAAGGCTTCACCAAGGAGATTCCGCGCTACATGCAGCTTGCCGATTACTTCATCGGCAAACCCGGCCCCGGGAGCATATCGGAGGCCGTCTTCATGCGCTTGCCGGTGATCGTCAACTGCAACGCCTGGACGCTCCCGCAAGAGCGATACAACGCCGTTTGGGTCCGCGAGCAGGGCGTCGGCATCGTGTTAGACAATTTCCGCCGCGTGCAATCCGCCGTCGATCACTTGCTGGAACCCGCCGCCTACGCCACCTTCCGCGCCGCCACCGAGCGCCAACAAAACCGCGCCGTGTTCGAAATCCCGGGGATGCTGGAGCGAGTGATGGGGCCAAGCTCCGGCGTGCTGGGTCTAAGCCCCGGAGGGGCGTAAGAAGATAGCCCACGGCGCAAGCCGTCGGGAAAACAGTCAAGTGGGGCAGCCCCGGAACGGGGCGTAAGAAAGTAAGTGCCGGCGCTGTGGATGAGCCTCCAGCCGGGGCGGGCGGGGCGGCGTAAACTGACTAGGAGAGACAAATCCAAGATGCGCATTCCCCTCATCCTCGCCTTGATCGGCTCCGGTCTGATTGCCGCGCAACACCCCACCGATATTCGCGCCGTCGACTTCAGCAACTTCGTGTACCCATGGCAAGAGGCCGAACTCGTCGAAGACCTTCGGTGGTTGAACTCATTCAAGGCGAGCATTCTGCTGCGCGATGGCGAGCATATCTTCTCGGAGGGTGATCAATGTGAGCGCATGTGCCCCTTGTTAACAGTGCAACAAATCACGTACGAGGACGTGAACAAGGATGGACGCCAGGACGCGATCGTGACTCTTAGCTACCACTCAGGTGGCACAGCGCACTGGAATTACGTGTACATTTACACCTTAGACGACGGCACGCCAAAACTGCTTGCTGTTCACGCGCAGACCACGGGCTCCATCGTGTTTACGTCGGCAATGGATACCTGACCATCGAATTGAATGAACCGATTGAAAACGAGGGCGACTGCTGTGCTACATGGCGAAACCGAACTCAGTATGAATGGAGGGGCAATCATTTCCAGAGGGTCTCCAAACCCGTAGTGGAGCGGATTCCGGTTTACGAGCGCACATGGTACACCGCGCGTTGAGTGAGTAAGTTGCACCTGGCTCGCTGCCCTACTAATAGGCCGGGGGTTGCCCCCCTCACCACACCCCCAGCGCCTTCCACCACCAGAAGCCTACTCCTAGCCAGATCACCAGGTTGACTAAGGAAATGGTGAATCCTAAGCGCCACCAATCCGTCTGACTTACATAGCCGGAGCTGAAGTAGATGGGCGCCGAACCGGTGCCGTAGTGAGTTATGCCGGCGTTGAGATTCGAGTAATACGCCAGCACCAGCGCGGCTAACATGGGCGGCACGCCACCGGCCAGCATCGCCACCAGGAAACCGGGATAAAGCGCCATGATGTGCCCCGTCATACTGGCGAAACCGTAGTGTATGTAGAGGTAAGTCACCGCTAGCGCCAGTGCCACTAACATCCAGGGCAAGCCGGCATAGGCGCGGAACAGCGAATGCGAGAGCACGCCGATGGCGCCGCCGCGCGAAAGCTCGTCCGACATCATGATTAGCGGGGCGAACCAGATGAGTGCGTCCCAGGCTTTCTTCTCGTCGAGCAGATCGTCCCAGGCGAGCACTCGCGCCAGCAGAATCGCGGAAAGGCCGGCCAGCGCGACGAACGTGTTCGGGATGCCGTGCCAGGGCGAGGTAACCCATCCGGCCATCACCGCCAGCATGATCGCCACCAGCCATTTTTCGCGGCGGGAGAGCGGGCCCATGCGCGTCAGCTCCGCGGCGGCGAACGCGCGCGCCGGAGCGGTATCGCGGATGGCCGGCCGGCACCATCGCTTCAGCAGCCACGGGACAATCGTCAGGGTCAACAGGCCGGGCACGATGGCGCCCGTGGCCCAGCGGGTCCAGGTCAACTCAACGTGGGCATACTGGCGGGCGAAATCGGCGATCAGAGGATTGGCGGCCATGCCGGTGAGGAACATGGCCGAGGCCACGTAGGTGGTGTGAAAGCAAACCAGGATCAAAAACGCGCCCGTCGAGCGCGTGGGGCCGCCCGGTTCCGAGCCGAAATTGAGAGCCACGCTGCGCGCGATGGGGAAAATCACGCCGCCGCCACGCGCGGTATCGGAAGGGATGAAGGGCGCCAGCACCAGGTCCGCGGCGGCGAATGAGTAACCCAGGCTGAGCGGCGTACGCGCGAACCGGCGGATGAATAAGTACCCGATGCGCTTGCCGAGGCCGGTCTGGGTGAAAGAGCGGGAAAACAGGAAAGCGGTGAAGATCAGCCACACGGTCAAGTTGGCGAAGCCGGAGAGCACTTGCGCCGGCGGTACCGTGCGAGTCAATGCCAGCACGGTCATGGCCACCACGCAACTGACGCCCATGGGCACAGGCTGCGCCACCAGGGCGACGATGGTGGCCACGAACACCGCCAGCAGATGATCCTGCCGCGCGTTCAGCCCGGCTGGTGGGAAGGCCAGCAGCAGCGCCGCCGGAATCAGCACCGCCGCCCAGCGCAGCCAGATCGCGCGCGGTTTCGAAAGGTTAGGGGCTGTCATGAGATAGCCAGTTCAATCGCCGGCGACGTGGCGCACGCACTCGTGTGTGCCGCGTTGGCACTCGTGCCGACGCCCGGTATCCCGGGCGCGAGCAGGTGTCGAGAAGAGTCTCGACACGGCACGCACGAGTGCGTGCGCCACGTCGGCCGCCAGGACCTATCTGCCATCTCAGAACCGTTTCTTGAAAAGAATGTCCATGCCGACCAGGCCGTTTTCGTCGCGCTGCGCCACCACCGACCACTGCTTGGCGAAGGCCCATTCTACGCTCACCACCTGCGGGTTGCTGGTGGTGACGTCGGTGATGTAAGTGAACGTAATGTCGGGCGTCACCTGCTGCTCCAGGGTGACGCGCGCCGTCCCGTTGAATTCGGTGCCGGGCAGAGTGGGATCGATGCGCAGACGGCTGACGCCGAAGAAGCGCTGCAAGCGGCCGGTGACGGGGCTCGAAATGGCCTCGCCCAACAGCACCGAACCGGCGGATTGCTGCCAGGCGGGCGCGGCGGTGTTCTCGCCGGAGAAAAGCGACGCTTCGTCGGTTGGCGTGCGGCCGGTGGCGAGCAGCGCCACGATTTCGCTGAACTGCAGCGGCGGGTCCGACCGCGGCGTCAGGTTCAGTTTGCTGAGCGGGCCGGAAACGTTGAGGGTGACCTGGATGCCGCGGGCCTTGGTCTCCAGATCGATATCCAGGACCGGGTCCACGTTGACCGGGTTAAAGAACGAGACCGACCCCTGCGAAATGCTGTACCGCGTTCCGAAGAAGACCACCCGGCCATGCGTAATGTTGACGCGGCCCAGCACGGCGGGACTGGTGTAGGTGCCACGCACGCGGAGGTTGGCTTCCACCTGGACGTCCTGGGCGAGGGCACTCTGCACCTGGACATCCGGAGCGGTCGAGACCTGGATATCGTAAGTGAGGCCGCCGAGCAGGCCGGGACGGGCCGCGGGCGTGCGCACGGGCTCGGAGGATTGCGCCAGCAGCGAGCTGAAATCCGACTGCGGATTGAAACCGGTGCGCAGCACGGTGATGGTGCCGGAGAGAATGCTGCTGGCGGTGGTCCCGGTGAAACGCAGGTCCGCGTTGGCCACCGTGCTGACGCCTTCCGGATAGCGCACCCGCACTTGGAGCGCGGTGGCGTGCAAGCGAAACACGGTCGGCCCGTCGCCGCCGTACGCGGCGAAACCGCTGAGTTCGATTTTGCCGCCGCCGGTTTCGCCGGTGAAGCTTTGGATGGAGACGCGGTCGCCGCTGAAGAGCAGGACGCCGTTGGCGTTCGAGATGCCGTTCGAGACGTCGCTGATGTTGAACCCCGCGCCGGCGAATTCCAGGCGGCCGGCGATTTGCGGCGCGGCCAGGGTTCCGCGCACGCTGGCGTCCGCCTTCAGCACGCCGGAGGCGGTCAGACCGCGGTCCAGATCGTGCACCAAACCGAGGTCGGCGCGGCCGGCCACGCGCACATCGAGCGGGTTCTTCTGGCCCAGCGACACTCGGCCGGTAACGCTGAAATCCGTGTTGGGCCCGGTCAACCGCGCCGACGCCACGGTGACGGTCGAGCCGGCCATGCTGACGACGATGTCTCCGGAGTTGCGCAGCGTGAAAGTGGCGGGCGCGAGACCGGTGGAGGCGGCAGGAGCGATTTCCAGGCGGGAGATACGCAACTCCGCCGTCATCGCCCTCGGGTTGAGGGCGGGACCGTCCAGGCGCAGCGAGGCCTCCGCCGCGCCGGCCAGACCGGCCAGCGACCCGGCGGGCGCCAGCCACGCGCGCAATTGGGCCAGATCCACCTTGGTGAAGCGGATGGTGGCACTGCCGGGGTAATCTCCCGCCAGGCGCCATTGGCCGTCGCCGACGATCGAAGAATCGGCGAAGTCCGATTCCAGGCGCGCCCGCAACGCGCCGCCTTCGGTCTCCGCGGTGAGACGCACGTTGCCCAAGTCGCCACCGGCCAACTGTAGCTTCTGGCCGATGACTTCGGCGTGCAAATCCCGAATGCGGAATCCGGGCTGCCCTTTTTCCGGAGGGACGATATCGACGGTGCCGCGTGCCTGCACCTGGACGGCGCCCCTGGCGCCGGGCCGCGCCGCTTCTAGGAGGTGAACCTGCTCGAGCGGCATGGCGTTGGTCGAGATCTGGAACCGTAGCGCGCCGGTATCGAAACGGCCGGCGGAATGGGCGAAGCTCGCATCCACGCGGATCTGTTTGGCGCCCGCGTGAATCTCGCCCGCGGAGAGTTCGAGCGTACCGGCGCGGAAGCGGGCGTGGCCGGTGATGCGGTCGAAGGGCTCTCCTTCTATGTCGCCGCGGGCGGCATCGAGATCGGCCTGCACAATCGGATCGCCGATGACGCCGGTGATCGCAACGGCGGCGTTGAGCGTGCCGGTGGCCGCCGCCGGAGCGCCGGCCATCGCGACCAGTTCGGCGAGCGGCGCGTCATGGACAGTGGCGCTGCCGAAAACATCGCTGCGGTCCCCCGTTTCCCAATCGCGCATCGCCACCGCGATCGAGAACTGCGCGCGCAGTCCCCCGCGGGCGAGCGTCGCATGATCGAGCCGAACGTTGTCCGGCGAAGCGGCGACTGTAGTGTCGAACGAGTCGAACGTGCGGTCCCCATATGTGAACGCGCCCGCTTGCAAGCGGCCTAGGATCTGCGGATGGTCCAGGCTGCCGATCACTTTTCCATCGAACACCGCCGCGCTGCCGGCGAGCTTCACCGGCAACGCCGCGGCGCGCTCGCCCAAAGCGGGCAGCAACTCGGCGAGGTCGCGCGTCTCCAGGCGGACGCTCAGCTCGCGGCCGGCGGCGCCGGAGAACGCCACGCGCGAGTGCGGCAGGCTGAGCCGCGAATGCCCGAGATCGAGGATGCCGCTTGGCGAATCCCAATCCGCGGCGACCTCGCCTTCGACTGGCGCGCTGCCCGGAGCCGGCCCGATTTGGAGCGCAGTGATCAAGTGCAATCCCCGCGGGTTGTTGAACGAGCCTTCCATTTGCAGGGAGCCGGCGGCGGTGCCGTCCCACGGCAGCGGCGCGGCGACAGCGAGGCCCGCCACGCGGCGCACATCGAGACCGGCCACGGCGCCGTCCACCGTGTAGCGATTGAACGCGCGCAGGCCGATGGCGCCGGTGTAACTGCCGCCCAACGTGTCGATCACGACCTGGCGCAGCTCCAGATCGACGCCGCGGAGCACGGCTGCGGCGATGTGCACCTCGGCGGGAAACGACTGGCCGCTCAGCACGGTCTCGCCGGAAAGCCGCATCGGGCGCACGATGACGCTGCGCAGATCGGAAGTGAGAGGGCCGGAAGCCGTGAAATCGTGCAGCCGAATGCTGGAATCGCGATATTCCAAACCGGTGCCGAGCAGATGGCCGGCGATTGAGACATCGCCGCCACCGCGCCAAACGGCGCTGCCCTTTACCTCCGCCGTGCCGCGAGCGAGCAGTTCGGTTGAAAAAATGCGTTCGGCATCGCCGTTATCGATGCGCGCTTGAAACTCGAACCGGCCGTGCGGGGCGGCCAGGTTCTCGATTTGCCCGGCCAGGCTCACCCGCGATTTGCCGGTAGCGAGGCTGGAGGCGAAGACCTCGATCCGATTGGGTTCGAGGGCGAACGACGCGGTGATGGCGAAGGCCGTCTGGGCGATGCCGGGAGCCGCGAACTCCAGCGGCTCGATGGCGATATTGCCGCGGTAGCGCCGACCGGCAGGGTCAAAGGCAAGCGCCGCCTGAAGGTTGCGGCCCTGCGCCGAGAATGGCACACTCGAGTGCGATTCCACCTGAAATTCGCCATGCTGCACGCGGAAACGGCCGATGGCGAGCTTCAGAATTGCCGCCATGGCGTCGCCGTGCCGGCTTCGGATTTTCGGCTGCGGCAGGTTGCTGCGGCCGCTCGAATCTATGATGAGGGCGATCCGCGGCGCTTCCACGTCAAGCGAGCGTATGTCGATATCGCGCTTCACCAGCGAGACGATTTTCAGCCCCACGGCGATGGAGGCGGCGCGAAACAGCGGCGGCTTGCCGGCGGGCTCGGTGCCGTGCAGAACAAAAGAATCGGCCTCGACCCGCATGGCCGTCCAGTCGAATCGAAACGCGCCTATCTCGGCGCGTCCGCCGGTGGCAGTTTCAATCGAGCTCACCAGCCAGGCGCGCGCCTTGCCGCGAAACCACTCGCTGCGCAGCACCAACACGCCGGTCACCGCTGCCAGCAGCGCCGCCGCGGCCACCGAAGCGGCAATCCGCAGGAGGCGGCGTTTCATTGGAGCGCCTCGTCGTGATAGACGATCGGTGTCTGCCGACGCGCCTCGCGCAGCCAAGTGTCCATTTCGCGGTCTTCGCGCTGGCCCGCTAGAATGTCTTCGATCTGGTCGCGATAATCGTCGAGTGAAACGGTTTTCCCAGGCTCGGCCGCGTGCAGGTGTGGGGCCAGCACGGTGTCGAAATACTTCTGGATTTCTTCGCCGGTGATTTGCACCGCCGGGCGAAAACGCACATCGACGAACTGCAACAGCGTACGCTGCCACAGCAGGGTGTCTCTCACGTCCTGGTCGCTAATGCGGTACTGAGCCAGCGCGCGCCGGTAATCGGCTTCGGCCGGGTAGTAGCGGTGCCGGAAAGCGGCCAGCGCCGGCTCGATTTCGGCGGGCTGCGGCACCGGGTAGCGGCTGGTCTCGAGCTCACGGCGGACCAGCCTCTGCTCCACCATCCGCTCGGCCGCGGCGCGCTTGCTCGGGGTGCTCAAATCCGGTGGTTGCCCATTCAGAAACGCGGTTACGCGAATCTCGCGCTCGATGTCGCTCGAGGTGATCACGCGGTCGCCCACCGAAACCGCGATGCGGTCGATGATGGCGGCCGAAGCAAGCGTGGCGGCCAGCGCCAGAAAAGCCAGGCGGATGGGCGCGGCGGATCGCAACTCTCGCTTCCTCTTCAAAACGTTTGTCCTATGGAAAAGAAGAATTGAAAATGGCTCACGCTCTGCTGGGTGCACTGGTTGACGACGTTTTGGCACGGGTAGACGCCGGCATTCACCAGGTCCTGCTCGGTTCCCTTGAAGCCGTAAAAACGCGGCGGGTTGATGCCGTAGGCCAGGTCCACGCGGAACGGGCCGATGGGAGTGCGGTAGCGGATACCGAAACCGGCGGCGTGCACCATGTAATCGAAGTCGCCAAGGCCGTTCTGCTTCACGCGGAATGAGAAGTCGCTGGCGCCGGTGAAGGTGTTGCCGAAATCGTGAAACAGCACGCCGCCGACATTCTCTCCAATCAGCGGGAACCGCAACTCGGTCTGGTTGAAGAACATGGCGTTGCCGCCGATGGGGAAGCCGGTTTCCGGGTCGCGGGGTCCGGACTGGTACTCGGGAAAGGCGCGGTCGGACGATCCGCCGCCGCCGAAGAAGCGCTCCGGCAGCGGGACCGCATCCTCCCCAACGCCGCTATAATGGAACGCGGCGATGTTGCCGATCTCGGTACTGCGCGCCAGCACCAGCTTCCTGCCCAGCGGATGGTAGGTGGCATTGCGCGCCAGCACGCGCACGAAGTCGCGCTGCGAACCGAAAATGTGCTCGGCGAAATCCACGTTGAGCGTATTGTAGACGCCTTTGCGCGGATCCAGAGGATCGTCGCGCCGGTCCTGAATGAGATTGAAGGAAAGCAGGCCCAGCCGGACCGGCTGCGAGAGCAGCGGAATCAACTCGGGCGAAATCTTCAGCGTGGCTTGGTTCACGTCTACCGCGCGGTAAGTGTAGCGGTAGAGCATCGTGATCGACTTGTTGACGCGCTGCTTCAACTGCGTGGAGATGTCCTCGCGCTTAAAAGAAAAGGTGCGAACGTCCTTGGAATCGTCATAGCGGGCGGTGAAGGTGAGCAGCAGCTTGTCGTTGCCGCGGAAACGGGCCCAATCGTAGTTGAGAATCGCCTGCTGTTCGAGCGTGGAGAACCGCGTGCGGAGGCTCAGGGTGTGCGCGATGCCCCACAGATCGGAACGGGTGACGCCCAAAGAAACGCGCGGCGCAAATCCGGTCTGCCCGGCCGGCGCATCCAGGCAATACTCGCAGCCGCCGATACGCGCGAATTCGGCGCCCACGCCCACCGATACCGAGTACCGCCGCGCTTCTTCGAGATCGTAGACCACGTACTTCTGATCCGTCTCTCCATCCGGATTCTGAATCGCCATGTCGACGCGCGAGAAGACGCCCAGGTCGTACAGGCGGCGCTGCGTCTCTCCCATGGCGGTGGGCGACAGCGGATCGCCAGGGTTGAGCTGCAGGTTTTTGTAAACCAAGCTGGGCCGCGTATGCGCGAGACCGCCGGGATTGAAGAGCACCTGGCGCACGAACTCGCGGCCGCCCTCGCGGATGGTGTAGCGCACATCCAGGCGATTCGGCGCGGCGGGCTTGGCGCTCCAGGCAAAGGTGGCGTTGGGGAAGCCGTTCTGATAATACTGCGCCAGGATGGCGTCGCGATCCACCGCGATGTTGAACTCGCTGAACGGCTGATTCGCGACCGAGCTGAGCAGGGCGAGAATCTTCGTCTTGTCGAGCTGCTCGATACCGTCCACGGTGAGACTGTTGACGAACGTTTGGGCGCCTTCGTCGATGGTGATCCACACCGCTTGCTCGCCGCTGTGGCCCTGATAGTGGTCGTCCAGCCGGTCGGTCGCCTTCACGTCGCGGAATCCGTTGGACTGGTACAAGCTGACAATCGAATCCTCGTCGCGCCGCAGCAGGTCGGCGCTGAAACGTCCGTGCGGAAACTGCAGCCAGGAGGCGGTGCGCAGGAACATGCGTTCCCGGATGTCATCGCTCGAGAAATAGCGGTTGCCCTGGATGCCGATGAGGACCAGCTTGTGACGTTCGCCGAGGTTGACCAGGTAGTCGATGGTGGCCTGGTCGTCGATGACGGGCTGCCGCTTGAATTCGACACCGGCCTCGAAATAGCCCTTGGATTGAAAGTAGTCCTCCAGGTTGTGGGCGCCTTCGGTGAGCAGGTCGGCATCCACCGAGTGCTCTTCGATAATCGGCACAAAGCGCCCCAGGCTGCGCTCGGAGATCTTGGCGCCGATGGCGCGCAGGCGGATGCGCGGGCCCGCGTCGATGGCGAACGCCGGCGCGGCGCGATTGGTCGCGGCATCGTACTTAACGTCCTCGAGCGTCACCTTGGCTTCCAGCCGGTGATCCTTGGCGTAGAGCGCGCGCACGCCCCCCATCGCATCGCGCAGCCGGGTCTGCGTCATCGGTTTCCAGGTGTGGATGAGCCAGCGCTGGAATCCTGCGGCGCGCACCACGCTGTCGTGGTCGAGCTGGACGTTGCCATCGAGCGTGGGCTCGGCAAAACGGGCACGGGCGCCGCCGTCGATTTCGAAACGGATGTGCACCTGCTGATAGTCGTTGTCCCAATCGAAGACCGGCCGAACCGTGCCGCCGAACAGGCCGTTCGATTCCAGCAGCTTTTTCTGGCCGGCTTCGGCGGCGGTCAGGCTGGCCTCGGTATAGGGTGCCCCGAGATCGAGCTGCGCCGCGTTTTCGAGCTGCGCCGTGCTGGGCGGATTGGAGACTTTGCCGCCTACCACCACATGACCGATGAACCAACTGTTCTTGGTGATGAAGCGCACCACCACGCCGTCCTGGTATGCCTCGGCATCCACCTGAACGTCCGCATACCGGCCGGTGGCGAACAGGCGCTCGATGCTGGCGCGGACGTCGGCCAGCCGCAACGGCTGGTTGCGCTTTAAGGCCAGGATCTGGTTGATTTCAGCCGGATCGAGTGGCTGCCGGCTCGGCTCGAACTGGATGGCAGCGATCCGCTTGCCCTCCCAGGACGCGTCTTGGCCAGGCAGCAAAATCATTGGCGCAGCGAGAGATAGAACGACCATGCGAGAGACGCTGGCGAACGAGCGGCGCACCAGAAACATGATAGCGTAAGCGCCTTAGAGCAGGTTTGTTACCATCAGAGTTTGGTGGGGCATGCTTTAGCTTGCCAACGTCCGCTTGCGGGCGCATTTTTTTCTTAGCCTCGCAAGCTGCAAGGAATCCAATGCTCCCCTCCCCGCCCCGGAACGGGGCGAAACCAAGATGAATGCATCCGAGCGCCAGCGTTACTCGCGGCAAATCCTCTTCGCGGGCATCGGCGAGGCAGGCCAGGAGTCGCTGCTGCGCGCCCACGCGGTGGTGGCCGGCTGCGGCGCTCTGGGCAGCTTTCACGCGGCGGCCCTGGCGCGGGCCGGCGTGGGCAGGCTCACCATCATCGACCGCGATTACGTCGAGCCCGCCAATCTCCATCGTCAGTGGCTCTTCGAAGAAGCCGATGCCGCCGAAGCCTTGCCCAAGGCCGTCGCTGCGGTGCGCCGGTTGGAGCGTATCAATTCCTCGGTTGCCGTACGCGGCGTGGTGGCGGATCTGACGGCGGAAAATGCCGCCGGCCTGCTGGGCGGCGCCGGCGTGATCCTCGATGGCACCGACAACTTCGAAACACGTTACCTCATCAACGATTTTGCGGTAAGCCATGGCATTCCGTGGGTTTATGGCGCCGCCGTGGGCAGTTACGGCATCACACTCCCCGTGATCCCCGGCCGCACCGCGTGCCTGCGCTGCGTCTATCCCGACCCTCCCGCCGGCCCGCAGCCGACCTGCGAAACCGCCGGCGTGCTGAACGCGATTATCTCCGCCGTCGCGTCGCTGCAGGTGGCCGATGCGCTGAAGATCCTCAGCGGCCACGCCGACCTGGTGCACGCGCGCATCACCACCATCGATGTTTGGGAAGGCGGTATCCGCCAGATCGACGGTCCGCCGCCGGACGCCGATTGCCCCACCTGCGCGCGGCACGAGTTTCCGTACCTCGAAGAATCGGCGCGGCCTCCGGTGCGCATGTGCGGCCGCGATGCGGTGCAGGTCCGCGAGCGCGAAGGCCCAATCGACCTGGAAGAGTTGCGCACGCGCCTGGAGCCGCTCGGCGAAGTACGCTCGAGCGAGTTCGCCCTGCGATTCCTCGCCCCGCCCTACGAACTGACCGTTTTCCCCGACGGCCGCGCCATCGTCAAAGGCACCACCGACCCTGGCGTAGCCCGCAGTTTGTACGCGCGATACGTGGGCTGAGCCGGCGGTATAGACCGCTGGTTGGCGCTTACTTCTTCCCCATCCCCTCGGGCGGCGAACTCTTGTCGGTACAACCAGGCACAGCTTCCACGTCATCTTCGGACTTGAGAAGAAGTTGCCCGGGCGAGCCTCCAAGATGCCCGAAGCCGATGTATTTCCAAGTACCGTTCGGATAGACGGCTTTGGCATGGGACCAATCCGTCCGCGTTTCAAACATGCCAGTATAGGTGAACGCCAGGCAGTCATGCGGCACGGATTTTTCGAGGGCACTGTACTTCGCCTCTGTCCTGCTTTCCGAATCCCAATCGTACTTGAAGTCGACCTGATGGAGGCGCAACGGGGCGGGCATGGTGGGCATTTCAAGGGAGATGTTGCTCCCCCACACGTGCCCCTCCGCAACGAAGACGCCAGGGCAGTCATCGCCGATCAACCAGGCGCCCTCGCTAGTCCCCTCAACTCTTCCGCGGATCTTTACGACGCGCCCGTCGTACTTCAGAGCCGCGGACAGAACCTCGCAAACCGTCAAGACACGGGGCGGCGCCGCGTCTTGAGGTTTAACCTGCCCCGCTGTCAACAATACGCCGGCAGTTCCGGCGGCGATGAGAAGTCGAATGCAGTGCGTCATGGGCAGAAACCGGTCCACTACCAAATTACCCGATTGCCGACACCTCCGTGGCGCAGTCTGTCAAGCCAGCCTGTCCAGCCTGCCCCGCGTAATTTGACACTCGTCCGAGTGGGATGATAAGTGTTGAATCTTCATAGGAGATCCAATGGCTGACGAGCAGAAGCCTGGGGGCTCGGAAGCGCCTTCTCCGCCGCCTGGAGAAGGCGCCAAACCGCCGGCCAAACTAGCCGCCGACGCCGCCAAACCGGCGCCTCCTAAACCCGCGGCTGCCGCGCCCAAGCCACCCGCCACCATGGCCGCTACTGCCTGGGATAGCGACCTCGCCCGCGCCGTGAAGGAGCGGTTCGGCGACGGCGTCCCGGCCACCTCCACCTATCTTGGGCAGGACTTCGTGGTCACCAGGCCGGAATCCGCCGTGCCGGTGCTCGAATACCTGAAGCTGGAAGCCGACTTCGACTACCTGGTGGACATCACGGCGGTGGATTGGCCCAAACGAGGCGAACGGTTCGACCTGGTCTACATCGTCTACAGTTTTCCGCACAACCAGCGCGTCCGCATCAAGACCCAAATCGCGGATGGATTCGAGCCGCACACCGCGACCGGCGTGCACCTGACCGCCAATTGGCTGGAGCGCGAAGTGTTCGACATGTTCGGCATCCGCTTCGCCGGCCACCCGGACCTGCGGCGCATCCTGATGCCGGAAGACTGGCAGGGTTACCCGTTGCGCAAGGATTATGGCATCCTGCAGCAGGACGTCCGATGGGTGCAGGAAAATCTCGGCATCGAAAGCGGCCAGTAAAGACATGCCGGACACCTTCCTGGACTCGACCGAACTAGTCCTCAACATGGGGCCGCAGCACCCGTCCACGCACGGCGTGCTGCGGGTGATCCTCAAGCTGGATGGCGAGAAGATTCTCGGCACGGATTGCATCATCGGCTATCTGCACCGCGGAGTCGAGAAGATCGCCGAAAACCGCACCTACGCCCAGTTCAACCCGTACGTCGACCGGATGGATTACGTGGCGGCGGTCTCCAACGGGCTGGGTTATTGCCTGGCGGTCGAAAAGCTGCTGAACGTGGAAGCGCCGCCGCGCGCCCAGGCGGTGCGCGTGATTCTCACCGAACTGAACCGCATAGCGAGCCACCTGCTGTGGCTGGGCACCCACGCGCTCGATATCGGCGCCATCACGCCGGTGTTTTACTGCTTCCGCGAGCGGGAAGAGGCGCTCAAAATCTTCGAGCAGTATTGCGGCGCGCGGCTCACCACGCACGCCTTCCGCATCGGTGGCCTGCAATACGAAACCTACGAGGGCTTCGAGCGGGACGTCAAGGAATTCTGCCGGATGTTCCCGCCGAAGGTGGACGAGTACGAAGAACTGCTCACCAACAACCGGATCTGGGCGGGACGGCTGAAGGGCGTCGGCATCCTCAACGGAGACGACTGCAAGGAATACGGCGTCACCGGGCCGGTGCTGCGCGCGGCGGGCGTGAAATGGGACTTGCGCAAAGCGCAGCCGTACTCGGGCTACGAGAAGTACGATTTCGAAATCCCCATCCGGGAAAACGGCGACACTTATGACCGGTACATCGTGCGCATGCGGGAAATGCGGCAATCGGTGCGCATCATGGAGCAGGCGGTGGAGGCGATCCCGGAAGGGCCGATCCTGGGCAAAGTGGGCAAAGTGATCAAGCCGCCGGTGGGCGAGGCGTATGTTTCGATCGAAGCGCCCAAGGGCGAGCTGGGATATTACGTGGTGAGCGACGGCTCCACGCAGCCCTACCGGGTTCGCGTGCGGCCGCCTTCGTACATCAACCTGCAGGCCCTGGACAAGATGGTGCGCGGCGCGCTGATAGCGGACGTAGTAGCCGTGATCGGCACCTTGGATATCGTGCTGGGCGAGGTGGACAGGTGAGGACAGAGGTAGGACAGACGATCGGTTTTCGTCGTCGGTCGGGGTGTGATTTCGCAAGGCTCGACAGACCACAAAAGGCGATGGTCTGTCCGACTGGGTGTTGCTTATGATCGGGCTTCTCAAAAAGATTTTCTTGGTGGACCTGTTTCAGGGACTTTGGGTAACGTTCCGGAATCAGAATCCAAAATACATCTACACCGAACAGTACCCGGCCGAGCGGCCCAAAGTCGCCGAGCGGTATCGCGGCGCGCCGCGTCTGAACAACAACCCGGAAAATGGCGAAACGCTGTGCATTTCCTGCAACCTGTGCGCGCTGGCGTGCCCGGAGAACCTGATCGTGGTGACCAGCGAGCGCAATGAGCAGACCAAGCGCAAGGACCTGACCGATTTCACCTATGACCTCTCGCGCTGCATGTTCTGCGGCCTCTGCGAAGACGCTTGCCCGGTGGACGCCCTGGAGCTGACGCAGGATTTCGAGCTGGCCAGCTACACCCGCGACGGCATGATCTGGGACCGCCAGATGCTCGAGGAAGGGCCAAAGCCGACGCAATACAAATGTTAGATACGGTTCTGTTTTACAGTTTCGCGGTGCTGGTGTTGGGAGGCGGCATCCTCACCATCACCCGGCGCAACGCGGTGCACAGCGCCATTTCGCTGATCGTTTCGCTGCTGGGCGTGGCCGGGCTGTACCTGCTGCAGCAGGCGGAGTTCCTGTTCGCGGTGCAGATCGTGCTGTATGTCGGCGGCATCATGGTGCTGTTCCTGTTCGTCATCATGCTGGTCAACCTGGATGACGCCGCGCATGTCCGTGAGTTCAACCGGCAGTGGCTGGTGGCGCTGGTTGCGGTAGCGGCGGTGGGTGCGGAACTCGTCTACTTTTTCCATCGCGGCGCGGCTTCGTTCCACATCGCGGAAGCGGCGGCTGCCGTTCCGGCCGCGGCGGGCAACACCGAGGCGCTGGCCGACACGCTGTTCTCCGAATACCTGCTGCCGTTTGAGATCGCGTCGCTGGTGCTGCTGGTAGCGGTGGTGGGCTCGGTGATCATGGCCAAAAAGAGGATCTGAAGATGCATCCGGTGACCACGGTTCATTACCTGGCGTTGAGCGCGGCACTGCTGCTCATCGGGACCATCGGCGTGCTCACGCGCCGCAACATCGTCGTGATCCTGATGTCCATCGAGCTGATTCTCAACGCGGTGAATATCAACCTGATCGCGTTTTCGCACGCCTGGCACAATCTCGGCGGCCAGGTTTTCGCCATTTTCGTCATCACCGACGCGGTCGCCGAAGCGGCCGTCGGGCTGGGCATCCTGATCGCGTTGTTCCGCAACAAGGAAACCGTGCAGGCCGACGAAATCGATTTGTTGAAGTGGTAGGAGAGTAAGTGAATTTTCTCGACCTCATCTGGCTGATTCCGCTGTTCCCGCTGGCCGGGGCGGTGTTGATGCTGCTGACGGGTAAGTTTCTCGATCCGCAGCCACCCTCGGACGTGGCGGTGGCTCCGGGCGTCGAGACAGGTGGGGCAGGCGATTCGCCGGCCAACTCCCAGGCCCACGGCCATTACCATCCCGGCCCGTTGCAGAACCTCATCCGCCTGATCTGCCCCGGCATGGTGCTGGTCTCCTTCATTTTTTCCGCCGGCGCGGTCTGGCAGCTTTCCCATCTCCCCACCCGGTTGCACCAGGTGATTCAGTTCACCTGGATCGCCGCCATGCCGTTCCACATGGCCAACGGCCACCTCGCCACTTTCCAGGTGGATTGGGGATTCCTGCTCGACCCGCTCAGCTCGGTGATGATCCTGGTGGTGACCGGCGTCGGCTTCCTGATTCACGTATACGCCACCGGCTACATGGCGCACGACAACGGCTTTTATCGCTTTTTCGGATATCTGAACCTGTTCGTGTTTTTCATGTTGATGCTGGTGCTGGCCAACAACTACACGCTACTGTTCGTCGGTTGGGAAGGCGTGGGGCTGTGCAGTTACCTGCTGATCGGCTTTTACTTCCACAAGAAATCGGCGGCTGACGCCGGCAAGAAAGCGTTCATCGTCAACCGCGTGGGCGACGCCGGCTTCGTGCTGGGCATGCTGCTGATGCTTTCCGTGCTGGGCACCGTGCGGTTCACCGACGTCAACAGCGCGCTGCGCAGCGGGCAATTCCCGGTGGAAGCCGGTTACGGCGTGCTGACCGCCATGGCGCTGCTGATGTTCTTCGGCGCCACCGGTAAATCGGCGCAGGTTCCGCTGTACATCTGGCTGCCGGACGCCATGGAAGGCCCCACGCCGGTCTCGGCTTTGATCCACGCGGCCACCATGGTGACGGCGGGCGTGTACATGGTGGCGCGGTCTTCGGCTTTATACGAGTTGGCGCCGGTGGCGTGCGGGTGGGTTGCCGCGATCGGCGCTTTCACCGCGATTTTTGCCGCCACCATCGCGCTGGTGCAGAACGATATTAAACGCGTGCTGGCCTACTCGACCGTCAGCCAGCTCGGCTACATGTTCCTGGCGCTCGGCGTGGGCGCGTATTGGGTGGCCATCTTCCACCTGTTCACGCATGCGTTCTTCAAGGCCCTGCTCTTCCTTGGTTCTGGCTCGGTGATTCACTCGATGAGCGGCGAACAGGACATGCGCTACATGGGCGCGCTACGGAAGAGGATTCCGGTGACGCACTGGACCATGTGGGTGGGGTCGGTGGCGATCGCCGGCATCCCGGGTCTGGCCGGTTTCTTTTCCAAGGACGAAATTCTGTGGCAGGCGTTCAGCTCGCCCAAAGGCTCCACGGTGCTGTGGCTGGTGGGCCTGGTGACGGCGGCGATGACCGCGTTCTACATGTGGCGGCTGATGAACATGACGTTCTACGGCCAGTCGCACGTGAAGCCGAAAGTTGCCGCGCACGTACACGAGTCGCCGGCCGTGATGACCTGGCCGCTGATCGCGCTGGCCGCGGGCAGCGTGCTGGCGGGCTGGCTGGGCGTGCCCAAGCTGTGGTCGATCTTCGGGGAGGGCTTCCGCGTGTTTCCGCGCTGGCTGGCGCCGATGTTTGCGCTCGCCGGACGCAAGAGCGAGCATCCCGCATCCACCGAATGGTCGCTGCAGATTCTTTCCGTGGCCGTGGCCGCCGGCGGAATTTCACTGGCCTATTATCTCTATTCCAAGCGCGCGGACATTCCGGATCGGATCCTGGTGCGCGTCCGGCCGCTCTATACCGTGCTCTACAACAAATGGTACGTGGATGAGCTATACGATTTTCTGTTCGTCAACGGCCTGGGCAAGGGCGGCGGCAGCGCCATGGCGGAGTTCGACCGCACGATTGTGGATGGCGGCGTCAATGGCGCGGGCTGGCTGACGCGCGCGAGCGCCACGCTCTCCATGTGGTGGGACACCTGGATCGTCGATGGCGCGGTGCGGCTCACCTCGTTTACCGTCAAGCTGCTCTCCTACCCGGCTTGCCTGATCGAGAGCGGCCGGGTGCAGACGTACGCGCTGTTCGTGGTGGTCGGGGTGCTGGCGTTTCTGGGGTATTACGTCGCAAGGTAACCTATGGACCAGCACTTACTAAGTATCGTCCTCCTCACCCCGCTGGCCGGCCTCGCGGTGTTGCTCTTCCTGCCCGCTTCCAACCGCGGCCTCATCCGCGTTTGGGCCAATCTGACCAGCCTGGCCGGCTTCCTGGTTTCCCTGCCGCTGGTATTTCACTTCGATAAGAACCTGGCCGGTTTCCAGTTCGAGGAGCGCTTCGACTGGATTCCATCCCTGGGCGCACATTATCACCTCGGGATGGACGGCATCAGCCTGCTGCTGGTGATGCTCACCACCTTGATGGGCTTCATCGCCACGCTGTGTTCCTGGTCCGCCGTCGAGGACCGCGTCAAGGGCTACTACGCCATGTTTCTGCTGTTGCAGACTGGCATGATCGGCGTTTTCATTTCGCTCGACTTCTTCCTGTTCTACGTTTTCTGGGAGCTGGTGCTGGTGCCGATGTACTTCATCATCGGCATCTGGGGCGGCCCGCGCAAGCTCTACGCCGCCATCAAGTTCTTCCTGTACACGCTGG
>JBEKKO010000044.1:0-36709 GCA_050010695.1 Bryobacteraceae bacterium
GTTGCGGTAGGCGATGATGAGCGGTCTATAGTCGGCGCTCGAAAGCAACTGGTCGTTGGCGCCGATCTGGAAAGACTGATGCGGCCCGTCGAAATTCCCCTTGGCCAGGTTGACGTTGGCGGCCAGGATCGCGCTGCGCAGATCCTCCAGGTTCATCCCGTAGGATGCCATCTGGGTCGGATTGGCCTGGATGCGCACGGCCGGCTTCTCGCCGCCGCTGATGCTCACCAGGCCCACCCCGGCCAGTTGCGAAATCTTGGGTGCGAGGCGCGTGTCCGCCAGGTCCTCCACCTTGGTCAGCGGCAGGGTCTTGGAAGTCAGCGCCAGGGTCAGGATAGGCGCGTCGGCGGGGTTGGTCTTGCTGTAGATCGGGGGCGCCGGAAGGTCGGCGGGCAAGAAAGTGCCGGAAGCGTTGATGGATTGCTGCACCTCCTGCTCGGCCACGTCGATATTCAGGTTGAGGTTGAATTGCAGGGTGATGACCGAGCTGCCGTCGGAACTGGTCGACGTCATCTGCTGCAAGCCGGGCACCTGGCCGAACTGGCGTTCGAGCGGCGCGGTGACCGACGAGGCCATCACGTCCGGGCTGGCCCCGGGGTAGAATGTCGCCACCTGAATGGTGGGGTAATCCACCTCGGGAAGCGCCGATACCGGCAACTGTTTGTAGGCGACCGCGCCCGCCAGCAGGATGCCCACCATCAGCAGCGAGGTTGCGACCGGACGAAGAATAAATGTCCGGGACGGGCTCACTGTGCGTTCCCTCTGCCGGCCTTTCCCGTGCCGCCGCGCCCGCGACGGCCACCCTGGCCGCCTTGACCGCCGCGCCCGCCCGCCGGTTGCTCTCCGGCGATGGTGGCGACCACCTTGCTGCCTTCGTTCAGCTTGTCGACGCCTTGCATCACCACTACATCGCCGGGGTTCAGGCCCGACACCACTTCCGTTTGATCGCCTTCGGTGGTACCGGCCGTGATGTTGCGCACGGTCACCGTCGAATCCGGCCTCACCAGGTATACGTACTTGTTGTCGGTCGTGATTTGCACCCCACCGCTGGGAACCAGCACCACGCCGTGCTTGGTTTCCACCAGCAGCCGCACATTGACGAACTGGTTGGGGAACAGATTGTCGTTCGTGTTCGGATAGATCGCCCGCAAACGGAGCGTGCCGGTGGTCTGATCGATCTCGTTATCCAAGGTAGCCAACATGCCGGTGGCGAACCTCTTGCGCAGGTCGCTGAACGTTCCGGCGTCGCGGTCCCAGGCCTCCACCAACAACTGCTGGCCGGCGCGGTAGCGGGGCAGCACCGATTGCAGCTTGTCTTCCGAGATGGTGAAGACCACGCTGATCGGCTGCACCTGGGTGATGACCACCAGGCCCGCGGCGTCCGAGGCATGCACGATGTTGCCGGGATCCACTAGGCGCAAGCCCACGCGCCCCGTGATGGGCGATGCGATATGGCAGTAAGCCAGGTTGACTTTGGCCGCATCGATCTGGCCCTGGTCATTCCGGACCACCCCTTCTTCCTGCGCCACCAGCGCTTTCTGGGTGGCATATTGTTGCTCGGGAATAGCGTTCAGCTTCAGCAGGCCTTCGTAACGGCTCAGGTCCACATTGGCGTTAGCCAGCAGCGCCTGGTCGCGCAACAGCGCACCCTCGGCCTGTTCCAGCGCAGCCTGGTAGGGGCGGGTATCGATCTCCACCAGCGGTGCGCCCTGATGCACGATATCGCCTTCCTTGTACTTCACCTCCATCAACTGGCCGTCCACCCGGCTCTTGATGGTGACCGTGCTGAGGGAAGTGACATTTCCGAGCGCTTCCAGGTAAACCGAAATATCGCCCTTCTTGGCGCGCACGGCGACCACCGGCGTGATGCCGGCGCCGCGGCCGCCCCGTCCCCCGGAACCGGCTGCGGGAGGCGCATTGCCTGTGCCGGGGTTGCCGCCAGCGCCCGATCTGGGCCAGTAATAATAAGCCACTACCGCAGCCGCTGCCAGCAGCACCAGCAGCCAAATCCAGCCCTTGCCGGATCGACGCCTTTGCGGAGGGTCTTCCGGTTGCCGCGGAGGAGCGCCAATCGCCGGCGCCGAGGAAGTGGTTTCGCTCATCGAACGCTCATTCTCTTGGCGGCCCAATGGGAGGCACGCTTCGTCATCATAATCGAGTACACCGTTTCACAAAATCCGCCGGCCCGATCGCTGCGCCCGCCGTAGGGGCCGGGCGTGCCCGGCCCGCCATTCGCCAATGTGGTGCAAGGGGGCCTGAAACACAAAGATACCATCGGGCAAGTTTTCGTTGCTTGAAATGGCGACTGGACACCCTGGCGAGGTTACCTCAAAACCCGATGGCCCTTTCGAGCCAGAGACTGGTGGCGGATGCTTTAGCTTGCCATTTCTTTCTACCGCCGGCCCCGGCCGCACGGTTGCAGCGGGTAATATGAACTACATGCGAATCCTCGCCGCCCTGCTGCTGGCTGGTTGCGCCGCCGCCCAGCCCCCATTCACTCTCGACCGCGTACTGAGCGCCGCCTTTCCCAGCCAGCTCGTGGCTTCCCCTGCCGGGGGCAAACTCGCCTGGGTGGAAAACGCGCGCGGCGTGCGCAACATCTGGGTGGCCGAAGCGCCGCGCTACCAGGCGCGCCAGATCACCGCCTATACCCAGGATGACGGCTATGAGTTGGACGGCCTGGTCTGGACGCCGGACGGCAACGCGATTGTCTACGCCTGCCTCGATCGGGCCAACCGCTCCGGCGAGTATCCGAATCCCGCGCTCGATCCCAAGGGCACCGAACAGGACGTCTGGCTGGTGAGCCTCTCGGGCGGCGCGCCGCGCAAAATCGGCGAAGGCGATTCGCCCGCCGTGGCGCCGAGTGGCGGCCGCATCGCCTGGGTTCATAAGGGCCAGCTCTGGTTAGCGCCGGCCGATGGCAGTACCCCGAACGCGCCCCTCAAGACCCGCGGCCAGTGCGCCGGCCCGGTCTGGTCGCCCGATGGAACGCACATCGCGTTTGAGAGCGACCGCGGCGACCACGGCTTCATCGGCGTTTACGATACGGCCTCGGCCACCCTGCGCTACCTCGACCCCAGCACCGATCGCGACATCCAGCCTGCCTGGTCGCCCGACAGCCGCAGCGTGGCCTTCATTCGCATTCCAACCAGCGGCGTGCGCGCCCCGCGCGAACCCCGCCGCGCCGGCGAACCCTGGTCCATCCGCGTCGCCTCCGCCGAAACCGGCCAGGGCCGCGAAATCTTCCGCGCCCGCCAGGGCCCGGGGAGCGTTTTCCGCGCAATCACCGCCGCCGGCCAGATCCTGTGGGCCGGCTCCCGCCTGGTGTTTCCCTGGGAGGCCGATGGCTGGACGCACCTTTACTCGATTCCCGCCGCCGGCGGCGATCCGCTGTTGCTCACGCCCGGCGCGTTTGAAGTGGAGGAGGTTGCCCTGGGGCCCAACGGCCGCGAAGTCCTTTTCAATTCCAATCAGGGCGATATCGACCGCCGGCACCTCTGGAAGGTCGCGGCTTCGGGCGGCACGCCGGAAGCCATCACCCAGGGAGACGGCATCGAGTGGGCGCCCACACCGGCCGCCGATGGCGCGCTGGCGTTTCTTCGCTCCGATGCCCGGCACCCCGCCCACGCCGCCATCCGCATCGGCGCCGAGGTCCGCGACCTCGATCCCGAATCCATCCCCGCCGATTTTCCTCTTGGCCAGATGGTGACGCCGCAACGGGTGATTTTCTCGAGCGCCGACGGCCTCGCCATCCACGGACAGCTTTTTCTCCCGCCCAACCGGAAACCCGGCAGCCGCGCGCCCGCGGTGGTCTTCTTTCACGGCGGCTCGCAGCGCCAGATGCTGCTCGGCTGGCATTACATGTATTACTACGCCAACACCTACGCGCTGAACCAATACCTCGCCAATAGCGGCTTCGTGGTGCTGAGTGTGAATTACCGCAGCGGTATCGGTTACGGCCTGGATTTTCGCGAGGCGCTGCGCTATGGCCCATCCGGCGGCAGCGAGTATAACGACGTGCAGGGCGCCGGTGTGTATTTGCGTTCGCGTTCCGATGTCGATCCGGATCGGATCGGCGCCTGGGGCGGCTCCTACGGCGGATACCTCACCGCCATGGCGCTGGCGCGCGCCTCCGATCTGTTCCGCGCCGGCGTGGATCTGCACGGCGTTCACGATTGGGCCACCGAGCTCGACATTCCGCCGGCCGCGCCCGACTACCAACTGGCGTTCGAATCGTCGCCGATGGCGTTCCTCACCACCTGGCGTTCGCCCGTGCTCCTCATTCAAGGCGATGACGACCGCAACGTGCAGTTCAACCAGACGGTGAAATTGGCCGACGCCCTGCGCCGCCAGCACGTGGAAGTGGAAGAGTTGATCTTCCCCGACGAGGTGCACGATTTCCTGCTCTACCGTACGTGGCTGGCAGCCTACCAGGCCGCCGCGAGTTTTCTCGATCGCAAGCTGAGGTAGGACAGGCCATCGCCTTTGGTGGCCTGTCCAGCCTAGCCACTGACCAGGTCGGTGTAGGTCCGAATGACTTTTTCTTTTTGCGCGGGATCGATCACCAGGTACCGGTGCCGGCCGTCGGCGGCGGGAGTGAATCGCGTGCGTCCATCATCCAGCACGGCGATGGTGCCTGGCGGAGAGAGCTTGAAGTAGCCATCGGGACGGACCGCGTAGAGCACGGCCGCCATGGACGGGGCCGCGGCGTCGTACGGCATGGGCTGAAACGCGCGATAGGCGTCGACGATGGGATGGTCGGGCGCCCAGTCGAAACCGTTCTCGATGGTGGATCCGGGAAACGGCAAGGCATCGCCCACTTCGGTGCCGACGGCCACAATCGGAGTGGGCCACTCGGCCAGCAGCCGTTTGGCCGCGGCCACGCCGGCCTTCACGCGGAAGTCGACGGGGCCATCCGGGTAAGCGCCCGCCGCCATTACCAACAGCTTCACCTTTCGCTTGATCAAGCCAGGGACGCCCGGCAAGTCCATCACCTGCACGAGGTTGGTGGCGGGCCCGGCCAGCACCACCACGCAGTTCGCATCGAACTGTGCGGTGAGCGAATTGCGGATCAGCGCGGCCGGTTCGGCGGTGTCGTTCAGTTTATGGATCCCGCACGGATAGACGGGCATCCCGTCAGCCGTCTTCTTCTCGATCACCGCCTTGAGAACCGCGGTGTCGCCATCCACGTTGCCGTCGCCGGCCATGCCGATGGGAGGCAGCGGCCGCTGGAAATGGGCGGACGCGCCGGTGGGCGGCGGACCGGCATAGAATCGCGCCAGCACATCGGCGAAGGCCGCCGAACTCAGATTGGACCAGGTGGTGCTGCTCGAAATCAATCGCGCCTCGCCCTTGCCTTGCAGACGATAGAGCAGCGCGAGCGCCAGCGCCGCATCCACTCCATTGCCCAAGTCGGAATCGAACACGATCCCGAGCACCCGCTTGGCTTCTCCGTGAAGCTGCATAGCGGCTAGGCGAGATCCGCGAAGCTGAGTTGTCCGGTCGAATCGCCGAAGTGCTCCATGTGGACGCCCATTCGCTCCATCATCGACAGATGCAAATTGCACATCGGCGTTTCTTTACGGTATACGACTCGCCGGCCGGTCTTGATGGTGCCGCCGGCGTTGCCGATCACCATCGTCGGCAGATCCTCATGCAGGTGCCGGTTGCCGTCGGAAAGACCGGCGCCGTAGACCAGCATCATGTTATCGAGCAGCCGGCGGTCGCCCTCCTGGATCGACTTCAACCTGGCGACCCAGCCCGCCATCTGGGTGGCGTGATAGGTATTGATGCGAGTGACCTTCTCGATGAGTTCCGGCTTGCCCTGATGGTGGGTGCAGGGATGGTGGCCGTCGGAAATGCCCAGCTCGCGATAGGGCCGCGAGGTGCCTTCGCGCGTCATCAGGAAAGTGACCACGCGGGTCAGGTCCGCCTGGAACGCGATGGTGATCATGTCGCTCATCAACCGGAAATGCTCGGCGAAATCGGCGGGCACGCCGTAGGGCTTTTCCATGTGCGGATCGATCTGCGCGTTGGTCTTCTCGGCACGCTCGATCTGCCGCTCGACTTCGCGGATGGAGGAGAGATACTCATCCAGCTTGCGGCGGTCGGTGGGGCCGAGGCTGGCTTCGAGCTTGCGGGTATCCTCGTTTACGAAATCGAGGATGCTGCGGCGATAGTCCGCCTGCCGCGCGCGAGTCTCGGGACTGAGTATCACGCCATTGCCAAAGAGGCGCTCAAACAGCGCGCGGGGATTGAGAATGGGCGGCAGCGGCTGGGTTTCGGTTTTCCAGGCCAGGTTATTGGTATAGGCGCAGGAGTAGCCGGAATCGCAGTCGCCGGCCTGGCGCGCGTCCTCCATGCCGACCTCGAGCGAGGGAAAACGCGTTCGGTCGGCCAGGTGTGTCGCCACAATCTGGTCGCAGGAAACGCCGGCCCGGATATCCACGGTAGTCTTCTTGACCTGGATGCCGGTAAGGTAGGAGCCGGAGCAGCGGCCATGATCTCCGGCGCCATCGAGCAACGCGCGCCCGGTGTTGTGGGTGAGGTTGCCCAGCATGAGGATGTCGTCGCGATGCGGCTCCATGGTCTTGAGGATGCGCGGCAACTCGGCCAGGCAGCCCTCGTAACCGGGATTCCACTGCTCCATGACGATGCCGTTGGGCACGTAGGCGAATGCCATGCGCAGCGGCGGCTTGGCGGCCCACGCATTGCCGAAGGCCATCGCCGGGACCATGGCATCCAGGAAAGGAAGCCCAACCGCGGCGCCCATGCCGCGCAAAAAGGACCTTCGATGAAGCGCTTTCCGGGTGATCGTCATTTCAGGGCCTCCTGGGTGTTCGCCGGTGCCTGTGTCGTGAATTCGCCGCGCCGCAGTTGGAAGGGCGCGCTGCGGACGATTTCGTAGATCGCGGTTTGGAACGGATATCCCTGGTCCGCCAGCCGGCCGGCGATTCGATCGATGGCGCGCCGGTCGTAAGGCGCGATGCCCCGCCCCAGCGCGTAGATCATGAGCTTCTCGACCACCGTGCGCGCGAACTGCGGAAGCAGCGAGACCAGCGCCGCGCGCATTTCGGCGGGTGTCGAAAACGTCTGGCCGTTGGGCAGCGTGCCGCTCGAATCGACGGGAAATTTGCCGTCGAGGGTGCGCCATTTGCCGACCGCGTCGTAGTTCTCCAGGCCAAAGCCAAGCGGGTCCATTTTGGAATGGCACGACGCGCACACCGCGTTGGAGCGGTGCTTCTCCATTTGCTGGCGGAGGGAAAGCGAGGTTCCGACGGCGGCCTCGTCGAGCGGCGGAACGTCGGGCGGGGGCGGGGCGGGCGGCGTCCCAAGAATCTCCTGCAAAATGTACTTGCCGCGAATCACGACCGAGGTGCGCGTGGCGTAGCTGGAGACGGTGAGCACGCCCGCCTGGCCCAGCACGCCTCCGCGCTCGCCAGTGGCCAGGTCGACCCTGCGAAACGCGGGACCCTGCACGCCTTCAATTCCGTAATGGCGGGCCAGGCGTTGGTTGAGAAAGGTGTAACGGGAGTCCAGAAAATCCGCCATTGGCCGGTTCTCGCGCAGGATGTAATCGAAGAACAGGCTGGTCTCGGTGCGCATGTCGTCGCGCAACTCGGGATCCCATTCGGGGAACTTCCGGGGATCGGGTGTCACCACGTCGAGGTTGCGGGTTTCCAGCCACTGGGCGGCGAAGTTGTCGGCGAGCGCGGACGAGCGCGAGTCGGCCAGCATGCGCTTCACCTGCGCATCGAGCGTACCGGGGAGGTGGAGCTGGCCGGCTTCGGCCAAGTCAAGCAACTGGTCGTCCGGCATGGAACTCCATAGGAAGTAGGTCAGCCGCGAGGCCAGTTCCACGTCGGAGATGCGGTGAACCGCGGCGGGGTCAGTGGGGTTGGGATCGTGTTCGATTCGGAACAGAAAGTTGGGCGAGACCAGCATAGCCTGGAGCGCCAGTTGAATCCCTTGTTCGGCCGACTGGCCGTGAGCTTTGGCGATGGCGACGAACTTCTCGAGTGAGGCCACCTCGGCCTTGGACACCGGGCGGCGATAGGCGTGGCGAGCCAGGGCGCCGACGATCTTCTCGACGCAGGCCGGGCCGGAATCGGGGTCGCAGATCAGGATGCGGGCGCGGCTGGCGGGTGGGTCCTTCGGTTTGAAGGGGCCGACGAACACGACGCCGTCGACATACTTGTTGTGCTTCTTGTTGTAGAGGTCGCGCGGCGTCAGAGCCTTCACAAATTCGTCGTCGATGAAGCCCGCGCGGAAAACGTGGTCGCCTTCGGGCAGCGGCAGCCGCAGTTCCTCTTCCGAGTAGGGATCGAAAAAGACCAGGCCGGAGGGTTTGGTTTCGACCATTTTGCTACCGACCAGCTTGCCGTCCATCCAGAAGCCGAGCATGACCGGCTTGGCGTCGGCCGGGCGTTCACCGGGCAGGGCGAAGCGGACCACGTACTCGCCATCGAAATCGATCCGGTGGCTGGCTTCGATGGAGCTCGAATCCACGCGGCGGATGCGCTTATCCTTACTGGAATATTCGACCGAGAAGGGCTTGGGCAGCGGATCGGCCGCCACGGCGCGCGAGGCGATCCGTTCGGCCGCCGCCAGGTACTTTTCCATCAGCACGGGCGAGATGGTCAGGATGTCGCCGAGGTTGTCGAAGCCCTCGCCGGAATCGTCGGTGGGGAAGTCTTTTTGCGCGCGGAACTCGACGCCCAGCAGGTCGCGAATGGTGTTGGCGTACTCGTTCCGATTCAGACGGTGGACGGTGACCCGGCCCGGATCAAGCGGCGTGTTGCGGTCCGCCTTGGCGAATTCGCTCTGGACGTATTCGACCAGGGTGTCGATGGCCGCCTGCGAGCGCGGTATGCCCTTGGGCGGCATCTCCCCAGCGCGGAGCTTTTGAAGAATCCGCTCCCAGCCTTCCCGTTTGGCGGCCAGCGATGCGGGATCGAGAAACGCAGCGGCGTCAAAGCCGCCCGACGCCAATTGGCCGTTGTGACAAAGGGAGCAGGTGTTTTTCAGAACGGGAGAGACGGCCTGTTCGAAGGTGGCTGGGCCAGGCGCCCGATCCGTGGGCTGCGGGGACGCCGGCAATATCGAAATCGACGCGGCCAGAACTCCGGCCACGAAGACGGCGAAAACCCGGTTGACACCTCGACGCATACCCTTCCCTCTGATGCCCGCGTTATTCAGATGCTACCACGGCGAAAAAGGATACGGAAAGGCGGGGAAAGGGGGATGCCGGTACGGAATAGAGATGCAAAAAGACGCCGGCGGTCCTTGCCGCCGGTTCTTTGCGAACAAGCCGGACGGAAATCGGCGGGGCGAAACCGCGTTGGGAAGGGCGCAAGGCTGGTAGAATCGTGGGGAACCTAAATCATGGCCAAGAAACACATCTCTCATCCGTCACACGATCGTTATAGAAAAGACCTGTCCGAAATGCCGGAATGGCTGAAGAAGAAAGCTTGCCCCAATCGGGAAGAGTTTCTCTCGGGCAAGCGCATTCAGCCGAAGAACCTGACCGGCCGGGAGAAACTCGCCGATGTTATCGACGGCGCCTTCCTGGCGTACAATGGCGCCCGTCTCCGGGAAGCCTGCCAGCTCTTCACGGAGAAGATGCTGGAGCCGGACGTGACCATCGGCATGAGTCTTTCGGGCGCACTGACGCCAGCCGGTTTGGGCTGCTCGTCGATCGTTCCGCTGATTAAGGCGGGCTTCGTGGATTGGATCGTCGCCACCGGCGCCAATCTTTACCATGACCTGCACTTCGCGTTGAACTATCCGGTGCGGATGGGCGATTTCCGCATGAACGATACGGAACTGCGCGACAACGATATCGTGCGCGTCTACGACGTGCTGCTGGGCTACAGCGACTGCCTGATGGCCACCGACGAGATTCTGCGCGAGATCCTGGTGCAGCCGGAATTCCAGAAAGAGATGGGCACCGCCGAACTGCATTACCTGCTGGGGAAGTACGCCGCCGAATGGGAACGCAAGGCGGGGCTGAAGGATGTCTCGGTGCTGGCCGCGGCTTATCGCGCAGGCATACCGTGCTACACGTCGTCGCCGGGCGATTCCACCATCGGCATGAACGTGGCCGGGGTGGAACTGCGCGGCAACAAGCTGCGGCTGAACCCGTCCATCGACGTGAATGAGACCACCGCCTTCGTGCTGGCGGCCAAGCGGAGCGGCGGACGGAGCGCGGTAGTGCTGTGGGGCGGTGGCAGTCCCAAGAACTTCACGCTGCAGACCGAACCGCAGATCCAGGAAGTGCTGCGGATCAAGGAATTCGGCCAGGACTTTTTCCTACAGGTGACGGACGCGCGCCCGGATACCGGCGGCCTGAGCGGCGCCACGCCGAGCGAAGCCGTGAGCTGGGGAAAAGTGGACCCCGACCGCCTGCCGGACGCGGTGGTGTGCTACACCGACACGACGATTGCCATGCCGCTGCTGACGCACTACGCGCTCTCGCGCCACAAACCGCGCAAGTCGCGCCGCCTTTACGATCGGCGCGGCGAGATGATGAAGGCGCTGACGCGGGAATACTTCGCTCACAATAAGGTAAAGATGGTCGACGGATCGGACCCGGTGCTCGACTGAGTCATGACCAAGAAGGAGCTGCTCGCGGTGGCGCGCCGGCACGGGACGCCGGTGGTGGTGATCGACCACGAGGTTATCCGGCGCAACTACGCGAACTTCCGGCGGCACCTGCCGCGGGTGCAGGCGTACTACGCAGTGAAGGCCAACCCGGCACCGGAGATCGTGCGGACGCTGTACAAGGCCGGCGCCAGTTTCGACGTGGCGTCGCTGCCCGAGTTCCTGCTGGTGCACAAGAACATCGAGCGCCTGCCGGCGAAGGAACGGCAGGACTTCATCTGGGACAAAATCATTTACGCCAATCCGATCAAGCCGAAGGAAACATTGCAGGCGCTGGACGAGTACAAGCCTCTGCTGACCTACGACAACCTGGAGGAGCTGCGCAAGATCAAACGATACGCTCCACACGCCGGGCTGGTGCTGCGGCTGAGGGTGCCGAATACAGGGTCGATGGTGGAACTGTCGTCGAAGTTCGGCTGCGATTCCGGGGAAGCCGCCGACCTGATTGTGGAAGCCTTCCGCGCCGGCCTGGTGGTGGAGGGGCTGAGCTTTCACGTGGGGAGCCAGTGCACCAACTTCGACAACTTCGTGCAGGCGCTGAACATCGCGGCAGCGGTACGGAATGAGGCGCTGGGCCGCGGCCACGAGATCAAGATTCTGGATATCGGCGGCGGATTTCCGGTTCCCTATGACGCTCACGTGAAGCCATTGCGGCCACTGGCGCGGAAGATCAACGCAGAGATCGACCGGCTGTTCTCGAAGGACATGGAGATTCTGGCGGAGCCGGGGCGGTACCTGGTGGCAACGGCCGCCACGGCAATCGCACGGATCATCGGCAAAACGTTTCGCGACGGTAAGACGTGTTACTACATCGACGACAGCGTGTACCACACCTATTCCGGGATCGTGTTCGACCACTGCCAGTACCGGCTGAAGGCGTTCAAGACCGGCGAGAAGGAGCTGTCGACGGTGTTCGGCCAGACATGCGACGGGATGGACATCATTACGCAGTCCGAGGAACTGCCGAAGCTGGAGATCGAGGACCTGGTTTACTCGGAAGACATCGGGGCGTACAGCAACGCGTCGGCTACCTGGTTCAACGGCTTCGCACCGGCGCAGGTGGTGCACGTCAACGAGTGAACGCAAGATGAACGCTACGACGGGCAAGCTTCAAGCATGCCCCACCACGAACCTGCGGTTCGGGTGTCTAATGCGGATGGCAGGCGAACAGGCGGACGAAATCGTTGTGGAAAATGGGAGGAGCGGTCCAGACCCAACTAGCGCGGTCACGCCAGGCCGGATCGGTATCCTTGGCGACAACGAAGTCAATCGGCAGGGTCCGGCAGGCGGACTCGAGCGCCTGCGCTTCGCCGCCGGCGAACAAGCCGGAAAGGACCGGCATCAACGGGACGCATTCCCGTGGATCGCCGCCAAATCCGGAGCTGCAATCGCCGCCGACGGCGACGGTTTGACGGTGGCCGTAAGCGCCGAAAAAAGTGTCCTGGTAGACGGGCTCGGGGTTCTGCTGGATCACGGCGGTCTCGGCGGTTCGCGCGCGGAGCCATTGATAGGCTTCGCGATTGGCCGCGGTGCGCAACCCGAGAAGCTGGTCGTTGGCAAGCCAGCCGATCTTGGGAACCTTGCCGAGGTCGGATAGCACGGGGTAGAATCGCAGGATCGCCAGATCGTAGACGACTCCCGCCAGACCCAGGACGAGGAGCAAGCGGAGCAAGGCCGTGCGCGCGGCGCGTTCCGACAACACGTCTGCGGCGCACAACAGCAGGATGAATTGAGCGGGCAGAAAACCGCGCCAGCCAAGATCGTTATTAGCGATGACGCTGGACTTGACGAAGGTACAGATCAGGATACTGGTGGCCGCCATGAGAAACGCAGCTAACTCGGCGGGCGTGGCGGGACGTTTGCGCTCTCGAAAGCGAGTTAGAACTATCCGGCCCACTACGAAGAAGACGCCTAACTCGACGAAGTAATTGAGCGGCAGTAACAGGAGATCGGCGGCATAACGCTGCCAGGGCCGATTCAGCAGGAAGAAGCGGAGAGCCATCTCACCGGGCACGAACGGGCGGATGGTGAATTGGAGCAGGTGCGGAGCGGAGCCCTGAAGGCCCTGAGCAGAGGAATCTCTCAGGCTGGCGAGAAAGGGACGAGCGAGAGCTATGGCAGCGACGCCAGCGACGGCGAGGGTTCCGGCTTGCGGCCACCATTTGCGAACTAGAGTCACTGCGAACCAGAGTCCCAGGAAAACGGCGAACACCATGGCGACATAGATGCCGCAACCGGCGGCGGTCGAAAAAGCCATTCCGGCGATGAGGCCGGAGACGATGCGTTGCAGGCGCGACGATTGAGGCGGGAGACTCCACACGATCAGGAAGCCGGTGAGACAGGCGATCAGCGCGCAGGTATAATGCGGCTCCCAGAGCATGGTGTAAAGCCAGCCGTCGACCTGTTCGTTCCACCACTCGACGGATGGGGACATGCCGGAGACGAGACCGGCGCGGAGAAGCCACACCATGAGGAGCGCGGGCACGATATCGAGGCCGGTGACGGCGAGCAAGGCGATGCCGATGCGGCTGCGCCGCAGTAAGCCGGGAGCGGCGGAAGCGAACAGCCGCAGGTAGAGCGGTATGAGCGAGATCAGTCCGATGCCGAGCCACAGAGTGCCGGCGATAAACGCCTCGCGCGCGTCCACCAGCGGCGCCCCCAGGCGGTAAACCAGCGCGCAGGGAATCATCCAGAAATAGTGGTAGCGAAGACCGGCGGCGTGGCCGGGGAAGAAGAACGGATTGCGCGCGGGAAGGCCGAAGGCGCCAATCGAGTGAGTGAAGGCGATGCGGACGGAGTAATCGAAATCGATGATCGAGAAGTAGAGGCGGCGGCCGAGGGGAAGGTCGGCCAGCGAGAGAAAAGCAATCGCCATCCACAGCGCGATGAGGGCGGCGAACGGCCACAGCGAGCGGAAGTCGAAGCCGGCGAGGGGCTTGGCCTTACGCCGCAAGGCGCCCGATGACACGGCGGCGATGCACAGGGCGCCATAGACGAACCAAACCGCATTCCAACCGAACCATCGGCCGACGGTGTAGCCAAGGACTGGACCGACGGCAAGCGAAACCGGCACGCTCGCGGCGAGGCGGAAGGGCAGCAGCCTGGTGCGGAAGCGGAATATATTCGTTAGCCATCCGATCGCGTAACCGGGGAAGAAAGCCAGCAGCGAGAACAGCGCAAAGGCCGTCGAAACCCCGATCAGATCCGACGTCAGGAAGTGGAAAGAAAGCCAGCGGTCCGGAGTCACGCTGTCACGTTCCAGTCTCGACGGCGCGGTGAGGGCATGAGCGGGAGCGAACTGAGAAGAAGCACTGAGCGGGAATGGACGAAATCGTACAAATTAGTCCCAGCCCTAATTGACGGCAGCGAGGCAATTCAGCTAGTCTTTTGTTCGCATTGGACTTCGGCGCCGGCACTTTGGAGAAATCTCATCATACAACGAGGAGGAAGCTAGATGGCGGTTCTAGAACAGGGAAGCAGCGGCCCCGAAGTGGCCGATCTGCAGAACAAGTTGCGCGCCCGCGGCTTCGATCCGGGGGCATCCGACGGCTCCTTCGGCGCGGGAACCGCGGCGGCAGTGGAAGCCTTCCAGCGCAGCGCCGGGCTCGGCGCCGATGGCGTGGTGGGTCCGCAAACGGCAGCCGCGTTGGGCCTTGTGGCGCCGGCCCCGGTTGCATCCTTGATTCCCGCGGTCACCGTCGCGATGGTCTGCGGGATGTTCCCGGATACGCCGGCCCAGAACATCGAAGAGAACCTGCCGTTGGTGCTGAACGCCCTGGTACAGGCTCAACTGGCGAACCAGGCGATGATCCTCATGGCGCTGGGCACGATCCGCGCGGAGACCGAGGTGTTCCTGGCCATCAGCGAGGGTCAATCTCAGTTCAACACCTCGCCGGGCGGACATCCGTTCGACTTATACGATTCCAGGAAGGATCTGGGAAACCTGGGGCCACCGGATGGCGAACTGTTCAAGGGGCGCGGATTCATTCAGCTCACCGGCCGGACTAACTACCAGGTCCATGGAAACGCCATTGGGCTGGGTAATCAACTGATCGAAAACCCCGACCTGGCCAACGATCCGACCGTCGCCGCGCAACTGCTGGCCAGTTTTCTCAAGAGCCGCGAACAGAGTATCGCTACGGCCCTCGCCGGCGGCGACTTAGCCACCGCGCGCCGCCTGGTCAACGGGGGATCGAACGGCCTGGACCGATTTACGGACGCCTATAACATCGGTAAGTCGCTGATACCCGATTCAATCTCCGCCTGACGTTGGCTCGGAACAGGCATAGTATAACTTGCACAAGAGGGGAAAATGCTACGTCTGTCATCTCCAATCGAAGACATACAAGACCACCATACGGTGGTGGTGATCGGTTCCGGCTACGGCGGCGGTATCGCCGCGTCCAGGATGGCGCGCGCCAGCCAGAGCGTACGCATTTTGGAGCAGGCGGCTTACTTCCCGTTTGACCTCCTGTTCAATGGTTTCGGCCGTTTGTTTTCCTGCGGAGTGAGTGTGTCCTCCACGGGCCGTAAGCGGCAGATCCGCTCACTGACTTCCACCAGTTCCTGGCCGAGCCGCCGGTAATTGCGGAACTCGGCGATTTCCCGTTCCGCTTTGCGCACGGCCGCCGGAGTCGGCAACGCTTCGGTGACGGTCTTTCCCTGTGATTTGTAGGTGAGGCGCATGATGGGGCCGTGGCCAGGGTCGCCGGGTTCCGCGCAATGGCAGTTCGGTTTTCCGCAGCGAAACACGGCTCCGACGACAGAACCAGGGCGCATGTCTTTGAGATCGCTCAGAGCGCCGAACAACTCGGCCCGGCGCGTTTCCAAGTTGGGAAGGGAGTGAGGCATGAGCCTCCTTTCTAGACGTATTATATACTTCTAGATAGGCCGGCACAATCCAGCCCTCTCGAAAACCGCCAACATTGATGTCGCACACCCCCCACGCCGTCATCCCGAGAATTCCGCGTCACGGACGTGGTACACTGAAAGCTCTGGAAGTTGATCCGCAACCCCTTCTCCCCTGATTAGTGAGTCGGCTCGCCGGTTTTCCTCCTCAAAACGATTAACGACTCATGAAAAATTTCTCTGAACTCCCCCTCTCTGCTCTGCTCAAGACCAATCTCGCAAAGCATGGATTTACCGAACTGACTCCCGTGCAAGCCCAGGCCATCGAGCCTGCGCTGGCCGGCACCGACCTGGTCGCCACCGCGCAAACAGGCACCGGCAAGACGCTGGCGTTTGTATTGCCTTTGATTCACCTCCTCGGCAAGCTGCCACCGCAGCCCGGCATCCGCAGCGTGATCCTGACTCCTACCCGTGAACTCGCCATGCAGATTCACGAGGTGTTCGCCCAAATGGCCGCCGGCACTGGAATACAGGCCACGGTGGTAGTCGGCGGCGTCAGCGAGCGGACCCAACTGAATTCCATTCGCAAAGGATCGCAAGTGCTGCTCGCCACACCGGGCAGGCTCTACGATTTCCTCAGCCGGCACCTCGTCGATCTCGGCAAGGTCCGCATACTCGTGCTGGACGAGGCCGACCGCATGCTCGACATGGGCTTCCTCCCCACCGTCAAACGAATCATGGCGGCGCTGCCTTCCGATCGCCAGACGATGCTGTTCTCGGCAACCATCGAGAGTTCCGTCAAGCACCTGGTCTCGACGCAGGTCCGCAACGCGGTCCGCATCGAAGTCGGTTCCACCATCAAGCCGGTCGAGCAGGTGGACTTGCATCTCTACGAAGTGGAGCAGGATGGCAAGTTGGGCCTGCTGCAGACCATGCTACGCGAGGAGGCCGGTTCCTTTCTCGTCTTTGCCCGCACCAAGCGCGGCGCCGACCGGCTGTCGAGCCGGCTCGCGCGCGAAGGCGTGAAGTCCGCCGCCATCCATGGCGACCGCAGCCAGAACCAGCGCAATCAGGCACTCCGCGGTTTCCAGGACGGACAGTACCGTGTCCTGGTCGCTACCGACGTGGCCGCCCGCGGAATTCACGTGGAAGGGATTTCCCACGTAGTGAACTACGATCTTCCGCAAGTCCCCGAGGATTTCATTCACCGCGTCGGCCGCACTGGCCGCGCCGGCGCGCGCGGAACGGCTTCGACCTTCGCCACGCGATCCGAGCGCGCCGAAGTGGCCCACATCGAGCGCACCTTGACCACCCGCCTGATCCGGCGTACGGTGTCGGACGACGTTCCCCGCGAGCAGAGGGGGACCGCTCCCGTGATCGTTATGCCGTCTGTGGCACCCGCGCGGCAGCGGCTTTCGCGGACCTTCGGACCAAGGCCGAAAGCCCGCCGCTGGTACGCCGTCTAGGCGCAGGCTGTTCCGGGTTTCCGCGCACCATCGCTTGTTCGCAAGACACCGGCGGCAAGACCGCCGGCGCTACAAGGAAACGCACGGCCGCGGCGGTATCGCCCGTATTTCTTCCGTAGCGCCGGCGGTCTTGGCCGCCGGTGTTTTTCTTTACATCTCTTTGCGATCCGCCTTGTCCACGTGCGTGTCCGGCACCGGGGTCGAACGATACACCGAGAAATCCTCGACGTTCTGCAACACAATCGTCGGAACGCCTGCGGCCTTCTGCGCCTTGACGTGTTCCAGGTCGATCCCCTTCACGGTATCCAGCACAAATGCCGGCCGGCGGTCTTCCTTCATGTAACCGACTTCGACATTGTTGAGTTCGATTCCCGAAGCGTGGCGGATAAAAAAGCCGTAAGCGGGCAGCATCCCGAACATCGAAGGTTCGGGATACTCTTTTTCCCGCTCCGGCGTCGAGTACGGTGCGCGCGGTGGCACGCCGCCGGAACCTCTGAAGAAAAACGTGTTCACCAGGTCCGCCGGCTGCTTCGCGACCTGATCCAGCGTCAGGCCGCCGCGGTAGAGGATGCGGATATCGCTCAGCTTCACGTCTTCCACGTCGTGGCCGGGAATGCCGCTGATGATCGAACCGTACCGCGGATCGGCATCGTACACCACCACGTTGCTGATGTTCACCCGCCGCACCGACCCTACCGCGGTTCCTTCCGGAGCGCGCATCCGGCTGCCCAGCCGGAGGAAGATCGGGGCGTTCGAAACCTCCCGCATGGTGATGTTCGAAATCGCGATGTCTTCCAGGTGCGCCCCGTCGACCGATTCCAGGGAGAGTCCGCGCGAGCGGTCGAAAACCACGTTGGCGACGGTGATGTTCCGGAAATCGCCTTCCGATTCCGTGCCGATCTTGACCCGCCCGGTGGGGCCGTCGCGGTCGGGAGCCTGCTTGACCGTGCGTTTGTACGTGCCGTCCAGCAGCGAGCCGATGTCGTAACCGCTAACCAGGCAGTTCACGATGGTCACGTTCTCGGTCGGCCGCGCGAAGCCGAGCGCGTGGGTGCCCTTGAGCACGATGGCGTCGTCGTTCGGCGTGTTGACACTCGAATTGGAAATCCGCACGTTGCGGCAGGAGTCCACGTCGATCCCGTCGCGGTTCGTGTCAATCGTGACATTGTCGATCGTCAGATTGTCCACGCCGGTGGCCAGGATGCCGAAGTGACCGCCGGAAAGAATCGAAAAATCGCGCAGCGTAACCTTGCGGCAGAGTTTGAGAGCGATGGCTTTGTCGCCGGCCGCGCCGCGTTCCCGCGCGAGTGCCTTGCCGCTGATCAGGCCGCCGCCCTCAATCGAGACGTTCACCAACCCCTCGCCCCAGATGAGGCTGTTATGAAAATGGCTGTGGCCGAAGTCCTGAAACTTATCCCACTGGTTTGGTTCGGGAGCGTCGTAAGCCGCCGGATCGGCCGACGCTTCGAGCGTCGTACCAGGTTCGAACTGCAGAGTGAGATTGCTCCGCAGGCGAATCGAACCGGTCACGTAAGTTCCGGCCGGGAAGTGCACCGTCCCGCCGCCCGCCGCCACTGCGGCTTCAATCGCCTGGTTGATGGCGGGCGAATCGAGCGCCTTCGCGTCGCCCTTTGCCCCATAACTCTTGACGTCGAAAACGGCGCCGTGCACCTGCGCCGGAAGCAGCCACACCGCCAGCGTGAGCACGACCCAACCTTCCACCCTACGTTTCGCCATACGTCTCCTTCGCTGTCAAATCCATTCTGCCACGGTCGCGAACAATTATAGCCGTAGCGCCGGCGGTCCTTGCCGCCGGTGTTTGTCAGAGTGGAGGACAAGGCGTTCAGGAGCGAGTCTGGCGGCGGGTTCCGAAAAGTGGCCGACGGTCAAGCGCGTACGAGACACAAGACCCACAAGACACCGGCGGCAAGACCGTTGGCGCTGCCGAACGGATCAGTCCGTCGCCGAAGTTGGAAGAGAGCGCCAGGTTGTCCGTACTCAGCTTCTGGGTGGAGCGCTGGTAGGTAAATCGCCGGACGGGAAATGGTAGTCTTCGATGTGGCAGCCTATGCCATGGAAGCCTTGGCTGTCGGGTTGTTCGACCCGTACGATGCGAACTCTGCACTTGACATGCAGCACCCCTCCGGGTGCCTGGGGACGATGCGCCGGAACCTGGAGAGTACAGTCGACGAGTTCCCCCGGGGCGAACGCAGTTTTGGTACGACAATAGAATCCATCACTACTTAGGTCCTGGGTCTCAGTGGCAAAGAAATCTGAATCGTCACGCCGATGGAATCGAACCGGCCAATGCACGGGAGACCGGTAGCGCCGGCGGCGATCCAGCCGGGTTGGAGGTGCTGAAAGCTGATCGATGTGGTCGGCGGACATAGTTCGACACTGCGCGTTAAGCACGTTCGGTGCCATTGAGCAGCGCTGCCGCCTGGCTTTCAAATGAAGCCTTGTCAGCGAGTTGCATTCAAACGCAATGCGGTTGATTTACCTGAACTGGAAAGCTTATGGGAGCGAATCCAAATTCCGGGCACAGACATCTCTCTTATGACAGACCCCATGGTGATGAAAGTCTCAGATTTCGCCGTCCGCCCCGTCTCTCGCTATGGCGCGGTCGCCGTCGACTACGGGTTTGTCCTAGGGAACGTTGGCGAAAATCCAAAACTTTGTCACAGAAAAAGTACCATTCGCGGCGTCCGGTTCTACTGGTACCTGGAACCGTAACCTTAACCGAACAGTTGACTTCGTTTAATCTCAGGTTATGATAATAGAGTTCCCAGAAGTTAGGATCGTGAGAAACGGGAAGATGTCCCGAAATCTTGCGATAGCAATATCGCGAAGCCGGGTTTTTTCCCTAGGCTTTCGCAAGAAATCACCCCGTGAGTGATATGTTGTGGATCGTGTCACCACCAGTATAAGTACTGTCGGAGCACACGAGCTCTGAAGACTCGGACACACTACTGGAAGACGGGTGTTGCTTTGATTGCCGGGGGGCCCTGAGGGGGGCTCCGCCGCATTACTGGTGAGCCCTTGAGGGGGGGCTCTATGGACATATTGTTGGTTTCGGAGGATCGGGAGCTGTACCGGGTCTGTCTGGAGATCCTCGACGAGATTCTGCAGCAGCCCTGGACGCTTTCCGCGGCCAGCGCAGACGACGCAATCTCCCATGCGGACCTGTGCATTTGGGACTACCAGGCCGAGGGCGCGTTGCCCAATTATGGCGGCGGGTCTTCTTCCAAGCACCTGTATCTGGTCAGCCGGAAGGATCTGCCGGAATTCCGCCGGCAAGTGGCGGTGGCGGAGGCCCACATCCTGCTCAAGCCGGTTACCCCGGTGACCCTGGCCGCCTTTCTCGGCTTTGCCGTTTCGTCACGCGGCGACGACCACTTGCGGGAAGATCGCGACGAGATTCTCCAATGCCTGGTGCAGACGAATCTGACGCTCCAGGAATATGACCAGGACCGCACCAGTTTTCTGGCTCGGGCGGTACACGACTTCCGGGCTCCGCTGACGGCCTTGAGCGGTTACTGCGGTCTGATGCTGGACGAGTCGTTTGGGCCCATCAACGGGGCCCAGCGGGAAGTCCTGGGGCGCATGCGGCATAGCGCCCAGCGGCTCTCGCGGATGGCCTCGGCGATGTTCCAGTTGAGCATTGCGCGCCACGTGAAGAAGCGGCCCGCTTTCGAGCGCGGCGACCTGCGGGAGTGCCTGGATCAAGCTTTGCACGAGATTGCGCCGTTCGCCGACGAGAGACGGATTACGATTACGCCGGAACTCGAACCGGGCGAAGAGGGTCTGCTCTTCGAGCCGGGGCAGATCGAGCAGGTGCTGATCAATATTCTCGACAACGCCTGCAAGTTCACGCCAAAAGCGGGCGCGATCGAAATTCGCGGTTACCCGTTCTTCTGGGAACGCCGCTGCGGCCAACCGGGCATGCTGCCTGGAGTGGAGCGGCGCCGCAGCGTCAGCCAGGAGCCGAACAGCTACCGGATTGACATCACGGATTCCGGCGCGCCGATACCGAGCGAGCATCTGGACGCGATCTTCGAGGAGTACGCATCGTACTCGGACGGGCGCGACCGCTCCGGCGGCGGCCTCGGTCTGGCGATCTGCCGCCTGATCGTCACCCAACACGATGGGTGTGTTTGGGCCGAAAACACCGATTTGGGTCCCAGGTTTTCAATTGTTCTTCCGCTTGACCGATCTTGCATACCGGTGCGGCACGCGGGGGAAAACGTGACATTCGAAAAACTACGGAGGATAAACGTTCATGCTGCTGTCTGACCAGAAGTACACAATTCTGGTGGGGGAAGATGAGCCAGAGGTTTTGAGCTATCTCGAGACTGCTCTGAAGTGCATGGGGTATTCCGTGGAATCGGCTCGGGACGGGGATGAGGTGCTGGTTTGCCTGCGCTCGGGCGAGTGCGAAATAGCGGCCGTGCTGCTCGACATAGTGATGCTGAATCGGGACGGTCTGGACACTTTGCGCGAAATCCGGAACCTGGATCGGCAGTTGCCGGTTATCATGCTGTCCGGTGCGTCGTCCACGCTGAACGTGGTTACCGCGATGAAGCGAGGAGCCACGGATTTTCTTGCCAAGCCGGTGGCGCATGAGGACTTGCGTGAGGTGATCAAGCGGGCGATCGAGGCCAAAGGCACGGTTCCTGCCGCGCCCGCGCGCCATCCGAAGCTCTTCCCCGATGTCTTAATGGGGACGAATCCCCGGATGAAAGAGCTCCAGGTTGTGGTAGGACAGATAGGCTGGTCGGAGGTCCCGGTCCTGATTCAGGGCGAAACCGGCAGCGGAAAAGAGGTGCTCGCACGAGAACTGCATGCGCAGTCTCCGCGCGCCAACCGGCCGTTTCTAAAGCTTAACTGTGCGGCGCTGCCGTCGGAGCTGGTCGAGAGCGAACTGTTTGGCTACGAGCGCGGCGCCTTCACCGGCGCTTTCCAAAGGAAGGCCGGCAAGTTCGAAATAGCCGAGGGCGGCACGATTCTGCTGGATGAAATCGGCGACATGGACGTGCGGCTCCAGGCCAAGCTGTTGCAGGTTCTGCAAGACCACGAGTTTCAGCGCATCGGCGGCAAGGAGACCATCAAGGTGGACGTGCGCGTCATGGCCGCGACGCACCGCGATCTCGAGAAGGCCATTGTCGAAGGAACTTTCCGCGAGGACCTTTACTACCGCCTGAATGTGATCAACTTGCGGGTTCCGCCGCTGCGCGACCGCAAGGAAGATATCGTGCCGCTGGCCGAGTTCCTGATCAGGAAACACGCGGCGGGAGGGATGCCTGTGCCGGCCATCCCGCTCGATCTGAAACATGCCATGATGACCTATCACTGGCCCGGAAACGTGCGCGAACTTGAGAACTACGTCCGGAAGTTCATGATTCTCGGCGATCCCGCCGCGCTCGCGAGCGAGCTCCATGCGAAGGCCACCCGCAAGCCAATCCGGCCGATGCCAATTTCCGAAGCCCACCCCCAGCCGGTCGAACGGGCCGACGGTTCGCCGATTCTGGAACAGGTGACGCAGGCCAGGAAACAAGCCGAAACGGACGCCATCGTGGCGGCCCTCAATTCCACTCGCTGGAACCGGAAACAAGCTGCGGCGCTGCTGAAAATCGACTACAAGGCGTTGCTCTACAAGATGAAGAAGCTGGGTGTCGAGGATGGTTCGGATCCCATCCCGGCCGAATCTGCGGCGGCGCCGAAGACGATGGCGGCGGGCGGCGGATACTAAGCGGCTAGGAATAAAGGCGAAGAAGATACACGGGCGGCAAAGACCGCCTGCGCTACCGAAAAAAGACCGGCGCTTCGGCTGCCGCACGGCGTTTCCTGGTAACGCCGGCGGTCTTTGCCGCCGGTTCCTCGCGAACAAATAATCGTGCGTGGTCCCCGGACAGGGGCTCGGCAGGCCTGTGCGAAATGACTCTGTCGGTAATCTCGACTGTGTAAAACGCAGCTTTTGCCGGCCTCGAAGAAAGCAAGCCTTTTGTTTTCAGTCGGCGCAGTAGTGGCCATTAGTTTGCATAGTTAATACTCCATATGCTTGTATAATATTCCTACGGGCGGACGACTTCTTTTCTGCGGCTCGACGTTTGGGGACGGGAGAGCAACATGCTAACTCAGGAATACCGGCAGATTCCGGCTTTAAAGAACTGCCCTCGTTGTGGAATGGATTTCCGTAGCGGTGGCACGGAGCGGGTCTGCCAGGCTTGTCGAAGGCCGGAAGGAGTGCACCGGCCGATCAGGCGCGACCTCAGTCTTCGCGAAAGACAGGTGGTGGATCTGGTACGGCAAGCCAAGCCGAACAAGGAAATCGCGTATCAACTGCATCTTTCGGAAGGAACCGTCAAGGAATACTTGAACCGGATCTTCCGGAAGCTCGATGTGAGTAACCGGACAGAGTTAGCGGTCTGGGCGATGATGCATCGGGCGGAAAGCCTGGTCATCCAGTTGCCGGACAGCGGCATGACTGGAAAGCTGTTGGTCAATCAATAGAAGACTCCTGCGCGCGTTAGCGTTCCCCGAGCGCGCGCTGGCCGGCTTCGAGCACGCGCAGAATCTTGTCCACATCGTAGACTGCGCCGGCCCAGGTTCCCCCGCTCGCGTCCTGTAAGGCGGCCCACAGGCGGGTGTCGTCGGGCAAGGCGGGATCGGGCGCGAGTTCCGGCCATGGCGAGCGTTCCTCCAGCATGCGGGAACCGTCCTCCACGCCGCCCGGACCCAGCAGGTTGACCTGGCCCTCCAGGCGGTTGCGGTCGATGATGATTTCGATGGTGTCGCCCGGGCGCACCTTTCCCAGCGGGCCGCCGGCCAGCGCCTCGGGCGAAACGTGGCCGATGCAAGCGCCGGTGGAAACGCCGCTGAAACGCGCATCGGTGACCACCGCCACGTGCTTGCCGAAATCCAGATACTTGAGCGCGGCGGTCAACTGGTAAGTCTCCTCCATGCCGGCACCCTTGGGACCGCGGCCCATCAGGACGACCACATCGCCGGCCTGGATGGCGCCGCTCTTGATGGCGTCAATGGCGGCCGGTTCGGAGGTGAAGACGCGGGCCGGGCCGCGCTTGCGGTATACGCCATCGGCATCCAGCACGGCAGGATCGATGGCGGTGCTCTTGATCACCGAGCCTTCCGGCGCCAGGTTGCCATGGGGGAAGCAGACGGTGGAAGTCAGGCCATGGCGCGCCGCTGAATCCGGGTCCATGATGACAGCGTCGGGATCGATGCCGTCGCGGTCGTGCAGCAACTGGCGCAGGCGGGCGCGGCGCGCGGAATTCTCCCACCAGTCGAGCATACAGCCGAGCGTTTCGCCGCTGGCCGTGAGCGCGCCCGTTTCCAGCAGTCCGGCGCGGCGCAGGTGCAGCATCACCTCGGGTACGCCGCCGGCCAGGAAGACCTGGATGGTGGCGAAGTTGCGCGGGCCGTTGGGCAGCGCATCCACCAGGCGCGGCACGCGGCGGTTCACTTGCGCCCAGTCGGCGGCGGTGGGGCGGCTGAGGCCGGCTGCGTAGGCGATGGCGGCCAGGTGCAGGATGAGGTTGGTGGAGCCGCCGAAGGCCGCGTGCGTCACCATGGCGTTGCGCAGCGCGGCTGAAGTGAGGATGTCGCGCATGGGGATGCCGCGCGCTTCGAGTTCGAGCGCCGCCCGCGCCGAGCGACGCGCCATGTCAAGCCAGATTGGCTGTCCGGAGGGCGCCAGCGCGCTGTGGGTGAGCGACATGCCCAGCGCTTCGCCCACCACCTGGGACGTGGCGGCGGTGCCCAGAAACTGGCATCCGCCGCCGGGCGATGCGCAGGCGCTGCATCCGGCGCGGGCGGCTTCCTCGAGCGTGATCCGGCCGTGAGCGAAGCGCACCCCGATGGTCTGCACGCGGGCCGTATCTTCGCCATCCTGCGCCAGCAGGGCGACGCCGCCGGGCACCAGCACCGAGGGCAGATCGCGCGTGCCGGCGAGCGCCATCATCATGGCCGGCAGGCCTTTGTCGCAAGTGGCGAAGCCGATCACGGCGCGGCGCGTCGGCAGGGAGCGGATCAGGCGGCGGAAAACGATGGCGGCGTCATTGCGGTACGGCAGCGAATCGAACATGCCGGCTGTCCCTTGCGTGCGGCCGTCGCAGGGGTCGGTACAGCAGCCGGCGAATGGCACCGCGCCCGCCGCTTTCAACTCTTCGGCCGCGGTCTGCATCAGCAGGCCCACTTCCCAATGGCCGGTGTGGTAGCCCAGCGCCACCGGCGTGCCATCGGCCGCGCGAATGCCGCCGTGCGTCGAGAGCAGCAGCACTTCGGCGCCCCCGAGTTTGGCCGGATCCCACCCCATCCCGGCATCCTGCGTCCATCCGAACAGGTCGCCCGAAGCGCGCTGGCGCAGCATCTCAGCCGTGAACGGCAGCGCGCCGGCCGGGCCGGGCACACGGGTGTGGATGTCGTAATTCTCCGGGCCGGAGTCGACGATTTCTTCGAAGCGGAAACGTGGCGTCACAGCCTCAGGATAACGGGTTCGCACGGGCGGGGTGCGTTCCGGGATTCCTGGTCGGTTGGCAGGCCAGAGCGCCTGCCCCACTTTACGCGCCCGCAGCGATAGCCGCCGCCGGCGGCGCGGCGTTGCTGATGGTGAGCAGGTCGGTACGCACCTTCTCCCATTCCCGCAGTACGAATCCGTGGCCTTCGAAGAACGCATGAATGCGCGCGCTGTCCCACCCGACGATGTCCTCCAGAATCGGCACCAGCACGCTGATCGCGTTATCGCTCAAAATGGTCCGGCGCGCGATCTGGGTGAGATACTTGTTCTCCGACACGGCGATGGTCAGCCCATCCAGGCGGCTGACGTGCAGCATGACGTGAACGTCGGATATGCCGTCGCCCACGTAGACCACGCGGTCCCGGCCGATGTTCAGCTTCTCGCGCAGACGGTCCAGCACGGCCACTTTCCCGTAGCCGGCGGGCACGCTTTCGATGGATTCGATCTCGCCCGTCTCCGCGTCATAGCGGAACCGCGTGCCGTGAATGTGCTCCGGCGGAATGATGCCGTCGAGCGCGGACTGGATCACTTCCTCCGGCGCGGCCGAAACCACGTAGAAGAAAAACCGGTGGCCTTCGATGCGCTGGAGCAGCTCAAACAAAAGGCCGATGTTTTGTTTCAGACGTATGCGTTTGCCGACTTCCACCAGGTGCTCGCGCCGCACCCGGCGGTACTCAGGGTCGTGGAGCAGCAGGTAGGCCAGTTCGCCGCCCTGCTGCACCAGATGGATGTTCGACAGCCCTTGGATTCTTTCACGGAACCCCGTTACGCCAATCAGTTCGCTGAGCGCTATCCCCGAGTCGTTGAAACTCAGGGTCTGGTCGAAATCGCTCAGCAGAAGATACTCTTTGGTGCGCGGATCAGTTCCCATCTATATTAGATGCCCGTGAGGCGGAATGGATACCTGTGGATTTCCTGGCAGGGGCGTTCAAACAAACTCGCAAGCAATTGATTTTATTGGGCCTACATGCCTAGCGCATTGGCGATAGTTTTTTCCCATTCGCCCAGCGCGATCTTGCGGCCTTCGCGGTTGCGCCACCAGGAGCCGGCCTGAAAGTAGCGGTCCGGCGCGGCCACTACGCGCATCTCCAGGCGGCAGCCCAGCGCGCGTTCGGCGGCGCGGAAAGTCCGCGCGGCGCGTGCGGTGTGAAAGTCGCTGGTAACCAGAATCAGGCTGCGCACCTGGCGCCGGCGCAACTCATCCAGCAGCAGGAAGCTCTCCTCGCGAGTCGACATCCCATCATTGCGCAAGGCGACGAACCACCCGGCGGGGTAACCCTGGCGGACGATGTACGGAATGGCGAGATCCGCTTCGTTGGTATCGTATGCCGCCGGTGCGCCGCTGATCAGCACCACCGGAGCGAAGCCGGCGCGCACCAGGCGAGCGGCGGTTTCGATGCGCATGCCCCATACGTCGCCGCCCAGCACGACCACCGCATCGGCTTTGGCGGGCCCGTCGTCTTCAACCAGCGCGCGGCCCAGCGCACCCAGCCACAGAGTGCGGGTGAGATAAGCCGCCAGCACAAGCAGCAGCAGCGCCACAGCCAGCCGCAGCGCAAACGTCCGGCGGCGGGCCATCGGCTAGTTTTCGTCCGCGGAATTCTTCTGGTCCAGATTGCCGACCGTCTTCAGTCGCTGGTAGAGGCGCTCGACCTCGGCTTCGTCCTCGGGCCGCAGGATGCGATAACGGGGCGGCAAGGCCGCCTGGCTCGGTTCGGCCACCGGCGCCAGCACCTCGCCCCAATACTGGCGGTAAGGAACGCCGTCGATCAGCGCGTCCCGGGAGGAACGGCGCAAGTGACGCAGCAGGGCGTTGCAGGCATCCAAATCGCCCGGGTACAGCAACACCTGGCGCGAATCGTCGAACAGAGTAATGTTCACCACCAGCGGCGAAACCCACCCGGTCTGGTCCAATCGGCGAATATCCATCCAGGGAATCATACGGCGGCCGATCGACAGATAGCCCTCGTGGACTTCAATGAGCGGACGAAAAGCCAGCCCCAGAAGAAGACTCGCGCTCAGCACGAACAGGACGGCAGGCAGAAAGGCCAGCACGATGCCGGACCAGGAACCCGGGGCCCAAGCCACTCCCCGCCAGGTGAAAAAACCGGCCAGCACAAGCGCAGCTATCGCAAACCAAAGATAGTGGCGCGCTGGCAGGTAACGAGTCATCCGCGAAACCCCGTTCTCCCTTTAGACTACTCCCGAGCACCCCACGCGTCAATGCGCGCGCACCACGCCGATCCCGCGCCAGGTGTATTCCACGCCACTCCAAACCGTAAACACGGCCGAGATCCGAATCAGCGCCACCGGAATCCATAGATTCGATTGGCCTGACATGCCGGCGGCGAGTGCGGCGATGGCGGTGACAATCTGCACGAAGGTGGAGGCTTTGCCCCAAACACTGGGCGGGAATTTGCGGCGGCTGGTGAACCGCAGGAGAATTGCCGCCGCCAGCAGGAGGTAGATATCGCGTCCCAGGACGATCACGACGAACCACCAGGGAACCATCCGCGCGCCGGCCATGGCCAGAAACATGGCGTTCAACAGACACTTGTCGGCGATCGGGTCCAGGTAGGCGCCCAACGGAGTTGCCTGGTCGAACTGGCGGGCGGCGGCGCCGTCGAGCACGTCCGTCGCCGCGGCGAAGGCGAACAGGGCCAGCGCCAGGCCATGCCGTCCGGCCCACATCGCGGCCACGATTGGCGGCGCCAGCAGCAAGCGCAGGGCAGTCAGACCATTGGCGGCGTTCATCCAGCCCGGCATCACTCAAGTGTAGCGCCGGGTCTCAAAAGGGAAAGAAGAACGGCGGGACCGTGGCTGCGCCCGGGCGGGGCAGACCAGTACGCTACTGGATCTGCCCGCCAGGAGGACATTCGCTGTATGGCTTAACTATTTAGTCACCCGAGCGGAAAAATAGTCTCAAAACTTGTGCATTCCCGCGCGCCGCCGGAAGGATTGCAGCGGTAGATCCTGGGTGTCACCTGGAATCGCCGCTCGTAGGAGCGTGCCAGACACGCCGAGAAACCCTCCACGGCGGCAGGGTCCAGCATGGTGACGGTGCAGCCGCCGAAACCACCGCCGGTCATGCGCGAGCCGTAAACGCCATCGATCAGCAGCGCGTGGTCCACCAGGAAGTCGAGTTCTTCGCAGCTCACCTCGTAATCGTATTGCAGGCTGCGGTGCGAGGCGACCAGCAGTTCTCCCATGGCGTCCAGATCGCCGCGGGCGCTGGCCGCGACGAAAAACTCCACCCTCTCGTCCTCCGTCACCACGTGCCGCGCGCGCCGCGCGACCACCGGCGGCAGCAGGCCAGCCACCGATTCGAACTGATCCCGCGAAGCCACGTCGCGCAGGCTGGTGGCGGAAGGGAACTTCTGCTGGAGGCCAGCGACCGCGGCGGCGCATTCGGCCACCCGGTCTTTGTAGGCGGAGCCCGCCAATGCGTGCTTGACCATGGTGTTCACGGCCACGAACGCAACGCCGTCCGGTAATTCGACCAGTTGGTGATCCAGGCTGCGGCAATCGATTTTGACGGCCGAGTGTTCCCGCCCGAAAACCGATATGTACTGATCCATGATGCCGCAGGGCATGCCGACGAATTCGCGCTCGGCCCGCTGGCAGAGCTTGGCCAGTTCGAGCGGCGCCACCTGGCGGCCGCCCAGGAAAGCCAGCGCCGAGGAAACCTCGAGCGCCGCCGAAGAGCTGAGCCCCGACCCCTCGGGCACCGTGCTGCGGATCAGCATGTTGGCGGGTTGAATGGCAAAGCCCAGGCGCGCCACTTCGCGAGCCACGCCGATGGGGTAGTCGGTCCAATGATGGGCGGGGGCAAGCCCGGCCAGACCCGCCACGTCGAACTCGCGCGTCTCCTGGCGCTCCACCGAGTGCAGGCGCAGCTTGCCATCGGCGGCCGGCGCGCTGGCGACGTAGGTGGCCAGGTCGAGCGCCACCGGCAGCACGAATCCGAAATTGTAGTCGGTGTGCTCACCGATCAGGTTGACGCGCCCCGGCGCACGAAACACGCGCAGCCCGTCAGCCGGGCCATACAAGCGGCGGAAGGCTTCGATCATCGGCTCTTGCTCGCGGCCAGGCGGGCCATCAGCAGCAGAAACAAGCCGAAAATCAGCATGGCGATGCCGCTGTACAAATTGACGTTGACGTCGGTGAGCGCGGCAAGTCGATATCCTGGCGCAATCAGGCCCATCCCGACCAGAATCACGCCCAAAAGAGTGAAGAACCAGCCCGAAGGCACTCGTAAGTCCATATTAGGCAAACCAAATATTCAGAATGACGGCTAAAACCAAAACGAATACCGCCAGCAAGACGGGGCGCTCATACCATTTGGCGTTCTCGTCATGGCGAATCTTCGTCAACCCGTACACCAGCCCTTCCAATTCGCTTTCCTTGCGCGGCTGGGTAACCAGGCTCACCACCACGGTGACCAGGAAGCAACTGGTAAAGGCGACGATGGCTATCCAGAAATTCTGTGCCATCACCGACGGGAAGGTGTGCACCAGGCCGAACACGCCGCCCTTGCCCTCGGCCACCGTAAGACCCCAGGTGAGCGATGCGGCGACGGTTCCGGTTACCAGCCCAAAGAACGCGCCGTTGGCCGTCGAGCGCTTCCAGAACATGCCCAGCAGGAAGGTGGCGAACAGCGGGGCGTTGACGAAGCCGAAGACGAACTGCAGCAGGTCCATGATGTTGTTGTAATACTGTGCCAAGTACGCGGCGCCGATGGAAAGCGCAACGCCGACGATGGTGGTCATGCGGCCCACCGTAAGGTAGTGTCGATCCGGCGCGCCCTTGCGGATGTAGCTCTGGTAAATGTCGTAAGTGAAAACCGTGTTGAATGCTGTGACGTTGCCGGCCATTCCGGACATGAACGACGCCATCAGGCCCGTCAGCCCGACGCCCAGTATGCCGGCCGGGTAGAACTTGGCCATCAGCGTGGTGAGCACCTGGTCGTAATCCTTCACCCAGACGCCACCCGAGAGCTTCACCGGCAATTCGTAGAGATGCGCGCCGCCGGCTGCGCTCATTTGCGCCAACGCCACGGCGGCGATGCCGGGCAGGATGACAATGAACGGCAGGAACATTTTTGGAATGGCACCGACCAGCGGCGTTCGCCTGGCCGCCGACATGGAATCGGCCGCCATGGCGCGCTGCACCACCAGGAAATTCGTGCACCAGTAACCAAAAGACAGGACGAAACCAAGCCCCGCCACCATACCGAAGATTTCCACGCCCATGGGGTTCTGGCTGGCGCTGCCCATGTGAGTCCAGGAGTGCGTCATGTTCGACGGCAGCCGCGAGACGATACCGTGCCATCCACCGGCCTTGGAGCAAGAGAGAATGGCCAGCGGCGCGAAGCCGGCCACGATCAGGAAGAACTGCAGTACCTCATTGTAAATGGCGCTGGTCAGGCCGCCCAGATAAGTGTACGCCAGCACGATTGCGGCCGTGGCCAGCACCGAGGTGCTGAAGTTCCAGCCCAGCACCAGGTGCAGCAGCAGCCCCAGGGCATACATGGAAATGCCCGAGGAGAAGATGGTCATGACGGCAAACGTGAAGGCATTGAAGCCGCGCGTCTTCTCGTCGAATCGCATCTTCAGGTATTCCGGCACCGACCGCGCTTTGCTGCCGTAGTAAAACGGCATCATGAACAGGCCCATGAAGACCATGGCCGGAATCGCGCCGACCCAATAAAAATGCGCGGTCATGATGCCATACTTGGCGCCTGAGGCCGCCATCCCGATCAGCTCTTGTGCCCCCAGGTTGGCGGCAATGAAGGCCAGACTCGTGATCCAGACCGGGACGGCGCGGCCGGAGAGAAGGAAATCGCCACTGGTGGAAACCCTCTTGCGGAGCATCCAACCGATGCCCAGCACCATCGCAAAGTACGTGGCCAGAATGACGTAATCAACCGGAGCGAGCTTCAAGGCTTTTTTCTCCGAAAGTCAAATTTTGAGAATTTAGAGTCTATCACATGGCAGGCCGGCGCACCGGGTGGGGCATGTTTTTTTGTCCCCGAAATGGGCACGCTCCACAGCGGACCCTCGCCGTAAGCGACGATCTCCAATGCCAGCAAACTTGCGTCGTCCGGAGCCACGTCGAAAACCTTGCAATACGCCGACGGCATGGGCACGCGCGCCCGGCCAAAAGGCACTTACTTACACTACGCCGAGTACAGCGCGGCAACCTCGTAATCCGCCACGTTGGGAATCGCAAACTGCACGGTCCCGCCGGTCTGCCGGAAAGGCACGGTCTTCTCCGCGCGCAGCAATTCCACGCGCGTGACGCGGCGGCCGGCCGGCAGATCCATGCGTACCTTTTGCTCGCCGACGGGGAAGAAACTGCGAATCCAGCCGCGGTGCATGGCCGGATTCGTATAGTTCAGGATGTGAACGGCGAACCCGGCCTCAGTTTCCCAGGCGAACATTTCGACTACGCCGTTGCCCTCGATGGTCACCGGCGGATTTGCGCCGGCGACCCAACGAATCGAATTCCGCAGAAGCCGCGCCAGGTCGGTGTGTCCGGATTGCCACATGGTCCGTTCGATGTCGCCCGGGAAGTAGATGAGCCGGCTCTTCCCCTTTTCCCGCACCACCACCGCCGGTTCGTCGGTCCGGGTTTGCAGCGGATAGGACAATTCCGGCGGGTAGGCGACGAAGCCGGGAACCACGCTCAGGATCGGCTCCTGGACCGGCGCCAGGGGCACGCGGTTTTCCGCGCCCGGGATCCAGTGCGTATTGGTGAAGCCGTCGAGAATGGCGTGCTGCTTCTCGATGCGCGCCAGGTACGCGTTGCCGTTGGTGCCCACGATCTCGCCCGCCTTGTGGATGCCGAAGACGTCCGCCAGGCCGAAGTTGGCGCGACGTTCGTTGCGCTCGTTATACAGGCTGGTCTCGAAGGTGGCCAACAGCGAACCTCCGCCGTCTACGTACGCGCGCAATTGCCGGCACTGCCCATCGCTCAGCAGCGCCGTGTTGGGAAGCAGCAGTGCCGAATACTTTTGCAGATCCTCCGGCGCCATTTTCTCTTCGTGCACGAAATCGAAGAAAAAGCGGCCTTCCAGCAGGGCGTAGTACATGCCGTCCACATACTGCCGCATGGACACCCCGCGCGGCGGTTTGTAGAACAGGTTCGTCCGCTGGCCCATGACCACGCCCAGATTCGCGATCGAGCGCTTGTTGACGAAGTGGGCGTCGTGCCTGGCCATCCAGTCGAAATATTTGTGCGCCGGCTCCAGCCAGCGGCGGTCCTCGCCCATTCCGTTTTCGCCGCCGATGATGTGATGATAGGGCACCATTCCCGAGGCCAGCGTCTCGTCAAACCACATCTGTTCTTCCTGCTGCGACTTGTAGACGTTGCGCCAGCGGGGGCGCCCGGTGGACCACGCGCCGGTCACGTTAGTCGCCATTTTGCCCTTTTGCACCGCATTGCAGACCCGGCCCTGCAGCGCGCATTCCCAGATCGGCGTGTCGTCTCCGCCGCGGCCCTGGTTGTCGCATTGAAACCACTCGCAGATTTCGCCGAATTGCACCAGGTTGGCCGTGGAACGGATGCCGCCGCCGAGATTGGCGAAATAGAAGTTCGACGGCTTCTTCTCCTTGGCGATGGAATCGTAGAGCTTCCACAGGTAGACCGTGCGCTCGTTGAATTTGTCCCAGTACGCCAGAGTCCCCGGCTGCGGCAGGCGCCGGCATTGATCGCAAGAGCACACTGGCAGGGCACCCAACGGCGGCCATGCGTTGGTGTACAAACCATCCACGTCGTACAGCGAGTTGATCTCCCGCATGATGGCCGGCACGTAATCGGTCATATAGGTGGTGAACATGCAGGTGCGGAACAGTCTGGGATCCTCGGTGTGGTGCACGGCGTTGCCTTCGGCGTCGCGCTGGAACCACTCCGGATGGGCCTGGAGCGCGTCTTCCCAATTCAGGTCCGGACTCATGCGCGCGATCACGTGGATGCCGCGTTTCTTAGCGGCGGCGCAGCAGTCGCCGAAGAAATCGCGCTCCCCGAGGAACTTGCCCTTCCGGTGGAACGGCACCTTGGTTTGATAAAACGCCAGGATCCCGGTGACGCTCACCAATATGGCATCCACCTTCAGGCTGGCCCAGTAGTCCGCCCACTCCTCGACATTCAGCACGGCCGGGTCGTGTTCGGTCATGTTGGTCTGGCCGACGCGGCGGATCTTCCGTTGCCACGGGACCGCCGCCGCGACTGCCAGGGACGATGCCGCCAGAGCGACGCCCGGCAGTACCATGAAATCCCTGCGATTCAATTCCATCGGTTCTGCCTCCGCGCTCCATCGTAGCCGATTTTCGCGAGGCCTATCGAAGAAAACAAGGCGCGTAGCGCGCTCTGTTCCGGACTCACGCTCGTCCCCGCAACCGGTCGATTGCACGGCGATCGCGTTTCGACGGTTTCCCTTCCCGCAACGCTTCGAAGTGCGGCATCGCCTTACGCTCTTCCGCCAGCTTCAGCCGCAGCTCCCGGCTCGCGTCTGTTTCACCGTAGAGCGTCTGTGCCACCGCCGCCGGGCCGCGCACCTCGCCGAGAACCAGAACCTCAACGTGAAAATCGCCCGTCTCGTTCTTCACTCGCAGCCAGTCGCCGACTCGGACCTCGCGCGCCGGCTTGGCGGTTTGTCCGTTGGACTCGATCCTGCCGAGTTCGCATGCCCGCGCAGCGAGCGAGCGCGTCTTGAAGAATCGGGCGGCCCAGAGCCACTTATCCATTCTCACGCCGGTCATGGTCCCATTCTCGTACCAGGACGGGATCGCCAGCGAGCCATCGGCGCCGGGCCCAATCCGGCTGGAATGACCAACGTCACAGCCAATTGCGGCTAAGGATGCATACGGCTACGCCGAACCCGCCGATCGCTAGCCCGGCGAAGCGGTTCATCAATAGTAGGAAGCGATCGTTGAACCGGCCGCGGAAGTGGTTCACGATGCTGCTCAGCACAATCCACCACGCCATGGAACCGCAGAAGATCCCGATTACGAGAAACACGGTCAACCACCACTGCCTTTGATTCCCCATGCCAAGTGCCGCCAGCAGAGCGAGAAACGACAGCACCGTCGTCGGATTCGTGAGCGTCAAGAGAAATGTCGATCTCAAATCCGAGTACGCGCTCCCGCGGTCTCGCTTTTGCCCGTTTAGCGGCTCGGGCCGCTTGAAGAAGTACGAGACGCCGATAACGACCAGCAGAATGCCGCCGAAAAAGCGAATCCAGAATTGTTCCCGTACCAGGAACTGGACGACGAGCGTGATGCTGAAGCCCGCGACACCGCCGTACAGCATATCGGCCGCCGCCGCTCCGAGGCCGGAGATCATGCCCGACTTCCATCCCGCCTCGATCGTCCGGTGAATGCACAAGATGTTTACCGGTCCCACGGGCATCGCAATCATCAGCCCGACGATTATGCCCCCTATCAGCAAGTCGACTTCTCTCATTCGTCGGCTACCACCTCGGCGGGGAATTTCCATCTTGGACGCATGGGTCCTGTTCAGCATACACCCAGCCGCCCTCCTGATGATGTTCTCAGTTTCATTTTCCCTCCGCGAGCTGTTTTCGCCCCGTCGGAACCGATCTTCTTCAGTTGATCCGATTGGACAAGTCCCCGCGTGGGGCACAGTCACTTCTGAACAGGAGGGGCGGGGCAGTTCTCGCGAGCGCCGAAGGGCTAAGGTTTCGGTATTGTGGCCACGGGAGCCTGCACCGGTTGATTTAAGGTCGTTTTGGATGAGGTCCCCGCCTGGGTCTGTTTGTTAGGCGGAATCTCGGTTCCGACCGGATAGATGAGAAGCCGAACCGTACCCCAACCGGCATCCAAAGTCGCGTTCGTCTGCTTGCCCATTCCCAGAGTTTTGAGCTGCCTATCATCGAACTCAAAGGTCCCGACAAGATACTCGCGCACCACCATGGACCAGGCTTCGGTTAGCACCAAGTCCTTCTGGGTATCGCCTTCCATGCCCGTCGATGCCAGGACCACCGCAAACCCGAACTGGTTGTTAGCCAGGAACTCGCCGCCAGCGTTTAGAGACTTCTGGTTCTTCAGTTCGGCCGCGTCGTGCTTATCGAAAAGCTGCTTCGCCGGGTATGTAAACTCCTTTATCGGCACGCCTTGCGGCAGCCGTTCGATCTCATTTATTGCCAGGTCGGCGGAATCTTCGTAGCCGCGGTTCTTGAAAAACCCACGCAAGAGAAAGTTATGCTTCAGGGCTTCCATATTTTCCGCGAAGTCGGTAACCCCTGCTTGCGCGTGGACCATCGTGTCACGCGCGGCGCTAGCCGTCTGCTCGACGTTGCTGTAGAGCTGTTTGTCGTTAACCAGCGCTCCCACGGTACCCTGACCCCCATCGATCTTGGCGCTTATCGAGGCTAGATTCGCCGTCGCTCGAGTGGTGTTCTCGACGGCTTGCTGGCTGCTATCCAGAATGCCGTTCGCCTTGTTAAGCAGGGCCGATACTTCGAGTGGCGGCCGGCTGGCGATGCTATCGCCATCCCGCACGTCGGCTTTCCCAGCGGACCCAAACGAGATCGCCACATACTGGCTACCCAACACGCCCTCGGTTTCGATTGAGGCCACGGAGTCCTCTTTGACGATCTCGTGCGTCGACTTGCCGAGATCCATGACTACTGTGACCTTGTCGCCCGGCTTGTGAGGCAACACGATCTGGCGCACAGTTCCACTGTGAACACCGCCTACCCGCACATCGGCTCCTTCATCCAGGCCCGCCACATTGTCGAATTGCACCTTCAATTGGTACGTGGAGCTGAAAAGATACCGCTTGCTCCCGATAATGAAGACACCGGCCACCAGAATTGCCAGTGTCGCAACGACGAAGGCTCCTAACCGCGCCGCTCTCGACATCTCTCCTCCTACGAATGTCTTAGAAATTCCCTGACAAACTCGACGTCACTATGCTGAAGTTCTTCAAAGGCGCCTTCGATCGCGATCCTTCCCTCATGGAGCAGGATCAGACGGTCCGCAATCGTCTTCGCGCTATGTAGATCGTGAGTCACTACGATGGATGCCATGTGGTGTTCCTCCTGGAGCGTGAGAACCAATTCGCAGATCTCGGCGGCACTGATGGGGTCGAGTCCGGCAGTCGGCTCGTCGAGCAGCAGAATATCCGGCTCCAAAGCCAGTGCACGGGCCAGCCCAACTCGTTTCTGCATTCCACC
>JBEKKO010000045.1:0-36468 GCA_050010695.1 Bryobacteraceae bacterium
TGTGGCCATCTGCACCAGCCTCTTCTACGCCTTCGTTGTCATGTCCATTTATCTTGCGCTGGAGCCGCAGGTCCGCCGCCGCTGGCCACACACGCTCATCTCGTGGACCAGCCTGCTCACGCGGCGCTGGAAAGACCCTATCGTCGGTCGCGACGTTCTGTTCGGCGTGGGGCTGGGTTTGTCGTGGTGGCTTATCGATCTGACAGCCCGTGCGCTGAACCGTGGGGGAAAACCCCTGCGCGCCGCGGAACTCGGCATCCTGATCGATGCGCGCGCGGCGGCCGCCGAGTGGCTGTTGCGCATCCCGGGAGCGGTCCGCGATACCCTGGTGTTCTTCCTTCTCATATTCGTCTTTATGCTCCTGTTGCGCAGGAAATGGCTTGCCGGCGCCCTGTTTGTTCTGGTGTTTCTCTCATTTAACATTGCGGCGGGCGATAATGCTCCCGCCGTCATCGTGGCAGCAACCCTGATCTTCACGCTGATCGCCGTCTCGGTGCTTCGTTTTGGCATTCTGACGCTCGGCGTCTGTCTGTTCGTGTCTTCCCTGATGACGGAGGCGCCAATTACCGCGGACGCCTCGGCCTGGTATTTCTCCGGGTCCGTTTTCACGCTGGCCACCATCGTTGTTCTGTCGCTCTGGGCGTTCCACAGTTCGGTCGGCGGCGAGCGGCTGTGGAAGCAGTTGTTGTCCGACGAATAGCGGGCGCCGCCAACTAGCTAGTGTAGTTGGGTCCATGAGGGAATCGGAGGGCTTCTGGGTTCTATATCGCGCAGGCGGGGGCACGCGCTATCCGGAGTTGGGCAGCCGGAAGCCGACTTGTGGTTCCCTTCGACTGGCGCACGTCACCGGTTTGCGCGGATTCTGTTCTTTTGAAACCAATCGCTCTATAGTCGAGGCGTTCAGCGAGGCCTGGTCACGGTTTTCCGAGAGCACCGTTGCGGAAGGGAGCGTCCACTGCATCCTTATGAGCCCTTGTCATTCTGACCTCGGATTTCTGCGGCACAAGCGCTCGCAGGTGGCGAAACCTGTGTCCCAGGACTCGACCCGAACGTTACCGTGCTCTCCGCAGTGTATTCCCTGCAATTCGAGAACATGGATGTGTTTCGCTTCATGGTTCCATCCGCCTCTGTCAACAGAAACTCGGACCTGCGCGCCAGCAGGACCCTCCGTCCGCCGACAAGAACCGGCCAGTACATCGTGCGGTCAACTATCGATCCAATCTTAGGACCAGGTGGAATGTCATAGGCTTCAAGATCGATTTGCAACACGTCCAGCGTTTCCGAGTCGATCCAGAATGCTCCCCGCGCTGCCGCGAAGCCGGATTGACTGGCGTTACTCACCGCCAGTACCCCGCGGTGGACATCCATTTGGCGTCCTTTTCCTCATTTACTCCCCGTTCCGGGGCAGCTCGCCCGGCGTGCCACTCAGGCGCGTGCCGCGCGCGGGATTTTCCGTGAATCGGCGGGCTTCGCCGAAGATTGTTCGCAGTGCGGCGGAAGCAGGACCACACCCAGCCAGAAACTCTTGATAGCCTGTACGACGCTCATGAACTGGTCCAGATCCACCGGCTTCACGATGTAGCAGTTGGCATGCAGTTGATAAGCGCGAAGAACGTCCTGTGCTGCTCGCGATGTAGTCAGCACGACTACGGGAATCGGTTTGAGGTCGGGGTCCTCCTTGATCTCCGCCAGCACCTCCAGTCCGCCTTTCCGGGGAAGATTCAGATCGAGCAGAATCAGGTCGGGACGCACCGCTTTGGCGTACTGACCCTGCCGCCGCAGGACCGCAATGGCTTCTTGGCCGTCTTTGACCACGATCAGGTTGTTGATCACTCTCCCTTCTTTCAAGGCCTCGATGGTCAGGCGTACATCGCCGGGGTTGTCCTCCACCAACAGGAGCTCGACTGGTCTAGTTTGCATTTCAGGCGTCATTGGCCCTGAACCGGAATGCTGAAATAAAAAACCGATCCTGCGCCTGGTTCCGAAGTCACCCACAGGTGGCCGCCGTGACGCTCCGCGATCTTCTTGCAGATCGCGAGGCCGATCCCCGTGCCCGGGAATTCCGCAGCCGTGTGGAGGCGCTGGAAAATCACGAAGATGCGGTCCAGGTGCTGCGGCTCGATCCCGATGCCGTTGTCCCGGACGGAGAAGACCCATTCCTTCGCACGCCGTTCCGCCGACACATGAATCCGCGGCGGCTCCCGGCGCCGGAACTTGATGGCATTCCCAATCAGGTTCTGAAACAGTTGCGTCAGTTGTCCCGAGTCCGCGCTCACTACCGGTAGAGGATCGAATGTCACGTTCGCATGGCTCTCTTCGACGGCAGCCTTCAGGTTCGAGAGCGCCTGCTTCAAAGCGGCGTCTGCCGCGACCGGTTTGAACTCGCGGCCCGTCGTGGCGACCCTCGAGAACGCCAGCATGTCGTTGATCAGTTGCTGCATTCTCTTTGCCCCGTCCACCGCAAAACCGATGAACTCGTCGGCATTCGAATCCAGCTTTCCCTTGTACCTTCGCGAAAGAAGCTGCATGTAGCTGGAGACCATCCGCAACGGCTCCTGGAGATCGTGCGAGGCCACATAGGCGAACTGCTCCAGCTCGGTATTGGATCGCTTGAGTTCCTCGGTTCGCCGGAGCAATGCCTGCTCGGCCAGTTTGCGCTCGGTGATGTCCAGAGCCACGCCAACCATGTGGATCGATTTGTTTCCCGCTTCCGGCGGCAAGAGATGCCCGCGGCCCATGATATAGCGGATGCCGCCGTCTTGCAGGTTGACGCGAAACTCCAGGTCGGGCGGTCCCAGCCCTGCCAGACAGTCGCCTATCCATGCCAGCATGGAAGCCCGATCATCCGGGTGAATCAACGTCACGAACGTCTCGGAGGTCAGAACAAAGGTCTTCGGCGAGACCCCAAAGAGAAGATACGTTTCGGGCGTCCACACCATCACGCTCGTGTCGCCTTGCAGCCTCCAGTCCCAACTGCCGAGATGGGCAATACGCTGTGATTCGGACAAAAGGTCTTCGTTCGCCCGCAAATTCTCTTCCGCCCGTTTCCGTTCGGTGATATCACGGGCGAACACGAGACCTCCCTTTTCGCCCTCGTATAGGAAGGGTACAGCGAACCCCTCGACGTCGATGACCGTGCCGTCGAGCCTGAGGTATTGCTGCGCAAACGGGGGTAAGTCCACCCCCAGCTCCTCGATCTGCCGGATTCCTTCAGCCATGGCGGGGCGAGAATCCGGGTGCACGGCATCTAAGACCGGCTTGTCGAAAAGTTCGGAGTCCGACGTGGCGCCAAACAACCTGAGCGCCGCCGGATTCAGGTACCGGAAGCGGCCGCGCGTCCCGACGAAAATGGCCTCCGGCGCGTTTTCCACGACCCTCCGAAAACTCTCCCGGCTCTCCCGCAACGCCTCTTCCGCCCGCTTGCGGCCCGTCATGTCGCGGATGACCCCGACCGCATGCCATTCCTCTCCCTTTTGGACGGCAGCCAACGAGAGGTCAATCGGGAACTCGCTTCCGTCCTTTCGCCGTGCGGTCAGTTCCCGCATCGTGCCGATGGCCGCCCCTTGTCCGGTTTTCTGAAAGGCGGGAAAGCTCTCTTCAAAGCGCTGTCGGAGACCGGCTGGGACCAACAGATCGTGAACCGGTTGGCCCAGCATCTCAGCCGCAGCGTAACCGAACATCCGTTCGGCCGCGGGGTTCCAGAGAATCGCCCGGCCTCCGCCGTCGATCATGACGAGGGCGTCCAGGGAACTGGCGCACACCGATCGAAGAACTTCCTCCCCGTCGCGCAGCGCCTCCTCGATCTCCTTGCGCCTGGTTACGTCGAGTATGACGGACCGCATGCCAGTCGCCTCGCCCTGGGCGTTCCGAATCAGCGCCTCGTGAATCTCAAGAGTCAGGTGACGGCCATCGCTGCGAATGTGGTCGCGCGGGAAGGGAGTGAGCGCCTGCTGCCCCGACAACTTCCGCTGGAAAACCTCCCGGCTTTCGGATGGCGCGCCTCGCGAAACGAATTCAAAGATGGGTCTGCCGAGCATCGCGCTGGCTTCAACCCCCAACAGCTCGCATTCAGCCTGATTGACCCAACGCACGTTCCCCTCTTGGTCCAACTCGTGGTAGGCTACCGGCCCTTGCTCGAAAAGGTCCCGGAATCGCCGCTCGCTCTCGATCAACCGGGACAGAGGCCGACTGCAGCCGAGGGCATCGAGTTGCTCTCTCAAGGGAAGGGGCAGGTCGCGCAAACACGAAAAGTCGCTTTCCTCCTGTGCAGCCGAACGTTGCGCCTGTTCTTTATCAGCGCCTTGCGTACCAGTTTGCGCCATTAGTAGTCCTTGTCAAACTCGAAGGTCCGGGGCGGTCTGGAATCGAGGAGGGCGCAGGGGGCAGCCCTACTTCAGGCAGGCCAGAAGGTCTTTGCGGCCGGCGTGGAGAACGACGCGCTGGCGGGTTTTGTCGCGCTCGCGGACGTACTCCACCAACCGGAGGCGTTCGTGAGCGGAGGAACAAAGGGAATCTCCCAGTTACACTACGAATATTCCACAGGAGAGGGCGGAACACAAGAGAAACGTGCGTGGATCTCCGAAACAGTGTGCCTGTGGTCGCAGATCGGCATCCGGCTGACACATCGGGAGTTGCGCTCGTTCCGTCGATTCTCTCCCGCAGCCGCGCGGGCAGAAGGTATCCAACTGGAATTTCCGGGGCGATCCGCTTCGCCGCCAGTCCGACTCCGAGATGCGCGAGAGCCGCCATGAAAGTTCAGGCTCCTTTTCTCTAGAATCTGACACTGTTGGCGCGTAACTTAACGGCGCACCCCCGCCTGACGGCCAGCCTTCATCCCGCCGGCGGCATTCCTGGCTTCGAACACCAGGTTGATATCCATCACGCGATCACACGCGGTCAGGATTTCGGACGCTCGTTGCTCCCGGGGTTGAGCCGTGGTCTAATTGGAGCCGGAGTGCCCGCCAGTTTTCGGGGAAGCCCGGAGGACAGGTGGCGGTTTATCGGGCGCGCTGCGGAACGGCAATGCCGGTGATACAAGAGGTGGATCCCGAGCGGCGTGAGATGCGCACAACGGCGGATGGCGCGATCACGATGGACGACATTCGTAAACACCTCACTAACGAGCATAGGGACAAAGGCCTGGCTTATCGCGAACTGATCGAAGCCTCGCGAGCAACGGTTGCGTTCTCACCTTCCGACGTTCGTGCGACGGTTGAAATCCTTCGAGCGTATGGTAAGGAGGGAGTACTTGGCCCAACCGCCATCGTGGTGGGGAACGACCTCGCCTACGGGATGCTTCGGATGCTCGCAATCCTGCTCGAGGGTATCTGCGAACTGGAGCCGTTCCGAACGCGACAGGAGGCTGAACAATGGCTCGCCGGTGCCTCCGCCACTCCAAGAGCGAGCAGGTCCGAGGCAGCGGGCTATCCGCCGGGCTGCTGAGCAGACCTAAGTTCCGAATCTCGCTCCGGCGCGAGCTTTCGCTTTGGCGGCCTCTTCTTCTCGATTCTTCGGCGGTGTGTTCGTTTCGAGCGAGCGGAGAAGACGCCTCGATACTCCGGCGATCTCATCGATCGCAGACCGGAACGAGCCTTCGTTTGCCTTCGACGGTTTGTTAAATCCGCTGATCTTTCTCACGAACTGGAGCGAGGCCGCTCGAATCTCTTCGTCGGTGGTGGGCGGATCGAAGTTGAAAAGGGTCTTGATATTCCTGCACATTCGCGATGCCTTCGAGAAAATCGGCCGCTGCCCCGCCGCATGCGACGGCCAGCGGCTTTTACTTCTTCTGCGCCCGCAACCAGTTTTCCAGGATCTTGGCTTCATCCGGAGACATGGCCGGCGCCGCCTTCTTCACCATGACCAGGAACCAATCGACCTCCTGCGGCTGGACTGGATGGCCGATGTTGCGCGCGGCGGCATTGCCTTCGCCCGGCCGAACGGAGTTGACGATGGTGTCTCCTTCTTCGTTCAGGAAGGCGAAGAACGGCAGGCTGTTGTACTTTCCGCCGGCCTGGGCCATCACTTCATCGCCGCCGGGATTGTTCAGCGATTTCTTGGCTCCCTGTTCCTGCACGGTCAAGCGCGCCTGCACGAAGTATTTGTCGATGATCGGCTTGATTTCGGGAATCTCGATGAATTGATCGAGCTTCTTGCACCACCCGCACCAGGAAGCGTGAAAGATGAGGAAGATGCTCTTGTGCTGCGCCGCGGCCGCCGTTCTCGCCGCGTCCATGACCACGGAAGCCGGCGGCGCCGTCTCGACGGCCATCAACATCAGGCTGGCGAGAAGACCGATCGTCAGGCGAAACATCGCAGTACGCAGCATGGCCCCAATTATAGATAATTGAGGGGTCGGAGGGGGTGGCGGGGGGTGCGCGACATAAGTTCCTGCTGGCGCATTTGTAGCAGCGTGCCTCACTGAAAACACGCTCACTCATCCCGCAGACTCGGCTCTTTGCGTGGCGACGGGATACAGGCTTCGTTTACTGTTTCAGCGTCGCCAAAGCCTTCGTCGCCTCTGGATAATTCGGCTGTAGTTCAAGCGCCTTCTCATAGGCTGCGGTTGCTTTGTCGTTCAACCCTTTCTTCTTGAAGGCCTCGCCGAGGTTGAAATAGGCCTCGGGCGACGGCTTCCGGGCGATGGCCGCGTCGAAATCCGCGATGGCGCCGTCCATGTCCCCGCCGAACCCGGGAGGCGCAGCCATCCGACCGATGCCTCGCCCGAGATGCGCGTCGGGGTTATTTGGATCGAGGGCCACGGCCCTTTCGAATTCCCGCGAGGCCCCCATCCCGTACTTCATCATGTCCGCCGGATTCCCCTGGGCCAGGCTGCCCATGATACGGCCCTTCCACACATGGACGTCGGCGCTTTTCGGGTCCTTGGCGATCAGATCGTCCGCCATAGCCAGGGCGTCAGCGTATTTCTTGGCGTCGAAGAGTTTCTTCAGTTCGCCAACCGAGGCATTCTTGGCTGCGGATGTGGCTGAAGCCGGCGTGGCTAGTTTCCCCAAGTTCAGCGCGTTGCCGAGAATCGTGGTTTGTCCCATCATGGACGAGATCATCGGCGTCAAGTCCTGAATCGTCCCAGAGGCCTGTCCGATATTCAGACCGTTCCCCATGATCACCACCTTGCGGTCCAGGATGGCTTGCAGGACCTGTTGGACGAGAGTGTTTTTTTCTTCTTGTTCCGGGAACAGTTCCGCGCGGACGTCATCGCCCTCGACGATCAGGATTCCGAGCGGGACGGTCTTGCCGCCCATGCCGCCGCCGAAACCCATCATCGCTTCGCCGCCGCCAAGCCCGAACTGGATCTTGGCGAAAGGAACGACCGCGGTATCGCCGACTCGAATGGGTTCTCCGACCACGCTGCCGATTTTCAGTTGGGAAACCAGTTTGTCGAACTCCGCCAAAGGCTTGGACAGAGGAGCCTGGGCCCTTGCGAGCACCCCTCCAAGAACCAGAAAAGCCGTCAATAAAACAGGATTTTGCATGGTTTTCATGATGGTCTCCTCACTTGGCGGGCGTCTTGCCGACGCTGATGAAGCGGGTTCCTTTCTTGCTGATCGCAACGAAACCCAGGGGCCGGGCTTCGCCGTTCATGAAGAACCCATCGGCCCCCATTGCCGGGCTTTGCGGCGTAGCGGCCGTGGAGTTCCCCGGAGCGGCCACACCTCCGCCTCCGAAGCTGACATCAATCATCATGATCGGTATCAGCGTGACCGAGCCGACTTTCACGGGCTCGCCAACCACCGTCTTCACATGAAGGTCGCTGCTCAAACGCTGGGCCATGGCTTCGGCTAGTTCGTTGGCGGGCTGAGCGGCGGGTGACTGCGACTTTTTCCCCGGTGTGTTTTGACCCACCGCGAGGGACCCAAGGATCAGTCCGGCCGCGATGACTTCGACGATTATTCGATTCAAGAAATACCTCCTGCCGGCTGCAATCGATTTTACCTCCAATAACAATAATTGGAGCTGTTTCTCTCCTATTCCGATCCCGAGCGACTGTCCGCTGTTGTGGCGCCAGGTTCGTCGCGCTACCGAAAAAAGCGCCGCCGCAGCAGGCCGCCGCCCAGCAGTGCCAGCACTAGCACGGTTTCCGCCGCATAGCGCAGCGCGTCGGTGGGATGGAACCAGCGCACCACCGCCGGATCGGCCAGCACCATATCGCTCGCCACTTTCCCGAGAATGGCGACGCCCGCGTACACCAGCACCGGGAAACGGTTCATCAATTTCAGCAGCAGATTGCTCGCAAATACGACCAGGGGAATGCTGAGGCAGAGCCCGAAGGCGAGCAGGCCGAGATTGCCTTTCGAGGCGCCGGCGATGGCCAGGATGTTATCCACCGACATGGTGAGATCGGCCAGGGTTATGTACCAAACGCCCTGCCATAGGCGCCGGGAGGCGGGCGCGCGACCGGACGGGTCGCCGGCGTGGCCGAGCACCTTCCAGGCGATCCACAGCACGAACAGGCCGCCCGCCAACTGCAGGTATTCGAAGCGCAGCACGCGCGCCGCCAGCGCCGTGAGCGCAATCCGCAGCACCACCGCCAGCACCACGCCGAGACCGACGCCCCAGCGGCGCTCGCGCAACGGTAGCGAGCGCACGGCCAGCGCGATCATCAGCGCATTGTCGCCAGCCAGCAGCAAGTCGATCAGGACGATCGACAGGCCGCCGAGCAGAAAGGGAACGGGAGGCATCTCACCCTTGCGCCGGCGCGGGCGAACGCGGCATCAACCGCCGCGTGCGCGCAAAGTAGCGCCGCGCCGCGGCGGCGTCGCGGAGGATGCGCGCTTTCAGCGCCTCCGGGTTGGTGAACTTGCGCTCCTCGCGCACGCGCCAGAGGAACTCGACGGAAATGCGCCGCGGGGTTTCGCCCGCTATCGGATCCAGCAGGAAAGTCTCAATCGTCAATTGTGCGCTGGCGCCAAAGCTGGGCCGGTAGCCGACGTTGGTGACCGAATCCCACGCGCGCGGCGTCTCCCGATCGCGCGTGCGCGTGATGTAGACGCCGGTCTTGGGAATCAGTTCGGCGCCGGTCGAGAGATTCAAAGTGGGCACCGTCTGGCGGGAGCCGATGCCGCGGCCCGGGACCACTTCGCCTTCGAGCGCATAAGGCCGCTCCAGCCAGCGCGCGGCCAGCCCCACCCTTCCCGCTTCCAGCAGACCGCGAATCGCGCTGCTGCTCACCGCACGGCCGCGGCGGGCGACCGCTGGCACGATTTCGGTTTCGAATCCCAGCCGGCCGCCCAGCTCGCGCAGCGTCTCCACGTTGCCGGCATGGTCGTGCCCGAAGCGAAAATTATCTCCCACCAGGACGGCGCGCGCGCCCAGGCGGCCGGCCACCACCTGGCGCGCGAATTGCTCCGGCGTCAGCCGGGCGATGTCCACCGTGAACGGCAGAATCAACGCCTGCTCGATGCCTTCGGCCGCCATCAGCGTGGCGCGCTGCTCGGGCGGCGTCATCAGCCGCGGCGCCCGCTGCGGCGCCACCACGCGCGCCGGATGGGGATCGAACATCAGCACGGAAGGCTTCCAGCCGCGCTCGGCCGCGATCTGTTTCACGCGCCGCAGAATGCTCCGGTGGCCGGTGTGGACGCCATCGAAGTTGCCGATCGAAAGCGCACTCGGGCCGAAATCGGCGGGCACTTCATCCAGGCTGCGATAAATCCTCATGGCGCGCCGCCGTCCACCAGAATCTCCATCCCGTCATACGCCAGCCGCACGTGCGGCGGCAGCATGCTTTCGGCGCGCTCGTGCCCCAGGTCATGGCAGATATGGGTGAAGAACGCGCGCCGCGGCGCCAGCCGTTCCACCGTATCGAGCGATCGCCCCACCGTCGAGTGCGTGGGATGCGGCTTGTAGCGGAGCGCATCCAGAAACAGCACGTCCAGGCCGCGCAGCAGATCCAGCGACGATTCGGGAATGGCGCTGTGATCGGTGAGATAGGCCGCCGCGCCGAAACGGAAACCGTAAATCGTCCGGCTGCCGTGCAGGATCGGCACCGGCAGGAATTCCAGGCCAAACAAATCGAGCGGGCCGCCATCGATCAGCCGCGGATCGAGCTTCAGTACCCACGATTCCTGTTCCTCGTCGCCGAACATGTATTCGAACACGCGTTGAATGGACGCCATGGTGTCCGGCGCGGCGTAAATCGGAACCCGCCCCTTCTGCCGCAGATTGAAGGGTCGCACGTCGTCCAGGCCCATGATGTGATCGAAGTGCGCATGCGTGTACAGCACCGCGTCCACCCGCTCCAGGCGCGCGCGCAGAGCCTGCGCGCGGAAATCGGGAGTGGTGTCGACGATCACGCGGCGGTCCTGGTAGCTCACCAGCACCGAAGGGCGCAGCCGTTTGTCGCGCGGATCGGTCGACGTGCATACCGCGCAATGGCAGCCGAGCGTGGGGACGCCCACGCTGGTGCCCGAACCCAAAACGGTAATCTTCAGCGGCGCCGCCATTCAAGCTTTCGCATGGGCGGCCGCTTTGGCTACCTCCTCGGATACCTGCACGAATCGGAAGCGCAGTTCGGTGAGGGAGTTTTCGAGCAACCGCTGCTCCTCCAGGCTGAGGTTGCCCTTGGTCTTTTCCGACAGGACGCCCATCATGTCGATGGTGTGGCGGGCCAGGTCGAGTTCCGGCTTGGGGTGCTCTTCCTCGCCATAAGGCATCAGCCCAAGCTGCATTTCCGCCTGCGTGCGCAGGGAAAACACGAGAAAGGTGAATGACGCGGGCGGCAGTGGGATGCGAACGTCCTCCTGCGGCGCGCTGTTTTCGGCTTCGCTCATCAAATGTATTTTACCCTGGGCCGCTCCCCGGTTCCCCCTCGTCACCCGCGCCTATGCCTGCAAGTTTGGCTTCGAGCGCCGCCTTCACCCGCGGCCATTCCGGTGCGATCACGCTGTAATAGACCGTGTCGCGGTAGCGCCCGTCGCCACAGATCATGTGATAACGCAGCGTGCCTTCCTCGCGGGCGCCGATGCGCGCGATGGCGCGGCGGGAAGTCTGGTTGAGAGCGTCGGTCTTCAGCTCGACGCGGATCGACCCCAGAGTTTCGAAGGCATAGCGCAGCATCAGGTACTTGGCTTCCGTGTTGATGCGCGTGCGCTGCCATGCTGGCGCGACGAGCGTCCAGCCGATTTCGAGTTTCCGATTGTCCCGGTCGATGTTGGCGTAGCGTGTCGAGCCAACCACGCGTCCGGAGGTTTGGTCGATGGTGGCGAAGGGCAGCGCGGTGCCGGCTTCGCGCAATCGCAAAGCGTCTTCGATGTAGCGGCGCATCTCTTCGGGAGTCGAGATTCGCACGCTGGTCCAGCGCCAGAGTACCGGGTCGAGCCCAACCTCACAGAGCGCGGCGTGGTGATCGAGCGACAGCGGCTCCAGCCGGACCGCAACCCCAGTCAGTGTAATCGGCGCAAGCTGCATCATTCGTATTTTACGGTGGCCGGGAAAAAAACACCGGCGGCAAGAGACCGCCGGCGCTACGGCAACCGCCCTGCGTCTCCTTGTAACGCCGGCGGTCCTTGCCGCCGGTTCCTTGCGAACAAACGATCATCAGCGCTGGCTCAACCCGCCATCTATGGCGAGCAGTTGGCCGGTAACGAACCTGGACGCCCTGAGGAAATATGCCACCGCGGAGGCGACCTCGTCGGGCGTTCCACCGCGGCCGGCGGGAGTGGCCGCGATCATGCGGCGGCCGCGCTCGTCGATATCGTCGAACGGGATCACGCCGGGGGCGACTGTGTTAACGGTGATCCGCGGCGCCCAGGCCTTGGCGAGCGCACGCGTCAGCATAATCACGCCGGCCTTCGAGGCGCAGTAATGGGCGTGCTCGGCCCAAGGCCGAATGCCGCCGAGAGAACTCACATTCACGATCCGGCCGCCACCGGTCTGTTGCATAATGCGCGCCGCCGCCTGGCAGCAAAAAAACACGGCCTTCAAATTGACTGAATGGATGAAGTCCCAATCGGCTTCCGAGATTTCGAGCGGATCGAAGCGCGTGAAGCGGGCGGCGTTGTTGACCAGGCCATCGATGCGTCCGCACAGGCGCGCGGTTTCGCTGAACAAGCGTTCGATTTCGGCAACCGATTCGAGGTTGGCCTGCACCACCGGCGCGCCGCCGCACTCCGCCGCCGTCCGGCGGGCATCCGCCTCCGAGGTGTGGTAATGAATAACAACCCGTGCGCCTTCGCGCGCCAACCGTAGCGCAATCGCGCGGCCGATGCGTTTGGCGGAGCCGGTCACCAGCACCACTTTGTCCCGCAGATCCAACTCCGGGTTGGCTGTCAAGGTCGCTCCCCCAAGTCCCAATGGCTCAGTATACGCGCGTTTGCCGTTGGCGAGGCAACCGGGTCGCGGCTGTTATAATCGAGCTTCGAATCATCATCCAAGGAGAACTGTTGTGCGAAACAAGATTACAGTTGTGGGCGCGGGCAACGTGGGCGCCAATTGCGCGTTGCGCATCGCGGAAAAAGACCTCGCCGATGTCGTCCTGGTGGACGTGGTAGAGGGAGTTCCTCAGGGCAAGGGACTGGACCTGCTGGAGTCCGGACCGGTGCAGGGTTACGACGTCGCGATCACCGGCTCCAACGACTATGCGCCGACCGCCAATTCCGACATCGTCATTATCACCGCCGGCTTCCCGCGCAAACCGGGGATGAGCCGCGACGATCTGCTGATGGCCAATTACGAAATCGTGCGCAGCGCCACCGAGGAGGCCGTCAAGTTCTCGCCCAACTCGATCCTCATCCTGGTGACCAATCCGCTGGACGCCATGGCGCAGGCCGCCCTCTGGGTCTCGAAGTTCAATAAGGAGCGCGTGGTCGGCATGGCCGGCGTGCTCGATAGCGCGCGCTTCCGCACCTTCATCGCGCTGGAACTGGGAGTCTCGGCGGATAACGTGACCGCGGTGGTATTGGGCGGCCACGGCGACACCATGGTGCCTGTCGTGCGGCTGAGCAACGTCTCCGGCATTCCGCTGACGGAGCTGATGGACCAGCCCACCATCGACCGCATAGTCGACCGCACGCGCAACGGCGGAGCCGAAATCGTCAAGCACCTCAAAACCGGCAGCGCCTACTACGCCCCATCGGCGGCCGCGGTGGAAATGGCCGAATCCATCCTCAAGGATAAGAAGAAGGTGCTGCCCTGCGCCGCGTACCTGGAAGGCGAGTATGGCATCCACGGCCTGTTCGTCGGCGTCCCGTGCAAGCTGGGAGCGCGCGGCATCGAGAAGATCTACGAGCTGAAACTAACCCCCGAAGAACAGGCCGGCCTGCAAAAAAGCGCCGCCGCCGTCCAGGAACTGGTGGATGTGCTGAAGAGCAAGCGGTAGGGGCGGGTTCATCCGCCCGACGGGGCCGGCGCGAAATGAGGTTCAGCCGCCAAGATACAACGTCGGGGGCACCCGCTGGCCAGGTGGAATAGGTGCAATTTCAAATATGTAGCGGAAGTGGTTGAAGGTCCTGACCACGAACCCCGAGCGCGGGCTCGCGGTTCTCGTCGTACTCGATAACAATTTCATCACCGGCCCCGACAACTCGCGTCGAAGGCGGCACCGCGAAACCCGTACCACCCGGCCCCACTTGCACTGACTTCACCACCGGGACCTCAGCCGGCAGTCCTTTAAACCGTGGCTTAGCCTTCACGTGCTTCTGAGCGTTCGCAACCTGATGACATATCTGCCAGTCCAAATCCGGAGCCTTGACAAATCTTTCAAGGGCATCTTTCTGGTCGTGGCTTAGCGTACCATCGCGTCTAATCCATTCGGGGAGAGAGTGCGCTGTTTGGATGAAGTTGTCGAGGTCATCCCGGTTGAAATGATCCATCAGGCGGGTGAATTCCTTCTTGAGTTTTTCGTAGCGCTCCTGCGCAGTTCTGTGCAGCATTGTGGGTGCCCTTCAACTACATTGTAACGGGTGGGGGATTACGGCGAAAACCGGAACCGACCAATTACAAAACTCCGTCGTGAGCGCGGTGTGCGATTGCGGTTACTCATTAGACGGTCGTGGTGAAGACCAGGTCGTTCACTACTTGCGGTCGATTGCGGAGTCGGTGAACTCCATAAGGAAAATGATACTGTGTTGGATCGTGCTGACGTTGGTCTGCGCTGCGGTCGGGGGCCTCGTCATTGCCACTGGGAACATCACACGGGACAACCAACTCCATAGGCAGATGGAGAAGGGGACGAATGGGCTTCCCAAGTGACATGACGGAGAGAATACTGGGTCGCAAACCTGGGCCAGCCGCCCGGTAAGCTGGGTCAGCCTGAATCTGCGTGGGACTCCTGGAAGATCCTAGCGGTAGGCTTCCTTGCGATCAAGCACGCGGGAGATTTGCAGGAGGTCGCCTTTGTCGCGGAAAAAGATCCGGTGGTCCCGAGCGCGAAGGCGGATCAGAGGCGGATCGATGCCCCGAAGCTGCTTGGTGTTCCCCTCGCCGGTCAGGACGTACCGAGCCAGCGTTTTGAGGATCTGCAAGGCGATGGGTTGCTCGATGCTACGAACGTCGGCCTTGGCCTGCTCGGTCCAGAGGACGCGTTTAGCCATTTCGATCAAATTCCTTTCATATAGATTAAACGGGAAAGGTTTTTGCTCGGTACAGACGACGCACTTAGCCAGTGCGGCGGGGCGTTTCTTCCGGTAGCGGCTCCTGGCCCATCTTGTCCCAATCGGCCATGGTCAAGCCGAATTCCGCCAGGACTTCCTCGTGAGGGATCGGCTGGTTGTGCTTGAGCCATTCATCGGCCTCGGCGACGGCCTTGTGCTCGGCACCGCTCAGGGTGTCTCGATCCTCCTCGGGCGGGACCATGGTTTCGAGCAGATGAACCACGGCGGCAAGCTGGCCGGGGCCGAGCTGGTCGAGCAGGCGATAGGCGTGCTGTAGGTCAGCGGCCATTTTGTTCTCCAAACGAGCCGTTCCGGCGCGAAGCGCCGCCAACGACTAAAGAATATCAGAACATGGGAGAACATAGGGGGCCAGACGCATTTTCTTGGTGGCCGTCACCTGCAGCCGGGCTCACTCAGCGGTATGCTTCGCGACGGTTTCTGACGGTGTGAATGCGGAGCGTGTCGGGGTGCTCCTCGGTGAAGCGGACGCGGTAATCGCCGACGCGGAGGCGCTTCTCGGCGTCCTGGCCTTGCAGGCTTTTGACGTTGCCCGCGCCGGTTTCCGCCAGACGCCGAATGGCCGTGAGGATGTTCATGGCGATGTGCTGGGGGATAGCGCGGATGTCAGCCTTGGCTTGGTCGGAAAAGACGATTCGCTTCAAGCCGCCGGGTCCTTCTCTTCCTCTTGGGCGTGGTTGCCGACCTGCTCCATGGTGAAGCCGAGCTCGGCGACGACCTGCTCGAAGGGAGTGCCTGCGTTGTGCCGGAACCACTCTTTCGAACGGGCGACGGCCTGCTTCTCTTCCTCCGTTTCGGGTTCGTCGTCGACGGGCGCATTGCGCAGACCGGTGGCCACAGGATCGACGATGGTTTCGAGCAGTCCGACCAACGCCGCAAGCTGTGCCTCCGGCAATCGATCAATCAGGTGGTGAGCATTCTGACGGGGATCGGTCAAGCGTGAACCTCCGGAATCGGCGTCGGCCAAGCGGCGCCCGGCTTCTCTCATCGTATAAGAAAACGAGGTCGGCGGGAAAGCGCGGCGAAAATCACGGGGCGGACTTTCGATGCCTGCTCAATCTCTATCGGAAGCCAGCCATTTCTCGCGAAAACCAAAGCGCCACCGTTTCCATGTCGCGCACCCCAGAGCCGCTGGACAGAGGGGCGCGGCCCGTCGCACCATGTAGTTTGGCCCCGTCGCTTGCCATCGCGCCCCGTTTCCATCCGCCTCTCGATCCCGCGCGAGCCAGCCTCCCCGCTATCCCACTTAAGGAGTCCCGAATGTTTCCCGATAATCCCCACGTCGACGTGTTCGTTCCCGATAATCTGCCGCCCGCCGAAGCGCTGGCCCGCACCACCCACCTGGCCATTGCCGCGCACCAGGACGATATCGAAATCATGGCCTACCACGGCATCGCCGAGTGTTTCGGGATCGTGGACCGGTGGTTCACCGGCGTGGTGGCGACCAACGGCGCCGGCAGCCCCCGCAGCGGCATCTACGCCGATTTGAGCGACCAGGAAATGCAGCGGGTGCGCATCCAGGAGCAGCGCAAAGCGGCCTTCGTCGGCGAGTACGCCTGCCAGATCCAGCTTGGCTACTCGAGCGCCCAGGTCAAGGATCCGGCCGGCGCCGTGACCGGCGACCTGTGCGCCATCCTGCGCGCCGCGCGGCCGCAGGTGGTGTACCTGCATAACCTGGCCGACAAGCACGACACCCACGTCGCCGTCGCTCTGCGCGCCATCGCCGCCCTGCGCGCGGTGCGCGAAGACACACGGCCGCGCGCGGTCTATGGCTGCGAAGTGTGGCGCGATCTCGATTGGCTGCCGGACCAGGACAAGCGCCCGCTCCCGGTTTCCGCCCGCTCCAATATCGCCGCCGCGCTGGTTGGCGTTTTCGATTCCCAGGTCTCCGGCGGCAAGCGCTATGACCTCGCCACCGCCGGCCGCCGCCTCGCCCACGCCACCTACTTCGCCTCCCACTCGACCGACCAGGAGTCCGCGCTCAACTTCGCCATGGATCTAACTCCCTTGATCGACGATCCCACCCTGCCCATCGCCGCCTACGTGCTCTCCTTCATTGACCGCTTTCGCGAGGATGTGGCCAAGCGTTTGCATTGAGATGGCGCCATTTGGGAGGCCGGCAGGACGGATACTGGAGCGGGTACCCTCACCTAATATAGTACTTGTGGACCTTGAATACCTAAGTTTATAACGGTACTTTAGTACTATGTTGAGCCTGGCATATAAGCTCTTGTCGGAGGATCAGGGCCAGGATCTAATCGAGTACACGCTGCTCCTGGCGTTTGTGGCGCTTGCTTCCGCGGCACTCTTCATTAACGCGGGCCACAAGATCAACACGATCTGGACCACGACAAACTCCCAACTGGCCGCGGCCGCCGCTGCCGCATCGTAGTCAATTCCCTGGCATCGGAGCCAGCACTAGCAAGAATCCGGAGCGCTGGTCTGTCTGCTGGGTCATTTCACCCAACCCCCTTTTCCAAACCTTCACAATTTGTTGATGCCAGAGGGGTTCCCTTTGGAAGCAGCGGTGCAGTACAATCAGTCCGCACGCCTATGTTCCGATTCGATCAATTGATCCGCCGCGACATGATCATCCGTGACGTGAAACAACGCCACCCGGCAACCAGACCCGTCTTCGATAACCTCCATTTCCGCGACAGTTGCGACGACTGCGCTATCGAGGCGGTGGCGCGCAAAAACGGCCTGCACATTCCCGACGTGGTGGACGCTCTCAACCGCGCCGCCTTCGGGTCGCAGGCGGAGAGCGACGAACATGCAAGCCACCAATAAGAGCACGCGCAAGAAGAAACAGAGTCCGGTGCACCAACCGCTGGAGGTGTTTTTCTCCCCCAAGACGGTGGCCGTGATTGGCGCCACCGAAACGGCGAACTCGGTGGGCCGGACGCTGTTGTGGAACCTGGTCACGTCACCCTTCGGCGGAACCGTTTATCCGGTCAACCCGAAGCGGCCCAGCGTGTTGGGCGTGAAGGCTTACAAGTCCGTCTCGGAGATTCCGGAGGATGTCGATCTGGCCGTGATCGTGACGCCGCCGCCTTCGATTCCGGGCTTGATCACAGAGTGCGGAGAAAACGGCGTGCGCGGCGCGATTGTGATTTCGGCCGGTTTCAAGGAGATCGGCCCCGAAGGCGCGGCGCTCGAACAGCAGCTTCTGGCCGCGGCGCAGGCGGCCGGCATCCGCGTCATCGGTCCCAACTGCCTGGGCGTGATGGCCCCGCTCTCCGGCATGAACGCCACTTTCGCCACCACCATCGCGCGCCCCGGCTCGGTCGGCTTCATCAGCCAGAGCGGCGCGTTGTGCACGGCCGTCCTCGATTGGAGCCTCAAGGAAATGGTGGGCTTCAGCGCCTTCGTTTCGGTCGGCTCCATGGTGGACGTCGGCTGGGGCGACCTGATCTATCACCTGGGCAACGATCCGAAGACCAAGTCCATCGTCTGCTACATGGAGTCGATCGGCAACGCGCGCTCCTTCGTTTCCGCCGCCCGCGAAGTGGCGCTGAACAAGCCCATTATCATCATCAAACCGGGTCGCAGTGCGGCTGCGGCCAAGGCGGCGGCATCCCACACCGGCGCGCTCACCGGCTCCGACGAAGTGCTCGAGGCGGCCTTCCGGCGCTGCGGCGTGCTGCGCGTCGCCAATATTGCCGACCTCTTTTACATGGCCGAAGTTTTGTCGAAGCAGCCCCGCCCGCAGGGGCCCCGGCTGACCATCGTCACCAACGCCGGCGGTCCGGGCGTGCTGGCCACCGACGCGCTCATCATGGGCGGCGGCGAGCTGGCCGAGCTTTCTCCGGAATCCATCGCGGCGTTTAACGCCGTCCTGCCAGCCACCTGGAGCCACGGCAACCCGGTCGACATCATCGGCGACGCTTCCCCCGAGCGTTACGCCAAAGCCCTCGATATCGCCGCTAAAGATCCCAACTCCGACGGCATGCTGGTGATCCTCACCCCGCAGGCTATGACCGATCCCACGAAAATCGCCGAGGAGCTGAAACCGCTCGCCAGGCAGGAAAGCAAACCGTTGCTGGCAAGCTGGATGGGCGGCGTGGACGTGGCCGCCGGCGAGGAAATTCTGAACCGCGCCAACATCCCCACCTTCCCCTATCCCGATACCGCCGCCCGCGCCTTCAATTACATGTGGCGTTACAGCTACAACCTGCGCGGCCTGTACGAAACCCCGGCCCTGGCCGAGGATTCGGCGGATTGGGCTCCCGACCGCGCGCTCGTCGCCCGAATCGTCCAGACCTCGCGCGACCACGGCCGCACCATCCTGACCGAATCCGAGTCCAAGCAGGTGTTGGCGGCTTATGGCATTCCCACCGCCGCCACCATCATCGCCGCCGATGCCGAAGCCGCCGTCGATGCCGCCGGCCAGATCGGCTATCCGGTGGTGCTCAAACTGTATTCGGAAACCATCACCCACAAGACCGACGTCGGCGGCGTGCAGCTCAATTTGGGTAACGCGCAAGCCGTCGAGAAGGCCTTTGCGGCGATTCAAACCTCAGTGGCGGAGAAGGTCGGCGCCGAGCATTTTCAGGGCGTCACGGTGCAGCCCATGGTCCGCCTCAAGGATGCCTATGAGCTGATTGTCGGCTCCAGCCTGGATCCCCAGTTCGGACCGGTGCTGCTGTTCGGCACCGGCGGCCAACTGGTCGAGGTGTTCACAGACCGCGCGCTGGCGCTGCCGCCGCTCAACACCACCCTAGCGCGCCGCATGATGGAGCAGACCAAAATCTACAAGGCGCTCAAGGGCGTCCGCGGACGCAAGCCGGTGGATCTGGCGGCCCTCGAGTTGTTGCTGGTTCGCTTCAGCACGCTGGTGGCCGAGCAACGCTGGATCCAGGAGATCGACATCAACCCGCTGCTGGCCTCGCCCGAAGGCCTGATGGCGCTCGACGCACGGGTGGTGGTGTACGGCCCCGAAGTCACGCTCGATCAAATCCCCAAGATGGCCATCCGCCCCTATCCCACGCGCTATGTCGGGCCGTTCACTCTCAAGGACGGCAACGTGGTCACCATCCGTCCGATCCGTCCCGAGGATGAGCCGGCCATGGTGCGTTTCCACCAGACCCTCTCCGAGCGCAGCGTTTACCTGCGCTTCTTCCATATGATGAATCTCGAACAGCGCACCAAGCACGAACGCCTGATGCGCACCTGCTTCATCGATTACGACCGCGAAATGGCGCTGGTGGCCGAGCGCCGCAACCCGGAGACCGGCGACCAGGAAATCCTGGGCGTCAGCCGCTTGACCAAGATCCACGGCGTCGAAGCGGCCGAGGTGGCCGTGGTAGTGAGCGACGTGTGGCACGGCCGCGGCCTCGGCAAGGAGTTGATGGCGCGCCTGCTGATCGTGGCCGCCGATGACAAGGTCGCCGCGCTCACCGCCAACATCATGCCCGACAACCGCGACATGATCCGCGTTTTCGAGAAGCTAGGCTTCTCGCTCAAACACTCCATGGAGGACGAGCTAGTCCGCGCCGAGTTCAAGCTGTAGGCGGTGCGAACGGAGCGCGAGAGCGGGCCTGGAACTCGCTGCAGGGTTCGCGCGGTTCGAGTTGTCCCGGGTCGACGAACGTTAGTTAGCGTCCTACAGAGCGCGCTATTGTTTGCAGTTGGGCAGGAAAGTGGTAACACATAGCAGCCGATGCTGCCACTCTTGTCGATGCGCGCGCCACGCTGCCGTTTGCTTGGAACGTCGCCACGAATGGCGACGCAGCCCGCGCGACGCGCTGAGCCGCCGTTTAGTCGGGGGGGCTTGAATCAGTTGTAGTGGGCCGCGTTGGCTTCCGCGAAACTCGCCAGTTCCGCTGGCAGATCTTCCAGCGTGTAGATCGAATTGGTCGGGCAGACCGGAATGCACGCGCCGCAATCGATGCAGTCCACTGGACTGATGTAGAGATGAGGGACGTCGGCGAAGCCCGGCTCGTCTTCTTTCGGATGAATGCAATCCACCGGACAAGCCTCAATACACAACTTGTCCTTGGTGCACGTATCTGTGATCACATATGCCATACCGGGTGATGTGCAATTGCGCTGCCACTATGCGGAATCAGTAACTTACGCAGAATCAGTCGGGAAACTCGACAGTCCACGACCGTGAGTGGGTGAAGTTCCGCAGCGCCCGGCAGCGGGGTGGTGGAATGGCGCTAGCTAGCTGAGAAGGCCGGGCCGGGCATGCCCAGCCCCTACAGCAGGTCCCCGCGTAGAATGGGCCGGCCCGCCAGCGCGGTCCGGAAGCCGTACACAGCGACGATAGCCACGATCGCCAGGGCCAAAAGGTTGATCGCGGAGGGTTCCGCGCTCCAGGGGACGTTGCCGAGAATATCCTGCACGACGATCGACACTATCAACGCCAACAGGCCGAAGCGAAGCAGGATGAAAGCAAACAAGGCGGCGTAGGCGGCCTGGAACGGACGGTCGATCCAGCTGGAGCCAGGGCCGCTGATGACCAGGGTGGTGAGCACAACGAACGCAGCAGCGGCCAGCCACTGCTTGCGCAGCAGCACGCGCAGCACGAAGAACACGAAGAAGAGAAAGATGGAAGTGAACAGGCTGTTGAAGACCGACTGCAAGAGCAAATGCACGCCCTGTCGCAAGCCGGTGAGCGCGCCGAACGCGGGTATGTTGGGAGCGCCGCTGGCGCCATGGCAGGCCACTTGAATATACGTAACGACGGCGAACAGGGCTCCGGCAGTAATGCCAATCAACAGGTCGCGGCCTACCAGCGGGTCGCGGATGCCCTTGGCAACGTAACGGGTCCAACCGATCATGGTGTGCGGCCAGCGTCGGCGCACCCATGGTTCCAGCGCCAGATAGAGGATCCAGGCCAAGCCGGAATTGAGGCCAGCCAGGGCCACCACGCGCCAGAACGTGTCAATCTCCTGGCTGGTGGTGGAATGAGGCGTGGCGAGGTATTGGCCGGCGGCCATGCAGACGAAACAGAGCACGGCCAAAGCCAGCGCGCCGCGTTTGTCGCCTTTCCCCCGTTTGTGGTTGAACCAAGCGATGAAGCAGGCGGCGGCAAAGGCCAGATAGACCACCACCAGCCCCATCCACGACGACTGGCTGTCGCTGACGCTTTGCATGCGCTCCGCCTTGGTCCAGTCGCCGATGATGCGGAAGAAAACCGGCTGCCCGCGCCAGGCCGCAGCCTCGATGCGGAGAGCGGAGCCGGTGACAGGATCGGCGCCGGTCCAGGCGGCCCGCGCGTCCCAGTTGGCGAGCGGCGTCCACTCCGGTCCGGCGGGCTGCCATTTGGCAAGGTCGAAACCGGCGGCGGCGAACAGCCGGCTCCAGTCGAAGGCAGGCGCAGCGGGCGCCGGCGCCTCCTTCTGCGGCGGAACCACCTCGAGGTCTAGCAGCCGGCCCTCGCGATCCGTGCGCAGGCGAATCATGCCCGAACTCTCCAGCGGCGGGTCGTCGTATCTCGGAATTGTGTTGAAACTCCTGGAACCGATCAGATCCTGCGGACTCTCGCGATACCAGAAACGCACCAGCGGCGGAAAGCCGGCAGTCGGATTGCGCCAGCGCCGAGCCGCCAGGTCAGGATGAGTCTTCAAGTAATCCTGGTAGACCGGGAACTCGTCGAAGCCAAACACAGTGTCGGCGGGGCGCGTCGAGTAGCCGAAGCCTTCGAGCATCAAACGCGCCTGATGCGCGAGTGCGGCCGGCGCGATGTCCAGCGGCACCTTGGCGCTGAGAGTGAATTTCGGACCCACGAACCCGGCCACGGCGGTGAACACCAGCGCAGCGGCCAGCCAGGCAAGCGCCAGGACCGGCCGCATTCCTTCGGTTTCTCCGGCGGCGGCGACCAGTTCGGGCGTGGGTGTTTCGCCAGCCGCCAGCGCGGCGGCCAGCGGGTCGCCGCCAGGGAGCGCGGCGGAGACGGCCAGCGCGGAGGCCGGCCGCTGGCGCGGGTCCGGATTCAGGCAGCGCAGCACCACGCGCTCCACGGCTGGGTCCAATTCCCGGACCAGCGTGGTGAGACTGGCCGGCTGGGCGCGCTCCTGCAGGCGCATCAGGTCCATCAGCGTGCCGGCTTCGAAAGCGCGTTTGCCGGTGAACAACTCATACAGCAGCAGGCCCAGCGCGTAAATATCGCTCTTGAAGGTAACCTCGGAACCGGCCAACTGTTCGGGCGACATGTAAGCCGGGGTACCGCTGCGCACGTCACCCTGCAATTGGGCGCTCAAGCCGGCCAGCCCGAAATCCATAATCACGGCCTGGCCGCGGCCGTCGATCATGATGTTGGCTGGTTTCAAGTCGCGGTGCAGCACGCCCTTTTCGTGGGCGGCGGCGAGGCCGGCACAGATCTGCCGCGCGGTTTCGACGGCCTTATCCACGGGCAGGCGGCCGATGCGGCGCAGCAGCACCCCCAGGTCCTCGCCATCGACATATTCCATCGAAATGAACTCGAGACCATCCACCTGGCCGACGTCGTAGACGCGGCACACGTTGGGGTGGGTGACCTGCCGGGCGATGCGGACCTCGTTGTAGAAGCGCGCCAGCGCGCGCTCGTCGCGCGAAGCGGCTTCCGGCAGGAACTTGAGCGCCACGGCCTGGCCCAAGGTCAGATCGGTGGCGCGGTACACCTCGCCCATGCCGCCGCGGCCCAACAGTCCGGCGATGCGGTAGCGCGAGGCCAGCAAGGTTCCGGGCAGGAAGCGGCCTTCATCCACGGCGCTGGAGGCCGCCAGCACCGGGTTGGAGGCGGAAGGCGGCGCGGAGACCGCCGGCGGCAGGATGGCGGTTTCGGCCGAGCTGGCGTCGACCGGCGTGGCACACCAAGGGCAGAATCTGCCCGTTTCGGTGAACTCACGGGAGCACGAAGGGCAGCGCGCCATAGGGTCTTCCATCTTAGCGCGCTTTTGGGCGCGGACTGAAGCGGGCCGCAAGTCGGATGATACACTTGAGTTGGGAATGGGCGGTTAGCTCAGCTGGTTAGAGCGTCTGGTTTACACCCAGAAGGTCGCAGGTTCGAATCCTGCACCGCCCACCATGCCAACCGTTTTGCCTTCAGTTGATTGCAGCGGATTCGCCGCGCGGGCCTGCGGCCTCGTTTTTCGGGTGCCCAAAACTGTGCCCACCCTTTACCGCGCGCGCCTTTTCCATCGCGTCAAGGATCGTCTGTTCTTGCGGGTGAACGCAGGCTTCCGGTCGCGTATGCCAACCTCACCCTTTGCGAGTGAGGTTTTATGCGCCGCCTCCATCTGTTCGGCGATTCGCTTGTTGGTTTGCTTCGTGCTCTCCCGGATCGATTCGCCGTTCCAGTTGAATTTGTACCACCACGTTTCCCGCGCTTGTAGACGGCCATGGCTTACTGTTCGCTCCCCTCTTCGAGTTCCCGCTTCAGTTGCTCTTGCCGGTCCGCCAGCAAGCTCTCCAGTTCGGTTTTCAGTTCGGCCACTTTCCTTCGGCTATGGCGTGGCGGCGGACGCACGCGGGAAGGTCTTCGCGGTCCGGTGAAAACAGACGTGCGATGCCCGGCCGAAAGGTAAGATTCTATGGATGTTCGGTGGACGTAACAAACCGGCGTATAACGTTGCCGCAACCGTTGTGAACTGGACAGGCCGCCAGTCCCAGGCCACCATCGCAGGGAGCGGTCAGGCAGTCTGGGCACGGTTAGAAGCTTGGCCGGGAAACGCTGATGACGAACACCCGGACGCCCGGTCCCACGCATCCCGCCCGGTGGGTGCCGACGCTGTACTTCGCGGAGGGCGTGCCGTTCTTCGCGGTCGCCCTGATCGCCGGGATCCTTTACAAGCGCCTCGGGCTGCGCAATGACGTCATCACTTTCTATACCAGTCTGCTGCTGCTGCCGTGGTCGCTCAAGCCCCTGTGGAGCCCGCTCATCGAGATGTTCAAGACCAAGAAGTTTTTCGTGGTCTTTCTGGAGCTGGCGGGTGGACTGAGCCTGGCGCTGGTGGCCTTGTGCCTGCCGCTGCCGGGCTATTTCGGATACACGCTGGCCCTGCTGGCGGTGGTCGCTTTCTGCTCTTCGACCCACGACATCGCCGCCGATGGCTTGTATATCGCCAGCCTTTCGCCCAAAGAGCAGGCGGCGTACACAGGTTGGCAGGGCGGCTTCTACAACGCGGCGCGGTTTTTCTCGCAGGGCGGCCTGATCATCCTGGCGGGATACCTCGAGATCCGTGTGGGCGTGCCGCACGCGTGGATGGCGATCTTCGCGGCCATGGGTTTCATCCTCATGGCGCTGAGCATTTATCACGCGCGAGTGCTGCCCAGTGGCGGGGCCGAGCGCCGGTCGGAAAGCATGCGCGAGATGGCGGCCACTTTCCGGGAGGTGGTGGTCAGCTTCCTCAAGAAGCCGAACATCTACCTGCTGCTGCTCTTCATCGTGTTGTACCGCGCCGGCGAGGGGCAGGTGGTGAAGATTGGCCCGCTGTTCCTGGTGGATAAGCGGATGGCGGGCGGCCTGGGCCTGACCACGGACCAGTTCGGAACCATCTATGGCACCTTCGGAACTTTAGCCTTCGTCGCGGGCAGCATTCTGGGGGGCTATTTCACTTCCTGGCTGGGCCTGCGGCGCGCGCTGCTGCCGCTGGTCTGTGCGATGAATTTCCCTAACCTGGCCTACGTGTACCTGAGCACTGCGCTGCCAACGAGTCATCTGCTGATTACCGCGGCGCTGAGCGTGGAGATGTTCGGGTACGGCTTCGGCTTCGTGGGCGTTATCCTGCTTATGATGCAGGAAATCGCGCCAGGAAAGTATCAGACGGCACACTACGCCTTCGCCAATTCGCTGATGAATCTTGGCCTCATGATCCCGGGCACGGTCAGCGGGAAAATCCAGGTAGCGGTCGGCTACCGGAATTTCTTTGTATGGGTGCTGCTGTCCTCAATCCCGGCTCTGATTCTTTCCCGGCTTATCCCCATCCGCGGCGGAGGAAACGCGGCGGCCGCCGCGCCGGAGCCCGTGGAGGAGGTGCCGCAATGGCGCTGACGCTGGACGCAACCGTGGAGGCGGCCACGCCGGCCGGGGCAGCGGAAACCAAGGTCATCATTCTGGCTGCCGGCAAGCAAACGCTCGCGGAGGATGGCCGCCCGCTGGTGCTGCAACCGCTGGGAGATCGCACGATCCTCGATTGCGTAGTGGAGAATGCGCTCGGTGTGGCCGGCGCCGGCGACATCTACGTGGTGGTCGGCTACCGGCAGGAGGAAGTGCGGGCGCACCTGGGCGACAAGGTCCACTATGTCTTGCAGGAGGAGCCTCTGGGCACCGGCCACGCGGCCTTGCAGGCGCTGCCGCTGCTGGGGGATTTCCATGGCAGCCTGCTGATTCTCTACGGCGACACGCCGCTATTCCGCCCGGCCTCCATCCGCGGACTGCTCAACCGGCACCGCCTGCGGAAGGCGCACCTGACGCTGCTGACGGCGGTTATCGACCGGGCCCTCCCTTACGGACGGATCGTGCGCAGCGCCGCCGGCGAGATCATCGACATCATCGAGGACACCGAGGCATCGCCTGCCGTCCGGGAAATCCGCGAAGTGAACGTGGGCGCATACGCCGTGGATTCGAGCGCCATCTCGCCGGCTTACCGCCTGACGGACTGGGTGCACGAGTTGATTCGATCGGGCCGCCGCGTGGAAAGCTACCAGCTCTACGACCAGGACGAAGTGCAGGGCATCAACACGGCGGCGGACCTGGCGCGGGCCGAGTTCATACTCGAGAAGCGGTTGTTCCGGCCGCGGCGCCAGGAGGAACAGAACCTGGTCGCGTTCGGCACCGGCGGCTGGCGGGCCATCATCGGCGAAGGCTTCACCATGCACAACGTTCGCCGGCTCAGCCAGGCGCTGGCCAACGGCATCACGCGCCGCGGCGAGGAGAAGCGCGGGGTGATCGTCGGCTTCGACCGGCGCTTTCTTTCACAACAGGCCGCCGAGGCTTCCTCCGAGGTGTTTGCCGGCAACAACATCCCCACCATTCTGCTGAGCGAAGATGCGCCCACGCCACTGATCACCTACGCCACAGCCACACGAGGATCCGCGTATGGTCTGGCGTTTACAGCCAGCCACAATCCTCCCGAGTGGAACGGGCTCAAAGTCTTTCATGGCGATGGATCGCTGCTGCTCGACGACGAGACGCGCGGAATCGAAAACGAGACCAATGCGCTCGAGCCTGACGAAGTCGTCAAAGTGGAACTGGACCTGGGCCTGGAGGCCGGCATCGTCGAGCGGCGCGACTTCACCAACGAGTATGTGGATGCGGTGGAGAAGCTGATCGACCTGAACGCGATCCGCGAGGCGGGACTCAACGTGATCGTGGATCCGATGTACGGGGTGGGCCAGCTCACGCTGGGCACGGTGCTTACGGAGGCCCGCTGCCGCGTGACATTCATCCACGAGCGTCACGACCCGCTGTTCGGCGGCCGCTCGCCCGCTCCCAATCTCGAGGCGCTGCGGCTGCTCACCTCGCAGATGCTGGATCACAAGTACGACCTGGGGTTGGCGATGGACGGAGACGCCGACCGCATCGCGATCGTGGACGAGCGCGGCGAGTACATCTCGATCAACGACGTTCTGGTGCTGCTCTACTGGTACCTGCACGAAGTGCGCGGCGAGCGGGGCGGAGTGGTGCGCAACCTGGCGACCACGCATCTGCTCGACCGGCTGGCGGCGCGGCTGGGCGAGCAGTGTTACGAAGTCCCGGTGGGCTTCAAACACATCACCGCCGCGATGGCCGAGCACGGCGCGCTGCTGGGCGGCGAATCCTCGGGCGGGCTGACCATCCGGGGGCACATCCTCGGCAAGGACGGCATTTTCGCATCGGCCCTGGTGGTGGAAATGCTGGCGCGCACCGGCCAGAAGATTTCTCCGCTGCTCGAACGGGTGCGCGCCCTCACCGGGCGGCTCTACGATTTCGAGGAGAGCCTGCCGGCTACGCCGGAGATGCGGATCGTAGTTCCGCGGCGCCTGAAGGAAGCGCCGTGCGGCAACATCGGGCCCTACCCGGTGATCGGCATCTCGCACATGGACGGCACCAAACTGATGCTCGAGAACGATAACTGGGCGCTGCTCCGGTTCTCCGGGACTGAGCCGGTGCTGCGGCTGGCCGTCGAAGCCGATTCGCCGGAGAAGGCGCAGGAGCTGGTGCGCTGGCTGAGGCAGTTTGTGTCGGTGTGAGGTGCGTTTTGCGCTACGGCTACTTCGACAACGAGCATAGAGAATACGTAATTGAGCGGCCGGATGTGCCGGTCTCCTGGACCAACTACCTGGGGGTGCGGGACCTGTGCACGGTGATCTCGCACAACGCCGGCGGATACTCCTTCTATCGGAATGCCGAGCACCAGCGGATTACGCGCTTCCGCGCCAATGGCGTACCGTTGGACCGGCCGGGGCGCTACGTCTACCTGCGCGACGACGAGACGGGCGAGTATTGGTCGGTCTCCTGGCAGCCGGTGGGCAAGGACCTGGATAAGGCCAGCTATCAGTGCCGCCACGGTCTCTCGTACTCGAAGTTCTCCTGCGATTACCAGGACCTGCATGCGGAGCAGATCGTGTTCATCCCGATTGACGGCGATGCCGAGCTGTGGGATGTGCGGATCAAAAACACCGGCGCGCACGAGCGCCACCTCAGCGTGTTTGCGTATGTGGAGTTCTCTTTCCACCATATCGAAATCGACAACCAGAACCTGCAGATGAGCCTTTACGCCTCCGGGGCGAGCTACGAAGACGGCATCGTCGAATACGATTTCTTTTACGAGCCGTGGACCTTTCACTACTTCGCCTCGAACTTCGAGCCGGACGGCTATGACTGTATGCGGGACCGTTTCCTGGGGGACTACCGGACGGAGAGCAACCCGGTGGCGGTGGAACGGGGCGAGTGCGCCGGCAGTTCCGAGCTGGGCGGAAATCATTGCGCCGCGCTGCACAAGCGGCTGACGCTCGCTTCCGGGGAAGAGGCGCGGCTGGTTTTCCTGCTGGGAGTCGGCCCGCGCACGAAGGGGCGCGAGGTCAAGGCAAAATACTCGGACCTGGCCGAAGTGGACCGGGCGTTTGCGGCGCTCAGGTCGTATTGGGAGGGAAAACTCGCGGCGTTCCAGTGCAAAACCCCGCACCAGGGTCTTGACACCATGATCAACACCTGGACCCTGTACCAGGCCGAAACCTGCGTGGTCTGGTCGCGGTTCGCATCGTTCATCGAGGTGGGCGGGCGCACCGGCCTGGGATATCGCGACACGTCGCAGGACGTGATGAGCGTGGTGCACACGAATCCCGAAAAATGCCGGCAGCGGATTCTCGAACTGCTCAAAGGGCAGGTGAGCGAGGGCTATGGGCTGCACCTGTTCGACCCGGACTGGTTCGATCCGGCCAAGCAGAAGGCCCCCAAATTCAAATCGCCAACGGTGACGCCGACGCCGGACCGCAAGAGCGTCATCCACGGTCTCGAAGACGTTTGCTCGGACGACGCGCTGTGGCTGGTGGTCTCGATCTGCGAATACGTGCAAGAGACCGGGGACGACGCGCTATTCGGGGAGGTGGTTCCGTTCGCGGACGAGGGCGAGGCGACCGTCTATCGGCACCTCAAGCGCGCTCTCGATTTCTCCGCCCGCCACGTCGGCTCGAACGGCATCTGCCAGGGGCTGCGCGCCGACTGGAACGATTGCCTGAACCTGGGCGGCGGGGAAAGCGCCATGGTTTCCTTCATGCATCACTGGGCGCTGCGCGCGTTCGTCGAGGCGGCGGAGCACCTGGGCTGCGAACAGGATGCGCGCGAATACGGCGCCCTCGCCGACAAGGTCAAGGTGGCGTGCGAGAGGGAGCTTTGGGATGGCGAGTGGTATCTGCGCGGCATCACCGCCAAGGGAGTCCGGATCGGCACGCGGGAGAGTGAGGAAGGCAGGGTTTTCATCGAAAGCAATACCTGGGCCGTGCTGTCCGATGCGGCTTCCGCCGAGCGCGGCCGGCTGGCGATGGACGCGGTGGACCGGCATCTCTACTCTCCATATGGCATCCATCTGCTATGGCCGGCGTTTTCCAAGCCGGATGACGATATAGGGTTTGTGACGCGCGTCTACAAGGGCATCAAAGAGAACGCGGCCATCTTCAGCCATCCCAATCCCTGGGCCGTGATCGCCGAGTGCAAGCTCGGGCGGGGCGAACGAGCCATGAAGTTCTACGACGCGCTGCTCCCGTCGAACCAAAACGACATGATCGAGATTCGCGAGGCGGAGCCGTACTCCTATTGCCAGTTCGTGATGGGGCGGGACCACACGGCTTTCGGCCGCGCCCGGCATCCGTGGCTGACCGGCAGCGGCGGGTGGAATTACACCGCCGCGACGCGCTGGATCCTCGGCGTCCGGCTGAGTTTTGCTGGGCTGATCGTCGATCCCTGCATACCGGCCGAGTGGAAAGGTTTCCATGTGACGCGCCGGTGGCGTGGCGCCAGCTTCGAGATCACGGTCGCCAATCCCGACGGAGTGCAGAAGGGCGTCCGGTCGATTACTCTGAATGGTGAGCCGGTTCGTGGCGCGATACCGCCGCAGCCGGCGGGCTCCGCCAATCAGGTCACCGTAGAGATGGGATGAATCATGCGGCATGGTGCCCCTGTAGTGGCATGGCTGTTCCTGTTCGCGCCGGCGGCGAACGCACAGCGGGTCAACATCGCGTATTTCTACAACGGGGACATCGCATACCATCCCAAGAACATTTCGACTAGTGGCGCGGCGGCCCGAATCACGCACCTGCTGTATGCATTCGGCAAGCCGACGCCCACCGGGTGCGCCGTTTCAGACCCGGTGGCGGACTATGAAAAACCGTATGATGCCGCCGACAGCGTAGACGGGAAGGCCGACCGCGCGGAGCCGCAAACGGCGCGCGGCAACTTCGGTCAATTGCTGAAGTTGAAGGCAGAATACCCGCGTCTGAAGGTGCTCATCTCGCTGGGAGGCTGGACGCTCTCATCCCATTTCTCGGAGGCGGCGTCGAGCCCTGCCTCGCGCCAGGTTTTCGTAGCCTCCTGCATCGGCCTGTTCATCAAAGGCGACCTCGGGAAGGGGATCTCGATTGCGGGCCTGTTCGACGGCATCGACGTCGATTGGGAGTATCCCGGCGCCTGCGGCAACACCTGCGCCTTTTCGGCCGCCGATCCGCGAAACTTTACGTTGCTGCTGGCCGAGTTCCGGCGCCAGCTCGATCTCCTGGATAAGCACTACCTGCTGACGATAGCGGCGCCGGCGGGTCACGACCAGTACAAGCTGCTCGAACTCGACGCCATTCATCCCTACCTCAACTACATCAACCTGATGGCGTATGATTTGCACGGCACGTGGGAGAAGGTCACCAATCACCACGCCGCGGTGTACGCCAATCCGGCGGAACCGGCCGACACCGCAAACCGGAACGTGGACCGCGCGGTAACGGACTACCTGGCGGCCGGCGTTCCGCCTGGGAAGCTGGTGCTGGGCGTGCCGTTCTACGGCCACGGATGGAAGGGCGTGCCCAGGACGAACAACGGGCTGTATCAACCGGCAGCCGGGCCCGCTAAGGCGAGCGGCGAACCCGGCACCGAAGCGTTTCGCGCGCTCAAGGATTTGGGCTACCCCGCTTTCCGCGACCAGCAAGCGCAGGCATTCTGGATCTACAGTCCATCGGCCGGGATCTTCTGGTCCTATGACGACCCCGCCTCATTGTTGAATAAGACCAACTACATCAAGCGCAAGGGCCTGGCCGGCGCGATGTCGTGGGAACTGAGCAACGACGATTCCGCCGCCACGCTCCTGACCACCCTCGCAGACGGTCTGCAATAGACTCCGGTTGAACTGGGCCTTTCCAAAACCCTGTACGCATCCACACGAACCGAAGCCAGGGAGCAACCAGATCGAGTGTCGCTGCAAACGCATTAGTCGCGCCCGTGCGGCAATTTCGGGGTATCGAACATGTTGCGAACGCCCGTGCAACCGTTTGGAACTGGACGGGGATTGCGGAACGGCAGAGGATTGCGTGTACAGCGGTCAGGGGAGTACGGTCGGTGGCGCGTCGGCCGGCATGGCGACGCACCGGCAGGACAGGGCGCTCCTAACCGAAAGCGATCAAGTGAAATGAAAGGAGCTTCAATGCAACTAAAGCGCTACTCCACAGTTCGGATTCTTGCGCTGTGTCTGTTCACGGCCCTCGTCTCGACCCTTCCGCTCCGGGCGCAGGACGTTACCGCGTCCATAACCGGCGTCGTCAGCGATCCCACGGGCGCCACGGTCGCGGCCGCTAAGGTCACGGCTGGAGATCTGGATCGCGGAACGATATTCTCCACCGTCACCGATAGTGCCGGTACCTACAACCTCCCGCGGCTTCCCGTGGGCCGTTATCAAGTAAAGGTGACCAGCACCGGGTTCGACACCGCGATCCAGCCGAAGGTGGAGCTCGTAATCAACCAGGTCGCCAAAATCGATTTCCAATTGAAGGTTGGCAACGTCAGCGAATCGGTCGAGGTGACCGGCGCGGCGCCGATCCTGCAGAGCGAGACCACCACCCTCGGCACGGTGTTGCAATCCGACGCCATCACCAGCCTGCCACTCGAAACTCGCAACTACAACCAACTGACTCTGCTGATACCGGGGTCCGTCACGACCAGCCCCGGCGCGTTCAATACCGGGCAGTCGACATTCAACTCCGGCCGCCCCTACATCAACGGTAATCGCGAACAGGCCAACTACTACCTGCTGGACGGCATGGAAAACGTGGAGTTCGTCGACAACAACGTGGCGTACGCGCCGAACGTGGATGCGATCGAAGAATTCGACGTCATCACCAACAACCCGTCGGCGGACTACGGGCAGTTCATGGGCGGCGTCATCAGCGTGGTCACCAAGTCGGGAACCAACTCCTACCATGGCGACGCATTCGAATTCTTCCGTAACGACGCTTTGAACGCCAATGAGTGGTCGCGGAACTTCAGCCTCGATCCCGCCGTCAGCGGCAGCCCGCAAAAATTACGGTGGAACGACTTTGGCGGAACCTTTGGCGGTCCTATCAGGAAGAACAAACTCTTCTTCTTCGCCGACTACCAGGGGTCGCGCTTCGACCACCCGACCACCGTCGGCACCATCAACACCTTCACGGCCGCCGAAGATAGCCTGAACTTCACGGACCTCGGAGTCTCGCTGCATTACCCGGGCACGAATGTCGCCATGCCTTCGAACCTCAACCAGGCAACCGTATGCGGCGCCGGGCAGAAAATGGGTGTCAATCCCTGCATCACCGTCAGCCAGGTGGCCCTCAACATTATGAAGGCGCTTCCGCAACCCAGCTCCACCGGGCTGGTCAACAACGTACCCAACTCGGAACACGATTTCACCAATGGCGATCAGGGCGACGTCAAGATCGACTGGAACCCGACCGACAAGGATCACGTGTCGGTCCGCTACTCTGAGCAGAACGTCGTGCAGCAGTTCGTGAACAGCCAGGCCATGCTGTACAGCACCAACGGCAACGAAAGCCTCCCGCTCTGGAACGGCGTCATTAACTACGCGAAGACCGTGAAGCCGACTCTCGTCAACGAGTTCCGCGTGGGCGTGAACTACTACCCCGCCGAAGCGAATATCCAGCCCGCCACCTCCTCGAACCTGGGCGCGCTGGTGCCCGGCGAGCCAACCAACTTCCTGCCGGGTTTCTCGTTCTCGGGGGCGCCGCTTGGCGGCACCGTCAACGGTCCGTTCGCATTCGGAACGGTCGATGCCCCGGAGATCTTCCACCAGACCTCCATCCTGCTCGAAGATACGGCGCTTTGGACCCACGGCACGCACAACCTGAAATTCGGCTTCCAGTTCATCCGTTACCGCAACGATTACATTCCGTCGGTGGTTGCCGATGGTGGTGCGGGACAGATCGGGTTCAATGGAACTTACACCGGAAATGCGGAAACCGACTTCATGCTCGGTCTCCCGTCCTATATGGGCATCGGCACCGGCTTCGGCGCCACGGTCGGACAGCGCAACGACGCCGCGGGAGCATATGTCCAGGACGACTGGAAACTAACTCCTAAGTTGACCCTTAATCTTGGCTTGCGCTGGCAACTGTTCACGCCGATTTACGCAGTCGGCAACCGGGAGACCAACGTCCAGGAATTGACGGGCGCGATACAACTCGCCGGTGTGGGCGGCGTCAGCAGCGCAATGTACAACCAGTACAACGGCATCGCCAACTTCCTGCCGCGCATTGGTCTGGCCTGGAGTCCCTTGAAAAACACGGTGGTTCGCGCCGCGCTCAGCCGCTCCAGTTTCTCGGAAGGCACGGGCGAGTATAACCGCTTGGCCACCAATGCCCCCTGGAATGCCGACTTATCGGGCAATTGGAATGGCACCAGTGGCATCCCTTCGAACCAGGTAACGCTCGACCAGGGCTTCGCGGGGCTCGGCTCCTCGGGCATTTGCACGGTCGCGAACGTGATGTCCGCTCCCGCGGCCTGTTTCGCGGGTGTCAGGATACACCTGACGGATCAGAACTACCGTCCGGCTGTGTCCAACCAGTGGAATCTTTCCGTGCAACGGCAGTTTGGCAACTCAACTACCCTCCAGGCCGCCTATGTGGGACAACATAACGACCACCTGGCGACCATCGTCAATGCCAACCAGGGGTTCCTCGAGGCGCCGGGCGTAGTGTTGCCCAGTCCGCTCCTAGCCGGAAATCCCACCCTCGTCCACGATGGACCCGGTCAGGTCAGGCTCAACCTGACCACCGGCGAAGCCAATTACAATGCTCTGCAGGTTTCGTTCCAGCAACGGCTTAGTCAGGGACTGTCGTTCCAGGCCAATTACACCTGGTCTAAGTGCCTGACTAACAACAACGGTTACTACGGGCGGTATGGAGACGACGCGGCCAGCCAGGCCAGCAACGACATCAGCTTCCCGCAGAACACTTATGACATGAACGCCGACTACGGCTACTGCGACCATGACTTGACCAGCGTATTCAACGGTTACGTCACCTACCAGTTGCCCTTCGGCAAGGGCCGCATGTTTGGCAGGGATTCCAGCCCGGTTGTCAATGCAGTCCTCGGTGGTTGGGACGTCAACGCCGTTTTCACCGCGCATGGAGGGTTCCCGATTACCATGCAAGACTGGGGCGGCGACCCGGGCACCGGTTCGTTCGATCCCCGCCCCAATTGCAATGCGCCGTCGATAGCGACTCCGAACGCGGAAAACTCTTCCGCCAACGGCGGCGGCTATGTGTGGTTCGGCACCGCCAACATGTCCAATCCGCCGGCCGGCTACTTCGGCAACTGTGGCGTCGGCACCGAGCGGGGCCCCGGCTTGAGGCAGATCGATCTAAGTCTGGCGAAAAACTTCGCGATTCCGGGCCACGAAAAGCAGCGTGTCGAATTCCGGGCTGAGGCCATCAACGCCTTCAATACCCCGGTTCTCGATGTGATCGGGTATTCCGCCGACATTTTCGGCGGCTCGCAAGCGGGCGTCATCAATACTTCGCAAGGCGCTCGCAATTTGCAACTTGGTTTGAAGTACGTGTTCTAACTGGTTCCCTCTGTCACGCGCGGCTCGGCCTCCCCGTAGTGCCGAGCCGCGCATGTTTAAGCTATTGAATCCCACCCGTTCCCCATTTCCGAAGTCCCCCTCCCTTAGCAACCTGCCGCAACAGCCGAATCCTGTGTGTTCCAATGTAGTAAGCGAGTTCCGCATGCGTCCGGCCATGGTGGCACTTCTCTCCGCGGCGTTTTCGATTGGCGTCGGCCTTGCCGCGCCCGATCAGTCAGCCGTCGAGCGCGCGACCGTTCTGGCCGAGCATGGGAGCTGCGCCGAGGCCATGCCTCTGATCCACCAGGTGCTGGAACAGGACGCCCAGATTCAGGACCGCGATCTGAAACGCCGCATGGGCGCCGCCGGCGTGCGCTGCGCGATGATATTGAACCATCAGGGCGCTGCCACCACCTTGCTGGCCTGGCTGGAAACCGAGTTCCCGCACGATCCCGAGATCCTGTTCCTGGCCACCCATGTGTTCTCGGATCTGTCGGCCCGGAGTTCGCGAGAGCTCATGGATGTCGCTCCCGATTCGCCCCTGGTGGTGGAGATCAACGCCGAGAACTTCGAGAAGCAGGGAGACTGGCGAAAGGCCATCGCCGAGTACCGCATCCTGCTCGGTAGAGAACCGCAGATGCCGGGGATTCACGACCGCATCGGCCAGATCATCCTGACCATGCCCGCCACCGCCACATCCAACGACCAAGCCCGCAAAGAGTTCGAACAGGAGCTGAAGATCTACCCGCAGAATGCCGGGGCGGAGTACTTCCTGGGCGAGTTGGCCCGCAAGGGCGGCCACCTGCCGCAGGCCATCGAGCATTACACGAACGCAACCAAGCTCAATCCCGGTTTGCCGGAACCGCACTTCGGTCTGGGCCGGTGTCTGCTCGATTCCGATCGCGCGGCCGAGGCCGTGGGACCGCTCGAAACGGCCGCTCGCCTCGCGCCCGGCAACCCGACCATCCACTTCACGCTCGCCCACGCCTATCGGGACCTGGGACGCAAAGAGGATGCCGCCCGCGAATTCGCGCTGCAGAGAAGCACTTCCGAAAAGATCCAGCAAAACACCGAGACGGTGAAGCGAAACGTCTCCGGCGTGCCGGCTCCGGATAGCGGCATCAAGTGAGATCGGCGCTCCTCATAGCCGCTGCGGCGGGCGCCTTTGTCGCCGGCGCAATCGCGTTCCAACCGGCGCAGCCGCACTTCATCGACATCACCGCACGCTCGAAGTTCTCCTACATCACCAATAACGATCTGTCGCCGCGGAAGTACTTCGTGCAACCGATGGCCGGCGGCGTCGCCATCTTCGACTACGACAACGACGGCAGGATGGACATCTT
>JBEKKO010000046.1:0-35233 GCA_050010695.1 Bryobacteraceae bacterium
CTCGACGATCTGTGCATCAATACCATCCGCATTCTTTCCGCGGACGCGGTGCAGAATGCGAACGCGGGGCACCCCGGCATGCCGATGGGCGCGGCCGCCATGGCTTTCACGCTGTGGACGCAGTTCCTCAAGCACAATCCCAAGGATCCGGGCTGGTTCGATCGCGACCGCTTCATCCTCTCCGCCGGCCACGGCTCGATGTTGCTGTACAGCCTGCTGCATCTGACCGGCTACGACCTGCCGCTCGATGAGCTGAAGCGCTTCCGCAAGCTGGGCAGCAAAACGCCGGGCCATCCGGAGCGCGGCCACACGGCCGGCGTCGAAGTCGCCACCGGTCCGCTGGGCCAGGGCTTCGGCAACGGCGTCGGGATGGCGATCGCCGAGGCGTGGCTGGCGGCGCGTTTCAACCGCCCCGGACACAGCATTATCGACCACCACATCTACGCGATTTGCGGCGACGGCGACCTGATGGAGGGTGTCACCCAGGAAGCCGCGTCGCTGGCCGGCCACCTGAAGCTGGGCAAACTGATTTACCTTTACGACAACAACCACATTTCCCTCGGCGGCGCGACCGGCTTGATCTTCACCGAAGACGTCGCCAAACGTTTCGACGCGTATGGCTGGCACACCCGCCCGGTGGCGGATGGCAACGACATCGCCGAAGTCGCCGCGGCCATTGCCGAAGCGCAAGCCGACAGCCGGCCCTCGCTGATCCTGGTGCGCACCCACATCGGCTATGGCAGCCCGAAGAAGCAGGACAGCTTCACATCGCATGGTGCGCCGCTGGGCGAAGACGAATTGGTGGCCACCAAGAAGGCGCTCGGCTGGCCGACTACGGACAAGTTTTTCATTCCGCCCGAAGTGCTCGGAGTTTTCCGCACGGCCGTGGACCGGGGCGCCCAAGCGCAGCAGGACTGGCAGAGCCGCTTCGAGCGATACCGCGCGGATTACCCCGCCGAGGCGGCCCAACTCGAAATGACGATTGCCGGCAAGCTGCCCGACGACTGGGCGGCCGGTCTGCCGCAATGGAAGCCGGGCGATAAGGCTATCGCCACCCGCGTGGCCGGCGGACTGGCTTTGAATGCGCTGGCGCAGCGCATCCCCAACCTGATGGGCGGCTCAGCCGATCTCAACCCATCCACCGAAACGGCGCTCAAAGGGCTGGGCGATTTCCAGCCGCCCGAAGCCGAAGGCCCCGGCACGCAGGGCGCGGTGGGCGGCGAGTGGGGCTACATCGGACGCAACGTGGCTTTCGGCGTGCGCGAGCACGCCATGGGCGCGGCGGTCAACGGCATGGCGGCGCACGGCGGCGTGCTGCCATTCAGCGCCACCTTCATGGTGTTTTCCGACTACATGAAGCCGTCCATCCGGCTGGGCGCGCTGAGCCAGTTGCGCGTCGTCTACGTTTTTACCCACGACAGCATCGGCGTCGGCGAGGATGGCCCCACCCATGAACCGGTGGAACAAATGGCCGGCCTGCGCGCCATACCGGGCCTCACCCTGCTGCGTCCCGCCGATCCCACCGAGACCGCCGAAGCCTGGGCTTTCGCCGCCGCCCACAACGGCCCGTCGCTGATTGTGTTGACGCGGCAAACCGTGCCGCACCTGGACCGGTCCAACGCCAGGGATGCCGGCGCCGCGCGCGGCGGCTACATTCTGGTGGAGGCCGCGGACGGCGCGCCGGACGTGATCCTGATCGGCACCGGATCGGAAGTGGCGCTGTGCGTCCAGGCCCGAGAGAAACTGGCAGGCCATGGCGTGCGGGCGCGCGTGGTGAGCCTGCCGAGCTGGGAGCTGTTCGACAAGCAGGACGCGGCGTATCGCGAAAGCGTGCTGCCCAAGACAATCCGCAAGCGAGTCACTGTCGAGGCCGGCGCCACGCTCGGCTGGAGCCGCTTCGCCGGGGACGAAGGCGTCGTCATCGGCCTGGATCGCTTCGGCGGGTCGGCCACCGGCGTCGAGTTGCTCCAACACTTCGGCTTTACGGCCGACCGCGTTACGGCCGCCGCGTTAGGGCTGCTCGGCCGTGGCGCGGAAAGCGCGTAAAGGTTGTCACAAAGTCCCGGTAAGTACTGAGTTAGACGCTCATTGCATGGTGTGGCAGACCCCGGGCGGACCCCCTGGTCTGCAGCCGACGCCCTCGTCCGCTTTGTTTCTTCGAGCGTTGGAACTGGACACGCGAGAAGCCGGACCAGGGGCGGACCAGGGCGTCCGCCCCACGTTAGTTACGCCGGCTGTAACTCTTTTGAGCTATCCCGTTTGGGTGCCCGGCATCTTACAATGTAGAGGTGATACCTAACCGCGCGAAACCCGAAACCTGCCGCTTCCGTCTTTCCAGCATGTCGATTGGCACACTGAGATTGGCTTGTGTCGCTCTGCTCGCGTTGGCTGCGGCTGCGGCGCCGGCGCACCGGCGTTCTGTTCCCAGCCACCACGCTGCTCCAGCGGCGGCGAAACCGGCCTTCCGTCCTTTTGTCCCCGGGCGCTATGTGGTGGTCCTCGAGGACCCGCCTGTGGCAGCGCGCTTTCCGGCGCCGGCGGATGCCGCGTCCCCGGCTGCCGCCGACTACCGCCGGCAAATCGAAGCCAAGCAGGCGGCGGTGGCGAGCGCACTTGCCAATCGCCACATACAGGTCACCAGCCGGGTGTCGCACTTGTCGAATGCCCTCTTCGTTTCGGCCGCTGGGCACCACATCGCCGAACTGCTCGCCATTCCCGGCGTGAAATCGGTGACGCCCATGCGCCGCCTCAAGGCGAATCTCAACCGCGCTCTGCAATTGATGGATGCGCAGACCGCATGGAACGCGGTGAACGGCCAATCGAACGCCGGTAAGGGAATCAAGATCGGCATTCTCGATTCGGGCATCGACCTCACCAACCCGGCCTTCCAGGATTCTTCACTCACCGCGCCGTCCGGCTTTCCCGTGTGCAGCGGCTTCCCCATCCCCAGCGGCAGTTCGTGCGCCAGTTACACCAACGGCAAGGTGATTGTGGCACGCAGCTACATGCAGTTGCTGGGCGGCGGCACCAACGCCAACCCGGCGGCGAACGCCGGCCCCAACACGGCGAACTCGTCCCCCGACGATCCGTTTCCGCACGATCGCAACGGCCACGGCACCGCCGCCGCCATGATCGCCGCGGGCAATACCATTACGTCCCCGGCTGTCTCGACTGGCGGATCTCCCATCACCTTGCAGGGAATGGCGCCCAAGGCCTACATCGGCGTTTACAAGGTCGCCGGCTCGTTCGGCTACACCAATGAGGAGGTTGTGAACCAGGCGCTTGAAGACGCGTTGACCGATGGCATGAACGTCATCTACATGCCTTACGGAGCGTTGGCGCTGACGGATGTGGCTCATGACTCGCTGGCAACCGCGTTTGAAGCGGCGGCCAAGGCCGGCGGGGCTGTGATCGTGGTAGCCGCCGGCAACGATGGATCCGACGGGGTCGATAACAACTACAATTACCCCAGCTTCAACACCATCAACTCACCCTCGAACGCGCCCGACGTGATTTCGGTGGGCGCCACCACCAACTCGCACATCATGCAGCCCAACTTGAGCGTCGTCGCCGCCAGCGCGCCCTCCAACCTCAAGAACATCGTGGCGCTGCCAGGCGATGAATATTATTTCTTCCCTTCCGACGATGGCGCCAACACCGCTCCGCTGGTGGATGTATCGAAAGTCGGCGATCCCACGGCCTGCACCGCTCTTCCGCAGAACTCGTTGCTCAGCAATGGAGTGCCGGCCTTTGCCTTGATCGCTTATAGCACGTGCGGTTTCGACACGCCGGCACTCAACGCACAAAATGCGGGCGCGGTGGGTTACATCTACATTCTGCCCGCCGGAACGGCGGTTGCCCCATTCGACTACGCTAGCGCGCCAGCGGGCATTCTGGAATTCGGCCCTGCGGTTTCGATCTCCGCCGCCAACGGCATGAACCTCGAAAACTACATCGATGCGAACCCCGGCCAGCAGGTCACGATTGACGTGTCCGGACAGGAGCAGGATGTCACCACGCTCAGCCAGTACTGGCTGTCCCTGGGCGGCAGCGCGCTCACCGCGAACATGGTGTCGGGGTATTCCTCGTTCGGCCCCACGCCCGATGGCCAGCTCAAACCCGATATCGTGGCCACTGGAGGCTGGGATCCTTCCTACAGTCTTTACGGCGGCTTCTATGTTCCCACGCAGACCTACGATGCATACGACGGGTTTCTGTACAGCGCCAACGGATTCATGGCCGTGGATGGCACGAGTTATTCGGCAGCCCTGGTCGCCGGCGCCGCGGCGCTGGCGATTCAAGCGCACCCCGGGTTGCGGGGCACGCAGGTGCGATCGTTAATCGTCAATTCGGCGACCCAGACCGTAATCACGGACGATTCCGATTTTCCAGTGGACGCCCAATGGCTCGGCGCCGGCATGCTGGACGCAGGGGCTGCCACCAACGCCACGCTCACCGCCGAGCCGGCCACCGTCTCATTCGGCATTCTGCAATCCAGCCCGCTCTCGATTTCGAAGACCATCGCCGTTACCAACCTTGCCTCGAATTCGGTGACGCTGTCTCCAAAGATCTCCTGCTGTACGATCAACGGCAACCTTAACTCACTGACAGGCGCCACAGTTGCGGCCACCCCTTCCAGCTTCACGCTGGCCGCCGGGGCAAGTTCGACTGTGACGGTCAGCCTTTACGGCACGGTGCCCTCCGCCGGCGAATATTCCGGCAGCGTTACGCTGGGTGGATCGCTGCGCATTCCCTTCATGATGCTGGTCGGCGCGGGGACCAATTGCAGCGTGGCAACGGATGGTTGTAACATCGAACCGAACTTCACTCCGGAAGTCACGATTCTCGAAGGCCCGCCCAGCGCGGACACCGGGCTCTACCCGTACTGGCAGACCGAGAGCGAATTCGAAGGCTATCCGTACTTACAAGTGGTGGACCCGTACGGCGTGCCGGTGGCTGGCGCTTCGGTGACGTTCACGGCGTCGCCAGCCGGCAGCCTGACCTTGAATGGCGCGCCTGCCGCGACCGGGCATCCGGCTTGCACGCCGGCTTCCGCCACCATGACCATCACTTGCACCACCGATCAGTTCGGCTGGGCATGGATGGACGCGGTGCTGGGTACCAGCGTGAGCCAGCCGACCATTACCTACGCCGCCGCAGGCTTCTCGGATTTCTTTAGCGTGAACATCCAGACGCCCCCCGCCATCACCGTTACGGGGGGCGTGCCGGGCGTTGGCGACGCCGCCGCCGGCCAGCCCACCCTGATTCCAGGAGCGTACGAGTCGATTTACGGGACCGGCTTGAGCGACGTTGCCCAGGACCTCTTTGCGCTCCAATGCCCCACCGGAGCGTGCGCGTATCCCATCATGTTCGACGGCGTGAGCGTCAGCTTCGATGTGCCCGGAGCCAGCTATCCCGGCTTCCCGTACTTCGTCACCCCGACCCAGATCAACCTGGTAGTGCCTTGGGAATTGCAGGGCCAAACCAACGCGCTGGTCAAGGTCTCGATTGATGGCGATCTGTTCAGCAACGTGGTGAAAGTGCCGATTGCAGCTTCCGCGCCGGCGTTCTTCGGGTGCGGCACCGCGGTCTGCGCGTTGGATTATCCCAACTATAACGTGATCACCACCAATAACCCTGCCAAGCGCGGGCAGTACATTCAACTTTACGCCAACGGTCTGGGCCCGGTGACGAATCCGCCCGGAGACGGAGCGGCGGCTCCGTTAGCCGGACCGCTCGCCTGGACCACAACCACCCCGGTCGTCATGATCGGCGGAGCGCAAGCTCAGGTCACGTTCAATGGCCTGGCGCCCGGTTACCCCGCTCTATACCAGATCAACGTGCAGGTGCCCCAAAACGCGCAAACCGGCAGCGCGGTGCCCATCTCGGTTCAGATCGGCGGGGCGACGTCGCCCGCGGCTACCATACCCGTGCAGTAGCGGTCGGGCAGGCCTTGGCTTGCCGACGCCAGGTGGGGCATGCTTTAGCTTGCCAAACGCCCGCTTGCGGGCGCAGTTCTTGCACAGCTTCGTCAGCGCAGAGCCGACGCGCCCCCTCTGCGATCACGCGCCATCGGCAGTCCGCAAACCCAGCGTTTTGAGACGCTTGCCCCGCGGCACCCGGCGCGAGTGGCGCTTCTTGCGCTTACCATTCGGACGTGGAGAGAATTTCTAAGACCGACCGCGCCACAGCCGTGGTGGCTGCTGCCGCTCACGAGTTCAACGACGAATTGACCGTGATCCTGAATGCCGTCGCCCTATCGCTGGAAGCTCTGCCGCCGGCGCATCCCCTTTATCCCGGCCTGATCGAGGCTCAATGCGCAGCCCATCGTTGCGCGCGGAGGGCGGAGGGCATGCTCTGCTTCAGCGCGCGGCGTGGGCTTCGCCCCGCACCGTCCTGTGTGGAAGCGCTGCTCTGGCCGTGAAGTGGGGCGTAGCGCCGGCGGTCTCTGCCGCCGGTGTTTTTTCTTTGTTTGTATTTCGTTTTTTTCTTTGTCTTTATTCTATGCACCTGCCAGCGCCGCCTCCCGCCCTGCACAAGACACCGGCGGCAAGACCGCTCCGGGGCTAACCGCGCTCGCCGCGCCGGGGGATTGCGCGCCGGTTAGTGTAAACTGAATTGTTGCCTCTCTTATGACTTCGGTTGCTCCCAGGGAAATCGTCAGCGCGCACAGCCCGGATTCCGATGATGCCTTCATGTTTTACGGGCTGGCCACCAAGAAGGTGCGATCGTCCAAAGTGACGTTCCGCCACGTGCTGGAGGATATCGAGAGCCTCAACCGGAAGGCCGTGGAAGGCCTCTACGACTTGAGCGCGATCTCCTACCACGCGTATCCGTACGTAGCCGACAAGTATGTGTTGATGGCCAGTGGGTCGAGTATCGGCGACGGGTACGGTCCGCTGATCATCGCCATGCGGCCGATGGAGCCGGCGGAAGTAAAGGGCAAGCGCATCGCCATCCCGGGCAAGCTCACCACCGCCTATTTGGCGGCCAAGCTGTTTGAGCCGGATTTTGAAGCGGTGGTGACACCGTTCGACCAGATCACCACCGCCGTGCGCGATCACGCGGTGGATTGCGGCCTGATCATTCACGAAGCCCAGTTGACCTTTGACCGCGAAGGGTTTCACCGCATCGTAGACCTGGGGCGCTGGTTCAAGGCAACCTGCGGGCTGCCCCTGCCGCTGGGCGGCAACGTGCTGCTGCGCTCGCTCGGCGCGGAAATGCAGAGCGAGTGCTGCCGCCTGATGCGGGAGAGCATCCAGTACGCCCTAGACAACCGCGACGAAGCGCTCGAGTACGCCTTGCAGTTCGCCCGCGACATGGAGCCGCGGCTGGCCGAGAAATTCATCGGCATGTACGTCAACCACTACACCCTGGACGGTGGAGAGTTGGTCCCGAAGGCCGCCCAAAAGCTGCTCGACATGGGCTTCGAGGCGGGCCTCATCCCGAAGCGGGTGGAAGTGGAATTCGTGCGCTAGGGCAGAGGTAGGACAGACGATCGGTTTTTGCCGTCTGTCAAGTTCGCGCTTTACCGGGGAAGGGAGGGTGCCATGCGATCTCGGCACGTTTCGATTGGCTGTGCCGCTTTTCTCACCGTTCTCGCTCAGGTGGCGGGCTGCCAAGCTCCGTCGAGCGCCGCCCCAACTCAGGCCGCAAAAGAATGGGAACCCGGTCCGCGCACCGCACAGGAACTGGAACAGCGCGATGGTAAGATCGACAACCCGATCGTCATTCGGTACCTGCAACGCCTCGAGAACAGAATCGCGAGCGCCACTGGCGCGCCGCCCGCGGAAATTCGCCTGACGCGGAGCCCCGATCTTTATGTGTCGCTGCCGGACACTCGCGTTCTCTACATCAGCGCCGGCCTGCTGCAACGGATCGAAAGCGAAGCGGAGCTGGCTGGCTTGCTGGCGCATGAGCTGGCGCACGCGCAGGCGGCAACTGCCGAAGGCCAGGGGACCGGGATCTTGCGCGAGGGCTGTGTCCTTCAGTCCAAACTGGCACCAGCCGGGAACCAGAATGCGCGCGAACGCGAGATGCAGGCGACTACGGCAGCCACCGGCTACCTGAAAGCCGCCGGTTACGATCCGGCCGGCGTTTTGGACCTTTTTTCGAAGCTGGCCTATGAGCACCCCGATTGGGCCAAGGCAATTGTCCCCGAAGATCTGCTGGCGCTGCGGGCAAAAACGGAAGCCGAAGCCATGCCACCGGGCGGTTACCGGATCGGCAGCTCCGATTTTGAGCAGGCGCATGCGATTCTGGTTACGGTTCTGTCTCGAAGCCGCTGATCCGATCGGGCCGAGCCCTGCGTTTGCCGCTTCCTCAGCATCCTTCCCAGGGGCGCGATACAGTAGAAGTATGCGCGTGTACTCAGCCTTGCTCCTGGCGTTTCTGACCGTGTCCGGTGCGTCCGGGCAGGCCAATCTCCGGCCCAAGGACGTTCGCGATATCGCTCGCGCCGGTTCCAGCGCCATCCCGAAGTTGCAGGAACTGCTTTCCAATCCGGCACCCGACGTGCGGGCCGAAGCCGTCCGCCAGATCACCGAGATTGGGCCGCCGCACAGCCTGGATCCGCTGATCCAAGCCAGCCGCGACGGCGATCCCATGGTCCAGATGCTGGCTGCCGATGGCCTGGTCAATTACTACGTGCCGGGTTACCTGAAACGGGGCGTCAGCGGAACCATCGAACGCGTGGGGACGGGCATCAAGAGCAAGTTTACCGACACCAACGACCAGGCGGTGGACGCTTACATGGCGGTGCGCCCCGATGTGATCGCCGCCCTGGCCGCACAGTTGCGCTCCGGCAATATGGATGTCCGCGCCAACGCCGCCCGAGCCGAAGGCGTCCTGCGCGGCAAAGCGGCGGTAGGCGATTTGGTTGCCGCTTTACGTTCCAAGGATTCCACCTTGATCTACGAATCGCTGGTGGCTCTCGAAAAGATCGCCGATCAATCGGCCGGGCCGGCGGTGGATTTCCTACTGCGCGACTTCGATCTCAAAGTGCAGATGGCAGCCATCGAAACCGTCGGTATCCTGCGCGACACCGGCGCCGTGCCGGCGCTGGCCGACGTGGTCGGCGCGACCGACAACCTCAAGGTGAAGCGCGCCGCGTTGACCTCCCTCGCCATGCTGCCCAACCCGGCCTTTCGCGGCGTCTTTCAGCAGTATTTCCACGATAAGGACGAGAAACTGCGCGGGGCGGCGGCCGAGGGACTGGGGCGGCTGAAGAATCCGCTCGATCTGCCCGCGCTGCAGCAGGCCTGGAAGGACGAAGGCAAGCCCGGACCGCGGCTGTCGCTGGCCTTCGCTCGGGTGATGCTGGGGATCACCGAGATAAGCCAGTTCAGCCCCTTGCAGTTGCTCATCAATAATCTGAACATGGCGTCTTATAGCGGCGTGGCCTTCCCCTACCTGGTGGAGCTGGCGCGGGATGCGCAGGTGCGGGCCGCGCTCTATATGGCGATCGGGACCGGAACCAAGGACGAGAAGATCGGCCTGGCGCGCGCCCTCGGCGCCAGCGGCGACCAGGAATCCATTGCGCAGTTGAAAAAGCTGGCGGACGACCCCGACCCAGCCGTCGCGCAAGCTGCCATCGCCGCCACGCGCAACATCCAGGCCCGGATGTAATCCAAAGGAACCCAACCGGCGAAACCGGTGCGGCTTACTTGGCTTTCTTCTGTTTCTGCTGGCCGACGCGGATCTTGAAGTGCAACTGTTTGGCTTCCTGGAACGCCTTGTGATCGTGGCGCGCCACGGTATCCGCCAGGTACTTCGAAACGTCGGTATCCTTCGGCAGAACCGCCATCACCGTGAAGCTCTCATTGCAGGTCGGGCAGAACGGCCGGAACCGTTTCACATTCGGAATCGCCATAACCCTCAGTGTAGCAAAACGGCCCGTTCCAGGCCACTTACCGTCATAATCCGTCATAATCGGCGGCTGATTCGCGAAAACGAAGATGAACACGGATCAGCCAACTCTTTTCAATCTGTGTTCGTCTGTTTGCGGCTGCGAGGATTTGCGCCATAATCGAATCAAGCTGCGTTGTGACGGGTGGGAGAGGGAAGAGGCGCGGCGAAGCTCGATGTCAACGGTATCTCAATTTGGCGTGTCCGGCCGCTCGGCCTGGCTGGTTTATGGTGGCGTGCTACTTGCCTGCGTGGCTCCGCTCGCGGCGCAGGAATTGATGCCAGGCGAGACGCCGGGCGGCCTGGTCCGCCTGTTCTCGGTCGACGGGGCGGTGCTGGAATCGCAGGAAGCCCGCAAGGACCTGCCGTGCACGGTAACTCCCAACAAGCCTGCGTTGGGATTCGACCTGAAATTCCACGCCGGGTATGAAGTCGGCGTTCCGCTCCAGGAACTGGCCGGCGACGGCAACCAGCTCACCATGGTCTTTCGCGTGATTCCCGAGGACCATGCCAGCGGTCCGGTCTATTTCGCCCAACATTTCTCGGTGCCGGCTCTCGACGACGTGGATCGCGGGCCCGCCTTTCTGCAGGGGGCCTTCGACATCGGCGAAGGCAAGTACCATATCGATTGGCTGATGCGCGATCGCGCCGAGCGCGTCTGCTCCTTCCATTGGGACGCCGAGGCCGCGCTGCCCCCGCGCGACCGCCAAATCGCCCTCGGTATCGCAGCCGGCGCCGTGCGGCAGTTCGAGACCGAAACCTTCAAGCCCGAACCGCCGGTCGAGCGGAAGCACGGCGATTCGCCGCTCAAGGTGAAGGTGATCGTCAATTTCGCGCCCCAGGATTCCGCCGCGGCGTCCCTGCAACCGATCGAAACCAGCGCCCTGGTTTCCATTCTGCGCGGCATCGCCCGCGAACCGCGCATTGCGAGGTTCTCCCTGGTGGCGTTCAACCTGGAAGAGCAGAAGGTGATCTACCGCCAACCCGAGGCTGCGGAGATCGATTTTCCGGCGCTGGGCCGCGCTCTGCACGCGCTCAACCTGGGCACCACCGATCTCAAGCGGTTGGCACAGAAGCACCCCGGTTCGGAGTTCCTGGCCGGCCTGATCTCCACCGAAGTGAGCCAGGCAAAGGACAGTCCCGACGCGGCGATTTTCGCCGGCCCCAGGCTGGGCGTGGAAGACACGATTCCCGCCGACGCCCTAAAGCAACTTTCCGACCCGAAGTTCCCCGTCTTCTACATGAGCTACAATTTGAATCCGGCCACGGTCCCTTGGCGCGATGCCATCGGAAGCGCCGTTAAGTATTTGAAGGGCATGGAATTCACCATCAGCCGGCCGCGTGACTTGTTCTTTGCCTGGAACGAGATCATAGGCCGCATCGTGAAGGGCAAATCGGGCGCTACGGTTGCGGGTAACGCGCCCTCTCAATAAAACGTCAAACGCATTAGTCCATGCGAATCGCCGCCATCGCGCTGCTCGCCGGTCTGCCTTGCCTGGGGCAGCAGTTGGGGCTTATGGAGAACCTGGCCCCCAACCTGCCCACCCCGCAGTTGGTGGTGCAGAAGATGCTCGAGGCCGGACACGTGAAGGCCGGCGAAACCGTCTACGACCTGGGCAGCGGTGACGGGCGGATTCTGATCGCCGCCGTGCAGCAGTTCGGCGCGCGCGGAGTGGGCATCGAGATTCTGCCCGAGTTGTGCCGGAAATCGCGCCAGCACATCAAGGAACTCGGTCTGGAGGACAGAATCACCATTGTGGAAGGCAGCGCCCTCCACGCCGATCTGCGGCCGGCCGACGTGGTCACCATGTGCCTGCTCACCGCCTCCAATGAGCGCTTGCGCCCCATCCTCGAAAAGTCCCTCAAGCCGGGAAGCCGGGTCGTCACCAACGAGTTTCCCGTCAAAGGCTGGCGCCCCTTCGCCGTCGCCCACGTCCGCGAAGGCTCCATGGAGCACATTATCTACGTCTACAACATGGGCAAGAACAAGTAGCGGCTGCCCGGAAATACTCCTCTGTAGGATGTTGTATCGCAAGGATTTTCCCGGCCTGCCGATTGGGCGGTGCAACCGGGGCGCAGCCGCTCAATAGCCGTCCAGTTTCCTGAGCGGCTGGCCTTCCCCGCACTCGTATCCGCCGAAGCGAACGCCCGAGAATTCCTGCGCCGCGCCGCTGGGCCATTCGATGGTCAGGCGCGTGGCAGCGTCGCGCGGTCCCAGGCCGAAGGTGAGCGTCAGCTCGGATTGCGACAGGTAGCTGGACCCGGTTTTGACCATCCGCGATTGGGTTCCCTCGGGCGTAGTCACGCGCACCACGGCGCCGATCGCATCCCGGTTGGATTTCTTGCCGGTCAGATGAATGCGCAGCGCGTGGTAGCCGTTGGTCACGTCGTTGCGGTACAGGTAGGCGGGGCCCTGGTTGGTGGTGACCACCAGGTCCAGGTCGCCATCGCGGTCGAAATCGCCGTAGGCCAGGCCGCGCGCCACTTTGGGCGAGGCAAAACCGGCCCCGGCGCCGGCGGCAATGTCGTGGAAACGGCCTTGGCCGTCATTGTGAAACAGGTGCGGCGGCTGCGCGTAGCCCACATTGCTGCGGATGTGGCGGACGGTCTCGTCGATATGGCCGTTGACGGCGGCCAGGTCCAGGCGTCCATCCAGGTCGATATCCAGGAAGGCGCAGCCGAAGCCCAGGCTTTCGCGCGAGGCCTGGCCCACGCCGGCCTTGATGGCCGCATCCGAAAAGCCGCCCGCCCGCGTGGGACGGTACAGCGCCATCATTTCATTGTCGAAGTTGGTGATGGCGATGCCGTAGGCGCCGGAGTTGTCGTAATCGGCCGCGTCGATCCCCATCCCCGCGCGCGCCTTGCCGTCCTCGCTGAAGGCGATCCCGGCCCGCACCGCTACGTCTTCAAACGTGCCGTTGCGCAGATTGTGATAGAGCTTGTTGGGCTGCGTGTCGTTGGCCACCAGCACGTCCAGCCAGCCGTCGCGGTCGTAATCCACCAGCGCCACGCCCAGCGATTTCGAGGTGCTGTCGAAGATGCCGCTCTTGGCGGTCACATCTTCAAACGTGCCGTTGCCGCGGTTGCGAAACAGCCAGCAGGTCTCGCCGTGATAAGCCTCCGGAGTGCAATAGGATTTGCGGTGGCCATCCACGCTGCAGAACACGTCGCGCTCCGGCGACCACTTCACGTAGTTGCAGACCAGCAGGTCCAACAGACCATCGCGGTCGAAATCGAACCACACCGCCGAAGTGCTGAACGCCTCGCGCCCGCCCAACCCGGCCTGCTCGGTGACATCGACGAAATGGCCTTGGCCGGTGTTGCGGAACAGCCGGTTCTGGCCCACCGCGGTGATCAGAACATCGGGGAAGCCGTCGTTGTTGTAGTCGGCCACGGCCACGCCCATGCCGTACATTTCCGCCGACAGGCCGGCGCGCTCGGTCACGTCGGTGAAGGTGCCGTTGCGGTTGTTGCGATAGAGCTTGAGCGTGCTGCGGCGGCGCTTGTGGCCGGGCCAGTCCATCCCGTTCACCAGCAGCAGGTCCAGCCAGCCATCGCCGTCGTAATCGAAAAACGCGCAGCCGGAGCCCATCGTTTCGGGCAGATACTTGGCCCCGAACGCGCCGCTGTTCTGATGAAAGTCGATCCCGGCCGCGGCCGTCACATCCACCAGCCGGAAGCCCAGCCCGTTGCCGGCGGCCGGAAACAACGGCGCCGCCATGCCAGCCAGCCCGCCCAGAAACGAACGGCGGTTCACGCGATGCTCACCAGCCCTTCGCGGATGGCATAGACCACCAGTTCCGCCGTATTGTGGATGCCCAGCGTCTGCATGATATTGGCGCGGTGCACCGCCACCGTGTTGGCGCTCAGGCCGAGCACGGTGGCGATATCCTTGTTCGATTTTCCGTTGACGATCAGTTGCAGCACTTCCAGCTCGCGCGTGCTCAGAGCGGGAGCCGCGCTCGATTTCTCCGCCACCGCGCCCAGCCGCGGATCCAGCACCCGCGCGCCGGCGGCCACTTGTTTCACCGCAGCCACCAGCTCCAGATCCATGGCGTTCTTGAGCAGGTAGCCGCGCGCGCCGGCCTCCAGGCAGGTGCGCACATAGGATGCTTCGGCATGCATGCTGAGCATCAGCACGGCGGTCTGCGGGTTGTCTTTGAGGATCAGCCGGGTGGCCACCGCGCCGTTCATGCTGGGCAAGGCGAAATCCATCACCACCACCGCCGGGTGCAGGCGCGCGGCCGCCTCCACCGCATCGTGGCCGTCGCTGGCCTCGCCCAGCACTTCGATTTCGGCGTCGTCCTCCAGCATGCGGCGAAAGCCGCGCCGCACCAGCGCATGATCGTCGACCAGCAAAACCGTAATCGTTGGCGTGGGCACTCACGCTTATGGTATGCCACCGGACCGGTGCGGCTCAATACGCCCGCAATCTGGCAGGGCCGAAGGGGCATCACGGGCCGCCGGCTCACGGTCCGCTCGAAAGCATTTCACTTGGCCGCGTACCGCGCCCGCTTGGCGGCGACGGATTTGACGACCAGCGCCTCCAACACTTCTCGATCCACATCAGCGAGCTTCTTGATGTAGAGACAGCCCTTGCCGGTGGTGTGCTTGCCGAGTTTGGCGAGTAACGCCGCGGACTCGCCGGACCCCATCAGGCCATAGAGAACGGTGGCGGCCTTGCGCGGCGAAAAACCCGCCATCGGCATATCGCCCTCGCGCCCGCTTTCGTACGTATAGTGGTGGCTGCCGAAACCGATGATCGAGGGCCCCCACATCTTCGGCTTTTCGCCGGTGGCGCTCTGCATCAACTTGACGAGCGCCTTGGCATCCGCGCGCCGGGTCTCGTCCGTGAGCGCATCGATAAACGCCGCGGCACTTAGTTTGGTGGGCTTCGTTTTGATGTCCGCCATTCCTCCTCCTTCCCTCTCCTCCGAAGGCTACCCCAGAACCAGGCAAGCCGCAACTCGGTGCGTTGCCGCACGCTCGCGTGCAGGCGCGGGACGGCGCGTGCTACAAAATAAGCATAGAGTCCGGATGCCGTCTGAAAGCGCGCAAGTTCCTCACGTCAATCCCTGGATTGTCGCCGTCGCAGTCATGTTCGCCACCTTCATGGAGGTGCTGGACACCACCGTGGTCAACGTGTCGCTGCCGCACATCGCGGGCAGCCTTTCGGTGAGCGTGGACGAAGCGGCCTGGGCGCTGACCTCTTACCTGGTGGCCAATGCGATGATCCTGCCGATGACCGGGTGGCTGGCCAGCCGCTTCGGCCGTAAGCGGGTCCTGATCGCAGCCGTGTTCGGGTTCACCGCAGCTTCGTTCCTGTGCGGCCTGGCGCCATCGCTAAGCATGTTGATCGTCTTCCGCGTGCTGCAGGGGGCCACCGGCGGAGCCCTGCAGCCGCTTTCGCAGGCCGTGATGCTGGAGGCTTTCCCGCCGCGCGACCGCGGCAAGGCGATGGCGTTTTGGGGGCTCGGCATCGTGGTGGCGCCCATGCTCGGCCCCATGATCGGCGGCTGGCTGACGGACAACTGGAGCTGGCGGTGGGTGTTCTACATCAATCTGCCGGTGGGCCTGGCCTCCATCGTCATGACGCGGCTGTTCATCTTCGATCCGCCCTACATTCGCCGGCGCGGCCTGGGAATCGACTACTGGGGCATCGGTTTGCTGGCCGTCTGGGTGGGCGCGCTCCAGGTGGTGCTCGACAAGGGGCAGGAGGCAGACTGGTTCGCCTCCCACTGGATTACCGCACTGACCGCGGTTGCGGTGGCGGGATTGGCGATTTTCGTCGCGCACGAGTTTTCGACGCGCGACCCGGTGGTGCGCCTGCGCGTATTCAAGGAGCGGACTTACGCCGCCGGCGTGTTTCTGATGACCGTGCTCGGCTTCGTGCTGTATGCCAGCCTGCTGTTGCTGCCGATTTTTCTGCAGACGCTGCTCGGATACTCGGCGCTCGATGCCGGTATTGCGATGGCCCCGCGCGGTCTCGGATCGTTCCTCATGATGCCGGTGGTCGGCACCGTGCTGAGCCGCTTCGACCCGCGCAAGGTGCTGGCCTGCGGCCTGACCGTTGCCGCCTGGACCCTCTATGAGCTGGGCCGCCTGAACCTGAACGCCGGTTACTGGGATATCTTCTGGCCGCAGTTCATCCAGGGCGCTGCCCTGGCGATGCTGTTCGTGCCGCTGACCACCGCCACCATGGATCGCATCTCGCGCGAAGAGATGGGCAACGCCACCAGCATGTTTAACCTGATGCGCAACCTGGGCGGCAGCTTCGGCATCGCCAGCGCCACCACCTATTTGTTCCGGCGCCAGCAGTACAATACGCAACTGCTGGGAGCGCACGTCACCGCGCTGAACCCGCGGGTGCGGGCCATGGCGCGGGGCATCCAAACCAGTATGATCGCGCGCGGCAGCGACCCTACCGCCGCCCTGCGCCGCGCTTACGGAGCCATCTGGGGCATCGTCCAACGGCAGGCCGCGGTGGTTTCGTTCGTCGACACGTTCCTGGTGCTTTCGGTGGTTTTCCTGCTCATGCTGCCGCTGTTGCTGGTCATGAAAAAGCCGCGCTATCAGACGCGCGGCGGCGCCCTGCACTAAGGGCCTGTCAGGAAACAACCACGCCACGTTAGAACAGTCGTTTGTTGCCGCCCCGCCTACTGCGCTCGCTGCCACTCCTCCTCATCTCCGTGAGCTTTGTCGTCCGCGGCGTACTTCGTCAGAAAATCGCGCAGCGGCGCAGCCGCCGCCGTCAGCAGCATTTTGTCGTTGTCGCGAGCCCGGTTCGGCAGTTCCTGCGCGGCCTGCTGCCGGAGCCACGCGGAGTCCAGATAACTCCAGCGCAGGCTTCCGCTCGAAGACAGAATCCGAATGAGCGTGTGGCCTGTAATTTGAAAATCGTCCGACGCCGGAGAGAGGTCCAGCAGCCGGGCTTGCCCCGCTTGAAACAGCCGGGCATCGAATTCTCGCGAACTGTCATCGCTGACATAGGTGACCGTGTACGCATTGCCATCCCCGCGCCGGATGATGCACAGATCGCCTCCCTGGCCAACCGCCCACGTCCCCAACAGCGTCGAGTCAAAGACCGCCTCTTGATCGGTCACCGCCGGCTCCAGTGAGATCAGCGACGGGCTGTCACATCCGCCCAGAACCAGCGCGCCCGCGAGGGCCAAAAGAATCGTCGGAAACTTCATATATATCGCCTCCACAAGAGAACAGCGATATTCGCAGCCGATTCTTGCAGCGCCCCAGGCGTAATGGCCCCTGGTGTGCTCATTCTTCTCCGGAACGAGCTCAAAATGCGCTCGAGTCGCACCGGTGCCGGTTGTGCAGTTCCTGCGCCGGCCGTGCAATTCCTGCCTCGGAGCCGCTGATTCTAATGGCGATGGGAATATGGACGTCGTCCTCCGCGCCTACCTAGAAATCCACCCTTTGCCGGCGTGTCACGGGGAAACGGCGATGGGGCTTTTGGGACCGGTTTTGAAGAAGCAATGGCCACGTGCATGCTCAATACTCAGTCGAAAACGAAAGGGATCTCAAAATGCCTTCTTACCGCATCGTGCCGGTTTGCATTCTCCTATTCTCCGGCAGCCTCCTGTTCGGCCAGACCGTGTCCTTCCTGCCCCCCGCAGGCAACGGCCTCGGCGCCACGGCAGGGATTGATTTTCGGCCTTCGTCCGTCCGCACCGCCGATTTTAATGGCGATGGGAATATGGACATCGTTTACTTCGCGGAATCAGGTTTTGCGCCCTATGCAGGAGTGTTGCTCGGGAACGGCGACGGGACTTTTCGGGGGGGCGTTTCTTTGGCTAACTCATTTGATCACGGCGGCTCCGTCCTCGTCGCTGATTTCAACGGAGACGGCAAGCCCGATGTCGCCTTCTATGTTGGAGGGTCCCTGGCGGTATACCTCGGCGTGGGTGACGGCACGTTTAGCGGGCCCTTCGGCATCTCCGGTGGTTTGTGGGGCGCCCCCTCGGCCTGCTCCGGTCAACCCGGCCAACCGGTCGTCGCTGATGTGAATGGCGACGGCAAGGTGGACTTGATCTGCGGGAGCTTGGTCCTCCTGAATACAGGTGGTCTCGCATTCAGCGCAGCACCGACTGCGCTCGCCGGCAATGCCGTGCTGGCCGCCGATTTCAACCGCGATGGCCACGCCGATCTGCTGCTCGCCGACGCCTCCGGTAAACTCGCGGTGGCGTTGGGTAACGGCGATGGCACCTTCGGACCCAGCCTGCCTGTTTCCGGCCTTCTGACTTACAATCCGCAGAATCCGAACCAGCAGATCCTGGTCGGCGACTTCAATGGTGACGGCCTTATCGACCTGGTTGGCCCATCCGCGGACGGCACCTCCATCGTCGTCCTGCCTGGTCGCGGAGACGGAACCTTTGGACCCGCCATCATAACGGCGGGCGTACCAGGTGGCCTGCCAGGTCTCATCTCCGCCGTCGCCGATTTCAACGGCGATGGCAAACCCGACCTGGTGGCCGAGGATGAGACGACGACCGTGGTCGCAATCCTCACGGGCAATGGCGACGGCACGTTCCGATATCCCGTTCTAGTTGGTGCGATCCCACCGCCGTGCGATTCGTTGGTCGAGTACGGGCTGTCAGGGTGTGGGTACAGCCTTCAGGCCATCGCGATTGCGGACTTTAATAACGACGGTCGTCCCGATCTCGCTTTCGGCTCAACTCTGAATGTCGCCCCAGCCGAAGAGGACCCGGACGGAGCCGAGGTCTCGGTCATGCTGAACGACAGCCCTGGAAATGGCTTCACCGCGACCGGCGTTTCGTCCGCCATGTGGACCTGGCCGGTGGGATCGGGCTCCATGGTCTCGGCTTTCGGCGTGAACCTGGTGCCCGTCGAAGCGTCCGCCGGGGCCGGCCCATGGCCCACCACTTTGGGGGGCATCCGGCTGCATGTCCAGGACCGCAGCCATAGCGCCGATAGCCTTGCGCCTCTGCTGTACGTTTCACCGGGACAGATCAACTATGTGCTCGAATCCACGGATCCGTTCGCCTGGGTCAGTATCGAGCGAGTCGGGTCGCCATACGTCCCCCAGGGGCTGGCTGTGCCGATAGTTCCCATTGCGCCAGGGCTGTTTACGATGGACGGAGGCTTGGCGGCGGCGAACGCCGTGAGCGTAGCTCCGAATGGGACGCAGACTCCCGTCCCGGTTTCGGCGCCGATCGATCTGTCTGGTAACCCGGTTTACCTGAGCCTTTATGGAACCGGCTTTGACCTGGCCACCACGGCAAGATCGAGCTGCGCGATTGCGGGGCAGACACTTCCGGCAACTTATGCCGGCCCGCAAATGCAGATCGTTGGGTTGGACCAGATCAACATCCTGCTGCCGAAGAGCCTGGCCGGCACAGGTGAGACTTCATTCACGTGCTCATTGGGAAACCCTCAAAACCCGCCGCAAACCAGCAACGCAGTAAACCTGGCCACACGGTAATTCTGCGGTCTGTTTTCAATAACTTAACGTCTCGCCGTGGGACAGATTGGGCCCACTTCCGAATGGGCATCTAACATCTTGCTATTCTATCTATTCATGCTATTATATAAGTATGAAGGCGCAAACTGCCGCTGATCGCATTCGCGAACATCTCAAGAAGCAATTCCTGGAGCCAGCCCGGCTCCGAGGCGAGATTACGGTTCGCATCGTCGCCGGCGATATCCACAAAGGTTTAGGCCTGCGGAACCAGGTGCCCAACGTCTGTCAGGTGCTGCGGTCCCGGAAGTTCCTCAACGAGAATCGGCTGGTGCTGGAAAAGTTTGAAGGCCCTCCTTCCGGCCTCGGTACCACCGCTACTTTCACCTATCGGCTGGCAGCGGATGGCGCTACACAGCCGGAGCGGGAATCTTTGTTCCTGCGCCTCCGCGGCATCGCCAAGGATACCTTCGCGAGCCTCGGTGGCGGCGAAGAATTCATCCGCGGCGAACGGGAGCGATTCTACCAGCGTGAGGAAAGCCGTTGAGCCGGATCTACTGGGACACGATGTTGTTCGTGTACTGGTTCGAAGACAATCCGCAATACGCGGCCCGCGTGGAAGAGATTTACCGCAAGATGCGGCAGCGGAAAGACAAGCTCCTCACGAGCGCGTTCACGGTGGGCGAAATCCTGGCGGGATCTTACCGGCGCGGTCAAGCCGATGAAGGCCGCAACATCCGCCAGTTGTTTGAGTCCTTCGAGGTTGAGCCGATCCCTTTCGCCGCCGAAACCGCGGAGCGCTACGGCCAGATTCGCGGCAGCTCCCGTGTCTCGCCGGCCGATGCCATCCATCTTGCCAGCGCCGCTCACGCCGGCGTGGATCTCTTTCTGACCAACGATCGCGAATTGCGCAGCCTCGTCATCCCCGGCATTCACTTCATCGCCGGTCTCGACGTCAACCTGTTTTGAGCGACCTCCGACACCGCTTGCCCCACTCTACAATTGAATGGAGGGCTCACCGGGAGTGGAGAACAAGGAAATCGCGCGCGTGCTGTGGGAAACGGCGGACCTGATGGAGATCGCCGCCGAGGATGGGTTCCGCATCCGCAGCTATCGCAACGGCGCCACCGCGGTGGAAGGTTATCCCGAGCGCATCGCCGATATCCTGGTCGACCCAGCCCGCAAGGTCACCGACATCCCCGGCATCGGCAAGGGCCTCGCGGCGGTGCTGCATGAGATCGTCGATCATGGTTCGTGCGAGCGCCGCGATCTGCTGTTGCAGAAGTTCCCGCCCACCGCGCTCAAATTCCTCAAGATTCAGGGTCTCGGCCCGAAAAGCATCGCCCTCATCCTGGAGCATTACCGCATCAGCACCATGGATGAGCTGGAGCGGCTGGCGAAAGAGGAAAAGCTGCGCGTGCTGCCGCGCATGGGCGCCAAACTGGAAGAGAAGGTGCTGCGCTCGATCGCCCAGTACCGCATGCGCAGCGGCCGTTACCTGCTGAGCTACGCCGAGGGCGTGGCCGACGAGCTGGCCGCGATTCTGCGTGGCCCCGGCGTCGATAGCGTCACCCCCGCCGGCAGCTTGCGGCGCGGCCGCGACACCGTGGGCGATCTCGACCTGCTGGTCACCGGCCCGGATGCCACGCCCGCGCTCGACCGCTTCGTCGCCTGGCCGCGCGTCGAAGAAGTGCTGGGCCGCGGCGAAAACAAGGCCAGCGCCAAGGTGGGCCGCGAGGGATTGCAGGTGGATGTGCGCGCGCTCCCGCCCGCCAGCTTCGGCGCCGCCCTGCAGTATTTCACCGGCAGCAAGGATCACAACGTGGCCCTGCGCACCCGCGCCGTGCGGATGGGCCTCAAGCTCAGCGAGTATGGTTTGTTCCGTTCGGATGGCGATGCGCGCGTGGCCGGCGAGACCGAAGCCGGCATTTACGAAGCGCTCGGCCTCGCGTGGATTCCGCCGGAGCTGCGCGAAAACGCGGGCGAGATCGAAGCCGCCGAGGAAGGCCGGCTGCCCCAACTGGTCGAGCTGGCCGACATCCGCGGCGATTTGCACATGCACACCGTCGAGACCGATGGCCGCGCCACGCTCCAGGAAATGGCCGCCGCGGCGCGCGACCGCGGGTATCAGTACATCGCAATTACAGACCATTCCAAAGCGCTGGCCATGGCCAACGGTTTGGACGAAAAGCGCGTGGTCGAGTTCGCCCGGCAGGTGCGCCAGATCAACCGCGACGGTCTCGGCATCCGCATCTTCTCCGGCCTGGAGTGCGACATTCTGCGCGATGGCGCGATGGACATCGCCAACGACGCGCTGGCGGAGCTCGACCTGGTGATCGGCAGCGTGCACAGCCACATGAACCAGGAATCCGCCGAGATGACCGACCGCCTGCTGGCCGCGCTCGAATGCCCGCACCTGCGCATCCTCGGCCATCCCACCGGCCGCATCCTGCTGCATCGCGATCCGTTCCCGTTCGATTTCGACCGCGTGGTCGCGGCGGCCGTCGCGCGCGGCGTCTGGCTTGAGATCAATGCCAGCCCGGAGCGCCTCGACCTGCACGGCCCGCTGATCCGCGCGGCCAGGGCCAAGGGCGCGCGCTTCACCATTTCCACCGACGCCCATCATCCCCAGCACTTGGCCAGCATGCGCTACGGCGTGCTGACGGCGCGGCGCGGCTGGCTCGCAAAAAGCGATATTATGAATACCCTGCCGGCGGATGAGTTCGCCGCCGCGCTCCACACAAGATCATGAAAATCACCTCTTCCCGCGAAGTCTACAAGTGCAACCTGTTTCGAGTGACCGAGAACCGCGCGTCCGACTCCAAAAGCGGCTTCAAAATCAAGCGCTCGGTTGTGCGCCATGCCGGTTCGGCCGTGATGATGGCGGTCGACGGCCAGCGGCGCATCCTGCTGGTGCGGCAATACCGGCTGCCGGCCGCCCGCTATATGTGGGAGCTGCCGGCCGGGCGCCTGGATCCCGGCGAGAAGCCGCTCGAAGCCGCCAAACGCGAGTTGATCGAAGAGACCGGCTATCGCGCCCGGCGCTGGACCAAGCTGGCGTCGTTCTTCGTCAGCCCCGGTTACGTGGATGAGCGCATGACCATCTACCTGGCCGAAAACCTGATCGCCGGAGTGGCTACGCCGATGGATGACGAGCGCATCGAAACCCGCTGGTTTCCCGCCGCCGAAGTCGAGCGACTTATCGAAACCGGCAAGCTGGATGACGCCAAGACTATCGTCGGCTTCTATCGGTGGCAGAAGAGATGATCCTGGGTAGCGCCGGCCTGCGCCCAGCCGGGTACAATAACGGCAAGCGGCCTTGATTCAGACCGCCGCATTCGAAAGGTGCCGCATGCGAACGCTCGCGCTTTCCCTGTTGACGATCGCCGCGCTGCCGGCCGGCAGGCGCGCGATGGCGGCCGATACCGCCGCCAATTTGATCCAAGCCGTGTCCCAGGCCGCGGGTAACGCGGGCACCTGGGAAGCCGATGGCCGGCTGGTCACGCAAGAGTCCGCCGGCGACGCCGCTACGCGAACCGAAGCTTCGTTTCGCATTGTGATAGAGCGCGTGCCCGCTCAGCGCGCGCGCATCGAGATTACCGGCGTCCCAGCCCCAGTTACCCGGGTATGCGACGGGACCTGGCAGCGGGGCTATCTCCCTGCCGCCAGCCAGTTTTGGGCGCGCCAGGACGCCAGGATTGACGCCTGCGCCGAGCCGTTCAACGAATGGCCCTATCTGGGGGCCGACCTGCACGATCCCGTAATCACCGGCCAGGAGCAACTGCACATCGGGGACCGGGTCGTCGATTGCACTGTGGTGAGCGGAGACTATGCCGGACCCGATGCCAGCCGCACCGGCAAACGTACGCTCTGGATCGAGGACTCGACGAAGACCATCTGGCAGTACCGCGTCGAGCGCGGCACTCCCTTCCCCACCGGTCTCGCGACCCCTTCAGAGCCTGCGGCGCGCACCTACACCCTGCTGCGCCAAACCCGCGACGGCATCCTGCGGCCCGACGACTTCGCGTTGCGGATCCCCGATGAAGCCGTGAAGCTTGCCGTTCCTCCTAGGTTGCGCCTGGGCGACGGTCAGCCTCTGCACGGCTTCAGCGCGGGCGGCACTGCGCCGGTCCTCATTCACAAGACCGAGCCGGCGTACACTGAGGAGGCCCGGCACAGCCACGTAGAAGGAACGGTTATTCTTTCAGTGGACGTTGAGCCCGACGGCGCGGCGCGTAACATCAAGGTTCTCCGTTCGATCGATCCCGGCCTCGATCAAAAAGCCATCGAAGCGGTGAGCCAATGGAAATTCAAGCCCGGCACGAAGGACGGGGTAGCGGTGACGGTGCGCGCGCAAATTCAAGTCAATTTCCGGCTGATAAAGGACCCGGCGAAGCAGCCGGACGCGAACTAAGATAAGGCTTGGTGGCGCGCGCGTCCACGCGTGCAGAGTCCCGAGTCATCGCGACTTTTCTTCGCCCCGGGCAACAAGAATGTCGGCACGACTGCCGACACGGCACGCGTGGACGCGTGCGCCACGCTGAACCTATCGCGCCGCCGAGCCTGCCCCGATCTCTCTGCGGTAGATCACCGTCCCGCCCGTCCGCCCTGCTTCGCGATAATTCCCCAGCCACCCGCGCAGCTCGGGATAATTGCCGATGGCCAGGCGCGGGTTGTAAAGCCCCAGACCGTCGAGGATGAAGCTAGGCGTGGAGCGCGCCAACGCCGCGCGCCGTTCGCGCGGAGTTTCCGTTTCGACCGGCGCCGATTGCGTCAAGTGCCGGTCGGCGGGGACGCCCGTGAGCGGTTGCGCATCCAAATACATGGTGGCCGCCGGCAGGCGCGTGTAGACGTAATCCTCCGGCCGGTATCCCCAGACGAATAGCGTGTCGCCCGGCTTCGACATACCGCGGACCAGCGCCGCGGCCGCACGGCTGTCGCGATCCATTGCCGTATCGCGCCAATCCCCGCCCCGCGCCGCGGCCACATACGCCGGAGCGAATCGAATCACCGGGATCAGCAACAACATACAAACGGCAACGCGCGCCCAGCCTTTGAGGAGCGCAAATCCCCGCGCTGCCAGCATAATGACCACTGGCAGCAGTAGAAAATAATAGCGCGGGAAAAAGCGCATGCCCGCCGCCACGCCAACAGCCGAAATCGCCAGCCACGCCACCCAGCGCGCCGTGGCTTCCCGTTTGATCCAGCACCACGCCGCCGCCGTCACAATCGCACCGTGGAAGCCGGCCCACCCGAGCGTGCGCAGTATGCCGTTGCGCAGCGGAGCATCTTCGAATGGCCTCGCGGCATATAGCCGACCCCAGCGCCACACCTGCTCCCAATACGGCGCCAGCGCGCCCGTGCCGGCCAGCCACGCCAGCACGCCGGCGCTCACCGTGGCGAAACCGCCGGCCATCGCCACGATACCCGCCGGGTTCCATAGCACGCACACAGCGGCCACCAGCGCTCCTTTCGGGTTGATCCAGAACGCGACCGCCGCCAGCACCCCGCTCCAGAACGGACGTCGGGATGCCAGCCAAACCGCCGCCAGGTGCGGCGCCAGCATCAGCAGGTCCGACGCCACTGGGATCGCCGCCGACGGGAAATCGAAGCACAGCGAAAAGCCCAGCAGCCCCGCCGCCCAGCGGCCCTCGCGCTCGGTCCATCGCTCGCGCCCGAAGCCGTACGCGATCCAGCAGGCCAGCAGGCCATAGCACGCGCCAGCCAGCCGCAGCGGCCAACCCGGCCACGCGCCGAACAGCAGGTACGCGAGCGCCAGCAGCGGCGGCTTGTCGAACCAGATATCGCGGTACAGCGCTTGGCCGTGCAGAAGCTGCTGCGCGCCGGCCAGCGGATACGCGTCGCCTTCCCACAGCAGCCCCGAGTGACACATCCGCGTGGCCACCAGCACGGCAGCGAGTAACCACCACAAGAGTCGCGATTGGCGCAAGGTCACCTTGCAGTATAGTGCAGACAACCTGCCTCGAAGAGCGGATAAGCTACAATTCGCCGCCTGGAGCTTTATATGCTGTCGATTGAATGGGGTGGGTGGAGGGGTTCGAACCCTCGGCCACTGGAACCACAATCCAAACAGCATGGGCACGCGGCGGTAAGCCACTGGCAGGCATGGGGCGTTGCCATCGGCGGCAACGGGCGGGAAGCCTGTTTGTCGAGAAAACCGCTACAGAACCACTACACTCACGCCCCCTGGCCCCGTCATAGGTCCGCGGCGGGCGCTACGCAGTACCGTCTAGCGATCCGACTGGAATCCAGGCGTGAATGCCCCGGTTTTGTCTCGATTTGGATGCGAGGAGCTCCATACGTCCCACCTAATAAAGCGAGCGTGTGCAATAGGATCGAGGTGCAAGGTGCGACTGGCAAACGAATTCATCAGTTTTCGAGAAGCTGAAGTTAAGAGAGAGACACCATCCCTAAGCCTGTCGGCTTAGGGTCAAGAGGCCCGCGCGAAGCGCGTTCTATTCGATGCACGTTAATTGAATATTCCGATGGATATTCGATGCTTGTTCAACCGTTGTTCGAAGGACGTTCAACGTCGTTCAATTAAGAAGTGCTCTTCCGATCGTCGAGCATGCTCTGGTAAGCATCGAGGAGCTGCTGACGCGCGTTTTTCTCTAGCGGCTCCGGCAGTTCGCGCGGTTGGTAATGGCGGCAGAGCTCCACTGTCTTGCGAAGGCTCTCGGCAAACTCGATGCACGGCGGGCAACCGGCAAGGTGGGTCTCAATCTCCTGACAGGCGCCGGGCGGAAGCTCCAGGTTCAGATACTCGGACAGGAGTGAAAAGACCTCCCTGCATTTCTCAGTGCGCTCATGCAACTCCATTCCATTCTCCTCACATGTGGCTGGGCAGAACTCGGCCCTCCGTCCGTAAGTACTCATCCAACTTTTGGCGGACCGCCAAACGCGCGCGATGCAAACGCGTCTTGACGACGTCTTCCGTCAGGTCGAGGATCTGGGCGGTCTCCAGCGTGGACAACTCCTCCACGTCGCGCAACAGGATTACAGCCCGGTAGTTTTCCGGCAGCGCGCTAATGGCCCGTGCGAGCACTTCTTTCAACTCCGATTGCAGCATCTGGCGATCCGGCAGCCGGGACCAATCGGCGATCTGGATCTTGGCGTGGCCACCCTCATGATTCATGGCGGGCAGAAACTCGTCCAGCGACAGCTCCTGCGATGGAGCGAAAACGCTCTTCCGCCGCTTCATCAGGCAGGCGTTTTTCGCGATTCGAAAAACCCAGGGACGGACCCGCTCCGGCTCGCGAAGATGGTCGAAACTTTCAAACACCTTGAGCAACGTCTCCTGCGCCACCTCCTCGGCGTCTTCACGCTGGCCGCACATCAGCCAACTGTATTGGAAAATCTTCGCCCGAAAGTGTTCCACAAAGCGGTCGAACGCCTCCGGCTCTCCCGCAATCAATTGCCGCGCAAGTTCAACTTCGGTGTCGCGTTCCAAGGCCATTACCGCTTCTCATTGTAGCGGGCCGCCTTCGCACCAGACCTTCGCGAGGGCCGTGACATAGATCGCTTCCCTTTCCTGCACTCAAAGATTCAAGCCGAGCCGAGAGGTGACACGGTGTCACCTCGGACGCCCAACTGCATCCTCAGCACTAGACCCAATGAAGAAAACACTCTTGATATTGGTCTGGTGGACGCTGCCGGGCCCGGCGCAAGACCCGATGCCGCTAAAAGACGCAGTTCGCCACGCGCTGGCCGCCAATAAGTCGATGGCCGTTTCCACATCGGACCGGAGCGCTGCGGAACGCCGCGTCGTGGAGGCGCGCAGTGGCAACCTGCCAAAGGTGAATTACTCCGAGTCCTGGACCCGCAGCGATAATCCGGTCTTTGTCTTCTCTTCCCTGCTGACGCAGCACCAATTCGGGGAACAGAACTTCCAGGTTTCGCCGCTGAACCGGCCCGATTTCCTCAACAACTTCCAATCGCAACTGACCGCGGATCAATCGCTCTACGACGCAGGTCAGACGCGGCAAGCCGTCCGCTCCGCCGAATTGGCGAAGGATATCGCCAAAGAGGATGGCCGCCGCACGCAGATGTCCGTGATCGCCGGCGTCGTCCGGGCCTATTACGACGTGCTGTTGGGCGCCGAGCAACTCAATGCGACCAACCAGGCCATGCGCTCGGCGCAGACCGACCTTGAGCGCGCCGAATCCGTCCGGACCTCGGGAATGTCCACCGATGCCGATGTGCTCTCGATCCGCGTTCACCTAGCCAGTGTTCGCGAGCGGCATATCCGGAGCGGCGCGGATCTCGACGTGGCGCGCGCCGAGCTGAACGATGCGTTGGGCCTGCCGCTTGACACGGCGCACACCCTGAGCGCGGCACTGACGCCTTTGCAACTGCCGGAGGGCCTCCTGGGTGACTACGAAAAGAGCGCTCTCAGCGAGAGACCGGAAGCTCGCCAGGTGAAGCTCGCAACCGGCTTGGCGGAGAACCAGGCGGCCGCGGCGCGCAGCAGCCTGCTGCCGCAGGTGGGTCTGCACGCCGCCTTCGAGGCAGACCGGCAGAACTTCTACGACAAGGGAGGCGCCAACTGGCTGGTCTCGATCGGCCTGCACTGGAACCTGTTCAACGGTTTCCGCGACAAGGCGCGCATTGCGGAAAGCAAGTTCGCGCTGAGCCGCAGCCAGGCCGAGCAGGAGCGCGCCAGCTCTGCCATCCGGCTCCAGGTCCGCCGCGCGTACGCCGATCTGCGCGCCGCCAATCAGCGCATCGAGGTGGCCAAAGCATCCGTCGCGGAGGCCGAAGAAAGTCTTCGGATCACGCAGAACCGGTACCAATCGGGAATGAGCAACGTCACCGACCTGCTTCGCACCGAGACGGCCGTGCTCGAAGCGCGTACGCGGCGCCTGTCCGCCATACACGATCAGCGGATCGCCGCCGCCATGCTGGAACTGGCAGCAGGCACGTTGACGGCGGATTCAGAAATCTTAAATGAGGGTTCGCGATGACGAGAGGTCACCTGTTCTTGATTCCCGCCGCGATCTGGCTGGCCGGCTGCAGCGAAGCGCCGAAGGAGAAAACCACCGTCGCCTCTCAACCAGCAGTTCCCGTTTCCACGGCAACCGCAGCCATCGAGACATGGCCCGCCATCTATGAAGCTACCGGAACCGTGCGGGCTCGCACTTCGGCCGTGATCGCCGCCAAGCTGATGGGTTACGTGCGCGAAGTGAAAGTGCAGGCCGGTGATCGCGTCCGCGAAGGCCAATTGCTGGTTATCCTCGATGCACGCGACCTGGACGTGAGCTCGCGCCGCGCCGAAGCCGCCCGCGAGGAAGTTCGGACTGCCGTGCCCGAGGCCGATGGCGCCGTTGCGGCCGCCAAGGCCAATCTCGACCTGGCGCAAGTAACGTTTGGGCGTATGCGGGATCTCTTTCAAGAGAAGTCGATCTCGAACCAGGAGTTTGATGAGGCCTCGGCCAGGCTCAAGGCCGCGCAGGCAGCCTATGACATGGCACAGGCGCGACGCGTCCAACTGAACGCGACGCTCGCGCGAGTGGATCAGGAAGTTCGTTCCACCGAAGTGACCCGCAGCTATGCGGAGGTTCTGGCGCCTTTCGCCGGCATTGTCGTCTCCAAAGGGGTTGAACCCGGCAGTCTGGCCGTTCCGGGTGCGCCTCTGCTAACCATCGAACGCGAGGGAGCTTACCGCTTCGAAGCGTCGGTGGAAGAGGACCATTTGGCATCCGTTCGTGTCGGCCAGCCGGTGTCGGTCACCTTGGACACCATTGATCGCACGTTCGATGCGCGTGTCTCCGAGATCGTCCCCGCCGTGGATGCCGCCTCGCGGACTTACATTGTCAAGATCGATCTGCCCACGCTGCCGGCAGTTCGCTCGGGCGTCTTCGGGCGCGCGGCGTTCCAAACGGCGAGCCGCTCTTTGTTGGCGATTCCGGCGGGAGCCGTCCTCGATCGGGGTCAGTTGCAGTCGGTCCTGGTAGCGGACTCTGGCGTTGCCCACACGCGGCTGATTACCGCCGGTCAGAGACTCAAGGACCGCGTCGAAGTGCTTTCGGGCCTCAGTGCCGGCGAGAGCGTGATCTTTCCGGTTCCGCAGGGTCTCGCGGATGGAGCCCGCGTGGAGGTCCGCCCGTGAAGGTGAAACGTACACTTGGTCCCGCTGGAAAGTTCGCTCGGGCTTGGATTGGATCGAAGCTGACGCCGCTGGTGATCGCCGGCTCGCTGTTATTGGGAGCTTTCGCGGTGTGGAAGCTGCCGCGCGAAGAAGAGCCGCAGATTATCGTTCCGATGGTGGACGTCTTCGTCCAGATGCCCGGCGCGTCGCCGCATGAGGTCGAGGAGCGCGTCACCAAGCCGATGGAAAAACTGTTGTGGGAGATCCCTGGCGTGGAGTACATTTACTCGACCTCCAGCCCGGGCATGTCCCTGGTGATCGTGCGCTTCCTCGTAGGGCAGGACGAAGAGAAGGCCATTGTGAGGCTGAACCAGAAGCTCAACGCCAATCTGGACCTGATCCCGCCCGGTGCGTCTCTTCCGTTGGTGAAGCCTCGCTCCATCGACGACGTACCCATCCTGGCGCTCACGTTCTGGAGCAAGCGGTACGGCGATTTCGAGCTGCGGCGCATCGCGGCGCAAGTGGATGACACGATCAAGCAGACTCCGGACGTCTCGGCCGTCGCACTGATCGGCGGCCAGCGCCGCGAGATTCGCATCACTCTGGACGCGCTGCGTCTTGGCGCCTACAATGTCTCACCGTTGCAGGTAGTGGGGGCGCTAGGTCTTTCCAACCGCAGAATGCGATCGGGTGAATTTGCGAGTGGCAACCAGCAATATCTCCTCGAGACAGGCCAGTTCCTGCGCTCTGCCGAGGATGTTCGCAACGTGGTTGCCGGCGTCGTCAACGACAAGCCGATCTTCGTGCACGACGTGGCTCAAGTCACCGATGGCGGCGAGGAGCCATCGCAATACGTGCGCTTTTCCAATGGCGGGGGCTTCTACCCGGCGGTTACGATTGCCGTCTCCAAGCGCAAAGGCACCAACGCCGTCACGGTGGGCGAGGACGTTCTGCATCGTATGGAGGCGCTGCGGGGCGCCGTGATCCCCTCTGACGTGGAGATGACCATCACTCGCAATTACGGGGACACGGCGAAGGAAAAATCGAACGAGCTGCTGTGGCACATGCTGATTGCCGTAATTTCCGTGAGCGTCCTGATCGCCATCACGCTGGGCCGCCGCGAATCGCTGATTGTGTTTATCGCGATTCCGGTGACGCTGGCGCTGACGCTCACCGTCTTCTATCTCTACGGCTACACGCTGAACCGGATCACGCTGTTCGCGCTGATCTTCTCCATCGGCATCCTGGTGGACGACGCCATCGTGGTGGTGGAGAACATCGTTCGCCACTGGCGGATGCCCGACAATCACGGCCGGTTGCCATTCGAGGTCGCCATAGAGGCGGTGGACGAGGTCGGAAATCCCACCATTCTGGCCACGCTGGCCGTAGTGGCGGCGATTCTGCCGATGGCGTTCGTCGGCGGACTGATGGGGCCGTACATGCGCCCCATCCCGATCGGCGCCACCGCCGCGATGCTCTTCTCGCTGATTGTCGCGTTCGTGGTAACGCCCTGGGCCGCGGTGCGGATTCTCAAGCCGGGTGGACACGATGAGGCCGAGCGGGAGGATTTCTTCACTCGGGCTTATCGGCGCTTCATGGGCGCACTCTTGCACCGGGCCGTCCTGCGTTGGAGCTTCGTCGGCGGCGTGGTGATGCTGCTGCTGGCTTCCGTGTCGCTGTTTTACTTCGGATTTGTCAAGGTCAAGATGCTGCCGTTCGACAACAAGAGCGAGTTCCAGGTGATTGTGGACATGCCCACTGGCACCACGCTCGAAGAAACGGCGCGAGTCACCCAGTTACTCGCCGATGAGGCGCAGAAACAGCGCGAGGTGGTCAACGTCGAAACCTACGCGGGAACGGCGTCGCCCTACAATTTCAACGGACTGGTCCGCCACTACTATCTGCGGCGCGGGCCGAACGTGGCGGATATCCAGGTGAACCTGCTGCCGAAGGATGCGCGCAATCTGCAAAGCCACGAGATCGCCAAACAGGTGCGCCAGCGCATTCAGCCCATCGCGGAACGTTATGGCGCGCGGATCAAGGTTGCCGAAGTGCCGCCCGGTCCCCCAGTTCTCGAAACGCTGGTCGCGGAAGTGTATGGCCCCAGCCTCGATCGAAGGACCGCGCTCGCGCGGCAGATACGAGACCTGTTCCGGCAGACCAAGGGCGTGGTAGACGTCGATTGGTATGTGGAAGACGATCAGACGAAGTACAGCTTGTCCATCGACGAGGAAAAGGCCGCCATCGCCGGGATCTCCGAGGATCGGATTACCCGCGTCCTGCAGGTCGCCTCGGCCGGTTACGCTGCCGGCCTGCTGCACCAGGACGCCGAGAAGGAAGATGTCCCGCTGACCGTCCGGCTGGACCGCGCCACGCGGTCCGATCTGGAGGGTGTTCAAGGTCTGAAGATCGCCGGGAGCAACGGACGCCAGGTCCCGCTGGCGGAACTGGTGCGTGTCACAAAGCAGGTCGAAGACAAGAGTATCTATCACAAGAACCTGATGCCGGTGACTTATGTAACTGCAGACATTGCCGGGGAGATCGAGAGCCCGGTTTACGCGGTTCTCAAAATCAGCCCCGAGATCGACAAGATCGCGATTCCGGAAGGCTACCAGGTCGAGCAGCATATGGCGGCGCTGCCGGCGGATTCCGGGCGTTACTCGATGAAGTGGGACGGCGAGTGGCACATCACCTACGAAGTCTTCCGCGACCTCGGCATCGCCTTTGCGGCGGTGCTTATTCTGATCTACGGGCTGGTGGTCGGCTGGTTCCAGTCGTTCGTGACGCCGTTGGTCATTATGGCCGCCATCCCGTTTTCGCTGGTTGGGATCGTGCCCGCACACGGGCTGCTCCACGCGTTCTTCACGGCAACTTCGATGATCGGCTTCATCGCCGGCGCCGGCATCGTGGTGAGGAACTCGATCATCCTGGTGGACTTCATCGAGCTGCGCCTGGCTCAGGGCATGCCGCTCGATGCAGCCGTGATCGACGCCGGAGCGGTGCGCTTCCGGCCCATGATGCTGACCGCCGCCGCCGTGGTGGTGGGCTCGTCCGTGATTCTGTTCGATCCCATTTTCCAGGGGCTAGCGATTGCGCTGATGGCCGGAGAGATCGCTTCTCTGCTGCTCTCCCGGATGACCGTCCCCGTGCTGTTCTATCTGGTTAACCAAGGAAGGAGAAACCTTGCATGACGATTGACCGTTACCTGCGTATGATTGCAGGCGCGTTTGTCCTGTTGAGCCTCGCGCTCGGCTATTGGGTAAGTCCGTACTGGTACCTGTTCACCGCCTTCGTCGGGCTCAACCTGTTCCAATCCGCTTTCACGAACTGGTGTCCGGCGATGACCATTCTTCGGAAGTTGGGAGTCCGCGGCAACTGAGAGTGGCAAGTTAGTTAGCTGGAGATCCAGTCAGCCCATCTCGCGGCGTCGGGAGCGATACGATAGGACCTGTATCGCCCGGTACAGATGATTTCGATTACCCGCAATCGCGCGTTGGCCGCCAACAGCCGCCTGATCCTCATGGTCGGCTTCGGCGGTCTGCTGTTGCTGATGGCCTTCGCCGAATTCGACGGCATGCAGGCGCTCACCCAGATTCAAGGGAGCAATAACGAAATCCGCGAAGGTTTTCTCCGGCGGACGCGGGTGCTCGACCGCATTCGCGCCGATCTTTACGTGTCCGGCACGTACGTCCGCGATTACCTGCTGGAACCGGAAAGCGGCAAAGCGGAAGGTCACCGGTACAGTTTGCTCGAAAGCCGCCGCGATATGGACGCGGCTCTGGACGAATACCGGAAACTGGCGAACGGCGCGGAAGCCGGGCCATTCCAAGTACTCACCCAGAATCTGGCATCCTATTGGAGCGCGCTCGAACCGGTCTTAGCATGGAGCACGGCCGAACGCCGGCGCGACGGGTACATCTTCCTTCGCGACGAGGTCTTCCCGCGCCGCATGGCGATGCTGGGGCTGGCCGACCAGATTCGCGCGCTCAACGAAGCCCAACTGAACGCCGGTAGAGCGCGGGTGGAGGCGACGTTCTCCCAGTTCCGCCGCCGCCTCACGTTGATTCTGGGTCTCACTATCGGACTGGGCCTGCTGCTGGCCGCTTCGAGCATGCGGCGCATCCTCGGCCTGGAGAACCAGACGGCCGCGAACCTAGAAGAGATCTTGCGGGCGCGGGAGGAACTGAAGGCTCTCTCCGCCCGGTTGGTGGAGGCGCAGGAAGAGGAACGGCGTTCGATTTCGCGCGAGTTGCACGACGAGGTGGGCCAGGCGCTGACGGGAGTACTGGTGGAGATGGCCAATCTCTCCACGCTGATCCGCGATGGCAAGCTGGAAGCCATGGCGGAAAAAGCTGCCGCGATCAAACACGAAGTGGAGAATTCCATCAGCGTGGTGCGCGACATGGCGCTGCTGCTGCGCCCTTCGATGCTCGACGACCTCGGCCTGATCGCGGCGCTCGAATGGCAGGCGCGCGAGGTTTCCAAACGCAGTGGCTTGTGGGTGAAGGTTTCGGCCGATCAGGTTTCCGAAGAGCTTCCGGAAGAGCACAAGACCTGCATTTATCGCATCGTGCAGGAAGCACTGCACAATTGCGAGCAACACGCCAGCGCGCAGCACGTTGAAGTTGCGGTGAGGCAGGAGCCAGACCACTTGCGGCTCCTGATCCACGACGATGGCCGAGGATTCGACGCACGCCGCCAGCGCGGCATGGGGCTGCTGGGCATCGAAGAGCGAGTCAACCATCTGGGCGGCAGCTTCACCGTGGATTCGACGCCAGGATCGGGCACGTCGATCGAAGTTGTGCTGAAGCTGCGCCAGCCTGCGGCGCCACCCGAGGGAGAGGGGGCATGAAAACCATTCGAATTCTTCTGGCCGACGATCACACGGTGGTACGCAAGGGCCTTCGCCTGTTGCTCGAAAGCCAGCCGGGCTTCCTGGTGATCGCCGACGCCGCCGATGGCCGCGAGGCCGTTGCGATGGCCGAGCAGCACACACCGGATGTGGTGGTGATGGATGTCGCCATGCCCGTGCTCAACGGCATTGAGGCCGCTCGCCAGATCACCGCCAAACAGCCTCAAACGGCGGTGGTTTTCCTGAGTATGCATTCCGACGAAGGCTACGTACTCAAAGCCTTGAAAGCCGGCGCGCGCGCCTACATCCTGAAGGATTCCGCGGAACACGACCTGATCAACGCGGTCACGGCGGTGAGCGACGGCAAGGCTTTCTTCAGCCCGGCCATCAGCAAGATGCTGGTGGAAGACTACGTGCGGCAGATGCGGGAGCGCCATGTGGAAGACAGCTTCGAGCTGCTTACTATGCGGGAGCGCGAGGTACTGCAATTGCTCGCCGAGGGCAAGAGCAACAAAGAGGCGGCGGCGGTTCTCAACCTGAGCCTCCACACCGTGGAAACGCACCGGAGCAACATTCTTCAGAAGCTCAACCTGCACAGCGGCGCGGAGCTGATTCTGTATGCGATTCGCAAAGGAGTGATCAGTTGATGGCGGCCCGAGCTGGCTCTCTAATCGCGCCGCTGCCACTCGCGGCGCAGCCGTCTCAGCACGCACGCCGCCAGCACAATAAAAACCAATGAGAACAGCGGGAACTCCACGCCATCGAACAAGACCAGCGCCACGTAGGTGACGCCGAGCGCGCCGATAGCCAGCGAGCGCATACTAGTGCAGAACTCCCGTCTGGAAGTCCACGTTGATGCGCTGCGCCTGGTAGTCGTACCTGGCGGTGGTGTTGGCGATCTGCGCGGAGGTAAGGTTGAGCTGCGCCTGGCTCA
>JBEKKO010000047.1:0-34582 GCA_050010695.1 Bryobacteraceae bacterium
CCAGCTACGCCCGTACCATCAACCTTCTGCGCAGAACGTCGAGCGCCATTTGCGTTGTGAATACGCGGATGCGGGTGCGGTCGCCGAGGAACTGGCGATGGACGGCGACGCTCTTCTCCGGATCGGCCAGCGCCACGTAGACCGTCCCGACCGGCGCCGCGTCCTCGCCCGATTCGGGGCCGGCCACGCCGGTAACAGCCAGCGCGTAAGTGGCTTTGGTAACGCGGCGGGCGCCGGCGGCCATGGCTTCGGCGGTCTCCCGGCTCACCGCGCCGAAGTGCGCCAGAAGCTGCGGGTCCACGCCGAGCAGATCCACCTTCATGGCATTCGAATAAGCGATGAAGCCTCCCAGGAAATAGCGCGAGCTGCCGGGGACAGTGGTGAAACGCTCACCGAGCATGCCGCCCGTCAGGCTCTCCGCCACGGCCACAGTGGCGTGCGCCTTGTGCAGCATCTCGCCGACCACCACCTCCAGCGGATCGCCATTGCGGGAGTAAATCTTGTCGCCCAGCAGCGCTTCGATGGGCGCGCCCACTTCGGCCAGCAGCGCTTCCGCCTCGCCCACGCTGGCGCATCGGGCGCGCAGGTGCACCTGAATATCGCCGTTGCCGGCCAGGATGGTGGTGACCGGGTTGAGGTACTTTTTGTACACCGGAGAGATGAGCTGATCGAGGTCCGATTCCGGCATCCCGGTGACGCGCAGCAGCAGGGTGCGGATGGCAAGGCCCGGCACCAGGCGGCGTAGGCGCGGCAGGCATTGGCGCTCGAACATGGCCTTCAGTTCGTGCGGCGGACCAGGCAGCAGGATGACCACGCCGCCCGATTCTTCCACCCATTGGCCGGGCGCGGTGCCGCGGTCGTTGGGAAGAGCGTCGGCGCCCTCGACGACGAACGCCTGCCGCCGGTTCACCTCCACCATTTTGCGCTTCATGCGCGCGAAGCGTGCTTCGATCTGCTCGGCGATTTCCGGGTGGAAGACCAGCTTGCGATCGAGCGCCAGAGCCACCGCTTCACGCGTGACGTCGTCTTCGGTCGGCCCCAGCCCGCCGGAGACAATCACGATGGGCGAACGGGAAAGCGCCGCGCGCACGGCGTCCGCCAGGCGGTCGCGGTCGTCGCCGATCACGGCTTTGGCGGTAACCTCCACGCCCAGATTGTTGAGCTCGGCGGTGAGGTGGAGCGAATTGGTATCGACGTGCTCCGCGGTGAGCAGTTCCGAACCGGCTGCGATGATCTCGGCGTTCATCAGTAAAGAGGCAGACCTCTAATGCCCACGTCGACGCGGTAGAGCGCATTGGTGGTCGTCACCACCAGCGCCCGCGACGGCGCGAAGGCCAGACCAACGATGCCCGGCCCGGACAGGAACAGCTCGGCCTCGCGTTCCGGCGTCACGCGCACCACGCCCTTGCGGCCGCCGATCGAAGCCGCTACGTACAGGTTGCCGCCGTCGTCGAACGCCAGCCCCTGCGGCCGGCCCAGGCCGCGATAGAACACTTCCACTTCGCCGTGATCGGAAACGCGATAAACGCAATCGAAGCTCGACGTGGTGGGACCGGTGACGTAAAGGTAGCCGTCCGGACCGAACGCCAGATGGTAGGCGGCGATGGAAGGCTCGATGGTGGCAAAGACGAAGACCTGCCGCTCGGGGTTGATCTTGAATATCGTGCCGCTGCGGTCGCCGACGTACAGGTTGCGCAGGCGGTCGAAAGCGATGCCGGTGGCGACGCCCATGCCTTCCACGTACACCGTCATATTGCCGCTCGGCGCAGCCTGGTAAATGAAGCCGTCATAGCGGCTAGAAATGTAGAGTAGTCCCTCGGCATCCAGCGCCAGACCGGTGGCGTTCATGAGGTCGTTGAGGAACGGCTTCATGTTGAAGTTGAGATCGATTTTGTAAACCGCCACCGGCACCTTCTGCCCGCGCGAACCGCTAAAGGTGGTGTAGATGTTGCCCAGCGCGTCGATAGCCGGATTGCCCACCGGGTGCAGATTGTCGGCGATGGGAACGCCGATGTCGCAGGCCCAGGCTTCACTCGCCTGCTTGCCGCTTTCGATCACCAGTTCGCCGGCGGTGGCGCCCTCCGGCACACGGGCGATCACGAAAGAATCCGAGCCGATGATGATCGGCGCGCCCACGTCCCCGATCATGACGCGCGGCCGGTCCGGCTTCGCAAATCCTTTCCCGCGTATCTGGAATTCGCCACCGGCGATGGCGGCGTGCGGGGACACCTGCGAAATCTGCGGCCGGGCGGCGGGTGGTTTCCGGAGGGACATTCAATATAGATTGAAACATCCTGCCAGCAATAGCACAAGTGCGGCGTAGACACCGGCCATGGCGTCATCGGCGTTGATGCCGAGCCCGCCCGGCAGCGATTCCAATTGCCGCACCGGCGGCGGCTTCCAGATATCGAACAAGCGGAACAGAGCGAAGGCGGCCAGGCAGCTCCGCCAGTTCCAGGGGTTCGCCGCGGCCAAAGCGATCCACTGGCCCAGCACTTCATCCACCACCACGAAGCCGGGATCCCTGAAACCGGCAGCGCTCTCAACCACGCCCGCGCTCCACACCGCGGGACCGGCCAGCGCGGCTGCGAGCAGCAGAAAGTGCCATGGCGCAAAACCAGCGTAGCGATGGAGCGCGATGGCGATGGCGACGGCCGCGGCCGAGCCCACCGTGCCCGGCGCCCACGGCGAGCGGCCGCAGCCGAACCAGGTGGCAATGGCGAAAGCGATTCTGCTGCGCGCGCCGCTAGTCATCCTGTGGGGCAGACCCCCTGGACTGCGCGTCCGCCCCACAACTTGCGCCGGTGCTCGGTAGGGAGAAAAGCACGCGCCATTGTGCTAGTCATCCTCGTCCGTTTCGGCCACGGCTTCCGGGTCCAGGCCGCCCGGCGGGAGCGGGGTCGAGATCACGTATTTGCCAGATGCCCAATTGCCCAGGTCGATGGTGCGGCAACGCTCGCTGCAAAACGGAAATTCGGCGTCCCCCAGCGCGACCTCTATTTTCTTGCACACCGGGCACTTCATAAGCGAACGGCCAGCGGCTCGATGTGTACCAGGCCCGGCGGCGGCAGCACGGGCGCGGCTTCGGTGGGCGGCAGCAGCGTGCCGACCACGTCGTAATCGTGCGATCCGGTGATGCGCAGGCGGCGAATTTCGCCGGACCGCGGCGCGGCGCCCTCCACATCGTTGATCAACGTGACGCCATCGATTTCGGGCGCTTGCGTCGTCATGCGCGCTTGCCACAGCAGATCGGTTTCCTCGGAGAGGCCTTCCACCAGCACCGAAACCTCCGCGCCCACCAGCGCGCGGCCGCGTGCTCGGGCGATCTTGCGCTGCAATGCCATCAAGCGCCGCTGGCGGCTGCCTTTGGTGAGGGCGTCCACTTTGCCATCGAGCGGGTAACTGCCGCTGGAATCTTCATCCGAGTAAAGGAAAACGCCCATGTTGTCGAACCGCGCGGCCTGGACGAACTGGCAAAGCTCTTCGAAATCCACCGCCGTTTCGCCGGGGAAGCCAACAATGAAGCTGGTGCGGATGGCGACGCCGGGAATGGTGCGGCGGATGCGCTCGATCAGCCGCAGGAAAATCTCGCCCGAGCCGCCACGCTTCATCCGCTGCAGCACGCGCGCGCTCGAATGTTGCAGCGGCATGTCGATATACTTCACCAGCGGCTGGTGGGCGGCAATCGCATCCAGCAGCCGCTGGGTTACTTTGTTCGGATAGGCATACAGGAAGCGGATCCAGGTTTCGTGCCCGGCTTCGATTTTGGCCAGCCGTTCCAACAGAGCGGCCAGGCCGTCGCGCAGCCCCAGATCCTCACCGTAGCAGGTGGTGTCCTGGCCGATCAGGTTGATTTCGCGCACGCCGTGGTGAAACAGGCGGGTGGCCTCGGCGATAACGGATTCGAAGCGGCGGCTGCGAAACGCGCCGCGATATTGCGGGATCACGCAGAAGCTGCACGGGTGGTCGCAGCCCTCGGCGATCTTGATGTAGGCGAAGTGGCCCGGCGTCGAGAGCACGCGCGGCGTAAGGTCGTGGTAGAGATAGGGGACCGCGGGCGAAGCGCCGGCGCCATCTTCCAGGCCTTCGCACAACGCCACGATCCGCTCGAGCTCGTTGGTGCCCACCAGCGCATCCACTTCCGGCATCTCCTTGCGAATGTCGCCGCGGTAGCGTTCCACCAGGCAGCCGGCGACAATCAACTTTCGGGCGTGGCCGGTCTTCTTATACTCGGCCATTTCCAGAATCGTGTCGACGGATTCCTTCTTGGCGGGATCGATGAAGCTGCAGGTGTTCACCACCAGCACGTCGGCGTCGCCGGGATGGGGCGTCAGCTCGTGGCCGCGGGCCACCAGCGCGCCCATCATGACTTCGCTGTCGACCAGATTCTTGGGACAGCCCAGACTGACAAAACCGATTTTCAAGCGTGTGTGTCCCAAGCGGGTATTCTGGCTTCAGGATAACAGGTGGGGCATGCTTCAGCTGGCCAACGCCCGCTTGCGGGCGTATTCTTCACGCCGCCACTCGCTCCGCCGGCAGCGGTTTCACCCGCGCCAGGTGCAGCGTTTCGAGCGCGCGAATCACCGGCCATGCCGGGTCGATCTCATGCCCGCGCCAGGCGAACCGCGCCGAGGTCGGAAACTCGTGGTGGTTGTTGTGCAGCCCTTCGCCCGCCGTCAGCATGGCGATCGATTTCAGGTTGGTGGCCTTGTTGTCGAAGTTGCGGTAGCCCACCCAGTGGCAGACGCTGTTGACCGAGGAATTCAGCAGCACATACAGCACCGCGTGCGTGGCCCAGGCCGCCAGGCCCCACCACACGCCGAACATCAGCATGAAAATGGCGATCCCGCCCAGCGCCGCATAGTGCATGAAGGGCAGCCGGTCGATCAGATCGTTCTTCCAATCCGGGGTGTACTTGCGCACCACGGCCCGGTCCTTGGTCACCTTGCGATACAGGAAATAGTTGCCGAACAGCACCGTCCACATTCCGTAAATGTACGGGCTGTGCGGATCGCCTGCCGCGTCGGAGAAATGATGATGCTTGCGGTGCACGGCCGCCCATTCGCGCGGCACCATGCCGGTGAAGAGGCTCAATTCCAGGTGCATCAGCAGACCAACCACCGGGTGCAGTTCCAACCCGCGATGGGTTTTCGCCCGGTGCAGGTAAATTGTCGTGCAAAAGACGGACACTTGCAGGATCACGAGAGTGATCGCCAACATCCACAGAATACTCATTTGTTTTCCCAGTCCCTCGATTGTGCGGGGATTCGATTCTCTTACGTGCGCGGCGCGGAAACTTTCCCGGCCGGCCTCAAAATAGTCGTTGGGTCAATCATAGCAGACCGAACGCGCGCGCAATGCTACAATTCCAGCGGAGAACCAGCAAAATTGCGCTTTGTAACCATTCAACGGGACGGCGATACGGAACCCGGCGTCCTTCTCGACGGCCGGGTGATCCCCATTAACGGCTCTGGCTTGTCCAGCGTCCTCGAGGTGATCGCCGGCGGCGCCGATGCGCAGACCCAAGTGCGGCGCTGGATCGGCGGCCCTGCTTCGAGCCACGGCCTGGACCCGGCCGTGCTCACTTTCGCCGCGCCCATTCCGCGCCCGCCCAAGCTGATCTGCATCGGCCTCAACTACCGCGACCACGCTGCCGAATCGAAGCTCGCCATCCCGGAAGTGCCGACCATGTTCGCCAAGTTTTCCACCGCGGTCATCGGCCCCGGCCAGCCCATCGTGCTGCCCAGGAACTCCGCCAAGCCGGATTACGAGGCCGAGTTCGCCGTGGTGATCGGCCGCCGCGGGCGCCACGTCGCCGAAAATGACTGGCGCGATTACGTCTTCGGCTACACCATCCTCAACGACGTGAGCGCCCGCGATTTTCAGATGGCCACGTCGCAGTGGATGATCGGCAAAACCTTCGACACGTTCGCGCCCTTCGGCCCCGCCATTGTCACCGCCGACGAGATCGCCGACCCGCACAACCTCCACATTTCGCTCACCCTCAACGGCGAAACCATGCAGGATTCGAGCACCGGCAACCTCATCTTCAAGCTGCCTCAGCTCATCGCGTATCTATCGAGCGTGTTCACCCTGGAGCCGGGCGACGTCATCGCCACCGGCACTCCCGCCGGCGTAGGCTTTGCCCGCAAACCGCCGCGCTGGCTCCGGCCCGGCGACGAGGTGCGCATCCGGATCGAAGGCCTTGGCGAGCTGGTCAACCCGGTCGTCGCCGAACAGTGAATCGCGCAAGGCAGGATTGCGTCGCCGAGTCCCTGCTAGAATTGCGGTAGCGCGCGCCCGTAGCTCAGGTGGATAGAGCGGCTGGCTTCGAACCAGTAGGTCGGGAGTTCGAGTCTCTCCGGGCGCGCCAATAACCGGTTTATTTATTAGTTGGTTACGGCACGCTTGCCACGCGTACCATCGGGCAGGTCAAACTGAGTGTGCCCAGAACTGTGCCCACCTTTTACCACGCGGGCCTTTTCCATCGCAGCGAAGGATTGTCTGCTCTTGCGGGTGAACGTACCGCTTCGTGATGTTCATATCCCGGTGTCCGGCGAGGTACGCGAGGGTCCACGGATCCATGTGTGGCGCCCAACGAGTGAGGCAGGTGCGCCGGAGTGTGTACAACTCGAAGCCCGCGAAACAGCGCTGGGGGCCGCTCGTCTCTTCCCGAAGAATGCGGGTGGCCTCTGAAACCGCCTTCGTGTGCTGCTTCTTGAGGCTCGAAGGCTCGATATGGCCGCTCGAGGTTGGAGCCGGAAATACCCACGCTTGGCGGATCGCCGGCACCATGGCAGCGTCGCAGCGCAGCGCGAAACTACATCCACGCAGGCCCAGGCACTGAGGCGCGCGCACCATATCCACGTAGACGCCGCCCTGATACAGGTGCCGCTTCAGTCGATGCACCTGGTTTAGCGAGGCGAAAACTACGAGACACGGCGCGGGCAGGCTCATGCCTCTTTCAACGCCGGTAAGCGTTCCACGACCGAGAACAGAACCTCGTCGGACACGCTCAACACTTCGTCGGCACCCGCATAGAGCCGGTCGTGCAGTCGAAGCTCGACCGCACCCTCTTCGGTTTCCAGGCGCACACTCCACGCGGCGATGGACTCCGCCTTATCGGTGAAGGAAAGTGCCATAAGAACGGTGGCGGGCGACACCGTCGATGGCATCGTCGTAAAGGAAGGAATGGACTTCGCCACCTTGAGCGAGGTGGCGCGCCGGCTGGCGCCGGATTTCCTGATCGGCAGCAGCAAGGGCTATAGCGTCGCCCGCGAGCTCGACCTTCCTTTGATTCGCGTCGGCTTCCCAATTCACGATCGCATCGGCGGCCAGCGCATTCTGCATCTCGGCTACCGCGGCGCGCAGCGCTTGTTCGACGCGGTGACCAATACCTTGCTCGAGCGCGCGCAGGAACGCTCTTCGGTGGGCTACAGCTATCAATGAGGGAGGCGCGATGACTCTGGATCTCACCCAACACCCGTGCTTCAACGAGGCAGCGCGAGAAACCGCCGCGCGGATTCACCTGCCGGTGGCGCCGCGGTGCAACGTGCAGTGCAATTTCTGCGACCGGAGGTACGATTGCCTCAACGAAAGCCGGCCTGGAGTGACCAGCGCCGTCCTCACGCCGCAACAGGCGGTCTATTATCTGGACCGCGCGGTGGAAGTGTCGCCGGAAATCCGCGTGGTGGGAATCGCTGGGCCGGGCGATCCGTTCGCCAGTCCGGAACCGCCGCTGGAGACGCTTCGCCTGGTGCGCAACCGCTACCCGGAGATGCTGTTGTGCGTGGCCAGCAACGGGCTCGAAGTGGCCGCCCATGCCGCCGAGCTCGCGAAACTCCAGGTGAGCCACGTCACACTCACGGTGAACGCCGTAGACGCCGCGATTGGCGCGCAGATTTACGCCTGGGTCCGCTCCGGCATTCGGGTCCTGCGCGGTGTGGACGGCGCCGCCGCGCTGCTCGAACGGCAGCGCCTCGCAATCGTGGAACTCAAGCGGCAAGGCATCACGGTCAAAATCAACACCATCGTCATGCCCGGCATCAACGACCAGCACGCCGCCGCGGTGGCCCGCGAAGTGGCTTCCCTGGGCGCCAACATCATGAACGCGATTCCGCTCTATCCGGTCGCTGGCACGCTGTTCGAATCGATCGGCGAGATCGATCATGCCGAACTGGCCGCGCTGCGCCAACGCACGGCGGAATTCCTGCCGCAGATGCTGCATTGCACGCGCTGCCGCGCCGACGCCGTGGGATTGTTGGGCGCGCCGCAATCGGAGACCCTGATCGAGCTGCTGCAAACCACCGCCGCCGGACCGGTCAACCCGAACGAGCGGCGCCCGTATGTCGCGCTGACCAGCCACGAAGGCGCGCTGATCAACCAGCACGTCGGCGAAGCCTCCCTCATTTGGGTATTCGAGCCGCAGCCCGACGGGCCGCCCGCGCTGGTGGAAACGCGCGAAGCCCCGATGCCGGGGGCGGTCTGGCCCGCTGGGACAAGCTGGCGGACGTGCTCGAAGATTGCAAGGCCGTGTTCACCAGTGCCGTCGGGAAAACGCCGCGGCGGATTCTCGAGCAGCGTGGAATCCGCGTCATCGAGGCGGTGGGCGTGGCCTCGGACGCGATTGTTGCCTGGGACCGGACGGGACAAGTACCGCGTGGAATGCAGAAGCTGTTCCAGGGCTGCGGCGGTTGCTCGGGCACCGGAGCCGGTTGCGGATAGAGATACAGGAGACTCCAATGGAAAAACCAAAACATCACGTCTTCGTTTGCGGGAGCTTCCGCGTCGCGGGAGACCGTAAGGGAATTTGCCGCCGCAAGGATTCGGGTGCGCTCGTCGGGTACCTGGAATCCGAAGTGTCCGACCGCGGCCTGGACGGTGTCACCGTATCGGCCGCCGGCTGTCTGAATCTGTGCGAACACGGGCCCGTCGTGGTGGTCTATCCGGAAGGCCACTGGTACGGAAAAATGGACGAGGACCGGATCGACCAGATGCCTGGATGCGCTCGAAGAAGGCAAGCCGGTCGAGGCGCTTCTCATCTCTTGATCGGCCATGGCACGAGCGAAAGTCCACCTCATCGACAGCACCTTGCGCGACGGCGAGCAGGCACCGGGCGTCGTATTCTCGCGTGCCGATAAGTTGGAAATCGCAACCGCCATCGCCGCGGCGGGCGTTCCCGAGTTGGAAGCCGGAACGCCCGCCATCGATGAAGAGGAGCGCGCCGATCTCCACGCCATCGTCGATTTGCGCCTGCCCTGCCGCGTTACGGCGTGGTGCCGGGCCACTGCGCTCGATCTCGATCACGCCGCGAGCTGCGCCGTCGATTCGGTCCACATCTCTTTTCCCGTGTCTCCCATTCTTCTGGGCGTTCTGAGTAAGGACGAACACTGGCTCTGGCGCAGTCTGGCGGAACTTGCCGCCCGTGCGCGCGACCGGTTCCGCTACGTTTCCGTGGGTGCGCAAGACGCTTCACGCGCGGATAAGACGCTGCTCGAACGATTCGTCCTCGCCGCCAGGGATGCCGGCGCGGACCGCGTGCGCGTCGCCGACACTGTCGGCATTTGGAACCCGCGCCAGGCATGGTGTTCGTTTCGCAGGCTGAGGAAGATCGCGGGTAGCCGCCTTACTCGAATCCTCGCGTTAATGGTCTCGTTGCTCATTGGGGTCAGTCGTGCTCCCCGATGATTTCCAGTACGCGGTCAAGATACTTGCCCACTTGTCTCGAATCGACGCCAGCGCATTGGCGGAGCGCTGGATCAGTTGGCGGATGGGAATGTGGCGCTTCTGTTTGTTGATTTCATTCGTGATCAGCGCCATCTCCGTCCAGGTCCGCACGGGGCCGCTCTGGTTTCCATAGGGGACCGGGCGTTGATCGATAATCGCCGCAACGCGTTCGCTGTAGAGCCGGATGGACTCCCGATCCGCTCCTGCAAACTGACGCTGAAGCTGTTCCTGCGTGAGGCCCGTTACCCGTGAAAGCTCCGCGTCGTTCGTACAATACGCTGCGGGCCAGTGTGTTGTAAAACGCGAAATGAAACGCCGGCGCGAGTTCCTGAGGCTCCAGCGCGCGCGCCTCCGCCAAGGCTGTCAGTTTATCCAGGCCGCTTTCCGTGCTCTTGATTCGGACGCGGAGAAAGTGATTCCATGGCCCAAGTTCTTCACGGTTTTGAAGGGCGTAGTCGGCGAGGGCTTGCAGGCTGCCCCAGGAACTGTCGGCGTTGGCGTTCCAGAATGCAGCTCCCGACAAGGCGGCCAAATCCTCTGCGATGGCATGAAGCCGTCCGGCGCACTCCTTTGCACCATTGAGCCAGGTGCGCAGATCCGCCATGCGGCTTCCATAGTCCGGGCACAGAAGCCATTCAGCCGTCTTTTGTGGCACGCTCCTCTTCCTCAAAGTGAAGGGGGCGGGCGATCCACGCCCATGGATGCCGGTCTATCGCGTTGCATGGGGTAAGAACGGCGGTCAGGTGCTGCGCATAGACGGACAAAAGGTGCTCTGCCTGCGTGAACTGAATCCGCGTGAACTGCACGACGACCGGCAACATGACCTGCGAGAGCGCGCCCAGACGCGCTGCAATATCCTGCCCGCAACGGTCGCGCGCCCACAGGATCTCGAACACCGTGGCCTTGAACGGTTCGACGGTCTTGTTGACCAGAGCTGCGTATTGCGTGAGAAGCCGTTTCTTCTCTTCGACGACGGAAAGATGCCGCTCAAGGTCACGGGGTTCTTTGAACGTCCCGCGCATCTTGCAGCGCTGCGCCAGATCCGTGAGCATCGCGCCTTTTTTTGTTTTGTGGCTGTGCACTTCGAGGCAGAACATGCCGAGCCCGGAATCATCCAAACGGCGGCGGACAACCTCCAGCGCGGCGAGCTTCTCCGCGACAAAGAGCACCGTCTTGCCTTTGGCGAGCGCTGCCGCGATCAGATTGGTGATCGTCTGTGACTTGCCGGTTCCGGGCGGACCTTCGATAACAAGATTCTGGCCACGAAGCGCATGTATGAGGGCGCTGTGCTGAGAACTGTCGGCGTCCCGGATGAGATACGGAACGTCCTTTGCTAGCTCGGGGGCATCGATGGGGTACTCTTCCGCGAGGGCGATGTCGGGATTCTTTGAACCTTCGAACAACTCGCGGACCAACGGATGCGTCGCGATGCTCTGTCCGGCTGGCCATGTCTTCGGGTCAAGATCGCGGTACATAAGGAGCTTGCCAAAACTGAGAAGCGCGAGCGTTATGTGCCGCCGGACGGACCAGCTCTTTTTGAGTCTGAGGATGTCTCCAAACTTCGCGAAATAGGTCTCCGGCGTATCATCGTCCTCAAGCGGCGGAATTTCCAGCCCGAAGTCGCGGCGCATCTTTTCCACGAGGGATAGATTGGTCTCCACATCCTCACCGGAGTACTCCACGACGGCTTCAACGGCTTTGCCCCGCCCTCCGGTGCGTTCAATAGCAACCGGCAGAACGACCAGGGGCGCGAAATGCGGTTGCTTTGAATCATCGGATTCATACCATTCCAGGAATCCGAACACGAGGTAGAGCATGTTCGCGCCGGATTCCTCTATCGCCGTCTTGGCCGCGCTCGCGATCTTGCGGCTTAAGCTGTCGAGATGCTCGTAATAGAGCAGCACCGGCAGAGCATCGGCCCTATCGTCGACGTTGCCAAGATCGAAGGAGGTGTTCCAGCCAAGCTCCTCGGCATAGTCCTTAGCGGGCGGCGCTTCTCCCCCTGCGACCTCAGGCTCGGGGACCGGCAGAAAGGCCAGCTTTTCCGTGTCCCGCAGTTGCCGGAACGCGGCGTCGATGGGAACGTTAACCACGCGCAAGGACGATGCGGGGGAATGCCGGAAATTGAGAAGTTTGTTGCGGTTGGTGAGGTCCAGAAGCCGCGTGCGGATTCGATCCAGGCCAATCTCGGTATTTCCCGTTAGAAAATCCGCGCTGATGTTGGGCGCGGTCGCGCTGGCGGTCTCCTTGCTGGCTCCATTCTGCATAGCGCTGTTATGCCCGATTCGATAATGCCGCGTTAACCTTCACCCTCTCGTATGAATTCCAGGCGCTCTCTATGCAATATCGGACCCCCTTAACCTCCGCCGAGCGCCGTGGCGGATATGCAACACCTCGACCCGTTTCTCTCTTTCTAATATTCGATATATCGCGCGGTAAATGTGAGGCTTGTTCCCGTACAGCAAATGCCTGAGCTTGTCGTTCTCGGGTGTGACTGGGCATCGGTTTGGTTGTTCTTCTAAGCTGAGAATCGCCTCCTTGATGCCTCGATACCATTTCAGAGCCGCCTCGGAATGCTCGGCGTTGATATCCGCGAACAGGTGGGCAAGATCTCGCTCGGCGCGGGCGGTGAGGTTAACGAGGTATGCCATTTTCGGTTTCGAATTTTGCGAAAAACTCCCTTGCTGGCCGCACCTTTCTCAGTTTCGCGTCCTCCAAGCCCTGACGGATACCCTCCTCTGTCTCGGCCTGGGCGGCAATGTCGAGCAGTCGCTGGTAGGCTTCGGCGTCCTGCACGATGGCTGCTGCCTTCCCCTTCACCGTCAGCACAACGGGGCGCCTATTCTTCCTAAGCTGTTTCATGAAGTCGCCGGAACGGCGGCGAAAGGTCGTCAGCGATTGGATGTCCTTGGTGATGTCAATCATGTCCTTGCTCCTGCGCCAGAAGGCACCTTTTTAGGTGCTACCAGAATAGCGCATTCCCGTAGAGCGCAAAAGGGCATCTGCGAAGCCCAGTCTGCCGGAGGATGTCCCTGCCATTGCCTGTTCACTATGCGCGGCTCCGCTGCCGGCGTTCGACCGCGCAGATTCAGTGTTCTGCGCCGTCATGGGTGGGTAGCGTTCGCCGTTCTCGAGGCCTTACCGCTTTTTTTCGATGAGACGCGCAAGGCTGTCCCTTACATTCCCAAATCCAGGTCTTTCGTTGCATGAGCCTGTTGCGCAAAACGCAACTCCATCGCGAGGCCCCGTTTGAGGCAATAGAAGTCCAGGATCAAGTGCCCGATATTGCGTCCGACGCGAATTCCGAAGGCGGCCAGCGAAAAAACTTGGTAGAACCACTACAAAAACCGCTACAGTGGACAAAAACGAAGGGCCTGGATTTTCGTCCAGGCCCAGTTAACTGCTTTATAATCTATGGTGCGGAGAGGGGGACTTGAACCCCCACGAGATTGCTCCCGCTAGCACCTCAAGCTAGTGCGTCTGCCAATTCCGCCACCTCCGCGTTGTGTGGCTACTTCTTGTCCGGCGCCGGCTGAGCCGGGATTCGCAATGGGACCGGCTTCCCGGCGTTCTGTTTGGCCGGCGCCGCCGGGATCGGGATCTGAATAGTCTGCGACGGCGGCGGCGCCTGCCCCGGAATCCGTCCCGGGATCGCCGGCGCCTGCGTCCTGGCCGGAGCGCTCTTAGTGGAACCGCCCTCCAGAACCGTGGTTCCCAGGCCGGCGCCCTTGGTGGCCAGGATGGAGAGCCCAAGCGAAGTGAGCATGAACAGAATCGCCGAAATTGTCGTCGCCTTCGACAACAGCGTGGCCGAACCGCGTGGGCCGAACGCCGTTTGCGAGCCCATGCCGCCGAAGGCCCCGGCCAGGTCCGCCGCCTTCCCGCTCTGCAACAGCACCACGATGATCAGGAAGATGCAGACCAGGATGTGAATCAGAAGAACAAGAATATACATGTCGATCTTTCAGTTAGATGATCTTTCAGTATAAAAGACCGCCTTGCACCCGGTCAAACCGCATGCGGCGGCGTTGCGGGCGCACCCGGGTCCGCCTGGAGTTCAAATCGCCTGCCAGGGTGCGCGGGGAGTTCGCTGCGGCGGCGTTTGAAGGCGTACATGGCGTGGTCGGCTTCATCCAAAGCCTGGCGGAGCGGCCGGTTGCGTGCGTCGGCAACGCCCCAACTGAAGGAAATCGGCAGCCCGCCGAATCCGCGCACTTTGAAATCGGTCAGCCGCTGCTCCAGTTCGGTCATCCGCTTGGCAGCCCCCTCGGTACTCTGGTTCAGGAAAAGGATGACAAACTCGTCGCCGCCCCAGCGGTACGCTTCGTCGTCATGGCGGATGGATCGCTCCAGCAGGTTGCCCACGTTGCGCAGGATCTCGTCGCCCACCAGGTGCCCATAGCGGTCGTTGACCTCCTTGAAATTGTCCATGTCGCACACCACCACCACGCAGTCCAGCGCCTCGGGTTGTTCCACGCGCCGCGCCAGCGACGCCTGGTTGAGCAGCCCGGTGAGGCTGTCCAGGTCGCTGCGGTTGCTGTTTTCGCGGCGCAGGGTTTCCACTTCGGAGAGCAGGCCCCGCAGCCGGTCCATTTGCGTCTCGCTCCACATCGCCATGGCCGAAAAGGCCATCACGCAGTGCAGGGCGAAATCGTAATAGCTCTCGTGATGCAGGTAGCGGGCCCAGTCCGGCGCATTACCCCGGTTGTACATCCACAGGAAAACGAAGGCGTGTTCGAAAAAGGCCGCCGAAAGGACCACCAGCGAGAACCGGAAGATCCGGAACCCGAGCCCGTCGCGACGCCGGAGCCGCAGGAAATTGTACAGGTAGATGAAGCCCATCAGCAGAGCGTGCGACGAATGGTAGGCTTCCATCCGGGAGAACAGGGCCACCCCGTAGACCAGAATCACAAACACCGGCAACAGGGGGATCAGGCGCAGCATCACGCGCCATTCCTGCAGGCCGGAGCCGAATCCGGCGCGCGCCGCGGCAATCAGCACGATCGCGAAAGCAAAATCGAAGGTGGCGTAGGGCGCCAGCCATCCCGTCCCGCCGTGGGTCAGCAACTGGAAGCCGCATATGGTGGCAACCCCACGCAGCCCCCAGGCCACCGACCACAGCCCGAAGTAGACCGCGCGCGACTGGCGCCACAAGAACAGGAAGACGATGCAGAACAGCAGCGCACCGATCTCCTGGATGAAAAACGCTGTGAGATCCGCTATGGGGCTGGAGGGATCCATTCGCTCAATCTCCGCCGATGGCGTGGCGGCGCGCGCCGCGCGCTTTGCCGGTGGCCTCGTCTACGTCCACGATTACCGCGTGCAACTCCGCGCCATGGCGCGCCGCTTCCAGGCGCACCGGCATCGCGGTCAGAAAACGCTGGATGGCAAGCCCCGGCTCCACGCCGATTACCGATCCGTACGGCCCCGTCATGCCGCAATCGGTCTGGTACGCGGTGCCTCCCGGCAGGATCCGCGTATCGGCGGTCGGAATGTGGGTGTGGGTGCCGATCACGGCTGAGATCTTGCCGTCCAGATACCAGCCCATGGCCATCTTCTCGCTGGTCACTTCCGCGTGGAAATCCAGGAAGCGCACGCGAATCGCCGGGTCCAGAGCCGCCAGCATCTGGCTGGCTTTGCGAAATGGGCAATCCGTGGCCGGCATGTGCGTGCGCCCTTGCAGATTCAATACGGCGCACTCAACGCCATTGCGCGCCCGTACGGTTACCATACCGCATCCCGGCCCTTCCGGGTAGTTGGCCGGCCGTAACAGCCGCGGCTGGCGCTGCAGATAATCGAGAATCTCGCGTTTATCCCAAATGTGATTGCCGCTGGTGAGCACGTCCAGCCCCATCGCGAGAAGCTCCTCGGACACCGCCGGCGTGATGCCGAACCCGCCCGCGGCGTTCTCCGCGTTGGCAATCGCCAGATCGATGGCGTTGGTCCGAATGATGTCTTCGAGATGATCCGCCACGATCCGCCTCCCCGGAGAGGCAAAAACATCTCCAATGAAAAGGATATTCATTCCCTGATTCCTCACCTTAGCACGTCGCTGCGATGGGAACTGCGGATTGGCGACAACGGGCAGCAAACGGCGGCTATTGCAGGCGGGGTTGGTCCTGCTCGTTCAGCACCAGACCGTCGAAAATCGCCAGAACCTGCTTGCGGTAGCTGTAGACGCGGCGCAGGCTTTCCCGAAACGGGATCTCGAAGTCTTTGGCCCGCATCCACTTGTCGATCATCGAGCGGGGAACGTCGATATCCTGGCGCAGCGTTTCCACGTCGTGCCCGCGGAGAAACAGGCCGTAGAAGAAGGCGGCCTCGCGCTGCGGGGCTAATGGATCGAACTCGTCTCTCGCCGTCATAAACCACTCAGCGAAAATGTAAGTATACTTGGGGTCCGCTCCACACGGCAAGTGCCCTGCTTCACACACTTCACACTGTCCCGGTTCCCTGGTTGATCGCGCCATGGCGGCTTGTGCCAGCCTAGCGCCAGCGAAAGAGCTTAAGCGCCAGGCCGAAGCAGACGATCAGCCAGCCGGCCAGCACTCCCATCTGTGGCGCCAGGTGCGCCAGACTCGCGCCTTGCAGCATGTTCATCCGCAGAGCGTCGATGGCAGCCGTCAGCGGCAGCGCCTTGATGATCGGTTGCACCAACTCGGGGAATCGCTGGGCCGAGAAGAAGACGCCCGACACGATCCACATCGGCATCATCACTGTGTTCATCAGGCCCGAGGCGGCTTCGATGGTTCTCGCGCGGGATGCAATCAACAATCCGAGCGCGCTGAACGACAGCGAGCCCAGCACGCACAGCAGCCCCAGATCGAGCAGCGAACCGCGCACCGGCACGCCAAACACCACCGCCCCGAAACCTAACAGCACGCCGACTTCCACCACCAGCAGCAGCAGCCGCGAAAGCAGAAACGACAGCAGGTAGGAGTGCCGCGGCATGGGCGTGGCAACCAGGCGCTTCATCAGTTTCTTGCGCCGGGCATCCACGATGGCGAATCCCATGCCCCAGATAGCGCTGCCCATCAAATTCATTCCGAGCAGGCCGGGGATCAGAAAATCGATGTACCGCGACCCAGGCTCGCGCATGAAATGGTCGCTCGAGGCAACCGGATCGATCCGGCCAGCCGCCCGCTGGACCGCGCGATCCGCCAGCATGCGCGCCGTGCGGCCTTCCGGATTGGTGTCGTCATACCGGTAGACAACGCCGCCCTCCGGCGCTGGCACGGCCAGCAGCGCTATCTTGCCGTTGCGCAACGCTTCTTCGGCGGCCGCGGCGGGCAGTTCCGCCACATCGAGCAGCTTCTCCTGGCGGAGCGATTGCGCCAGTTGGGGGGTCACGGTGGCGATTTTGAGCACGTCCGCGGGCCGATTGCGGAAGGCGATGCCGAGGCCGGCGGCCAGCAAAATGGGGAAGACGAATACCCAGAACAGTGCCTCCGGCTCGCGCGTGAATTCGAGGAACCGCACCAGGGTCAACTGCGCCAGCGGACGCTCGGTCCACGTACTCGCGTGCGGAGATTTTCGGGCAGCCTGGCTCGATGGCAGATCGGGGATGGTGATCTCACTCATCGCGCAAATGCCGCCCCGTCAGGGTGACGAAGACGTCCTCCAGGGAAGCCGAATGAGTGCGCAACTCGGTCAGCGTTAGACCCTGCCGGCTGAGTTCGTCGAGCAAAGCGGGCACCGCGCGATGCAGTTCGGTGACCTGCATCTGCACGCTGCCGTTCTCGCTGCGGACGTCGCGCACACCATCCATCTGGCGCAATGGGGAGAGGGCCAGCGGTTTCGCCGGGCCTCCGGCCGAAAACTCGACCACGTGCTCGACGCCGATCGAAGCAATCAACTCGCGCGGCGTGCCGAGCGCGATCACCTTGCCGTGGTCCATGATGGCGATGCGGTCGCACAGGCGTTCGGCTTCATCCATGTAGTGGGTGGTCAGCAGGATCGTCCGGCCCGAGGCTTTGAACTCTTCGATCAAGTCCCAGAGCTGGCGCCGCGCTTGCGGATCGAGGCCGGTGGTTGGTTCATCCAGGAACAGAAAATCGGGATCGCCGACCAGCGCGCAAGCCATCGCCAGCCGCTGTTTCTGCCCGCCGGAGAGATTGCCCACCCGCGATTTCCCTTTCTCTTCGAGTTGCACCAGGGCGATTACCTCCGCCGGCGTAGGTCCCGCGTGGTAGAAGCTGCGAAACAGGCGGACCGTCTCCAGCACGGTGAGTTTGTCGGCGAGTTGCGTATCCTGAAGCTGCACCCCGAGCCGCTGGCGCAGTTGCCCGGCAGCGGAATCCCAGCGCAGGCCCAGCATTTCGACCTCGCCCGAATCGGCCGAAACCAGCCCTTCGCAGATTTCCATGGTGGTGGTTTTCCCGGCGCCGTTGGGTCCCAGCAGCCCGAAGCATTCGCCTGCGCGCACTTCGAGTTCCAGGCCGTCGACGGCCAGTACGTCCTTGTAAGCCTTTCGCAGGTTGCGCACCTGAAGAGCGGCTCTAGGCACGGCGCTGGTCATCTGTTCAGTATCGCGTCGCGCCGCCTGGATCGTCAACGGGCAAGCTTAAAGCATGCCCCGTTGGTGGGGCATGCTTTTAGCTTGCCGGTTTGTCTTCCGGAACCGTACATTATAATGTTCGCAGAGGAACCGGCTTATGGATCGTCGCGAATTTCTTGGCGCTGCCGCCGCTATCACAGCCGCGGCCGCACATGGTTCAACGGCACCTCTGCCGCGCCGCCCGTACAAGGATGGGATCGATCTCTCCATCCTCGCCCTCGGCGGCATCGTGGTTTGCGGCCTTTCGCAAGAAGAGGCCGCGCGCCGCGTGGCGGCAGCCTACGACCGGGGCGTCAACTACTTCGACTGTGCCCCGTCCTATTTCGATGGTGAAGCAGAAATCAAACTCGGTGAAGCCTTGCAGCCGTATCGCAACAAGGTCTTCCTGGCCGAAAAGACCACGCGCCGCGACGCCAAGGGTGCCCGCGAGGAATTGGAGCGCACCCTGCAACGCTTCCACACCGATCATGTGGATCTCTACCAGTTTCACGCCGTCGGCTCGATGGAAGATGTCGAGAAGATTCTCGCCCCGGGCGGAGCCGCGGAGACATTTGTCGCCGCCCGCAAGGAGGGCAAAGTTCGCCATCTCGGTTTCTCCGCCCACCATGCCCCGGCCGCGCTCCGTCTGATGGACGCGCTCGAGCTGGACAGTGTGCTGTTCCCGGTGAATGTCAACGCCTGGGAGAATGGCGGCTTCGGCCCGCAGATTCTGGCCAAAGCCAAATCGAAGGGGATGGCCCGCATGGCATTGAAGGCCCTTGCGTTTGGCCTGTGGCCCGCCAGCATGAAAGAGAGCGATCGCAAGTATCCGAAGTGTTGGTATCAGCCGATCGACGATCGCGAGATGGCTCGCCTGGCGCTCCGCTTCACCTTGAACCAGGAAGTCACCGCTGCCGTCCCACCCGGCGACGAACGTATCTTTGACCTGGCGCTGGAGCTTGCATCAGCCCCGCTGCCCACGTTGAGCGCCGACGAACTGGCGGGACTGAAGACCAAGGTCTCGTCGCTCGAGCCGGTTTTCCGTGCCTGAAGCGCGCCAGTGCTTGATTCACCGGCGCCGCGCCTGATTGATGACCTCTCTTTCCACCCCGCGCCTATTCCTCCGCCGCTGGCGCGCGGAAGATCGCGAGCCACTCTACCGCATTAACTCGGAGCCGCGTGTGATGTTGTTCTTCCCCGCCTGCCTGACACCGGCGGAAAGCAACGCAGCGATTGATCGCATGGAAGCGCATTTCGTGCAGCACGGCTTCGGCCTGTGGGCCGCCGAGCTTCGTGAGACCGGCGAGTTGGCCGGTTTTATCGGCTTGGCGGTGCCCCGCTTCATGGCCCACTTCACGCCGTGCGTGGAAATCGGCTGGCGCCTCAGCGAGCGCTTCTGGGGCCGGGGTTTGGCCACCGAGGGAGCCCGCGAGGCCATGCGCTACGGATTCGAACAGGCGAAGCTCGCCGAGATGGTATCCTTCACCGTCCCCCAAAACATGCGCTCCATCCGCGTCATGGAGAAGCTGGGAATGCGCCGCGATCGGACGGGCGATTTCGATCACCCCCTGATCGCCGAAGGTCATCCGTTACGCCATCACGTGCTGTACCGCTTGCGCGCGGCCGATTATCAAGAGCAACTGCGGCGGCACAGCCAGTAGCAACCCAAGGCATTGACCGCGTCGATTCTACGGCGCTGAAAACGCTACAGCGTGACCAGCGCCTCCGGCATCTCATCCCAGGTTCTGCCTTCTAGTTCGCGCCCGGTTCGTTTCTTCTGCACGCCGCCCCACTGCTTAAAGAAGAAGGCCACGCCACCACTCACACATTGATCTCGAATGTCCGTCACCCAGGCGGGATCGACGGGCCGAGCCCCCGGCCCGGATTCGCCACCCACAATGACCCAGTCGATCCCGCGCAACTTTAGTTTGCGCAGCGGGCCCAGCAGCGGCTCCAACGAGAGAAACTTGACGTGCGCCCCGGTTCTTCGCAGGTGGTCGATCCGGTCGAGATAATCCTCGTTCTCGATGCTGACACCCATCCAAATTTGCGGCTCCCATTCCAAACGCGGGCTCAATTCCAGCAGCCGCTCCGATCGTTTCGTCAATACCTGATACTGGTGCCAATGCGCCCGCCGCATCACCGAGAAAGCCTCCCCGATGTAGGAGAGCGGAACGTCCTGGTGGAACAGATCGCTCATTGAGTTGACGAAGATCCGCCTGGGGGATTTCCACCGCAGCGGCAGGTCCAGCATTTGGGGTTGAAGGGTCACTTCAAAGCCGTTCCGGTAGTTCTTCTGGCCCATCGCCTGAAGCCGCAGGGCAAGCCGCTCCGCATAACAGTGTTTGCAGCCGGGGCTGATCTTCGAGCAACCAGTCACCGGGTTCCACGTCGCGTCCGTCCACTCTATGTGCGAATTCGTCGCCATCTCAAAGCCCTTGCTTCCTGCGATGGCTGTCGAAGATGTCGTTCACAATGTCCGCCGCAGCCGGCTTTTGGGAAGCAAAGTACAGATAATAGATCGTCGAGTTGCTCTTCGTCTTCATCGGCATCGGAGCAGGTACGTACTTGAATCCCGCCTTCTTCTCCAGCCGTTGCCGGAATGCCTCAGCGAACTCCTCATTGGAGACCTTTTCCGGTTCGTTGAACAGGTTTCTGTCCGTGGCATACCCCACTCTTTTCCAGGACTCGTCGCCCCACAGCCGGGTGAGTTGATCCACCTTGCTCTGGATCGACTTGTCCGGGTTTCGGCGCATGGCGTTCCGATTAATGTCCATGATCATGAGGTTCATGAAAATCTCGATTGACCAGGAATTACCGGCCGCCTCAATCACCTGCCACGTGAGGTTGATATTGTATGGGTCCAGCAGGCAGAGGGCCCGCCTGTAGTCCTCGTATCTCGCCCGCGGAAATACTTCTCGCAGCAGCACCTTGTTGCAATCCTCGCTGTAGGTGAAAACGTCCGCCCGATCTCCAGCCAGCTTGCGCAATTGCTCCGCGCGACGCGGCTCGGTGTCGATGAAGTGATACTCGTGAAACGGTGGACTCGTGTTCAGCGCGATGGGCGGGCTTCCTTCCACCACTTCGCCGCTCGTTTTCGAAAGGTGATACCCTGGCCCGGCGTAGGCGTCGATGTAGATCCAGCGCAGGCTTGGGATTCGCTCCCGCCGTTGCGCTTCCATGATCGTGGCGTAGGCCGACGCGTACTTTCTGATGATGGCAAGCTTGACCTCCGACCAAATGCCGATCTCGTCGTACTCGACGCCCACAACAAGACTTTATCAGAATGTTCCGGCCTCCGGCACCCCTGTGCCTTCGGCAACGGCCGGAGTCAACCTCCAAAAGCGACGCACTCCCGCAATCTGGCCCCCCGCCCCGCCCTCCCGCCGCACGCCGTTATAATGGCGCTGGTGACCCGTCGTTTCTCCGTTCCGGCGCGGCTCGGCCTCGCGCTGCTGCTCTTTTTTTCGCTCGACGCGCTGGCGTTTCGCACCGGATGGTACGTTTCCATTCTCGAACCCGATTCCACCGCCGGGTTCCTCGAAACCTATCTCAAAATCGAGGAGCGGCGCCCCATCGGCCGCTACCGGCAGGTGCTCGCTATCGGCGATTCCCGCATGGGGCTCAAGTCGCGCGTCGCCAACCTGCTCACCGGCAACACGGGCTGCGCGTTCGGCACGATCTCGGTGCCCGGCACCACGCCGCGCTGCTGGTATTACATGCTGCGCGAGGTGGATCCCGATTGCGATCGCTATGACGCCATCCTGGTTCCGCTCGACAGCTATGACGATCGCACCTGGGAGGACCAGGCCGATCGCGAACTCGACATCAACTACCTGGCTCCGCTGCTGCGCGTGGCGGACCTGCCGCGGTTCGTCCTTTCCTACCCGAGCTGGCCCAACCGCGCTCACGCCGCGGAAGCGGTTCTCCTCAAGGGCCTCATTTACCAGCACGACTTTCAGGCCTTTCTGGAGCACCCGCGCACGCGCCTTGAAGCCGCGCGGCTGCAAGAGGAACACGCCCAGGAATGGTATTACAACGCGGTTTGGGAGCGTCACAGCCTGGCCGGCATGAGCGTGGATTGGAACGCGAAGACGGTCGCTCTCCCCGCCTGGCTGTCGCCCGAGAAGCGAAGCGAGATCGAGCACGTGCTGCTCGACCCGCCGGCGCCGGTTTCGGCCCTGTTCAAGCGCTTCCGGCGCCAGTGGCTGGGCGCCATCCTCGACCGCTACCGCGGCTCGCGCACCCGGTTCATCTTTTTGCGGTTGCCGCGCGGGCCGGTGGTGCGCCCCGATGCGCCGCCGCCGGACCCCAGCAGCATGGCTCGCACGTTCGCCGCGGAGGGCCGCATCGTCCTTTTGCCCGAGCACACGTTCGATTCGCTCGAGCGCCCCGAATTGTTCGGCGACGCGCTCCACGTCAATGAAGAAGGCGGCTACCAGTTCTCGATGATGCTGGCCGGCGAAGTCGGCCGCTGGCTCGCCTCCGCGCCGGAGGGCCGCTGATGCTCTTCCACACGCCGCAATTCTTCGCCTTCTTCCTGGTGGTGCTGGTGCTGTTCTACACCCTGCCCCGCCCGGCCCGCCGCTGGATTCTGCTCGCCGCCAGCTATTTCTTCTACATGTGCTGGAACCAGAAGTTCGTCCTCTTGATCATCGCTCTCACCGCCATCGATTACACGGCCGCCATGTCGATGCGGCGCCTTCCCGCCGGCCCGAAACGCAAGGCCGCGCTGGTGATGAGCCTGGCCGCCAACCTGGGTTTTCTCGGCTTCTTCAAGTACTACAATTTTCTGGCAGGCAACCTGGCGTGGGTGCTGGCCCGGCCGTTCGATGCGTTCGCGTTGCAGATCATTCTGCCGATGGGCATCAGCTTCCACACCTTCCAGAGCATGTCCTACGTGATCGATGTCTACCGCGGCGAGCAGGAAGTCATCACCAACGTGGTCGATTACGCCCTCTACATCGCCTTCTTCCCGCAACTGGTGGCCGGCCCGATTGTGCGCGCGCGCCATTTCTTCGCCGATCTCTACCATTGGCGCGCCCCCGACGCGCGGGAGATCCTGCGCGGCGCCCTGCTGGTGGTCTTCGGCCTGCTCAAGAAGCTCGCCATTGCCGACCAGTTCGCCCGCCTCGCCGACGCTTTCTTTCGCGATCCGGCCGCGCATGCCGGGTACCTCGCCGCCTGGAGCGGCGTGATTGCGTTTTCCATCCAGATCTTTTTCGATTTCTCCGGCTACACCGATATGGCCATCGGCCTGGCGCAGATTCTCGGCTTTCATTTTCCCGAGAACTTCCGCCGCCCATATCTGGCCCGCAGCATCACCGAGTTCTGGCGCCGCTGGCACATTTCGCTCTCCACCTGGCTGCGCGATTACCTGTATATTCCGCTCGGCGGCAATCGCCACGGGCGTTGGCAGACGTACCGCAACCTGCTGCTCACCATGCTGCTCGGCGGCTTGTGGCACGGCGCAAGCTGGAACTTTGTCATCTGGGGCGGCTATCACGGCGGGCTGCTCTCGCTGGAGCGCCTGCTCGGCGTCCGCGAGCGCCAGCGCTGGTCGCTCGTCGATCCGCTGCGGGTGGCGCTCACTTTCGCGCTCGCCTCGATCAGTTGGGTATTCTTCCGCGCCGCCACCCTCCACGACAGCCTCTATATTCTGGGCCGCCTGTTCAGCGGCCCGCACGGCCACATCCTCTGGTGGCACTGGCAGCTCTGGTTCGTGCTGGCGGCGCTGGTGTTGGCCATACTCGAAGAGAGCCGCGGCTGGTTTGAGCGTCTGCCCGAAGCGCCCGCCTGGGTCTACGCTTCCGCCATCGCGGTGTGCCTGTTCTGCCTGGAACTGATCGGCTTCAGCGGCCGCGCTGTCCCGTTTGTGTATTTTCAGTTTTGAGAAGTGGGGCAGGCGCTTTCGCCGCTACGGCCGGCGCCGCTATTTTTGCGCCACCAGCACGCGGGACGGATAGTAAATCTGGCGGACAAAGTGATCTTCGAGCAAACGAAACTGCGCGGACTCGATGAGCTCGGGAACCCTGCGCTCCACTTGCCGGCCCCAGAACGCGGGAGCCAGCCGGCCAGCCACCTTGTAGACGGAATTGAAGAGGGCGGTATTCTGGCCGATCAGCACCAGCGTGAGCCGGCAGCCGGGCCGCAGCACACGATGAAACTCGGCGAGCGTGCGGGCGATATCGTCGCCGGAGAGCAATTCGAGCAGGTAGCAGCAAAACGCCGCATCGAAGGTCTCGTTGCGGTAGGGCATCTGGCGCGCGTCGACTGCCTGGCACAGAGTTCGGGCGGCGGGGAAACGGCGCCGCGCCAGCCGGCCGGTGCGGGCAGCCATGTTGGGCGACAAATCGAAGCCGACGGTAGCGCCGGTGGGATTCACTCTTACCAGGCGGCGGAACATTTCGCCGCTGCCGGTGGCGGCTTCCAGCACCCGCATGCCGTCGCGGACTCCGGAGCGCGCCAGTGCGCGGCGGTGGGCGCGCGAATGGAACAGCATGGTGGAAAGGGGATAGACAGCCGCGAGACGATCGTATACGCTGCGGGTCCGCTCGGCCAGCGTCGTCGGCAATCCGCTGGTGGCGGGCCACTGGCCTACCAGTTCTTCAGGTCTGGGCAAAAAGTTCTCCTCATCGATTATGAAACTGCCGCCAGGTTGGTTTCGAGTTCAGGCACCTCGATGCGTACGCGGGTGCCCTGTCCCGGGTGGCTGTCGATCCACATGCGATAGTCGTTGCCGAACAGCACTTTCAGGCGTTCGTGCACGTTGCTGACACCGATGCCGTGGTCCAGCACCGTGGCGAGTTTTTCTTCCGGGATGCCCACGCCGTCGTCCTCCACCAGCAGGTGCAGGCGCGATCCGCCGCGGCGGGTGCCGATGCGGATGGTGCCCCCTTCTATTTTGCCGCCGATTCCATGCTTGATGGAGTTCTCCACCAGCGGCTGCAGGAGCATGCTGGGGACCAGCATGTCGAGGGTGTCTTCGGCCACATCCTTTTCAAAGCGCAGCTTGTCGCCGAAGCGTACCACCTCGATCGCCAGGTAGTCCTCGATGAAGCTCAGCTCCTCGCGCAGGGTGCTGAAGTTTTCGTGCTTGCGCAGCAGGCGCCGCAGTACTTTGGAAAGCTTCACCACCATCACCCGCGCCTGATTGGGATCGGTGCGGATCAGCGAAGAGACGGAGTTGAGGGTGTTGAACAGGAAATGGGGGTTGATCTGGCTGGTGAGGGCGGCCAGGCGGGCTTCCACCAGCAGGCGCTGCTGCTCCTCGAGCTTCTTTTCATTGCGGGTGTTGTTCCAGATCTTGAGCGGTATGGTGACGGCGAAAACAGTTGCCAGGTAGAGCGCCACCCAGGTGAGGGGCTGGTCAGTGCCGGGCGGGTGGAGGCGGAAGACGCTGGCCATGTCGCCCCCGCCCAGGTTGGATTGCGCGAGGATCTGGCGCAGAAACTCGGCCACCAGAATGGCGGCCAACAGGAGCAGGTGAAACGCGGTGCGCTGATAGTTGCGGCTCTCTTTGAAGAAGCGCCAGATGTTGAGATCGAAGTAAGGGGAGAAGCGCCAGATTTCCTCCGGATCGGGCGCCAGGTCGCGCACCAGACCACCCAGCACGCCCACCCCGGCCAGCAGCGGCAAGGTGAGGAATTCGCGGCCGGGGAAAAGTGCGGGCAGCGAGACGAGCACTCCGGAAACCAGGCCGGTGACGTAGCCGCCCAGGATGCCCGCCAGGAAGGCGCCCTCCAGACCCAGGTCCGCGCCACTGTAGGTGTCGTGGCCGGCCACGCGTGTGGCGACGCTGGCGCCGAAGACGACGCTCAACCAGATCGCCAGTTCCAGCCGCTGGCCGAGCGTGCGGTTTTCCCGCATCAACATAGCTTTAAAGCGGTTGGAGCGCGCCAGAACACTCGCGATGGCAGCCATGGCGGCCAGCTTGACCAACAACGTAACCAGGTAGCCTTGCAGCATTGAGCGCCGGAAGCCATTATAATGGAAGGAGTAAGGGTTCCCCAAACGGATCATGAACAGTCACACCGCGGCCGCGCTCGAAAAGGTGGCCGAAGCGGACTTTCCCACCGAATTTGGCGCGTTCCGCATCTACGGCTTTCGGGACGGCTATCGCGGCCCGGCCGGCGGCGCGCGCGAAGAAGCGGTCGCCCTGAAAATGGGCGATCTGGCCGGCGAGGCGCCGCTGGTTCGGATTCATTCCCAATGCCTGACGGGCGACGTTTTCCACAGCTTGCGTTGCGATTGCCGGGCGCAACTGGAGATCGCGCTCGAGAGTATCGCGCGCGAGGGCCGTGGCCTGCTGATCTACGAGGCCCAGGAAGGCCGCGGGATTGGCCTGCTCAACAAACTGCGGGCCTACGAGTTGCAGGATCGGGGCGCCGACACAGTGGAGGCTAACGAGCAACTGGGCTTCGATTCCGACCTGCGCAGTTACGCCTTGCCGGGAGCCATTCTGCGCTACTTCGACCTGGAGGAAATCCGCCTGCTCTCCAACAACCCGGAAAAAGTCGAGGCCGTCGAAAGCGCCGGCGTGCGCGTGGTGGAGCGGGTGCCGTGCCTGGCTCACGTGATCGACACGCGCGAGGCGTATCTCCGCACCAAGAAAGAAAAGATGGGACACCTGCTGGAAGGCCTTTAGGCGGGCGGCGCGATGCGGCTTAGAGATGCTGCACCGGGCATCGGGCCGGGCATGCCCGGCCCCTACAAAGGTCAAGAGCGGTTCGCGTATTTTCGAAACGGTGGATTGCGCCGGCTGTGGCTGGCACTGCCGCTGGCCGTTTACCTGCTGCTGCCGACGCGGAATTACTACTGGGACGGGGTGGCGTTTGCCATCAACGTGGAAAAGCAGCTCCCCCTCAGGGAAACGCTACACCCAAATCATCTGATCTACACCGCGGCGCTCGTGTGGCTGTACCGCGCAGCGCTGCTGATTGGGATCGAGACGCGCGCGCTGTTCCTGATGCAATTTGTCAACAGCCTGCTGGCCGCGGCCGGTGTGGCGCTGGTCTACCGGGCGCTGCGGCGCAGGGCCATTGGGATGGAGGGCGCGATTGCGGGCGCGCTAGCGTTCGCGTTCGCCGCCACCTGGTGGAAGTTTTCGACCGATGCCGATGCGTACATCCCGTCGATCTTTCTTTTGCTGTGTGCGAACGATCTGCTCGAAACCAGGCGCAGCGTGGTTTTGGCCGGGGTGACGCATGCGGCTGCGATGCTGTTCCACGAACTCGCCATTCTCTTTCTGCCGGTAGCCTTATGGCGGCTGAAAGAACCGAAGCAGCGTCTGTCCTACGCGGCGTGCTCGCTGGGGCCAACCGGCATGGCTTACGTTTTGGCTTACCGGGTGGTGTGTGGACAATGCCGCGCCGCGGGCCTGGCCGGCTGGGTGATGGCGCATTCGCCGGATGCCTCGTTCTCGTGGCAGCCGATGCGCGACCTGGGCCTGACGCTCGCCGGGACGCTGCGCCTTTTTTTCGGCGGCAGGCTCGACCAGGCGGCCGCGTGGCCATTCGCCATCATCGGGGCTATAGCCGTGGCTGCCTGCCTGGTGGGGCTGGCAGTGGGATGGAAGCGCGGCGGCCCGCTTCGATTCCGCGTTCCACCGGGCGACCTGTTGCTATGGGCCGGTGTATATGTGGCGTTCCTGTTCGTCTGGATGCCCCAGAACACGTTCTACCGGCTGTTCTACCTGGCGCCGCTGGTGGTCGGCGCGTGTTGCGCGGTGGAGCGGATTAGGGTTGAGCAGGTCAGGGCGGATCGTCTTTTGCCGTGGATGCTTTGCGGGGTGCTGTTTCTGTGGAACCTGGTCTTTGCGATTTACCCGCAATCGCGCGTGGAAAACAACGTAGCGTTGCGCTTTGCGATTGAGCAACACGAGCACTGGCCGCCGGGCACGCCGATTGCGTTTCACAATTTCCATCCGGACCTGTGGACCATCAGCTACTTCAACCCGCAGGTCGCCTGGATCGGGCTCGACAAAATGGATCTCGACCGGTTGGAACGGAGCCTCGAGGATGCGCGGCAACGAGGCCAGCCGCTATGGCTGGAAGCGACGGCATACGAGTTCCTGTCCGCGGACCCCGCCGGCCGGCGCTGGCTGGCATCGCACCCGGCTCCCGCATTGTTGCGCTTTCGGGATTCGAAGCACGAGTTCCGGTTCTATGCGGTGCGGTAGGACGGATGATCGGTTTCTGTCGTCTGTCTTCGGCTCGCGGGCGACAGGTCACAAAAGGCGATGACCTATCCTACCCTAGCGGCTTCCCAGCTTGCGCCGGGCGGCGTGCCCCAAAGCGAGCAAGGCCATGCCCGCCAGCACAAAGGTGGAACTCTCCGGCGCAACGGGATGCGGGCCGCTGTCTTGAAACTCCGGTCCTTCCAAGGTTTGCGCCGGACTGCCGTTGGAGAGGCTGACGTTCTCATAGACGAAGCCTAAGTCGGAAGACTGGCCGGCGGCCAAGGTCTCGTAGGTCTGCGCCCAGGAGAGCACGGTTGGATCGGTCGGATGGGCTGCGGACCCCTGCTGCACCGTGCCACTGGAAAAGCCGTCTCCGCCGTCGACGACGATGTCCCAGATGGCGATTTGCATGCCGGCGCCCATGGCCGCCGCGTTGGCTCCTTGCACCCAGTCGCTCGAGGGTAGCACCGAGGGGGCGCCGGGGGTCAGCGCGGGAAGCAGTGCGTTGTCCTCCAGCCAGGCAACCTCTTCGAGAAGGGCTGGATTCTGGGGTGGGACGACCTGGCTGGGCAGATCGACGCTGGTGCCGTACGACTGGCCGACATAAATATCGACGAAGAGGTCGACGCACATGGTTTCGCGGGTCACTGTCCCGTTGCTATTGGTGAGCTGGATGTCGAGGCCGCCGGCAAAGTAGGTATTGGTGTCGGTGCCACCGATGCTGATCATCACATTATATTCCCCGAGGCTCGTGTCAACATTGGCGACAATCGTGTCCGCGGCGGCGATTCCGGACGCCAAAATCGCCACCGCGAACAGACCAACTGCGCGTCGAGATGGACCCAAACAGTCCCTCACGTTTCCGAGTGTATGTCCCGGTAAACATTTACAAAAGCCCCACCGGTCCTACACCTCTCAGGACGGGCTTCGAGCTATTCCGGGGGACTCAAAGCGGCGCGATTAACTGCGCCGCACCCTGGAATCAAGGGAATTGCAGGATTCCGGACAAAGTGTAATTCACTCCCATACCACCCATAACCGCCGTTACCCTTAGGACGGAATCTAGCGGCTTCCCAATTTGCGCCGGGCTGTGTGCCCCAAAGCAAGCAACGCCACACCAGCCAGCACAAAGGTGGAACTCTCCGGCGTGCTGGGCTGTGGGCCGGTTGAATACTCCAGCCCTTCCAACATCTGCTGCGAGACGGGAGGAGTCGCCTGGGTGGAGTTCTCATAGACGAAGGCGAGGTCGGAAGAGTGGCCGACACTGGCAGTCAAGTAGCTTGTCGCAGCGGTGAGCACGGCCGCGGTGGTCGTATGAGTGCCGGTCGCCTCCTGCACCGTACCGGTCGTCCAGGATAGGTTCGATCCGGTGTCCACGCCGTCCTCTGCAATCTTCCAGATGGCGAGTTGCAACCCAGCGGCGGCATTATTCGTGGTTGGCGCCTCGTTGTCCAACAGCCACCCAACCTGCTCGAGAGCGGCTACGGTCGGGGGTGGGACGACGGTGACCTGGCTCGGCAGCAGAACGGTAGTGTTGTAGACGACGTTTTCGCTGATATTGATGAACAGTTGGACGCACATGGTTGTGCGGTTATAGGTGCCGGTGGGGTCGATGAGCTGGATGTCGATGATGCCGGTAAAGTCAACATCGGTGTTGGTGCCGTTTTCCTTGATCCAGAGATTGGAGTCCCCGAGGCCGAGTCCAGTGACCTCAATCGTGTCCGCGGCGGCGATTCCGGACGCCAGAATCGCCACTGCGAACAGACCGAACACGCGTCGAGATGGCTGGAAAACACTCATCGGTAGCTTGAGAGTAGCTTGGGAAAACGCGCAGCAAAAGCCCCAACAGTTCTATAAGTTAGGGATGCCAGCAGGCTATTCCTCTAGGTACCAGAAGGAGTACGGTTAACTATGTCGCGTCCCAGAATCAAGAGGATGGAAGGAACCCGGCGCGAGGATAGTTCACCCTCATTACCAGGTCACTACCATTACCCTCGGAACTGTAGATTGGGCTCGGGCCGGACAGGGGCACTTCAATTGCGGTTGGCACGGCTGTTAGGGAACGAGTCCTTACCGGCCTTTCAACTGCTCGGGCAGCACGGCATAACCTTCGGGCGGGGGGAACAGGGACACCAGCAGTTCCAGGCGGCGGCGCAGATAGCGGCTGGGCATCTGGCGCGGGCCGGTTTCCACGTCGATATCGCAGCAGGTGCCGTGCAGGTACAAAGTCAAGGTATCTTCGAAGGCCTGCCGCGCGTAGTCGCGAAACAGCTTGGTTTCCTTACGCACGTTGGTTTGCCGCCGGACGAGCGCCTGCTTGAGATGCCAGCCTTTTTCGTCCACCTCGCCGTGAACTTCGGCGCTCAATTCCTCGCGGATGGCGCGATAGAAGCCGTCCTGCACCGGCTGGCTCCAGCGATCGGCGGTCAGGGCCGCCAGCGCGTTATAGAGCCGGTAATGATATTCGGCGACGTCGCTGTCCTTGATGCCGAAGGCGAGCACCGTCGATTCGGCGAGGTCGCGGCGGCAGTACGCGAGATAGCGGGCCTCGGCGGGACGCTCGAAGCGAACGGCGTCGCCCTCCTTGCCGTTGCCGCGCTCGAGGTACGGCGCCAGGATGATGCCCACCTGCGGCAGCAAGGCAAGCAGGGTGGGCGAAAGGGCGGCGATCGGGTCATTCAGGTATTGCTTGAGCTCGTCTTCGGCGACGGGCAAGGTGGAAAAGTAAGAAAACTTGGCCGTGAGCGGAATCATCTCGCCGCGAAAACGCGCCGCCAGATCGTCCACCGTCAATCTCGACCCGTCAAGTTCGGCTGGCATGGCCCGAATCGATTGTAACAACACGGCGGGGTAAACTTGGAACGGGTGCCGCGAAAAATTCTGGTATCGGCGGGCGAAGCCTCGGGCGACCTGTACGCCTCGCTGGTGATCGCCGAGCTGCGCCGGGCGCCGGGCGGCCTGGATTGCTTCGGCTGCACCGGGCCGCGGCTGCGCGCCGAAGGCGTTCGCACGGTGGTGGATGCGGCCGACCTGGCGGTGGTTGGCGTGCTCGAGGTGGTGGGCCACCTGCCGCGCATCTGGCGCGAATACCGGAAGCTGATGGCGGCCGCGCGGGCGGAAGCGCCGGACTTGGCCATCCTCACCGATTCACCCGACTTTCACCTGCGCGTGGCGCGCCGCCTGGCGGCCCGGGGCGTTCCCGTGGTTTACCTGGTGGCGCCGCAAGCCTGGGCGTGGCGGAAGGGCCGCGTGAAGACGCTGCGCCGCACCGTCACGCGTCTGCTGTGCATCTTTCCATTTGAGGAGGAGTTTTTCCGCGCCGCCGGGGTGAACACGACCTACATCGGCCATCCGCTGGCCGGCCTGGTGAAACCGTCGCTCAGCCGGGAGGAGTTTTTCCGGAAACACGGATTCGATCCGGCCCGTCCATTAATATCGGTGCTCCCCGGAAGCCGGCGTGGAGAAGCGGCGCGGCACCTGCCTGCGCTGGTGGAGGCGGTTCGCATCCTCCAGCGCGAGCAGGCCATGAGTTTTGTCTTACCCGCTTCGGCCACTGCCGGGGCCAGGTTCTTCGAGGACCGCGTGGGAGATGCGCCGCTGCGGGTGATCGAGGGGGAAAGTTGGGATGCCATGGCGCACTCCACGCTGGCGCTGGCCGCCAGCGGAACGGTGACGGTGGAGGCTGCCCTGCTGGGTGTCCCGATGGTGACGTTTTACAAGGTAACCACTCCCAGTTGGCTGCTGGGGAAGTTGATGGTGAAGGTGCCTTACTATACGATGGTCAACCTGATTGCGGGACGGCGGGTGGTGCCAGAGCTGATGCAAGGCCAGATGACCGGCAGCCGTATCGCCCAAGAAGCGTTGCGGCTGCTGCGCGACGCGGATGAGCGGGCGCGCATGCTGGCGGGCCTCAAAGAAGTGCGGCGCCGGCTCGGCCAAGCGGAGCCGGGCGAAGCGCCGCGGCGCGCGGCGGCGATCATACAGGATATTCTGGAAGGACAGGTGGCTCATGTATCGTGAATTTCGCGCTCTCTCCGGCGCCCTGGCGGCGAGCGCGTTGCTGGCAATCGGAGCCTGGCCGACGGCGGGTCAGGAACAACAACGCCGCGCCGGCCCGCAAATCGACGTGCAGAATTATATGATCGAGGCGGATATCTCCCCCGACTCGCAATCGCTCTCGGCCAAGGCGGATGTGCGATTCGTGCCGCTGGTGGACAACCTGACCTCAGCCACGTTTGAGCTGAACAACGCGCTCAACATCGCCCGCGTGGTGGATGCCCAGGGAAAGCAGATTGCCGCGTCGCGCAACCAGCAGGATTTTTCGGTACGCCTGGCGTTCGATCCGGCGCTCGCCAAGGGCCAGCCGGCCACCATCTCGTTTTACTATGACGGCAAGCTCAGCGGGCAGGAAGATTCGCCGGTGGAAGGCATCCGGTTCGCCGCCATCCACCCGGATTTCGCTTTCCTGATGTACCCGGCGCGCTGGTTCCCGGTGAGCGGCTACACGACCGACCGCTTCGCCGCCGATATGCGCATTTCGGTGCCGGCGGGGTACGTGGTGCTGGGCAGCGGCCAGGATTCTCACCAGACGGCCGGCGACAAAATCCAATACGAGTTTAAATTCGAGCACGCGTCGTTCCCGGGCAGCATCGCGGTGGTGAAGGATCAGCCCAAGCGGGTGCAGGCCGAAGGCGTCACCACGTCGGTCTATTTCCGCGGCGCGGAGGGCGGCATGGCGGAGGCTTATGGGAACGAGACCAGCCAGATCATGTCGTACTTCTCCGGCCTCTTCGGGCCGCCGCCCTACGCCGACCTGACGATCGTCGAAACCGAAGCGGGCGCGCCCAACGGATTCGCCGCGCCGGGCCTGATCTTCCTATCGCCGCGCGCCCTGACACATCCGGTGGCCTCCAAGCTGGTGGCCAACGAGGTTTCGCGCCAGTGGTGGGAAGAGATGGTTTCCCCGACCACGCGCAATCACCTGTGGCTGACCAATGGGCTGGCGGCGTACTCCGAGCTGCTGTGGGTGGAACATACGGCCGGCAGGGGCGCCCTGGAGAGCCAGGCGCACGACGTGATGGTGGAAGCGCTGACGGTGGACACCGTGCCGATGATGCAAGCCGCGCGCCTCGAAGACTATTCGCCGGAGCTGTGGGCGCTGACCGGCAGCAAGGGAGCCGCCGTCGTCAACATGCTGCGCTACCTGATCGGAGACGACAAATTCTTCGAAGTGCTCAAGGACTATGCGCAGCAGCGCGTGTGGAAGACCGCCAATACCGACGATTTCCGCGATGTAGTGGAAAAAGTGACCGGCAAGAACCTGGGCTACTTCTTTCTGCAGTGGGTGGAATCGAGCGGCGCGCCGGAATTCAAGAACGAATACACGGTCTACCGGACGCAAAAGGGCTTCCGGGTGATGGGCAAGATCAGCCAGGATATGGACACCTTCCGCATGCCGGTGGATCTGAAGATCGAGACCGAAGGCAACCCGGAGCAGCAGCGCATCGAAGTGGTGGGGACGTCGTCGGAGTTTTCCATCGACACCTTCGGCAAGCCCAAGAACATCGTCATCGATCCGGACAACCGGGTTTTGCGCTACAGCCCGGCGGTGCGGGTGGCGGTGGCCATCAAAAAGGGAGAACAGTTCGCCGAGCTGAGCCAGTTTCCGGAAGCGCTGCAGCAGTATCAGAAGGCGCTCGAAACCAACCGGACCAGCTCACTGGCGCACTATCGGATCGCGGAAGTCTACTTCCTCGAGGGCAACTTCCAGCCGGCCGCCAACGAGTTCCGCGAGGCGCTGAACGGCGACCTGCAGCCCAAGTGGACCGAGGTCTGGGGGCACATCAACCTGGGCAAGATTTTCGATGTCACCGGCCAGCGCGACCGCGCCGTGAACGAGTATAACCTCGCCATGCGCACCAAGGACGACACGCAAGGCGCCCAGGAGGAAGCCACCAAGTACCTCAAAGCTCCTTACGAGAGGCCACGCCGCCAGGAGCAGTAGGACGGATTATTGGTCAGCAGTCTCGTAACGCCATTTCCACAGAAGACGTCAGGGCGCTGAGAAAGCAAGGCTGAGTCTCTCAGCCAGATAGGCTCCTGAATCCCGCCTATTTTCGCGTTCGCAAAAAGTCTTGACT
>JBEKKO010000048.1:0-33393 GCA_050010695.1 Bryobacteraceae bacterium
CCAGTGCAGGTCATCTCGTTCCGATTGGCTCATCGCGATTCGTTCCATCCTTCAACCTTGCGGTTGTCAAGAGGAACTTTCTACTTGGCTCAAAGCGGAACTTTCTATTTGGCCGCGACAGCCTGCACCACCTGCGCCACAGGGCTTGCCCGCGCCACATATAATCAAGTTGATGCAAACCAATAGCTTTGGTGCGAGGGCGAAGCTGCGCGTAGGCTCGGTGGAATACGAGTACTTCCGGCTTCAGGCGGTGGAGGAAAAGGGTGTGGGCAGTGTCGGGCGGCTGCCGTTTTCGATTCGGATTCTGCTCGAGAACCTGCTCCGCTCGGAGGATGGCCGCCGCGTGCTGGCCTCCGATGTCGAGTACGTGGCGCGCGGCCAGGCCGCGGCGGGCGAGGGCAAGGAAATCAGCTTCATGCCGGCCCGCGTGTTGTTGCAGGATTTCACCGGGGTGCCGGCGGTGGTGGATCTGGCGGCCATGCGCGATGCGCTTGCCGCGGCCGGCGCCGACCCTGGCCGGGCCAATCCGCTGATGCCGGCCGACCTGGTGATCGATCACTCGGTGCAGGTGGACCGGTTCGGATCGGCCGACGCCTTCGGGATCAATGCGGTGCTGGAATTCGAGCGCAACCGCGAGCGGTACGCGCTGTTGCGCTGGGGGCAAACCGCGTTCCGCAATTTCCGCGTGGTTCCCCCGGACACCGGCATCGTGCACCAGGTGAATCTCGAGTACCTGGCATCGGTGGTGTTCCGCGCCAATGGGCAGGCCTATCCGGATACGCTGGTCGGCACCGATTCGCACACCACCATGATCAACGGCCTCGGCGTGCTGGGCTGGGGCGTGGGCGGCATCGAAGCCGAGGCCTGCATGCTGGGCCAGCCGATTTCCATGCTGCTGCCGCCGGTGGTGGGATTCAAACTGCACGGCAAGCTGCCGGAAGGATGCACGGCCACCGACCTGGTGCTCACCATCACGCAACTGCTGCGCAAGAAGGGCGTGGTGGGAAAGTTCGTCGAGTTCTACGGAACCGGCCTGAGCGCGCTGAGCCTGGCGGACCGCGCCACAGTGGCCAACATGGCGCCAGAGTACGGGGCCACCATGGGCTTCTTCCCGGTGGACGCGGAGACGCTCGAGTATTTGCGATTCACCAACCGCCATGCGGACCTGGTGGCGCTGGTGGACGCTTACACCAAGGCGCAGGGCCTGTTCCGCACCGACGCCACGCCGGACCCGGTGTACGCAGACACGCTCGAACTGGATCTGGGAAAGGTCACACCCTCGCTGGCGGGGCCCAAACGGCCGCAGGACCGCGTCGAGCTGGCTGACGTGAAGAAGAACTTCCACGCCGCGTTCCCGGACAACGGCAAGAGCGCGCAGGCCGAGATCGACGGCCAGGCCACCACCATCGGCAGCGGCGCGGTGGTGATTGCCGCGATTACAAGCTGCACCAACACCTCGAATCCGTCGGTGATGCTGGCGGCCGGCCTGGTGGCGAAGAAAGCCATCGAGCGCGGCCTGACGGTGAAGCCGTGGGTGAAGACCAGCCTGGCGCCTGGCTCGAAAGTGGTGATGGACTATTACCGCGAAGCCGGGCTGCTCGAGTATCTCGAGCGGCTCAAGTTTCACCTGGTGGGTTTCGGCTGCACCACCTGCATCGGCAACAGCGGGCCGCTGCCCGAACCGGTGGCGCAAGCGGTGCAGAAAGAGAACCTCATCGTGGCGGCGGTGCTCAGCGGCAACCGCAACTTCGAGGGCCGCGTGAACCCGCTGGTGAAGGCGAATTACCTGGCGTCGCCGCCGCTGGTGGTGGCCTACGCGCTAGCCGGCACGGTGGATGTGGATCTCGCCAACGACCCGCTGGGCACCGATGGCGCGGGCTCGCCCGTCTACCTTCGCGACATCTGGCCAACTAACCAGGAGGTGCAGGACACCGTGCGGGCGGCCGTCAACCGCGGCATGTTCGAACACGAATATGCGCACGTCTTCGATGGCGACGCTAACTGGCAGGCCATGCCGGTCCCGACGGGCGACACCTACGAATGGGATGACCGGTCCACCTATATCAAGAAGCCGCCGTATTTCGAGAAGATGGTTGACCCGGCCACTTCCATTCACGACTTTGCGGGACTGCGCGTGCTCGCCATGCTGGGCGATTCGGTGACGACCGACCACATTTCGCCGGCGGGATCGATTCCGAAGGATACGCCGGCGGGCCGCTACCTGATGGCGCAGGGCGTGGAGCCGAAGGATTTCAACCAGTTCGGCGCGCGCCGCGGCAATCATGAGGTGATGGTGCGGGGCACGCTGGCCAACATCCGGCTGCGCAACCAGCTCGCGCCGGGCACCGAGGGCGGCTGGACGGTGCACCTGCCGGATGGCGAGCCGATGTTTATTTACGATGCGTCGGTGAAATACCAGGCGGAAGGCGTGGGGCTGCTGATTCTGGCCGGGAAGGAGTACGGCTCCGGTTCGTCGCGCGATTGGGCGGCCAAGGGCGTGATGCTGCTCGGCGTGCGCGCCGTGATCGCGGAGAGCTTTGAGCGCATCCACCGCACCAACCTGGTGGGGATGGGACTGCTGCCGTTGCAGTTCGAAGACGGCCAGAACGCGCAGAGCCTGGGGCTTACCGGGAAGGAAACGTACCATGTTACCGGCATACCAGCCGCGTTGGGCGGCGGCCCGAAAAAAGCCGCCGTGCGCGCCGTGGCCGCCGGTGGCGCGGAAACAAACTTCACCGTGACCGTGCGCGTCGATACGCCGCAGGAAGTGGAGTATTACCGCAACGGGGGAATTTTGCCGTATGTGCTGAGGGAGTTGGCGAAGTAAGGGGGGCGGAACGGCGGCGGCCGAGTGCTCCGCGGGCCGGACATGCCCGGCCCCTACGGAAGAAACACCGGCGGCAAAGACAGCACTGGCGCTGCGGTTACGGGCCTGGGTTTCCTTGTGACGCCGGCGGTCTTTGCCGCGGCTTGCTCAGACTTCCAGGAACGGATTATTGATGCGGACACCGGCCACGACCGCGTCGTGCTGCAGGTCTTCGCTGTAGAGAAGGTCCGTGCCCGCCAAACGCGCCGCGTGAACGATCATGGCATCCCAGAAGGAGATTCGATTCAGCCGGTGCAATTCGATGGCTGCTATCACATCGTCCTCCACGAAGCGAATGACTCGGGCGCGCGTGAGCAACTGAACCTTCCGCTGCGCCGTTTCCGGATCAACGCCCAGTTTCCTGGTTGCCGCAGCAAAATACTCCTGCAAGACCTGAATGGAAATAACCAGCAGATCGGAACGCTGATAGTCCGTGATGAGCTGGATTGCGCGCGCCTGCTTGGTTGGCACCGACGCGTCGTCGGCGTAGACGAAAATGTTGGTATCGAAAAATGCCGGCCGATTCATGGCCGCTCGTGAAGTTCGTCCCGATTGAACTTCCACCCGCGGGAGTCGCCGTGAGCCAGTTTCGAGAGGCGCTCGAACTCTGCGGCGTCTTCGTTTGGATCTGACTTTCCCGCCAACCGCTCGAGGTATTCCCGAACGAGTTGATTGACGCTCGTTCCCAGCGCCTCGGCTCGGCGGCGAGCGCGGAGAATCACTTCGTCGTCGACGGAAAGGGTTACGTTCATATACACATATTACGTGCGCACGGAACGTGTGTCAAATAGCGGGGATGAGCGGTTTGCGCACCCACTGCCGCCTTCCGTTTGGCAGATCCGAACGGGGTTCTGTCTTTATTGGGGTATTGCCAGCCCTGTCGGATTTTGGCCGCCGCTATGCTCTCGAGCCAGGTGTCCAAGACGAAATGCTCTTTCGCCCCGTTCCGGGGCTGGTTTCCCTTCACGCCTTTTCCGCATGGCTCACGCCATGGGCCAGCCTCTTTCGGCCTGCCGGGCTGAACCTCTGCGCGTGCCCGAGGCGGCTACGGCCGGGTCCGCGTCCCTCAACGCTTGTCAGCCCTCCAATTGCGGTACTATCAAGCTTTTTGGGGGCATCCATGGTTGATCGGGCGGCAGGCCGATGAAGGTCACATTCTGGGGCGCGGCGGGGGCGGTCACCGGCTCGATGCACCTGGTGGAATCGGGCGGGCGGCGGTACGCGCTCGATTGCGGGCTCAATCAGGGGCGGCGCAAGGAAGCGGACGCGAAGAACCGCCACTTACCCGTCGCTGGTTCGTCGATTGATGCGGTGGTCCTTTCGCACGCGCACATCGATCACAGCGGCAACCTGCCCACGCTGGTGAAGAACGGCTTCAACGGCCCGATCTACGCGACTCCCGCCACGATCGACCTCTGCAACTGGATGCTGCGCGACACGGCTCACATCCAGGAAAAAGATGCCGAGTTTCTGAACAAGCGCCGGGAGCACCGCAAGTCGCTCGGCCTGGAAAACGGGCACGCGGTGCCGCTGTATACGGCCGAGGACGCCGAGCGCACGCTGCCGCTGTTCCGGCCGGTGCCCTATCACCAGCCCTACAACCTGGGCGAGAACCTTAGTTATATTCCATACGATGCCGGCCACATTCTGGGTTCCTCGAGCGTGATCCTGCACGAAGAGGGAAACGGCGCAGGCGTGCGGCTGGCGTTTTCCGGCGATGTGGGCCGTCCGAATCTGCCCATCATTCGCGATCCGGAACCGATGCCGGCAGCCGACTACCTGATTGTCGAAAGCACTTATGGCGGCCGCTTGCACAAGGATGTCAGCCACGTGGAAAACAAGCTGGCCGATATCGTCATCCGGACGGCGCGGCGCGGCGGTCGCATCATCGTCCCCGCCTTCGCGGTGGGCCGCACGCAGCAACTGGTGCTGCTGCTGCACCAACTCACCAACCAGAAGCGCATTCCCGGCATTCCGATTTTCGTCGACAGCCCGCTGGCGCTGAATGTTACCCAGGTACACAGGGACCACCCCGAGTGCTTCAACGAGGAGACCCGCCAGTACCTTCTCCACAGCGAAGACCCGTTCGGTTTCGCGCGCCTGCAATACGTGCGCGAGGCGGCCGAATCGAAGAAGCTGAACGACCTGCATGGTCCCTTCGTGGTGATCTCGGCCTCCGGCATGTGTGAGGCCGGGCGCATCCTGCACCACCTGCGCAACAATATCGAAGACCCGCGCAACACCGTTCTCATCACCGGCTTTCAGGCGCAGGACACGCTGGGGCGGAAGCTGATCGAAAAATGGCCGGAAGTCAAAATCTTCGGCGAACCGATGCGGGTGCGCGCCGACATTGCGAGCCTGGACGAATTGAGCGCGCACGCCGATTACAACGAGTTGCTCGACTGGATCAAGCCGCTGGCGCCCACCCTGCGCAAGGTCTTCCTGGTGCACGGCGAGCCCGAGCAATCGGCGGCGTTCGCCAAGCAGCTTCACTCCCATTACGGTCTGGAAACAGTGACGCCCGCTCCGGGCCAGAGCTTCGACTTGGTGTAAGAATGGCGGGGCACTTCGTGGAAGGCCGGGCCGGTGCGGTAACTCCACGGGCCGGGCATGCCCGGCCCCTACGGACGGCGCAAGCCGACGCTCGCTGTCCCGCGGCGAAGAAACGTCGAGACGAATCTGCCCGCCGCACGCAGAATTGCCGGCGCCACGCAGTCCAGTTCCTAGCGCTGGCGCTGGCCGCCGCGGTGTTCAGCGGGTGCGCGCACAAGAAGCACGCGGCGAGAATTGCTGCGCCCACCGCGCCGGCGCCGGCGCCCAAGATCGGCGATACCGAGACAGGGCTCGCCAGTTGGTATGGGCATCCGTACCACGGGCGCGCGGCGGCCAACGGCGAGATTTACGATATGGAAACCATGGTGGCGGCGCACCGCACGCTGCCATTCAACACCTGGGTGCGGGTGGTCAACGTGGCCAACTCCAAGTCGGTGGACGTGCGCATCATCGACCGCGGACCGTTCGTGGGCGGGCGGATCATCGACCTGTCGCACGCGGCCGCGCGCTCGATCGACCTGCTGGGTCCGGGGGTGGGCCCGGTGCGGCTGGAGGTGATCCGCCTGCCGGACGCCCCGGAACCGGCGGTCTTCGCGGTGCAGGTGGGGGCATTCCGCAGCCGCGACAACGCGGAGCGGTTGCGCGATGCCATGGCCGCCCGCTACGGCGCGGCCCGGGTGGTGTTGCGGCAGGGCAATCCGGACCTGTGGCGGGTGCTGGTGGGCACGGAGGCGACCATGGACGCCGCCGGCGCCTTGGCCGCTCGCATTCGCGCCGAAGCGGGTGAGAATAACGGTCTCGTGGTGCGACTAGATTCTGAATAGCGCTCCTCGGGAGCCCCCCATTCACCGCGAGGCGAGAGTAGTGACTTCATGAACCGGGCCGTGCCGGGCGCAGCCCAGGGCCTAGTGGGCCAGACGCCCGTAATCGACGATCTTCGCCGCCTGATCGAGAAGGCGGCGCGCAACCGGCTGCCGGTGCTGCTGCTGGGCGAGAGCGGCACGGGAAAGGAGGTGGTGGCGCGCGCCATCTACGACGCGAATCCGCGCGGCCAGTTCGTGCCTATCGACTGCGGCTCGCTGGTGGGCACGCTGGTGGAAAGCGAACTGTTCGGGCACGTCAAGGGGTCGTTCAGCGGCGCGCAGGAGAACAAGAAGGGGCTGGTCGAGGTGGCCGACGGCGGGACGGCCTTCTTCGATGAGATCGGCGACCTGCCGCTCGAGATGCAGGTCAAACTGCTGCGGCTGGTTCAGGAGCGCGAATTCCGCTCCGTGGGCGCGCTGCAGTGGCGGTCAGTGGATCTGCGCGTCATCGCCGCTACGCACCGCGACTTGAAAGCGGAAATCGCCAAAGGCCGTTTCCGCGAGGACCTGTATTTCCGGCTCAACGTGTTCACCGTGCGGCTGCCGCCGCTGCGCGATCGCAAGGCGGACATCCCGCCGTTGATCGACTACTTCCTGGAAAGAGCGCGCGCCGCCGGACTGCCGTGGTTCGACCCTGGCCCGGAAACGCGCGCGCGGCTGGGAGCTTACGATTGGCCCGGCAACGTGCGGGAGTTGAAGAACGCCGTCGACCGCATGGCGGCGATGCATTCCGAGAACCATCCCGAAGCCGCACTGCCATCCGCGCTGCTGAATCAGAGCCAGCCGGCGGAGTTGGAACGGCTCTCGGCCGCGGTCGCGGTGGACGACGCGCCCCCCTCCGAATTCGTGGTGCGGCCGAAGTCGCCTGTGTTCACTATCACGGAAAGCGAAAAGAACGCCATCGAGCACGCCCTGGCCGCCGCCAACCGCGAGCGCGGCAAAACTGCCCGGCTGCTCGGCATGGGCCGCACCACTCTGTATCGAAAGATGAAAGAATACGGACTGGATTGAGAATCGCGCTCGACGCCACCTACGCCATCGGAGAGGAGCTTAGCGGGGTCGGGCTGTATTCACGCGAAATGCTGGACGGGCTGGCTGGCCTGCGGCCCGAAGTGCGCTTCGAATATTGGCTGCGGCCGCACCGTTTTTTTCGCGCGGCCGGTTTGGCGGCCAGGCCGAACACGCGGCGGCGCCTGCTGGCTGGGCCGCTCGCACCGCGCGGAGCGGCGCTCTATCATGGCCTGAACCAGCGGCTGCCGGCGATGCGCCTGCGCGCGACAGCGGTCACCTTTCACGACCTGTTCGTGATGACGGGCGATTATTCGACGCCGGAATTCCGCGCCCGCTTTTCCGCCCAGGCGCGGGATGCGGCCCGCCGCGCGGACGCCATCATCGCGGTTTCCGACTTCACCAGGCGCCAGGTGGTGGGGTTGCTCGACGTGCCGGAGGCGCGGGTGCGCGTGGTGCATCACGGGGCGCGCGGCCTGCAGTTCCCGAATGTCGCGCGTGAGCCGGTGATCCTGCACGTCGGAGCGTTGCAGACACGCAAGAATATCATCCGCCTGGTGGAGGCGTTTGAGACGCTGGACGAACGCTGGCGGCTGGTGCTGGCGGGGGCTGCGGGCTTCGGCGCGGCCAGGATTCTGGAGCGTATCTCGCGCAGCCCGGCGCGGGCCCGCATCGAATTGCCTGGCTACGTCACACCGGCCGAACTGGCCGGCTGGTACGCGCGCGCGACGGTGTTCGCTTTCCCCTCGCTGGATGAAGGCTTCGGCATGCCGCTGCTGGAGGCGATGGCGGCGGGCACGGCCGTAGTGACTTCCAACCGGTCCGCGCTGCCCGAAGTGGCCGGCGATGCCGCGCTGCTGGTGGATCCGGAAGACACCGCTCAATTGGCGGCCGTACTGCGGCAGCTTACCGGCGACGCGGAATTGCGGGAAGAGTTGGCGCGCCGCGGCAAAGCGCGCGTTCAAACTTTCACTTGGGATAAAGCCGTCCGCGCAACCTGGGACGTTTACCGGGAACTGCTCGGCAGTGGGGCAGACGGACCCGCCTGCCACCCCCCGGCCCATCCCACCGCCTCTCGACCGCGTTAGATGGTCATCGCGCCGAAGCCGCCGTCCACCCGCACGATGCTGCCGGTGACAAACGAAGCTGCCTTGTCGGAAGCCAGATAAATGGCCGCGCCCACCAGCTCCGAGGGCGCCCCGTAACGGCGCATCGGCGTGTGGTTCATGATGGACGCCACGCGCTCTTCGGTGAGCAGCTTGCGGTTTTGCTCCGCCGGAAAGAAGCCCGGCTGAATGGCATTCACCCGCACGCGAGACCCGGCAAATTCGCGCGCCAGGAATTTGGTGATCTGGTTTACGCCGCCCTTCGCCACCGAATAAGTGAACACCTTCGACAGCGGTGGATCGGACGACGCCGAAGAAATGTTGATGATGGATCCGCCTTTGCCGGCGTCAACCATCGCCTTGCCGAACACCTGGCAAGCCAGAAAGACGCTGCGCAGATCCACGTCCAGGATGCGCTCCCATTCCGCTTCCTCGATTTCAAAAAACGGCGTGCCCGAATTGATCCCAGCCGCGTTCAACAGAATGTCCGCGCCGCCGAAACTGGCGAGCGTGGCTTCGAGTACGCGCTGGATGTCCGCCTTCCGCGTGACATCGGCCTGGCACGCCAACCCTTTGCGCCCCAAACCGCGGATCGCCTCGACCTGGCGTTTTGCGGCTTCCTCGTTCAGATCCGCGATCACCACGTTCGCGCCCGCTCCGGCGAATCCCATCGCCATCTCACCCGCCAGCACTCCCCCTCCGCCCACCACCACCGCGGTCTTCCCCGCCAGCGAAAAAAGGTCCTCAATCAGCGTTTGGCCTTCGGCAATGCTCATGGCTTATACCAGTGACTCCCAGCACTCTTCCGTCGATTCCACCATCCAGAAATATATCAGTATACGGGATTCCGGGCAAGAATTCGGAGGTCTCGTCGGGCGCAGACCGTTCTGATTTGTGATACCGTCGCCTCAGAGTGCCGGATATTCCGTGGGGCCAGGTGCCCGGAGCTTCGCGTCGGCTGACTATGGAACTATTCCGCGTGGGCCTCGAGACGTAGTTATGCCGGCTCTTGTCTTGATAACAGCCTCTTCACCGGAAATTCGCAGAGTGAGAAGGACGCGGGTTCTCAACTTTCAGCAGATTACTATGCCCTATCTGGCCGCCCGGGTTCCCCGGAGTTGGGACGTCGTCCACATTGACGAGGAAGCTGAAAACATTGACTGGAACATTCATGCAGATGTGATTGCGATCACCTTTCACACGCCGACCGCTCTTCATGCTTATGACATTGCCGCGCGCTTTCGGTCGCGGGGAATATGCGTGGCGATGGGCGGCCCGCACGTGACACTCCTGCCTGAAGAGGCCGCGCAACATGCCGACGTGATATTCATTGGGGAAGCAGAAGGTTTGTGGGAAGACTTCTTGCGTGGCTTTGAAGCGGGATCTTATCTCAGTGTGTACCAACAGACTGCCGCGTCCTCTGTTGCAATGACTCCCGAGGCCCGCAAGGAACTATTTCACAGGCGCGACCACACCAATGGGGTTCTGTTTGCCACCCGTGGATGTCCCGGCCAATGTGATTTCTGCACAGTGGCCGTGATGTACGGTCATAAGTTGCGCAAACGCCCGATAGGAGCGGTCGCCGCGGAGTACGCCTCGTTTAAAGGGAAAGTAATCATCTTCTGGGACGATAACATCGTCGGAGATATGGAGTACGCAAAGGGGCTATGTCGCGCCATTGCTCCCTATCGCAAGTGGTGGAGTAGTCAGGCCAGTATTCATGCAGGCCGGGACGAGGAATTCCTGAAAGTTGCGGCTGATAGCGGATGTAAGCAGCTCTTTCTGGGGCTGGAATCGATTTCCCGGCAAAGCATAGCTGAAGTGAATAAGACGTTCAATCGGGTGGACGAGTACTTACGGGTTATTGACCGCATCCACTCGCATGGAATTGCCGTTCAAGCCGGGATTGTGTTTGGATTCGATCATGACACGCCGGAAATATTTGAGGACACTGTTGACTTTCTCGAAAGGGCCGGGGTCCAGAATGCGACTTTCAACGTGCTGACTCCGTTTCCAGGCACTCCGCTGTTTCGGCGGATGGAGGCGGAAGGGCGCATCCTGACGCGAGACTGGCGCAAATACAATAGCCGTGACGATGTGGTTTATCGGCCGAACCGGATGAGCGCAGCCGAACTGTTAGCGGGGTTCCGCTATGCGAATCAGCGTTTCTATTCTCTTTCGAGTACCGTGAAACGGCTGTCACGGTCATCGGTTCAATTGTGGTGGACGTTGCCGCTGAACCTCGCGTATGGTTATCGATGGCGGCAGGCGTCGCGCGCCGCCGCGCGGCACCGCGTCGCAGCCCGCGCGCTTCCCTGAGGCTACGTTCTGCCCCCTTCCTCTGTGCGATGCTTATTTGGGAGGTGCAATGGACGTTCGGCAGCTACAACTGTTTCTGGCGGTGCTCGATTGCGCCAGTGTCACGCGGGCGGCGGAACGCGTCAACCTCACTCCGGGCGCGGTCAGCCTGCAACTGCACAGCCTGGCGGCCGAGCTGAACACCGAGCTGTTCGTCCGTTCGGGCAAGCGGCTGGCGCCCACCGCCGCAGCTTGGCGTCTGGCCGAACGCGCCCGCGAGGTCCTCAACCAGCTCCGCCTGATTGAGCAGGATTTCGAAAGCGACGCCATCGACGACCGGCACCCGTTCCACTTCGCCACCGGCGCCACCGCTCTCATCCACCACCTGGGCCGGCCGCTGCGCAAGTTGCGCAAGCAGTTTCCGCACCTCGGCATCGACATCATGGTTTGCCCCACCGAGGAGATGGTCGCCGGCCTCCTCGATCGGCGATTCGACCTGGCGCTCATCTCGCTGCCCTATCCCGCCGACAACGTGGAAACCGTCCCCCTGTTCGAAGAGGAGCTGCTGGTGCTGAAGCCCTCCCTCGACCGGATCAGCGGCTGGCATGTGGCTCCGGCCGAGCCAGCCGAGCTGGCCAAGGCTTCCTTCGTCCTCTATCCCAAGCGAAGCAATATGCGGTCCATGATCGACGCCTTCTTCAAGGAAATTGACGTGGCGCCGCGGGTGGTGATGGAAGCCGACGATACCGAAGCGCTCAAGAAACTGGTCGAAACCGGATTCGGATATTCCATCCTGCCCGAATACGCGTTACACGGGCACCCCCACTATTTCCACGCGCTGCGCGTCAAGGGCCACCGGCTGGTCCGCGTGCAGGCTCTTGCCATGGCGCGCTCGCCCCACCGGCGCGCCCTCACCGACGCCGTCGCGCGCTTCCTGCAGATGTCGCTTTCGATCCCGAAAAAGTAACGGCCTGCCTCAACCGGCGGTCAGAGTAGGAGGTCTGTCAACGTGTCGCGCTCCGCTCCCCCGCGGCCGCCATCATCGCGCCCGAACCAGCGTCAGCGTGCGGTTGAAAACCTGCTGAAACGCGCCGGCGGCGCGCTCGGCGCCCCACTGTTCCAGGTCGATATCGCCGGTCGAGTGAACCAGCAGGACGACCTCGCCGTTCTGCACCCGGCAGGTCAGGCTCTCGATCCGCCGCTCCGGCCCACGCACCATGTTGTCGGCCAGCCGCAGCAGCGGGATCAGCACCGTCAGCGCGCGCTTCTCCTCCGGCGCCAGAGATTGAAAAGCGGCGTGCACCGGGTTGGGCAGCGCTTTGCGGTGGTAGCGGCAGAGCGCGGCCACCAGCACCCGCTCCCGCTCGGTGAAGCCCGGCATGTCCGAGTTCGCCACCACATAATACGAATGCTTGTGATGGCTGGAACTGGAGATGTAGTGGCCCACGTCCAGCAGGTGGGCGGCGGCTTCGAGCAGCTTGCCGGCCGCCGGCGGCAGGCGATGCAGCGGGTGCAGCGCGGTGAACAGCAGGCCGGCGATGTGGGCCACGCTGCGGGCGTGCTCCACCGATACCCCATAGCGGCGGCCCATGTCCTCCACCTCGCGGCGTTGCTCGCGGGTCAGCCGGGAAAGCTCCGCGCCCACGTTGCGCGCCGCCAGGTCCGCAATCACCCCATCGCGCACGCCGGCCCGCGAGTAGTAGATGGCGGGCAAATGGAAATGCTCCAGAAAGGTCAGCAGCACGGCCATCCCGGGCACGATGATTTCGGCGCGGCGCGGCCCGATGCCGGTCACCTTGCGGCGGCCGGCCAGACCCAACCCGGCCATCTTCCAATAAAGCTTGCGGACTTGCGCCGTGGAAATGCGCAGGCGGTCGATTTCGTCGCGCCGCGACCGCGGCAGCCGCGCCACCGCTGCGGCCACCGCCGATGCCGTGGCGGAAGTGCCGATCGCGCGCTCCCACTTGGCCGGCCCCAGCCGCCGTACCACGCTCGAAAGCTTGTCTTCGATGAACTCCTGCATCTGGTGCAATTGGCGCGGTGACGGCGGATCGTCCTTGAGGAAAATCTCGCGCAGCCGCACGGCTCCCAGCGGCTTCGAAAACCCTACGTGCAGGCCGCCATCCTGGCTGGCCACAATCTCCGCGCTGCCGCCGCCGATGTCGCAGATCAGCACCCGCCGCTCGCCCTGCGGCCACACGCTCTCCACGCCCAGGTGAATCAGCCGGGCCTCCTCGCGCCCCGAGATGATTTCCACGTGCGTGCCCGCCGCTTCCGCCGCCCGCTCCAGAAACTCGCGCTGGTTTCGCGTATCGCGAATGGCGCTGGTGGCTACCGCCCGCACTCCCACCACCGCCAGCTTGCGGTACAGCGCGGCCATCCGCGCCAGCACCGCGCAGGTCGCCTTGATGGCTTCCTCGCTCACCGCACCGTTGCGAAACACGCTTTCACCCAGCCGCGTCACTTCGCGGTCGGAGGCCAAAACCCGGGTCGGCTGCCCGGCCGCAACCTCGGCCGCTTCCATGCGGATCGAGTTGCTGCCGATGTCGATGGCTGCGTAGCGGGGCACTTATCTTCAATCTAATCGACAGCGCACTCCGGTGGGGCATGCTTCTTCAGCTTGCCAGTTTTTGTTTTTGTGTGACGGAACCGTGACGGATTGTGGTGGGACAGGTTTTAACCTGAGTTCCTACATTTGAGCGTTCGGCGGCACCTCGCATTGCCAACCTGATCGTGTTGCCTTGTATCAGGGCACGGCTTCAGCCCAATACTCTTCACTTAACAACATTTGTGTGCTAACACGTTCTGGGAAGGAGCGCTGATTCCAGAAACATGGCTGGCCGCCCTCCGTCCCTTCGGCCAGGGCACTCGTCTGAGCGACTTGGCCGTTGGCGTTCTCGCCCGAACAGTTCCTCGGGACTACTTAAGCGTGACTTCGCCCTCGTAATGCTCCTTCCAGGAATTGGACTGCTGGTTGGCAAAGCTAGCGTCGATATCGAATTTGACCAGCTTCCCCGTGCTCTTTTCGAGCCAGACCGTACCCTTGGTGGATTCAAGATTCGTGATCATGGCTCTGGCGATGTCCATCCCGGTCTTGGTCGTGCCAGTGGCCGTGGAAGTGTCGAACTCGAACTTGTCGGCGTCGACGCCGCCCGCGGTACCGGAACCCGCCGGCTGCGCTACCATTTGCCCGAAAGCGAGCATCATGGCAGTGCTGGTCACGGGGCCGATCAGTTCCAGATTCGTCATGCTCCAGGCAAGCTGATCGGCTTTCGCGGCCTTCTGCTCTGTCTTCTGCTTGCCGCGGAGGGATGTGAGGCTGATTTGGTCGGGAGAGATATCCGCCTCCACTTCGACTGGGCCAACTTCCGGCTTCGCGGTCTTGTCCATCGGAAACTTGGGATTGATGTTCTCCTGCGCCTTATAAGAAAAGTGGTAAGACGCCGTGGGCTTTTGCAGCGAATCCATGAGCAACGACGTGCAGTGCCCGAGTCTCTGTTTGATGTCACTGAGCGCCGGCCGCGCCACGCCGACAGCGGCGGATGAGGCAGGTGCTGCTGTGCCCCCTTTGCCCTCGGCGCCAGTGCCGGCGTTCTTGCAACCGGCCAGCAGGATAATCATGGCGCAGCAGGCAATCGCCGCGAAGGCTTCCGTAAAGGTCTTTTCGATCCGATCCAATGGGGGCTCCTTCCGCAACTCCGTGCAACCAGCGAGTTATCGCTCTCCGCACACCAACTCAGTATACAGCCGGCTGGGCCCTGCGGAGCCCTCATCCGAGGAGGACGAGGAGGACGGCGACCATGGCGTAGTCGCGCGTTCGCGGTGGACTGGCGGCGGAGGGTTCTTTCCTTAGGGGCCGCTCTCAGCGCGCGACTGCTTCGGCAGCCGCCGGAAGTTCCGCAGCGGCTTCCTGCCGCAACAGTTCCAGGAAGATCCGGGTGGCCAGGTTAAACGTCTTGCGGCGGCGATGGATGATGCCGAGCGGCCGGACGAGCGCGCAACCCTCGATGGGGATCGCGATCAGGCGGCCTTGTTCGATGTCGTTGCGCAATACCCGCACCGGCATGATGGCGATGCCGGCGCCCAAAATGACGGCCTCTTTCAGCGTCTGGGTGTTGTCGAAGTGCATGACGCCATTTACCTGGATTCCGGTCTCGCGCAGATAGCGTTTGACTTCGCGGCCCACTCGAAGATCGTCGTCGAAAGCCACGAAGTCCCGCTGCGCCAGGTCGGCGGGAACAAGTTTTTCCTTGGCCGCCAGAGGATGAGACGGAGCGGCCACGACCATCATCTTGTCCTCGCGCCAGGGAATCGCGGTGATCTCCCGGTTGGATTCGGGGTAGCTTACCAAGCCCAGGTCGGCCTGGTCGGTGACCACTGCGTCGTAGACTTTCTCAGGCCGCAGGTACTCGACCAGCAATTGCGCTTCCGGCATCCGCTCGCCCACCTCCAGCTCGAGGCGCGCCATATCGGTAATTCCCACCGAGTAGATCGCCGCAACCCTGACTGTGCCTTGCACCCGGCCTTTGAGTTTGTCCAGTTGCCGGTCGAATTCCTCCTTGCGGCGCAGCACGTCGCGGCAGAATTCGTAGTACAGACGCCCGGCTTCGGTCAGCTCGAAAGGCCGCGTGCGGCGGTCCAGGAGATCGACTCCCAGCAGGCGCTCCGCCTCCTGCAATTGCTGGCTGGCCGCGGACTGGCTTACGCCGCAGCTCTCAGCTCCGCGGGTCATATTCCGGGCCAGCGCGATATCCCGGAAAAGCTTGAGGTGGTCGAGAGTCATCGGATGACATTATAAGACAAAATAATAGTTTAAAATATCAATACCATTTAATCTGAAAGTCTGTTATACTCCTGCCTTCCCTCTCTGAAGCGGGATTTTCCCTTATGAAACCGGACGCCGGAGCCATAGGTGTACAGCCGCGGGGCGCTCATGAGCATGCGCCGCCCCAGCCGGCGATCACGGTTTTCCTGTGCGCCAACTGTGCCCGTCCGGCGCGGGCTGCCACGTCAGCCGGCCACCAGCGGCCGGTGGTGCCTGACTTTGGCTGGCCCTGGCCGGTGCGGCAAGCCCTGGTTCCCTGCACCGGGCGGCTACAGCCGGAACACGTTCTGAAGGCGTTCGAATCGGGCTCCGAGGCCGTCTGCATGGTCGCCTGCCAGGACGATAACTGCCACCATCTCGAAGGCAGCAAGCGGTGCGCGCGGCGTGCGGCCTTCCTCCGCTCCATCCTGGAGGAAGTCGGCCTGGGCGGCGGCCGTTTAATGCTCTTCCATCTGCCTGGCACCGCGGCGGAAGATATGGCGCTCGGGAGCGGAAGAACCGTGGAAGCACTTGCCACCGCGGCTGCGGACGCCCAGGCGGCAGCCATCCGCGATCTGGTAGTCGGGGCCCTGCGGGATCTGCCCCCCAGCCCTCTGAACAAGGCTCCCGTCGCCGGAGCGGACGACAATTCCCACCAGGAAGTGGAGCTCGGCAATGACGACAACGAACAGTAGACTTGGTCAGGCGCTCGGTTCCGGCCGGCTGGCTCTCACGGCTGAGTGCCTGCCACCACGCGGCGGTGATGTTGGCGCGGTGAAGAAGCTCTCCTCCATCCTGCCAACCCACCTGGACGCGGTGGTGGTGGCGGATTCGCCTGGTGGGATTCACGGCTCGGCCCTGGCGTGCGCGGCCCTGTTGGCGGGCGAAGGCCGCCCCGCCGTGCTGTCGATGGTGACGCGGGATCGCAACCGGATCGCGCTCGAGAGCGACGCGCACGGCGCGGCGGCCCTCGGCGTCGAAGCCATCTTCTGCCTGACCGGCGACCACCAGTCTCTGGGCGTCTGTCCGCAGGCGGCCGGCGTCTACGACATCGACTCCATCCAGCTCACGCAGGCCCTTAAGAGATGGATGCGCGACGGGCCGCTGCCGGAATTGCCGGTCGGAGCGGCTGCCCACCCGTATCAGCAACCTCTGGAGTTGAACCTGCTCCGCCTGCGGAAAAAGATTGCGGCTGGAGCCAGCTTCCTGCTGACGCAGGCGGTATTCGACCTGACCGGTTTCGCCAAGTGGATGGATGCGGTTCGCGCGGCCGGGCTGGACCGGCAGGTGGCGATCATATCGAGCGTGCTGCCGCTCACCAGTGTGGAGCAGGCCAAGGTGCTCGACCGGCGGCACACCTACGGACCGGTGCCGGAGAGTGTAATTGCCCGGCTGAGCGGCGCCGCGGATCCGGCCAGCGAGGGAATCGAGATAGCGGCCGAAATGGCGAGTCAACTCAAGGCCATCCCCGGCGTCCGCGGCATTCATGTGCTCTGCGGCGGATGCGAATCGGCGGCCGCCGCCGTAATCCAAAAAGCCGGATTGGCCTAGGCGAGGCCTGGACGAGACTGAACATGCCCGATCGGTACCACATTCACACCGCCGCGACGCCCGGATGGTTCCGCCGGATCGGCAAATTCGCCAATGTCGATTGGCGCGAGGACTGCTCCCGTTGCAGCAACTGCGTCAAGCTTCGCTGCCTCTACGACGTCTACCGGCACGAGTCGGCATTCAACCGCGACCCGGTGGCGCCGGGCGCGACCTTGGACGAATGCAAGGCGTGCCTTTCCTGCGTCCAGGGCTGCACCAAGGGGCTGCTGGATGTCTCAGTGAACCCGGAATTCCTGGACATGGGCGGCGAATACTGGACGCCCGGCATCATCCTCACTACCTGGAACCAGGCGGATACGGGCAGGATCCCGGTTTCCGGGGCGGGTTATCGCGGCCGGTTTCATGGTCCCGGTTTCGATTCGATCTGGACCGACATGTCGGAAATCGTCCGCCCCACCCGCGACGGCATTCACGGGCGCGAGTACATCTCGACGAGCGTCGATATCGGTCCCAAGCCGCTGCGCCTGGAGTTCACGCCCGACGGCCGGATGCTGACTCCGCCCTTGCGGCTACTGGAGATTCAGCTTCCGGTAATCCTCGACGTGGCGGCCTGGCGGGAGCAGGGCGCGCGCCTGGCCGCCGCACGCATCTCGGCGGCGCAGGAGCTCAAGACGCTGGCGGTGGTCCGCGCCGGCGAGGCCGTCCAGGCGCTGCCCAAGCAATTGCCGTTTGTGGTGCCCGTGCTGGCCAGGGAAAACATCGCCAACTGCCAGGACATTCTCGAGGGCGTGCGGCTGGCGCAATTGCGGGACGGCCCGGACGTAGCGGTGCTGGCCGGCGAGTTGCGCTCGATCAACGAAAAGTTGACGGTCGCCGTACGATTGCCGCTCACGCCCACCGCGGCTGACCGGATCATCGAGTTGAGCCACGCGGGCCTCAAGGTGTTCCAACTGTGCGCCGACCAGCACGGCCGCGAGCGGCTGGGCGACGGAAGGCACGGCCGTCATATTAAGGATGCCCTGCGCGAGGTCCACGGACGGTTGGTCAAGGAAGGGCTGCGCGACGAGATCACTTTGATCGTCTCCGGCGGTATCGCACTGGCGGAGCACATGGCCAAGGCGATCATCTGCGGGGCCGATCTGGTGGCCGTGGACACGGCGCTGCTGGTGGCTCTGGGCTGCCGGGTTTGCCGCGACGCTCATCCCAGAAACTCGGACGGCGAGGCCATGTGTGGCTCGGGCGAGTTGTGCCCCGCCGAAACCGATTCATCCGACCACGCCTACGCCACGCAGAGGATGGTGAACCTGATGGGCGCCTGGCACAGCCAGTTGATTGAGGTTCTGGGCGCGATGGGAATCCGCGAGGTTCGCCGTCTGCGCGGCGAGGTGGGAAGGGCCATCTTCATGGAAGACATCGAGAAGGAGGCGTTCGGCGACCTCTGCCGCGTGCCTCGGTCGCAGGTGAGCGCATGACCACAACTGACGCACCCGTCGAAGCCCCGGTGCGGGTCTGCCGGACAGAGCCCGCTTCTCCGCAAGCGGGCTTCAGCGACTGGCCGCAGGAAATCGTGGCCCGCGAAATTCGGCCCGCGCCGGACCGCTACCGCAACGCGCTGGGCAAGTACAAGGTTGACCGGAGCGCGGCGTGCGCCTCCTGCGGGCGATGCGTGGAAGCCTGCCAGTACGGAGTACACAGCAAGCCGGAGGGCTACGCGCTGACCCTGCGGCCGCTCGACAGTTTCTGCATCGGGCCCGCCTGCGCCGAAACCCCCGAGTCCTGCGTCTCCCAGTGCCCGCAGCACGCCATCACGGTGCGGCCCAACCCCAGCGCCGAGTGCATGGGCGATCCGCGCTGGTCGAGCGATTTGATCCTGGCGACCTGGCATCAGGCCGCCACCGGACGGCCCGCGCCGCCGCACCTGGAAAGCCGGACGGGCGCCGCGGGCGGCGGGTTCGACAACCTCCGGTTTAAGTTCGAGGTGCCGGGATTCGAGCCGGGCCCCGGCGTCCCATCGGGCACGGACATCGACACGGGGCTGGACTTGAACCACCGCGACGATGGCCGGCCGCAGATCCACATCGACCTCCCCGTTTATGGCGGAGGGATGAGCTTCGGGTCGGTCAGCATCCACACGATTCTGGGCAAAGCCCGCGCGGCCGCGGCGTGGAACACTTTCACCTGCACCGGCGAGGGCGGCTATCACGACCGGCTGAAGCCCTACGACGACCATGTGATCACGCAGGTGGCCACCGGCCTGTTCGGCGTGCGCGAGGATACCATCCAGCGCGTGCGGATGGTCGAGTTCAAATACGCCCAGGGCGCCAAACCCGGCCTGGGAGGACACCTGCTGGGCGACAAGAACACGCCCGCCGTGGCGCGCATGCGCGAGGCCGTGGCAGGCAACGCGCTATTCAGCCCGTTCCCCTTCCACAGCGTCTACAGCGTGGAAGACCACAAGAAACATCTCGATTGGATCAAGGAAGTGAATCCCCACTGCCTGGTGAGCGTGAAGGTATCGACGCCCACCGATGTGGACATGGTGGCGGTGGGCAGCTACTACGCGGGAGCCCATATCATCCACCTGGACGGCAGCTACGGCGGCACCGGCGCCGCGCCGGACATCGCCAAGAAGAACATCGCGATGCCCATCGAATACGCCGTCCCCAAGGTGCACAAGTTTCTCACCGCCGAAGGCATCCGGGACAAAGTGACGCTGATCGCTTCCGGCGGCATCCGCACCGCGTATGACGCGCTGAAGACCATCGCTCTGGGCGCCGACGGCGTGGTGATCGGCACCGCCGAGATGGTGGCGCTGGGGTGCGTGCGATGCGCCTGCTGCGAAAGCGGGCGGGGCTGCCCGCGCGGCATCGCCTCCACCGATCCCGAGTTGATGATGCAGGTGGGCCTGGAGTGGGCCACCCAGCGGCTGATCAATCTCAACTATTCCTGGCGCGAGCAGATGGTCGATACGCTGTCGCGGCTCGGCATGACATCCATCCGCGAACTCCGCGGGCGCACCGACGTGCTGTGCTACCTCAGCGACGATCCTGTCTCCGCGGCGGAGGTCTCCCGATGAGCGACTTTGCCGAACGACTGCTGGCCAGCCGGTCGCAGATATACTCCGATCTCGAGCGGTCGCCGGAACGGGAGGAAGAAGGCGGCTGCGGCGTCACCGGGTTTGCCTGCAGTGTGCCCGTCAAGGGACGGTTCATCTACGAGCCCTCCATCCAAATGCGGAACCGTGGCAACGGAAAGGGAGGCGGCATCGCGGCGGTCGGCCTGGTGCCGGAGCAGATCGGCATCTCGCGCGAGGCGCTCGACAGCCACTACCTGCTGCAGATCGCCTTGCTCGATTCGGCCGTCCACGCCGAGGTCGAGCGGCAGTTCGTGCTGCCCCAGTTCGACATTGCTCTGTCTATGCGGCAGCCCCACATCGACGATTACCGCGACTTACCCGGACTCGAGGTTCGCCCGCCGGATGTCCACCGTTATGTCGTCCGCGTCAAGCCGGACGTTCTGGATGATTTTGCGCGCACGGCCGGGCTGCAGGGTCTGGCGCCTCGCCAGTTGGAAGATGAGTTCGTGTACCGGAATTCCTACCGGCTCAATGAAGCCTTCTACGCGTCTCTGGGCGAGAAGCGGGCCTTCGTTCTATCGCACGGCAGGAACCAACTGGTCTTCAAGATGGTGGGATACGCCGAGCAGAACGTCGAGTATTACCAGCTCCAGGAATTCGCTGCCCACGTATGGATCGCTCACCAGCGTTACCCCACCAAAGGCCGCGTGTGGCACCCCGGCGGCGCACATCCGTTCACCGGGCTGAACGAGGCGCTGGTACACAACGGCGACTTCGCCAACTACCACTCCGTGTGCGAGTACCTGCGGCAGCGCAACATCCGCCAGCAGTTCCTCACCGACACCGAGGTTTCCGTCCAACTCTTCGATCTGTGGGACCGGGTCTACCAATATCCGCTGGAGTACATCATCGAGGCCCTGGCCCCCACCACGGAACTCGATTTCGACCAGTTGCCGCCCGAGAAGCAGGTGATCTACCGGCAGATCCAGGCGACCCACGTTCATGCCTCGCCGGACGGCCCGTGGTTCTTCATCATCGCGCGCACGCACGCGGACCAGTTCCAATTGCTGGGAATCACCGACACCGCCATGCTGCGGCCGCAAGTGTTCGCCTTCTCCGATAGCGGCGAGGTGCAGATCGGCCTGATCTGCTCGGAGAAGCAGGCCATCGACGCCACCCTGCGCAGCCTGGCGAAGGAAGATCCGCGATTCTGTCCGGTGGCCGACAAGTATTGGAACGCCCGCGGCGGGTCCAGCAGCGATGGCGGCGCGTTTGTCTTCACCGTGTCGCCCAGCGGGGACGGCGGCAAGCGGCTCTCCTGCACGGACAAGTTCGGCCGCGCGGTGAAGCTGGAGGGCGGCTCGATTCGCTGCGACCTGGGGAGCTTCGCAACGAGCGGCAACGGAACGCCCGGCGCCGTGAAGGAAATGCAGCAGACCGGCGACGTGGAGGGCCTTTTCGAATACGCGCTCGGCCTGGCTGCCTGGCCGGCCGGCCAGTTGCGGCAGTTCTGCCAGGGCTTGGCGAATGGAGCCGCCAGCCTGAAATCCCGCGCGGCCGCCCTCGAAGTGCTCACCCTGCTGCACGACCGCCGCTTCGACACGGGCGACAAGCGCCGCGCCACGGTGATCCAGGTGATCGAGGAGGCCATCGACCGCTTGCTGGACTCGGCTCCGCTATTTGGCGAGCCGCCGGCGCACCTGTGGCGGCGGATTACCTGGGCCACGCGCGATCGCCTGGCCGCTCCGCGCTCCGGCGAGGACCTGCTGGCGATTGACGCCCAGGGTTTCCCTCCCGAGGGCGACGACTGCGATGCCAGGCTGCTCCGCCGGGCTTATGAAACGGGTTGGAAGTGTTTTGCCGTCTACCGGCTGCGCGGCCAGCGCTTCCACGGCGCGGGACTGGGCGCCGCCACCGACGGCGTTCGGATCGACCTCTACGGCTCCAATGGCGACTACGACGCCAGCGGCATGGATGGCCTCGAGATTCGCGTCCACGGCAATGCCCAGGACCAGGTGGCGCAGATCGCCAAGCGCGGCAAGCTGGTGATCTACGGCGACGTCGGCCAGACTTTCATGTACGGCGCCAAGGGAGGCGAGGTCTACGTCCTCGGCAACGCCGCGGGCCGCCCGCTGATCAACGCGGTGGGACGCCCGCGCGTGGTGATCAACGGGACCTGCCTGGATTTCCTGGCCGAGTCGTTCATGGCGGGCGATCCGCTGGCCGGCGGCGGCTTCGTCATTCTCAACGGCATCGAGTTCGACGCGGGCGGCCGCATGACCCCACTGGCGGCGCCCTATCCGGGGGCCAATTTGTTCTCGCTCGCCAGCGGCGGGGCCATCTACATCCGCGATCCGCACCACCACGTTGTCGAGCGCCAGCTCAACGGCGGAGTGTTCGGCCCGGTCACCGATAAGGACTGGCGGCTGATCCGCCCGTACCTGGAGGAAAACGAGCGGCTCTTCGGCATCCCGGTGCGGGAGTTGTTGACCGTGGATGGCCGCGCCAGCGCGCCGGGGGATGTGTATCGTAAGGTCGGCGCCGTGAAACTGTCGGTGCTGGCCGGTTCGGAGAAAAAGAAATGACGGGCGGGATCGCACCTCCAATCGAAATCGAGAGTATCGGCGGCGGCCTGGCCTTCGAGGTAAAAGAGCGCAGCGGGGCCTCGCCGATGAACTGCTACCAGTGCGGGAAGTGCTCGAGCGGCTGCCCGGTTGCGGCTGCGGGCGATTTCAAGCCGCACCAACTGGTGCGCATGGTGCAAACGGACCAGCGCCAGGCGGTGCTCTCCAGCCGTTTCATCTGGCAGTGCACGTCCTGCCAGACCTGCACCACGCGTTGTCCTCAGCAGGTTGATATCGCCGGCATGATCGACGCTCTGCGGGGCATCAGCCGCGGCGCCGGATCGGCCGAGCCGGATACCGCGGTTCCGATCTTCAACGAGATTTTCCTCGATGCCGTCCGCGAGCGCGGGCGAATCTTCGAGCTGGGTCTGATGGCGAAGTACAAACTCCGCACCAAACGGCTGTTCGAGGATGCGGGCAAAGCGCCGATGATGCTGCTGAAGGGCAAGCTGCCGCTTTCCGCTACGCGGGTGGGCGGGAAGGACGAGCGTGACGCCCTGTTCGGCCGGGCCGCCGAGGGAGGCGCCCAGTGAGCTACACCTTTTTCCCCGGCTGTTCGCTGGACGGCGCCGCCAAGGATTATCATCGTTCCACGCTGGCCGTGGCCGCCAGGCTGGGCCTGGAAATACCCGAGCTGAAGGACTGGATCTGTTGCGGCTCGACGGCCGCTCACTCGAGCGACCCGCTGCTGGCCGATGCCTTGCCGGCCAAGAGCCTCTCGGCCGCTGGCGGCAGCACGGTGGCGGTGGCCTGCGCCGCCTGCTACAGCCGGCTCAAGACGGCCAACCACCATATCGCCGGAGACGCCGCCCTGCGCGCGCGCGTGGCGCACGTGGTCGGGCGCGACTACGACGGCCGGACCCCGGTCTTGCACCTGCTCGAGATCCTCTGCCGCGACATCGGCCTCAAGCGGGTCGCCGCGGCCATTCGCCGCCCGCTCACCGGGCTGAAGGTGGCCTGCTACTACGGATGTTTGCTGGCGCGTCCGCCGGAGATCACCAATTTCGACGACCCCGAGAACCCCACTCTCATGGACCAGCTCATCGAAGCCGCCGGGGCGACCCCGCTCGCGTGGCCGCACAAGACCGAGTGCTGCGGAGCGAGCTTCTCGATCACCGACCCAAGCGTGGTGCTCGAGCTGGGCAACCGGATTCTCGCCATGGCGCAAGCGGCTGGGGCCGACTGCATTGCCACCGCCTGCCCGCTGTGCCAACTGAACCTGGACCTGCGGCAGCGGGATATGGAGCGCAAATTCGGACGCCGGTACAATCTGCCCGTGTTCTACTTCACGCAGTTGCTGGGCCTGGCGATGGGCTGCCAGCGGGACGAACTATCGTTGGACAGCCTGATCGTGGGACCAAAGGAGCTGCTCGAGGCCAAGGGAATCGGAAGCTGAGGCATGACGATGATCGCGAACAATGGGAACGGGCATCATGCGCCCGAAGCTGTCGGCGCAGTGCTGGTCTGCGGGGCCGGCGTAACCGGCATCCAGGCCTCTCTCGATCTGGCCGGGAGCGGATTCAAGGTCTATCTTCTGGACTCCTCCCCCGCCATCGGCGGGCGCATGGCCCAGCTCGACAAGACCTTTCCGACCGGCGATTGCGCCATGTGCATCCTTTCGCCGAAGTTGGTCGAGTGCGCGCGGAACCAGAACATCGAGATCGTCACCCTGGCGGACGTGGAGGGAATTTCGGGCGAGCCCGGTCATTTCAAGGTCAAAATCCGCCAGAACCCGCGTTACGTGGATACGGCCAAGTGCAACGCCTGCGGCGAGTGCACCGAGGTCTGCCCGGTCAGCCTCCGCAGCGAGTTCGACCGCAACCTGGGAACGCGCAAGGCCATCTTCCGTCCATACCCGCAGGCCATTCCCAACGTCTTCGGCATTTCCAAAGCCGCCGGGCCGGCGCCCTGCAAATCCGCCTGCCCGGCCGGCGTGAACGCGCAGGGGTACGTGGCCCTGATTGCGGCGGGCAAATTCCAGGAAGCCTACGCTCTCATCCGCCAGCGCTGCCCGCTTCCGGCAGCCTGCGGGCGCGTATGCCAGCATCCCTGCGAGGATAACTGCAACCGCCGCGAGATCGACGAAGCGGTCTCGGTCCGCGATCTGAAGCGTTTCGTTGCCGACTACATCCACGCGAACCCCAGCCAGTATCCGCCCGCGAAAGCGCCTGCCGCCAGGCTTGATTCGAAGGTCGCCATCATTGGGGGCGGCCCGGCGGGCTTGACGGTGGCTGCCGATCTCGCCCTGCGAGGCCACGGCATAACCGTGTTCGAGGCGCAGCCGCGGCTGGGCGGCATGCTCCGCTACGGCATTCCCGATTACCGGCTGCCTGAGGATGTCCTGGATCGGGAGATTCAATACATCCTGGACTTGGGCGTGGAGGCCAAAACCGGCGAGCGGGTGGCCGATCCGACGAGCCTCTTAAAGGCGGTGGGCGCGAGTTCGCCCGCGGGGCAGTTCGACGCCGTCTTCGTGGCTCCGGGCGCATGGCTCGGCCGCAAGATGGGCATTCCGGGTGAAGACGCCCAGGGCGTTTGGGAAGCGCTGGACTTCCTCTACCAGGTCAACAACGGGAAGGCGCCGGCCATCGGCCCCAACGTGGTCATCATTGGCGGCGGCGATGTGGCGATGGACGCGGCCCGCTGCGCGCGCCGGCTGCCCGGAGTTCAATCGGTCACAGTGGCTTACCGCCGGAGCCGCGCGGAGATGCCGGCCCATCCCTGGGAAGCGGCCGAAGCCCTCGAAGAAGGCGTGGTGTTCCACACCGATCTGGGACCAGCCCGGATCGAGACGGTGGGCGGAAAGGCCTCCGCCATCGCGTTCCACCCGCGCATCGCCGGGTCCGGCCCGACCAGGCGGACCGAGCCGCGCTTCGACGAATCGCAGACCACCGTCCTCAAAGCGGACACCGTGATCGCAGCCATCGGCCAGGCCATCGACTCGGCGGGCATGGGCGTGGCCACCGGATCGAGCGGCCGGATCGCCGCCGAAAAGGGCACGCTGGCCACCAGCGTCGCCGGCATCTTCGCGGGCGGAGACGCGGTGCTGGGTCCGGCTTCCATCGCCGACGCGATGGGACAGGGCCACCTGGCGGCCGAAGCCATCGATGCTTACCTTCGCGGCGGCAAGCCGGCCAATGCGACAGCGGCCCCCGCGCCGGCCGCGTCGGCTCGCAATCCCAAGCCGGGAGCGCCGCGGGAAGATCGCGTCAAAATGGCGCAGACGGACATGGCCACGCGGCGGCGCGCCTTCACCGAGATCAACCGGGGCTACACCGCCGAGCAGGCCATTGCCGAAGCCAAACGCTGCCTGGCGTGCGGCCTGTGCAGCGAGTGCATGGAGTGCGTGAAGGCTTGTTCGCCCGGCGCCATCTGCCACGATCAGCAGGCGCAAGAACGTGAGATCGAAGTCGGCAGCGTGATTCTCACGCCCGGCTTCGAGGAGTTCCAGGCGTCGCTGCGCGGCGAGTTCGGCCACGGGCGCTATCCGAACGTGCTCTCGAACGTCCAGTTCGAGCGCATGCTCTCCGCGGCCGGTCCTACCGGCGGTCTCATCGAGCGCCCCTCGGATGGCGGTGCGGTGAACAGCATCGCGTTCATCCAATGCGTGGGCAGCCGCGATGCGGCCCGCGGCGCAGGCTACTGCTCGTCCATCTGCTGCATGAGCGCCACCAAAGAGGCGATGGTCGCGCTCGAGCACGCGCATGGGCGGAAACTCGAAATCTCGATCTTCTGCATGGACGTGCGGGCGTTCGGCAAGGAGTTCGACAGCTACGTCAACCGCGCCCGCGACGAGCACGGGGTGAAGTTCATCCGGGCCATCCCCTCCCGGGTGGTCGAGATGCCCGGCGACAAGACACCGCGCATTCGCTACTTCGACCAGGACGGCGCCGAACAGCAGCGGGATTTCGACCTCGTCGTGCTCAGCGTCGGGATGCGGCCCTCCGCCGGCGTGAAGGAAATGGCCACGCACCTGGGGGTCGAGTTGAACGAGTTCGGTTTCAGCCGGACCGAGCGGCTCTCTCCGCTGGCGACATCCAAACCGGGCATCTACGTGGCCGGGGCGTTCCAGGAACCCAAGGACATTCCCGAATCGGTGGCCCAGGCTTCCGCGGCCGCCTCCTGCGCCATGGGCCAGCTCGCGCCTTCCCGCGGCACCATGGTCCTCCACCACGAATACCCCTGGGAGCGGGACATCACCGACGAGAGCCCGCGCGTGGGCGTGTTCATCTGCCACTGCGGCCACAACATCGCTTCGGTCATCGACGTGAAACAGGTGGCCGATAAAGCCGCCGGCATGCCCCACGTCTGCCACTCCGAAGCCAACCTGTACACTTGCTCGGACACCAACCAGCAGCACATCAAGAACATGATCGCGAAGCACAGGCTCAACCGCCTGGTGGTGTCCTCCTGCTCGCCGCGGACTCACGAGATGCTGTTCCAGGAGACGCTCCGCGAGAGCGGGCTGAACCAATATCTCTTCGCCATGACCAATATTCGCGACCAGTGCTCCTGGGTCCACAAGGACGACCCCGAGGCAGCCACGGCGAAAGCGCTGGAACTGACATCCATGGCGATTGCCAGGGCGCGGCACGTGAAAGCCCTTCCGACGGGCCGCTTGCCGGTGACGGCATCGGCCCTGGTGATCGGCGGCGGTCTGGCCGGCATGACCGCGGCCCTGGGCCTCGCCGACCAGGGGTTCGCCGTGCACCTGGCGGAGAAAGAGCCGCAGTTGGGCGGCCTGCTGCGGAGCGTCCACGGCACGCTGGAAGGCGCCGACGTCGAGACGTACCTCCGCCAGCTCGTGGCCCGGGTCCAGTCTCACGAAAAGATCACCGTGCACTTGAACGCCACGCCCGCCGCGATTAGCGGCCACGTCGGCAATTTCAAGAGTGTGCTGAGAATGGACGGGCGCGAACAGCCGATCAGCCACGGAGTCGTGATCGTAGCGGTTGGCGGGCAGCGGAGAGAGACCGCCATGTACCTCCACGGCCAGAACCCGCACGTGACCACGCAGGCCGCGCTCGAGGCTGCGCTCAAAGGCGGAAACCTGCCGCCGGAACTCGCCGGCAAGCGGGATCCCACCGTGGTCATGATTCAATGCGTCGAAAGCCGTAACGACAAGCACCCCTATTGCAGCCGGATTTGCTGTTCGGAAGCGGTCAAAAATGCGCTGGAGATCAAGCGCCTCCTGCCGCAGGCCAAGGTGGCTGTGCTGGGCCGCGACATCCGCACCTACGGGTTCCGCGAGTTGTACTATCAGAAGGCCCGTGAGGCCGGGGTGCTGTTCGTCCGCTATCCGGACCAGAGCGACCCGGTGGTGACCGAGGAGGGCGGCCGGCTCAAAGTCACCGTCCACGATATCGGGAGCAATCGGGACCTGGTGCTGCGGCCGGACCTGCTGGCGCTTTCGACCGGCATCGCTCCGGCGGCGGACAACCCGGCGCTTTCGATGCTGCTGCGCAGCGCCCTGACGGCGGACGGCTTCTTCCTGGAAGCCCACCCGAAGCTCCGCCCGGTGGATCTGGCGAACGAGGGCGAGTTCCTCTGCGGGCTGGCACATTCGCCCCGATTCATCGACGAGACCATTGCACAGGCTCAGGCCGCGGCGGGGCGGGCGGCCACCATCCTGTCCAAAACTCACCTGGAGGTTCCCGGCCAGGTCGCCCGGGTCAACCCGGCGAATTGCGTCGCTTGCGCCACCTGTGTGAAGGTTTGCCCGTATGGGGCGCCGGCGATCAACAACCTCAACAAGGCCGAAATCCAAAGCGCCAAGTGCATGGGGTGCGGAAGCTGCGCAGCGGCCTGCCCAGCCAGGACCATCGTCCTCCAGCACCAGGAAGACGAGGCCTTGGTGGCGATGCTCGACGAGTTGCTCGTCGCCGGAGTGAACGCATGATTCAGTCGAACGGGCAAGAAATCGTGAGCGCGGCTCCTGCCACGCGCTGGGAGCCGCGGATCCTCGCCTTCTGCTGCAACTTCTGCGCGTACGCGGCAGCCGACCTGGCGGGATCCAAGCGCATGCAGTATCCCGTCAACGTGCGCATCGTCCACACGCCGTGCACGGGCAAGATCGAAATGGAACATGTCCTCGACGCCTTCGAGAAGGGCATCGACGGGATTCTGGTGGCCGGATGCCTGGAAGGCGGCTGCCATTTCCTGGAGGGCAATCTGCGCGCGCGCAAGCACACCGGCCGCATCCGGGAGATTCTCGATGAAATCGGCATCGGCGCCGAGCGGCTCAAGATGGTGAACCTTTCGGCCGCCATGGCGCCCACGTTCGTCGAGCGCGTCGAGGAGATCGTCGAAACCGTCCGTGCGCTGGGCCCCAGTCCGCTGAAACCGTCCAGCCGGAAAGAAAGTGCAGGAGAGTCATGATAGTCGCTTCCCCCAAGTCCGTTACCGAACTCAAAAACCTCGTTGCGCCCCACCGCAAGGTCCTTTTTGTGGGCTGTGGAACCTGCGTCACGGTGTGCCTGGCCGGCGGCGAGCGCGAGGTAGGGATCGCCTCCTATGCCGTCCGCATGGCTCGCAAGATCGAAGGGAAGCCTATCGAACTCACCCAGATCACGATTGAACGCCAGTGCGAGAACGAGTTCATCAAGGACCTCGCCGGACCGGCGGCCAAAGCCGACGCCATCGTGTCTTTCGGCTGCGGCGCGGGCGTACAGGCGATCGCCGAGCGATTCCCCACTAAACCGGTCTACCCCGCGCTGAACACGCAGTTTCTCGGGATTCTCGAGGAACAGGCGGTCTGGACGGAGAAGTGCCTGGGCTGTGGCGACTGCATGCTGGCCGAATTCGGCGGCATCTGCCCGGTGACCCGGTGCGCCAAGCGTCTGCTGAACGGTCCCTGCGGCGGATCGACCGAAACCGGGTGCGAGGTGGACGGCGGCCGCCCTTGCGCCTGGCAGCTCATCTTCCACCGCCTCAAGGGCATCGATCAACTCGAACGCCTGGACACCATCGTCCCGCCCAAGGATTGGAGCCCCAGTTGGCACGGCAGCCCCCGCAAGATCGTCCGCGAAGAGCATAGGGTGTAAGCGGCCTCACGGCGTGGTCTAATTCGAGCTGCGGCCGAGGGACTTGGATTCCGGGCAGAAAACAGAACAGCGATAGGAGTGTCAGAGCGGCCTTCATCTGCGACCGCCTCCGTACTCTACCCGATGCCGGCGCTGCGCGCGGCAACGCGGGTGAAACTCGACCAGTCCAGATCGGCTTGTCCGTGTGCCATGGCCGAGAGTAAATGATCGCGAATGAGGCTGGCGAGCGGCATCGGCGCGGCCAGTTCCTCAGCCGCTTCGAGCACCAGGAGGACGTCCTTGAGCCCCAGGCGCACCGCAAACCCGGCCGGCGAGAACTTTTCCTCGACAATCAAACGTCCGTAACTCGCATAGACCGGCGAGCCGAACAACGTACTCATAATCTCCAGGAAGGCGTGGGGAGGGGCGCCGGCCTTGCGCAGCGCGGCGAAGGCCTCGCCGAACGCCTCCAGCATGGCGGCGATCATGAAGTTTCCGCACAGCTTGGCGGTATTGGCCTGCGCAGGATCGGAGCCAACCACGAATGTCTGGCGCCCGATCGCGTCGAACAGGGGCCGGCAGCGCTCCACGAGTTCCGGCGGACCAGCGGCAACCACGAGGAGATTCTTGCTTTCGGCGGCTTCCGGACGGCCGAAAACGGGGACGCTCAAATACCCCTGCCCGCGCCGGTCGTGTTCGGCGGCGAGACGCCTGGCGAGTGCGGTGCCGATGGTGCTGCACGAAATGTGGATCGCGCCGGCGGGAAGCGCGGAGGCGATGCCGTTTTCGCCGAAGACGATCTGTTCGGCCGCACGATCGTCGGCGACCATGGTCATGACGGCCTCCGATTCGCGACAGACGCCGGCCGGGGAATCGGCGATATGGGCGCCGCTCGCGGCCAGGGCCTCCGCCTTATCCCGGCTGCGGTTGAAGACGACCAACTCATGGCCGGCGCGAAGCAGGTTGCGCGCCATGCCGGAACCCATACGGCCCAGTCCTATGAAACCGATCTTCATACCAGTAAGGATAATCGAACGGGCAGGCCGGCGGTCTATAATAGTCCCCAATGTTCCCCTACGACGCGCAGCTCGCCGCCGCGGTTCAATCGCCCCCGCGGTCAATTCCCGAACCACGACCTGCCGTTTGCCATCGTTGCCAACTGCAAGGCCGGCAATACGACCCCTCCAGTACGGGACATCGCAGCACGACGATTACACGGCGCTCAATACGACGTTGGACGGCCTTATAGACACGGCCAAGAAGAATCTCGACGTCCGCCGCGACCATTTCTGAGGGTACGATAGAGAAGATCACGGCGTTCGCCGGCGAAGCCCTGCTGGTACCGGTGCCTTGAAGGCTCTCCGTTGCACTGGAATTGACATCGCTAAGAGGAGAAGGAGTCCCTAATGTTCCGGCTTCTGAACATCGCGTTCCTGATCAGCCTGATGACTGGCGCATATCCCGCAACGGCCCAAGCTCCGGCCGCGGCCGCACGCCCGGCGCCGCCGGCCCGCGATCCGAACACGCCCGGTTATGTCACGGCGAAGGACTTACCTGACGGCGCTAACGCTCCGGCAAAGGAGGACGGAAACTTCATCCTCGGCCCCACCCACAGCCCCGCACCGGAGATGACCGCGCAGGAAGGTGTGCCGCAGGGAGCGGTCTTCACCTTCACCATGGAATCGGCCGACAGCAAGATCTATCCAGGCATCGCGCGCGAGGCCAATACCTTCGGCCAGGCAGACCCCGCCGACCCCGCCAAGTTGGTGGTCACCACCAGCCACCCCGCTCCCTACACTCGCAGAGTGGCCGTTTATGTCCCCAAACAATACGTCCCCGGCACGGCCGCGCCGTTCATCGTCGGGGCGGACGGACCTGACCGGGCTTTGTTCACGGCCCTCGACAATCTGATCGCCCAGCACCGGGTGCCCGTGATGATTGCCATCTCCATCGGTAACGGCAGCGGCGACGCCCAGGGAAGCGAGCGCGGCCTGGAATACGACACCATGTCGGGCCGCTACGCGGAGTTCGTCGAGAAAGAAGTGCTGCCGCTCGTCGAGAAGCAATGCAACGTGAAACTGACTCACGATCCCGAGGGCCGGGCGACCATGGGCGGCAGTTCCGGCGGCTCGTGCGCCTTGATCATGGCGTGGTATCACCCAGAGCTTTACCACCGCGTTCTCACTTACTCAGGCACCTATGTGAACCAGCAGTGGCCGTCAGACCCGCAGACTCCCCACGGCGCATGGGAGTTTCTCGAGCACCTCATCCCCAACACCCCGGCCAAGCCGCTACGCATCTGGATGGAAGTCGGCGACAGGGACCTTTTTAATCCGAATGTCATGCGCGACAACATGCACGACTGGGTTGTGGCTAATGAGAACATGGCCAAAGCGCTGGCCGCCAAAGGCTATCATTATCAGTTTGTATTTGCGCGCAACGCCGGTCACACCGACCGCGCCGTGAAACAACAGACCCTGCCCGAGGCTCTGGAGTATTTGTGGCAGGGGTACCCTACCGCGGGGCCGGGGAATTGATGTGAGCAGTGTCGCGTTGACCCACTGCGATAGTCTGCTCTGTCAAACGACGTTCGCGCCGCGCTCCGTTAGGAATTTGCGCAACAAGGACCTGTGGCAGCGGCTCTCGTCCCGGCAGTAGCAGCGGCGCCCGAGTAGAAACAAGTGAAAGACAGACAAGTACTTGCGCGCATCATCGTGGTGGCGGTCGGCATTGCGGTCGCGACGGCCCTGCACTATCTGACGTCTCCCTCGCTCATCCTCTGGCATAACCTATTCCAGCGGCTCTATTACCTGCCGATCATTTATGCCGCCATCTACTTCGGCTGGCGCGGCGGTCTGGTGGCATCTGCGATTTCCGCCTGCTGCTACATTCCCCACATCCTTCACGCCTGGCACCACATGCCCGACTACGCCATGAATCAATACGCCGAGATCATTGTCTTCTTCCTGGTGGGAACGGTCACGGGTGTTTTGGCGGATCGGGGAAGAAAACAACGAATGGAATTGGAGGCAACTTCAGAGCAACTGGCGAAAGCAAACCGCGACCTCCAGGACAGCTTTGAGCAGGTCAAACGGGCGGACCGGCTGTCGGCGATAGGCCAGCTCTCGGCGAGTCTAGCACACGAGATTCGCAACCCGCTGGCGAGCATTGACGGAGCCGCGAACCTGATCGAATCCCCCCAAACGCCAGAGGAGATGCGCAGAGGTTCATTCGCAATCATTCACAAAGAAATCCAGCGGTTGAATCGTCTGCTTACAAGCCTGCTGGACTTTGCGCGCCCACGGAAGCCCGAATTCCAGCCTACGGAGCCCGGCCGGCTATTGGATGCGATCATCAACCTCACGAACCATTCCGCCCAACAAAAGGGAATCACGATTCGCAAGGATGTTCCGCTGTCAGTGCCCCCGTTCGAGTGTGATCCGGAACAGATGAAGCAGGTCATCTTGAACCTTACAATCAATGCCGTCCAGGCGATGGCAGCCCCTGGCGAGATCGTACTATCAGCTCGGCAGAAGGACTCATCTGTGATGATTTGCGTTCGAGATCAGGGTCCCGGCATTCCCGAGGAGGACATCGACAAGATCTTCAATCCCTTCTTCAC
>JBEKKO010000049.1:0-32796 GCA_050010695.1 Bryobacteraceae bacterium
GGCTTCGTGGTGGATGACGCCATCGTGGTGATCGAAAACATCACCCGCTACCTGGAAATGGGAATGAAGCCCTTTGCGGCTGCGCTCAAGGGGGCCCAGGAAATCGGCTTCACGGTGATGACAATCAGCATTTCCCTCGTGTCCGTTTTCCTACCCCTGCTGATGATGGGCGGCGTGGTGGGCCGCCTGTTCCGCGAATTCTCGGTGACGCTTTCGGTGGCCATCGTCGTTTCCATGGTGGTGTCCCTGACCGCCACGCCGATGATGTGCGCCCACATGCTGAAGGAGCACACCGAGCACGGCTGGCTCTACAACATCACCGATCGGGGCTTCAAGCGCGTGATCGGCGCTTACGGCAACGCGCTCCAATTCGTGCTGCGCCATCGGTTCATCACGCTGTGCGTGCTGCTCGGGACGGTCGCCCTCAACGTGCGGCTGTTCATAAAAGTGCCCAAGGGCTTCTTCCCGCAGCAGGATAACGGCCGCCTCTCGGGCCAGATCCTGGCCGACCAGGACACCTCGTTCCAGGCCATGAACAAGATCCTGCTGCCAATGGTGAACATCGTGGCCGCCGATCCGGCGGTGGACGCGGTGAACGGCTTTACCGGTGGCGGCCGCGGCGGGTCCACCAACACCGGCAGCATGTTCATCGCGCTGAAGCCGCTGGCCGAGCGCAAAATCTCGGCCGACCTGGTGATTGCGCGGCTGCGGCCCAAGCTGGGACGGATTCCGGGCGCCACCCTGTACCTGCAGGCCAACCAGGACATCCGCGTCGGCGGCCGCAACAGCGCGGCGCAGTATCAGTACACCATGCGCGGCGACAACCTGGACGATCTGAACGCGTATGCGCCGCGCATGTTCCAGGAAATATCCAAAATCCCGATTATCGTCGACGTCAACAGCGACCAGCAGAACCGCGGCCTGCAATCGCTGGTCACTTACGACCGCACCACCGCGGCGCGTTTCGGCATCTCGCCGCAGTTGATCGACAACACGCTGTACGACGCCTTCGGACAGCGCCAGGTCTCGACCATGTACAAGCCACTGAACCAGTACCACGTGGTGATGGAGGTGGCGCCGATCTACTGGCAGGACCCGAATATCCTGCGGAACATCTATGTGCGGGCGCCTTCCGGGGCCCAGGTGCCGCTGAGCGCTTTCGCCCAGTTCGCTCCGGCCACCGCTCCGCTCTCGGTCAACCACCAGGGCCTCTTTCCCGCCATCACGGTTTCGTTCAACCTGCGGCCGGGCGTGGCGCTGGGGGACGCGGTTGACGCCATCGAGGCCGCCGCCGAAAAGGTCGGGCTGCCGCCCACCATTCAGACCATGTTCGCCGGAACCGCGCAGGCTTACATGCAGTCGCTGAACAACCAGCCCATCCTCATCGGCGCCGCGCTGCTCACTGTGTACCTGGTGCTCGGCATCCTTTACGAAAGTTATATTCATCCCATCACGATTCTTTCCACGCTCCCTTCGGCGGGGGTGGGAGCGCTGCTGGCACTGACCGTTACCCACACGGATTTGAGCGTGATCGCCATGATCGGCATCATTCTGCTGATCGGTATCGTCAAGAAGAACGCCATCATGATGATCGATTTCGCCCTGGCGGCGGAGCGACTGGAAGGAAAGAGTGCGCGCGACGCCATATTCGAGGCCTGCCTGCTGCGCTTCCGCCCGATCCTGATGACTACCATGGCGGCCATGCTGGGCGCCGTGCCGCTGGCCTTCGGCCGGGGCGTGGGATCGGAGCTGCGCCGCCCGCTCGGCATCACCATCATCGGCGGCCTGGTGCTCAGCCAGGCGCTCACCCTCTTCACCACGCCGGTGGTCTATCTCTACTTCGACCGCTTGCAGCACTGGTGGAACCGGGTGCGCGGGCGCGAAGCTCAAGTGATCGGATCGGAGGCTTGAAAGACACGCAATGCGACGCATGAAGCCATCGGTTGTGGCGGCGCTGGCCGGCGTGCTGGCGTTGGCCGGATGTACGCCCGGACCCAGGTACCAGCGGCCGGCCGCGGTGGTGCCGCCCGCGTTCAAGGAGCAGCCTCCGGCGGACTTCAAGGAAGCGCAGGACTGGAAGCAGGCGCAGCCCAACGACGGCCAGTTGAAGGGCAAGTGGTGGGAGATTTATAACGATGCGGATCTGAACGCGCTCGAAGAGCGGGTGGCAATCGACAACCAGAGCGTGTTGCAGGCCGAGGCGCAATACCGCGAGGCGGTGGCGGCGGTGAAGATCGTCCGCTCCGGGCTCTACCCGTCCGTGTCCACCGCGCCTTCCATCACCGAGTCGCGCAACTCGCCGAATACGGGCGCTCTGCCCGGAGTGCGTAGCTCGTTCAGCCTGCCCATCAGCGCCTCCTGGGAGCCGGACCTGTGGGGCAACATCCGGCGCAGCATAACGGCCGCCGCCGCCCAGGCGCAAGTTTCGGCCGCGGACCTGGAGAACGCCCGGCTGCTCTACCAATCCGAGCTGGCCCAGGATTATTTTGCCTTGCACGGCCTGGATGGCGATATCGACCTGTTGACGCGCACCGTCAAATCCTACGCGGAGTACCTGGACCTGACGCACAACCGCTTCCGCGGTGGCATTGCTTCCGACCTGGATGTGGCCCAGGCGGAAGCGCAGCTCTACGCGGCGCAGACCGAGCTGGTCGATTTCGGCGTGACACGCGCGCAGATGGAGCACGCCATCGCGGTGCTCGCCGGCCAGCCGCCCTCGGCGGTTAGCGTTAGCGCCAAAAGCTTGACCTCGCCGCCACCGGCGGTGCCCATTGCGCTGCCGTCCGCGCTGCTCGAGCGGCGCCCCGACATCGCCGCCAACGAGCGCCTGGCGGCCGCCGCCAACGAACAGATCGGCATCGCGCAGGCGGCCTTCTTTCCAGCGCTCACGCTGGCCGCCACGGCCGGCTTGCAGGCTTCGCGCATCACCACCTGGATAAGCTGGCCGAGCCGGTTCTTTTCGGTCGGCCCCACGCTGGCCGAAACCATTTTCGACGCCGGCCGCCGCCGCGCGCAGGTTACCCAAAACCTGGCCGCCTACGATGCCGCCGTAGCCGCTTATCGCCAGAGCGTGCTGACGGCGTTCCAGCAGGTGGAGGACAGCCTTTCCACGTTGCGCATCCTGGCGGACGAATCGGTGGTCGCCGATGAGTCCGTCAAGTCCGCCGGCCGCGCCTTGGCGGTCTCCACCGCACAGTACAAGGCCGGCACTACGGCGTATCTCACCGTGCTGACCGCACAGGGCACCGCGCTGGCCGCCGAGAGAACCCAGATCGATCTGTTGACGCGCCGTCTGGAAGCCAGCGTGCAATTGGTGGTGAACCTGGGCGGCGGCTGGGACAATTCGCAACTGCCGACCAAGCAGGACGTCGTCAAAACCGCCAACCCGCCGCAGCCGGCCATGTTCCCCGCGAAGACGCAGTAGCGAGTGTGACGAAAGCGGTTGGCAGGCGGAAGCGCCTGCCCCACTATCTGCAAGGCCATCGGCGGTCGCCTGCCAACACTGGCGGCTCTATTCGATCCAGCCGCCGCCCAGCACCAGATCGCCGTCATAGAAAACCGCCGCCTGGCCGGGAGTGACGGCGCGCTGCGGCTCGGCGAATTCGACCTCGACGCGTCCCGGCTCGGCCGTCGGATGGAGCGTCGCCGGGGCGGCCTGGTGCTTGTTGCGAATTTTGACCGACACGCCCAGCGGCCCCTCGGGTTCGGGCGTCGAAACCCAATTCACCTCACGCGCGAAAAAACTCCTGCGCCATAGCTCCGCGTCCCCTCCCACGGTGACCCGCTGCGTGGATGGATCGGTGCGGATCACGTAGAGCGGCTCGCCGGTGGCCAGCCCCAAGCCGCGCCGCTGGCCCACCGTGAAATGATGCACGCCCTGGTGCTCGCCCAGCGCGCGGCCGTCGGTCGCCACGATCTGGCCGCGCATGCCCGGTTCTTCGACGCCGGTCTCCTTCATGTAGGCGCTCAGGAACGCCGCGTAATCGCCGTTGGGCACGAAACAGATTTCCTGGCTGTCGCCCTTTTCGGCCACCGCCAGGTTGAAGGTCCGTGCCAGCTCGCGCACGGCGGGCTTGGCCATCTCACCGAGCGGAAACAGCGTGCGGGCAAGCTGCGGCTGGGTGAGGCCGAACAGAAAATAAGTCTGATCCTTGGCGGGATCCACCGCGCGCAGCAACTGGTAGCGGCCGCTGGCGGCATCGTAGTGGACGCGGGCATAGTGGCCGGTGGCTACCTGCCAGGCCCCCACCGCATCGGCCATCTCGAGGAAACGGTCGAACTTGATGTAGTTGTTGCACAGCGTGCAGGGGATGGGCGTACGGCCGGCCAGGTACTCGGCCACGAACGGCTTCACCACGCGCGCCTCGAACTCTTCTTCGAAGTTGACCACGTAGTAGGGGATGCCGATCTGCTCGGCTACGCGACGGGCATCGTAGACATCCTCGATCGAGCAGCAACGGCCGGTTGGAGCATCGGTCGCCAGCTCGGGCAACCGCCGCTGGTTCCAAAGCTGCATGGTCAACCCGACCACGCTCTTTCCCTGGCGGACCAGCAGCGCGGCCACCGTGGAGCTGTCCACGCCGCCCGACATCGCCACCGCAATGGGCGCTTCGTCCTTCATGGATGCAAGCTCAGGCATGGACCGAGATGCGGCGCAGGTGCGCCACCGAGGCTTCCAGCGCCCCGGCGAGCGAATCCACTTCGGCGGCGGTGTTGGCGCGGCCGAGCGAAAAGCGCATGCTGGAGCGGGCGCTATCCGCGTCGAGGCCGATGGCGGTGAGCACGTGCGATGGCGCGATGGCGCCACTCGAGCAGGCGGCGCCGGTGGAAACGGCGAAGCCGCGCAAATCGAGTGCGATCACCAGCGCTTCCCCGTCCACGCCATCGAACTGGAGATTGCTGGTGTTGGGCGTGCGGCTCCAGCGCGCGCCGTTGATTCGGGCGCCGGAGATGCGTCCGAGCACCGCGTTTTCAAAGCGGTCGCGCAGCCCGGCGAGGCGTTCGGAATCGGCTGCCAGGTTGCGGCCAGCCAGCTCGGCCGCGGCGCCGAACGCCACCGCTCCCGGCACGTTTTCGGTGCCCGGCCGCCGCTCCCGCTCCTGGTGCCCGCCGAACGCGAGCGGCGCCAGGCGGGTTCCCTTGCGCACGTACAATGCGCCCACGCCCTTGGGTGCGTATAGTTTGTGGCCGCTCATGCTGTACAGGTCGGCGCCCAGCGCGGAAACGTCCACCGGGATTTTGCCCAACGCCTGCACCCCGTCCACGTGCAGCGGAACCGCGGCCTGGCGGGCGATGCGGCCGATTTCGACGATCGGCTGGATGGTGCCCAGCTCGTTGTTCGCGTGCATCACCGAAATCAGCACGGTCCCGGGGCGTAGCGCGGCGCGCACATCATCCGGGTTCACCACTCCCGCCGAACCCACCCGCACCCGGGTTACCGCGACGCCTTCAAGCTCCAACTGCGCGCACGCGCTCAGCACGGCCGGATGCTCGATGGCGCTGGCGATGACGTGCTTCGCCGCGCCCCCAGAGGAAGAATGGGCCGCGCGCACCGCGCCCAGCACCGCCAGGTTATCGGCTTCGGTGCCGCCGCAGGTGAACACCACCTCGCTCGAATCGGCGTGGATCAGCTCCGCCACCTGGCGCCGCGCCGCCTCCAGCCGCCGTTTCGCCGCCTGCCCGAAATGGTGGATGCTCGAGGCGTTACCATACACTTGATCGAGACACGAAACCAGCGCTTCCAGAACTTCGGGCGCGACGGGAGTGGTGGCGTTGTGGTCGAAATACGAGTGCTGCACTTGATCCCATTTTAGCAATGCGCAAACCGATCGTTACCCTCACCACGGATTTCGGTCTCCAGGATCACTACGTGGGCGCCATGAAGGGCGTCATCCTGGGCATCTGCCCGCAGGCGCAAATCGTCGATATCAGCCACCAGGTGAAGCCCTTTCAGATCTCCGAAGGCGCCTTCCTGCTGGCCCAGGCGTGCTCCTGTTTCCCGCCCAAAACCGTGCACGCGGCGGTGGTGGATCCGGGTGTGGGCTCCGCCCGGCGGCCGATTCTGGTGGAAGCCGCCGGGCAGTATTTCGTGGCGCCGGATAATGGGGTGCTGGCCATGATCTACGCCGCCCAGCCGCACAAGGCGCGGGCCATTTCGAACCAGCGCTATTTCCGCCAGCCCGTCAGCCGCACCTTTCACGGCCGCGATATCTTCGCCCCGGTGGCGGCACACCTGGCGGCGGGCCTGGCTGCGCCGCGCCTCGGTAAGCGGATTGACGACTACCTGCGGCCTGCCTTTCTCAAGCCGCAGCGCAGCGGCAAGCGAACCTGGAGCGGGCAGATTCTCCACATCGACCGCTTCGGCAACATCGTCACCAATTTCCACGCCAGCGACTTTCCGGATCTGGAGACGCGCAACGTCAGCCTGACGATTGGCCCTCAACAGGTTAGCGTGGTGGCGCGCAACTATGCGGAGTGCTCTTCGGCCGAGCTGTTTCTGATCGTGGGCAGCTCCGGGTATGTGGAGGTTTCCGTCAGTCAGGCCTCCGCCGCCCGTGTGATCGGCTGCGAAACCGGGGCGCCGGCCGAGTTAATGGTCTGGTAATTGCTAAGCGTTCCGTATGCAGCGCGTAGTTTACCGTAACCGGGCGGGTGTCACGTCGCGTCTAATTGGTTGTCTGCGTCCCGGAGAGCTGTCCGTAACCTACTAACAAACGAGTACTTTCTATGAACAAGCCACACTGTTGTCTCGCCCTCTGGGCCATCCTGGGAGCGGCGTTGCCTACCCTATTGGCGCAGCCGGACCGCATCACCGCGCGCATCGATAATAACCAGTCCGTGGTATTAACCGGGCTGGTGCATCGGTTGGCCAATGCGAAAAATAACGCCGGGCCGGTGGAGGGCAGCCTCCCCATCTCCGGGATGACCCTGACGCTGAAGCCTTCGGCGGCGCAGCAGGCGGACCTGAACCAGTTGCTGCTGGCGCAGCAGGATCCGAGGTCGCCGAGTTTTCGCCAGTGGCTCACGCCAGAACAGTATGCCGACCGCTTTGGGACCAGCGCCGGCGATTTGGCGAAGATCACGTCGTGGCTGGAATCGCAGGGCTTTTCGGTGAGCTACGTGGCACGCTCCCGCAACTTCGTCTTGTTCAGCGGCACGGCGCAGCAGGTCGCTGGCGCGTTCCACACCCAGATTCACCGCTACACCGTGGACGGAGAGACGCACTACGCCAACGCGACCAACCCCTCGATTCCGGCGGCGGTGGCCGGGCTGGTATCCGGGATTCGCGGGCTCACCAATTTCCGGCTCAAGCCGCATCTCAAGAAAGCGCAGCCTCGATCGATCCTGGATGGCATGACGGTAGTCGGGCCCCCCGATTTTGCCACCATCTATGACGTGAAACCGCTCTACACCGAGAGCGTCAATGGCACCCTCATCAATGGCGCCGGTCAGTCGATCGTGGTCGTAGGACAATCGGAGATCGTCAGGCAAGACATCACCAACTTTCGCAACCACTTCGGCTTGGGCGCAGCGAAACTGACGCTGGTGCAGGTGCCCCGAAACTCAAACTACCCCAACGGCGGGAATCCCGGGTTTTCGCCGGGGGACGAGGGGGAGTCCGACCTGGACATCGAATGGTCGGGGGCGGTGGCACCCGGTGCCACGATTATTTTCGTGTATTCGGGTGACGTGTGGACGTCGGCCCAGTATGCCATCGCGGAAAACCTCGCGCCAGTGCTGAGCATGAGCTACGGCAGCTGCGAGCAGGCCGATTTTGCCAGTCTGGATACGTTCCGCGGCTACGCGCAGCAGGGCGCCTTGGAAGGCATCACGATGCTGGCCGCCGCGGGCGATGCCGCCGCCGCCGATTGCGACCAGGGCGATACCGTGGCCCAGGCCGGACTGGCGGTGGATGTGCCCGGTTCCATTCCCGAAGTCGTTTCGATGGGCGGCACGGAATTCAATGAAGGAAACGGAATCGACTGGCGTAACGGCGCGGCTATCGGCTACATTCCCGAAGTGGCGTGGAACGAAACGGCGGTGGATGTCGCATATGGTGGCGGCCTGCTTGGCGGCGGCGGCGGCGCCAGCATTTACTTCACGCAGCCCCCGTGGCAGAACGGGATTGCGCCGAATGACGGAATGCGGCACGTGCCCGACCTTTCGTCCGCGGCCGCCGTCTATCACGATCCCTTCTACATTTATTCGAGCGACTCTACGTTTGGAGGGGTGGGCGCGCAGTTGGTGGGTGGCACATCGTGCGCCGCGCCCAGTATGGCCGGCATCGTGGCGCTGATCAATCAGTACCTGGCCGCCAGCGGAGCCATTAAACGGCCCGGCTTGGGCAACATCAATCCGGCCTTGTACCAACTGGCGCAAACCCAGGGCAGCGCGTTCCACGACATCGTGAACGGCAACAATATCGTGCCCTGCGTCAGCGGCTCGCCCAGTTGCGTCAATGGCTTCTTTGGCTGGTCCGCCGGGCCGGGCTACGATTCGGCCACTGGGCTGGGCTCGGTAGATGCTTACAACCTGGTCCACGCGTGGAACACTGCGCTGGCTACCCAGGCCGTGGTGGTTCCTTCGCTCGACCAGAATCCGGTGTACGAGACGTCCAGCAACCTGTGGAGCTTCAACCTGACATTGACCGAGGAAGCCGGCATCGGCGCCACACTCACCGGGCTCACCATCAACGGCAGCGTCTTTACGCCGCAGCAGATACAGTCCCTGTTCGGCACCGCGGCCATTCCGGCGAAAGGCTCGATTTCGGCGCCCTACAGCCTGCGCGATCTCGACGTGTCCAACGGGCCGGTTAATATCGTCTTCGCGTTTTCGGGCGTGGATGCGAACGGCAACTCGTGGAACAACAGCATGACCGTTCCGTTCGCAGGCCCCCAGTCCTCCGCCCCGTTGGCTATCGGCGGCGTCAGCAACGCGGCTAGCGGACAACAGACATTCGCTCCGGGCGGGATCGTCAGCGTGTACGGTTCGGGACTGGGCAGTTTTGTGCAGACGGCGGCAGCGGCCACCATCAGTCCCCTGCCGGATTACCTGGCCGGATTCGAAGCCTTGGTCTACAACCTGATCGGCGCGGGACAGCCCTACCCGGCGCCCTTGTACTACGTCTCACCCAGCCAGGTGAATCTGCAGCTTCCTTACGAGCTCGCTCCCGGTCCGGCGGAGTTGCTGGTGTTCACCTCCGCGAACTCGAACGGCATTACGTACGACTTCACCGTCAACACCGCCGCCCCGGGCATTTTTTCGTACGCCGACACCGGCGCCAACAGCAGCCCGATCGGCTCCGGCTCGGTCCGCGCCGGAGACGAGGTGGCGATCTACGTCACTGGCGTGGGTGAGGTGAACCCGCTCCCGGGTCCAACCGGTCTGATTACGCCCGAGCCCGATGGCGAACCTCCGGCGCCCAACACGGTTCCGATTCCGACGCAGGCCGTAGCCATCACCGTGGGCGGCGTCGAGGTAGCCAAGCCGTTCGCCTATCTTGGCATACCGGGCTGGTCGGTGGGAGTGGCGCAAATCAACTTCACCATCCCGGCCGGCGTTGCGACTGGGCCGCAGCCGGTGATCGTGTTCGTTGGCGGCGTTCCCAGCCTGCCGGCGAATATCACGATTACGCAGTAGGACGGGTGGCGCACGCCATCGCCTTGGGTGGTCTGTTGTGCCTCGCCAAAGCGCGACACATTGACAGACGACAAAAAACGATCGTCCGTCCCACCTCGGATCTGCCCGGCGGGCGCTGTACGCTATCATAGGGAAAATCCCTATGATCCAAGACGTAATCACCGAGGGCCTCACCTTCGACGATGTTCTGCTCGAACCGGCCCGCAGCGAAGTGTTGCCGTCTGAAGTCGACACGCGAACCCAGTTGACGCGCGAGATCGGCTTGAACGTTCCGATAGTTTCGGCCGCCATGGATACGGTGACCGAATCGCACCTGGCGATAGCGCTGGCGCAGCAGGGCGGCATCGGCATCATCCACCGCAACATGTCCATCGAGAGACAGGCCGAAGAGGTGGACCGCGTGAAACGCAGTGAAAGCGGCATGATCGTGGATCCCATCACGGTCGACCCGGAGCAGTCGATCGCCGATGCGCGGGCGCTGATGGCGCGCTACCGCATCTCCGGCGTGCCGGTGACCAAAGCGGGCAAGCTGGTGGGCATCCTAACCAATCGCGATTTGCGCTTCGAGACGCGCTCCGACATTCCCATCTCCGAGGTGATGACCAAGGAGAACCTGGTAACGGTCGCGGTAGGCACCACGCTCGAACAGGCGGAGGCCATTCTGCACCAGCACCGCGTGGAAAAGCTGCTGGTGGTGGACGACCAGTATTACCTGAAGGGCTTGATTACGGTCAAGGACATCCAGAAGAAGCTGAAGTATCCGAACGCCGCCAAGGACAGCCAGGGCCGGCTGCGGGTGGGCGCGGCGATTGGCGCCACCGGCGATTTCCTGGAGCGCGCGATGGAACTGGTGGCGCGCAAGGTGGACGTGCTGGCCATCGATACGGCGCACGGCCACACGTCGCGCGTGATGGCGGCGGTGAAAGCCATCAAGAGCAGGCAGCCCGGCGTGCAACTGCTCACCGGCAATGTGGCCACGTTCGAAGGCGCGAAAGACCTGGTGTCGCTCGGCGTGGACGGCATCAAGGTGGGGATCGGGCCGGGCTCCATCTGCACCACGCGGGTGGTTTCGGGCGCCGGTGTGCCGCAGATCACGGCCATCCTGGAATGCGCGCGGGCGGTGCGCGGCACCGGCGTGCCGCTGGTGGCCGATGGCGGCATCAAGTACTCGGGCGACGTGACCAAGGCGATTGCCGCCGGCGCCGACACGGTGATGATCGGCAGCCTGCTGGCCGGCACCGATGAAAGCCCCGGCGAAACCATTCTCTTCCAGGGCCGCACCTTCAAGACCTATCGTGGCATGGGCTCGCTGGGCGCCATGTCGCAGGGCCAGGCCAACCGCTATGAGCAGGACCCCGGTTCCAAGCTGGTGCCCGAGGGCATCGAAGGCCGGGTGGCTTCCAAGGGACCGCTGGCTGACCTGGTCTACCAGCTCGTCGGCGGCCTGCGCGCCGGCATGGGTTACTGCGGCGTGCGCAGCCTGGCCGAGTTGCAGAACAAAGCGCGCTTCCTGCGCATCTCGCCCGCCGGCTTGCGCGAGAGCCACGTGCACGACGTCATCATCACCAAGGAAGCGCCCAACTATCGCGCGGAGTAATCGGCGAAATCGGCCAGCAGGGCGCAGTGCAGACCGCGCTATCATTTGCACTTGGGCAGGAAAGGAGATACCGCCTGAAGGGGGGTCGGAGGGGCGATCACGGAGGTTGACGGAAACCCGTGTCGCGCGTTTCATGTCACGGGTTTCAGCCCCACCGCGGCTATCGCCCCGCTCGGAGCTCGCTCAGCAGTTTGGGGTGCCGGTCGAGTACCGTGAGAAGCTTCACCAGCGCGAGCGGTGGCTTGGTCTTGCCGTTCTCGTAGCGCGAGAAAGCATTGGGTCCGCCGCCAAAGATCGCGGCCGCCTGCCGCTGATCAAGCGCGAGCTTCTTGCGGACACGAGCGATGAAGGCGGGATCGACAATGCAGGCGTTGACCTGCTTGTTGAACTCCAGCATCGCCGCGCCGACCCGTTTCGATTCCGCCGCGGCGAGAACGCTTTCCCCGCACGCAGGACAGAAATCCCCGCGCACGGCCGGAATCGTGGTCGATTCGCCTTTGTAGGTGTACAGGATATCGCGTGTGTCGCGCACAAGCTTCCTCTCGCTGCAGGATGGGCATTTCATGGCGTGGCTCCTTTCTTCATAGCTCCTTGAAGGACACGATCAGCACATCGTCGATGACCGTGAGCTTTAGATACACCTCGCCAGCCCGCGTTTTCGGCCGATACACGTCCTGCCAGATCCGGTGATCGGTGTGCGTGGTCATGCTCTTGTGGAAGTCCCTCGGCGCGAGCGCCGCGACGATGCCGACGATCTCCTCGAAACCGAACCCCAAGGCTGCGCCGCTGGCGAGGGCCGAAACGGTGGTGCGGACCTTGCCCGCCGCGATCATAGCCTTGACGACCGCCAGCTTACAGTGCGGCGTTCGTTTCTCCACAAGACTAGATTAACCTAGTTGGTTATCTTTTGGCAAGTTGGTGAATGCCGCGTGCTGGCCGCCGCCGGCATGTTGGCCACCAAATCAAACCCGTGAATCAAACCCGTGACAGGGTGGTATTTCCATTTTCCTGAGAGGACGGCGCACCGCTTCCGTCATCATCACCAAGGAAGCGCCCAACTACCGCGCGGAATAATCGGCGAAATCGGCCAGCACCGATTTTTCCATTTTGCGCGCCGCCTGAAACAGCCATCCTTTCGGCCGTTTCTTGAGATCCGCCAGAATCGCGCGCGCCGGCAGCGTACCCAGGTGGATGTTGGCGGTTTCCCAGCCCATGGCTTCGAGCAGGCGCAGGATGTCATGCTCGGCGGGCAGCGCGGATAGCTCGATGCGCGAGCAGTCCGGCGCCAGGCGGCGCACGATCCACCGCCTTTGCAGGCGCACAAATGGATCCGGGCAGCGCACCGAGCGATCCAGGATTTTCTGGTAGAGGATGGGCGCCGTGCCTTTGCCCGCGGCCGCCCACACGCATGCCGAAGGCGCCAGCGCCTTGGCCTCCCGCGCCACCGATCCGCCGCGCCATTGCGCAACCGCTACGTAGCGCTCGCGGCCCAGGCTGCCCAGCCCGGCCACCCGGTGCGAGATGCGCCATTCCAGGCGCCGCCCCGGCATCATCCGCTCAATCGCTTTGACGGCGCCGGCGGGAGGCTCCTTTTTCAACTCGCCGAGGCCGAACAGCTTTTGCCAGTACGCCTGCACGTCGTGCAGCCGGCTGGTGGCCATGTGGCGCAGGGCGGTATGATGTTCGGCCAGGGCGAACGGCTGCCCGCCGGCCGACACACTCTCCGCATATCCCTTAACGATGGCGCCGATACCGGCCTTCGGATCGCAATCCATTTTCGCGAGAAGCGCACTGGTGGCGAGGCGCACCAGGTCGTGCGTGTAGGGCAGCGTCCAGGCTTCGTCGAAATCGTTGATGCCCCAGATGAGGCGGCCTTCCACGTCGCGCCAGGTCCCAAAATTCTCCACATGCAGATCGCCCACCGCCAGCGCCTTGGGCGCCCGCGCCAGGTCGCCGCAAACCTCCGGGAAGGTTTGCGCCCAGCGATAGTAAGTGGCGCGCAGAAACGGGAAGGGCAGGGAGCGCATTTCGCGGTGCTTGAAATCGAGATCCTCGCGGATGATGGTCAGATGCCGGCCCAGCCAGGTTTCGTAACGTTCGGTAGCCTTGCGGATGTTCATAGCGGTTCCTTATAAGCTGGGTTTGCAATACGGAAGTGGGAACCGGGCGGCCGGCTTTGTATCAGGGCATGGATTTATCCATGCCGCAACGCATCGGTGGCCAAAGGCTTTAGCCACTGAGCACGCAGGGGCTGAAGCCCAAGCCCTTCTCCCGATCCTCCGGCACGGCTGAAGCCGTGCCCTAATACAAAGCCTCCTGAAAGAGCAAAGCTTTGCGTACCCCCTACGCCCAGATTCATGCGAATCATTAGGAATCGAGAGGTTCGCCGCTTCTGCGTCGCACACCCTTATAAACTACCACTTCAAGCCGCCGCCCGCCGCCGGTGCTACCCTTGAGCCATGCCCCGTGAAATCGGACCCGGGCGGCGTCTTGCTTCGCCTGCCGCCCTGATCGCCGCCGGTGTCGTCCTGGTGGTGCTCTTGCTGGGGGCGCGCACCGTCGCGTCTTATGCCCTCGAGGTCGCATGGTGGAAAGAGCTCGGCCAATTCCACACCTGGCTGAGCATGCTCACCTACAGCGTGGCGCCGGTGGCGGCGGCCACCGCGATCGCCTTCTTCGCTCTCTGGATCGCCCACGCCCGCGCCCTGAAATTCGCCGGCACCCGCCTCGGCGAACACCCGCTCTATGCCCGCCTGACTACGCTCGCTGCGCTGGCGCTGGGCTATTTCATCGCCGCTTCTTCCATCGACACGTGGACCGTCATCCGCTTCGCCGGCTCGCGTGGTCTGGCGGCGCCGGCCAACGCCTGGCACGATGCCGTTTTCTCGCGGCCGCTCTCCTTTTATCTCTTCGACCTGCCGTTCTACGACCTGCTGCGCGGTTATGTCCTTGCGCTGGTGATCCTCTCGATCCTGGTGTACTGGATCGCCGCCCGCGGCTGGCAGTTGCGCCACCGGTTTCCGGACCTGATCAACGCCCGCGAGATGGACGCCAGCGTCTTCCGGCTGGAAGGCGGCCTGGAGTCGCGGTTCCTGCGCGGCGCCGCCGTGGCGCTGTTGCTGGCCCTGGCGGTCAAGTTTTACCTCGGCTGCTTCCAGATGGTATACAACCAGCACGGATCGTTCATGGTGGGCATCGACTGGGTGGACCTGAAGGTCGGTCTCCCGATGCAATACCTGTTGATCCTGGCTGCGATCGCCGCCGCGGTGCTGGTGTGGCTGGGACACTGGATGAAGGCGGCATGGATGGCCATCGCGCTGGTGCTGGCTTTCGCCGTGCCGCGCCTGGTCAGCGCCGTTTACGTGGCGCCCAACGAGATTTCGCTCGAGCGGCCCTACATCCAGACCCACATCCACGCCACGCGGAGCGCCTATGACCTGGATACGAACGTGCACGAAGTGGAGTTTCATGCCCAGCCCGACGCGCCCATCGACATCGCGCACAATCAGGCTACGCTCGATAACGTGCGGCTGTGGGACGTGCACGCCTTTCACGACACGGTGACCCAGATCCAGGCGCTGCGGCCCTATTACGTTTTCAAAGATACCGACGTCGACCGCTACACCATCGACGGCCATTACCGCCAGGTATTTGTATCGCCGCGCGAGCTCGACGTCAACCAGTTGCCCAACGTACACCAGAGCTGGATCAATCCGGAGATTATTTACACCCACGGCTACGGCCTGGTGATGGCCCCGGTCAGCCAGATCACGCCCGACGGCATGCCGGTGCTGCTGATTCAGGATGCGCCGCCGCGTACCGCGACCCCCAGCCTGAAGCTGACGCGGCCGGAGATCTACTACGGCGAAGTGACCCACGAGCCTGTGTTCGTCAACACCGCGCAGGAGGAATTCAACTACCCGTCCGGCGAAGGCAACAAACGCAGCCACTACGAAGGCAAGGGCGGCTTCCCCATTTCGTCATTCTGGATGCGGCTCTCCGCAGCGCTGGTGGAAGGCGAACCTAATATTCTGCTGACCGACTATCTCACCGCCAACAGCCGCATGATGATCCTGCGCAAAGTGCGCGACCGGCTCCACGAGCTGGCCGGTTTCCTGGAATGGGACTCCGATCCGTACCTGGTGATCACCGATGCCGGGCGCCTGGTGTGGATCGTGGACGGCTATACCACCTCCGACGCGCACCCGTATTCGCGCGCGGTGGAAGCCGGCGACATCGGCGAAGTCAACTACATTCGCAACGCCGTCAAGGCCACGGTGGACGCCTACGACGGCGAAACGCACCTGTACATCTTCGCTCCCGGCGACCCCATCATCGGCTCCTACCAGCGCCTCTTCCCCGACCTCTTCCTGCCTGCCTCCGCCATGCCGGCCGATCTGCGCGCCCACGCCCGCTATCCGGAAACGCTTTTTAAGGTGCAGGCGGAAATTTACCGCACGTACCACATGCTGGATCCGCAGTCGTTTTATAACAAGGAAGATCTGTGGGACCTGGCGCGGCGCGTCACCGGCCAGTCCGAGGGCGCCGCAGCGGTTTCCCCCACTTATGTGGTGGCCTCGCTGCCCGGCGAGACCAAGGCGGAGTTTCTGCTGCTGACGCCGTTCACGCCGCGCAACAAGGACAACATGATCGGCCTGATGGTGGCGCGCTGCGACGGTCCCAACCTGGGCGACCTGGTGGTGCTGCTGCTCTCCAAGCAGAAGCTGATCTACGGGCCGATGCAGATCGACTCGCGCATCAACTCGGATGGGACCATCTCGAAGGACCTCACCTTGTGGAATCAGCAGGGCTCGCAGGTGATCCGCAGCCAGACGCTGGTGCTCCCGGTGGGCAATACGTTTCTCTACGTGGACCCGATTTACATTCAGGCCACCGAAGCCCGCATGCCGCAGTTGAAAAAGATCGTGCTGGCCGTGGGCGACCGCTTGATTTACGCGGATACCTACGACGAAGCGCTGGCGCAGCTTTCGCAAGGAGCGCAACAACTGGTCGCGCAGGCCGCGGCGCAACCGGCGGCAGCGCAATCGTCGGCGCCGGCTCCCGCTCCCGATCCCCGTCTGTCGCGCATCCGCGAGCATCTCCGGCGCTATCGCGAGCTGGCCGGCAGCGGCAAGTGGGCCGACGCCGGTAAGGAGCTGGAGGCCATCGAAGCCGAGGTGGGCAAGTAGGGAGGTAGGTAGTACAGACGATCGGTTCTGGTCGTCTGTCAGAGTGGCGTGCCCTGGTGACCGATGACAGACCACGAAAGTCGATGGTCTGTCCTACCCGGCGCCTACGCTCCTGCCGCGCCGGCCGTCAGTTGGGCCTCGGCTCGCTCCGTGGTGTCGTAACGCACCAGAAAGCCATCCACTCCCGCCACCTGGAACAGCGTCCGGATGCGGCCGGAAACGCCCGTCAGTGCGTACCGGTGGCCTTCCCGCTGGCAGGAAACATGAAAGCCCAGCAGCGCGCCGAGCGCCGCCGAATCCATATACGGCACGCCGCTCAGATCGACGATAGTGACGGCGGTCGCCCCATCGCGTACAATGTTCTGGAAATCGAACATCGTGCCGAGGGTGAAGGGTCCGATCAGGCGAAGTACTCGCAGGTCGGGCTTGGCGCCGGCGCCGATTTCGATCTGCAGTTCTTCCATGGTGGGCAGTGTACTATGGCGCCGGCCGCGCTTCAATCGAAATAGTGTTACAACCATGAAACATTCGGTTCCAACCGTGGCGCGGGTGATGGTGCCGCCTAGCGACCGTTGGCTGGTGCGCCGGGTGGAAGCTCTGTTCGGCCGATTACCGCCAGCGTCGGGCGCTCCCGTTTGGATTGAGCGCGTGGCGGGGTTGCGGGACCGGCACGGCGCGGCGCACGCCGGATCGTTTCTGCGGGACCGGCGGATAGCGATTGCCTGCACGCGGGCCGAGTTTCCACGCGTGTTTGTGCACGAGTGGTTTCATTTCGTCTGGCGGCGGGCCGGCAATCCGCTGCGCCGCGATTTCGAAAAGATGCTGGCCGCGGAGGGCCATGCCGGTGCGCGCGGCGAATTGGGCTGGTCGGCCGAATGGCGCAAGCGGGCGCTCACGGCGCAGGAGGTGCGCGGCCGCGCCAGGCGCTGGCGCGAATACTGTTGCGAGAGTTTCTGCGATACGGCCGCATGGCTGTACGCGGGCGTCGCGAGCCATGCCGAGTTCACACTCGCGCCCCGTTTCCGCCGCCGCCGGCAAGCCTGGTTCACGCAAAACATCGCCGGCAAACGATTGTCGATATAATTGAAGCGGGAATCCACGCGTGTCCGCCTTCCGTTTTTCCGCCATCTTGAGTACCGTCCTGGCGCTGGGCCTGTTCGCCGCCGGCTGCGGCAGTTCCGCCGAAGTGAAGGCGGCCACGCTCAAGGCCGAAAAGGACCGCAAGACCGCGCCCGATTTCACGCTCAAGGATGCCGACGGCAAGGTGGTCCATCTATCCGACTACCGCGGGAAAGTCGTGATTCTGGATTTCTGGGCCACCTGGTGCGGTCCCTGCCGCATCGAAATTCCCTGGTTCATGGATCTGCAGCGGAAGAACAAAGACCGCGGATTTGAAGTGTTGGGCGTGGCCATGGACGATGAAGGCTGGGAAGTGGTGAAGCCGTTTCTGGCCGACCTGGGCGTCAATTACCGCGTGATGGTCGGCGACGACCTCACCGCCCAGATGTACGGCGGCGTGGACGCGCTGCCCACCACGTTCCTGATCGATCGAGATGGCAGGGTCGCCGCGGTTCACGTGGGACTGGCCAGCAGGAAGGACTTCGAAGATGGTGTCGAACAGCTTTTGCAGGTTCCCGCGACGGTGGCTTCCGCTGGCGCTGGCCGCCCTGTGGTCTCTCTCGGCGCAAAGTAGCGGCCATTTGAAAGTGGGCGACCCGTCCAAGGTAGCGGCTGCGCGCGGCGCCACCGTCCAGGCCAAGATTCCCGTCAAGGTGGACCCTGGCTTTCACGTCAACAGCAACCATCCCACCGATGACTATCTGATCCCCTTGGCGCTCACCTGGACATCGCTGGGCGCGCTCGAAGGCGGCGCAGTCACTTACCCGCCGCCCAAGGCGGAGAAATACGAATTCGCCGATAAGCCGCTCGCCGTTTTCTCCGGCGAGTTTTCTTTGACGGCGAGTTTCAAGGTCGCCGCCAACGCGCCGCCCGGCCCCGGCGTGGCGAGTGGCAAGCTGCGCTATCAGGCGTGCAACTCGAACACCTGCTTTCCACCAAAAACGGCGGAAGTGAGCCTGCCGTACCAGGTGCAATAAAGAGGGGCCGGCTCTTTGCGAATTAACAGCCGTGCGCCAACTGATGTGACGTGATTCTCTTTTTGGCCGCGCCGCTACGAGTACTTGGCCATGAACTGGCGCAGGCGGTCCATGCCGCGCTCCAACTGGTCCATCGAAGCGGCGTAGGAAATGCGAATGTGGCGGTCCGTGCCGAACGCTTCGCCCGGCACCACGGCTACGTGCGCCTCCTGGAGCAGGCGCTCGGAAAAAGCCAGCGTATCCGCAATGCCGTTCTTGCCTAGCGCGCCACCGATGTTCGGGTACACGTAGAACGCCCCGCGCGGCTCGGCGCATGTCACGCCGGGGATGGCGCGCAACTTGGCCACTACGAAATCGCGCCGCTTGCGATACTCGGCCAGCATCACGCCGACCGATTCCTGCGGCCCGAGTAGAGCTTCCACCGCCGCCTTCTGCGCAATCGAGGTGGGGTTCGACGTGGAGTGGCTTTGCAGTTTCCCCATCGCGCTGATGATCGGCGCCGGCATCAGGCCGAAGCCGATGCGCCAGCCCGTCATCGAATAGGTCTTCGACACCGAGCCCGCTATCAGCACCGTCTCCTTGGCGCCGGGGAGCGAGGCGATCGAAAACGGCTCGCTATCGTACAGGAATTTGCAGTAGCATTCGTCGGTCATCAGGTAGATGCCGCGCTGCGCCGCCAGGGCGAAGATCTTCTCGAACTCCGCGCGATCCAGCAGGGCGCCGCTCGGGTTCGAGGGCGAATTGATGATGATCAGCTTAGTGCGCGCCGTGAGATACGGCTCCAACATTGCGGCGGTGAACGTGAAGCCTTGCGCCTCGTCCGTGTCGACGAAGACGCATTTGCCGCCGGCGTAATTCACTACGTCCTTGTAAGTCACCCAGTACGGCACCGGGATCGCCACTTCATCGCCCGGATTGATCAGCGCCTGCATGAGATTAAATATGATGTGCTTGCCGCCCACCGTGATCAGGCACTCGCTGGGCTGGTAATTGGTGCCGAAGTCCTTCTTGTGCGATTCGCAGACGGCCTTCTTCAACTCGGCGGTGCCGCCGACAGGCGTGTACTTGGTGAAGTTCTGGTCGATGGCGCGCTTGGCCGCCTGCTTGATGTTGTCGGGCGTCGGGAAATCGGGCTCACCGGCGCCGAAATCGACGACGTCGATGCCTTGCGCTCGTAATTTGGTGGCCTCGGCGGCCACTCTCATGGTGGAGGATTCGCTGATCAAAGCGATGCGCTCCGCGATTGCGTTGGCTACGGCCTGCATGGGCCCTCCTCTTCTTCTCTTCAGATTCTCTTAAACGACCTTGGCCAGCCGGCGGTGCAGCCGGGCCTCGACGGTGGGCGGCACCAGGCCGGAGATGTCCCCGCCCAGGCTGAACACTTCCTTCACCAGGCGGGAGCTGATGAACGAGTACGTTTCGTTGGCCATCATGAAGACGGTCTCGATGGCTGGACGCAACCGCCGGTTCATGAGCGCCATCTGCAGCTCATACTCATAATCCGAAATTGCCCGTATGCCGCGCAGCAGGACGGTAGCCGAGTGCGCGGACGCGTGGTCCACCAGGAGGCCGTGGAATGAATCCACCTCCACGTTGGGGTAGACGTTGACCACTTCGCGAAGCATTTCGATACGCTCGTCGACCGAGAAGAGCGGCTCTTTGGCGTCGTTCCACAGAATCGAAACGATCAGCCGGTCGAACATTCGCGAACCGCGCTGGATGAGATCGAGATGGCCGTTGGTAATCGGGTCGAACGATCCTGGGTATATGGCGGTAACGTGCGTCGGCTTGGGCGGCAACGGTTCGATTCGCTTTCTCGGGGTCTTATTATTCTAGCGAAAAACTCCGCCGCGCGTTTTCGGCACAGGACCCCTCGGCCCTCAAGCCGCCCGGTGCTTGCTCTCGGGCAACGCAGGATGCGGGGTCAAACCGAGGATGGAATGTACCACGCCTCGCAAGCGATCCATCCGCGACTCGGGTTCGGACTCCGCGACCGGTTGCACTCTCTGCGGCTCGAATACACTGCGGTAGTAATCCAAAAGGGCGTCATCGACATCGTCTAAGGCTCGCGCATATTGTCGAATGTAGCTTTCGGTGTAGAGGCCCCCGGGCAGCTCCTGAAATGCACCGCGCTCGATGGCTTCCAGATAACGCAGACTGATCTTGGTTGCAGCCGCAATCTGGTGCAGCGTGAGGCCCTTCGCCATCCGGCGCTCCATCAGGTCTTGGGGGAGCAGCTCAATCCCGCACGATGTCATGCCCGCAACCACTGCATTTCCGTTGCAAAACGCCGCTGGGCCTGTGATACAGGACGTTATGAACCGCCGGCATCGGCCCGGCGCAGTTATTACTCGGGAGTTTTTATACGTGCAGAGTTCCCCGGGTATTTTTTGCCTTCCGGATGGATAGCGGGCTTCCGGTTTACCAAAGCGAACATGGGGAGCGCGGCGCCGCGAAAGCCGCCTCCCGAGCTCATCGCGGACCGCCTGCCGCTATACTGAAAAACGCTATGCGCCGCGTACCGATCCTCTTGCTCCTCGCCTCCGCACTCTTCGCCCAGTCCATTCGATTCGCCGAAGATCGCCAGGTCTTTCTCCTGACCACCAGCCAGAATTCATACGCCCTGGGAATAGCCCCCGACCGTTCCCTGAGAAACATTTACTGGGGCGCCCCCTTGTGGAGCCTCGCCGACCTGCCGGCCCTCGTGCCGGCCCGCGAACTGTCCTCCTTTGACCCGCGGCAGATGATGGAGAACGAAGAATTCCCCGGATGGGGCGGCACGCGCTATTACGAACCGGCGCTCAAGATCGTGCGCGAAGATGGCGACCGCGACCTGGTGCTCGAGTATGTCTCGCACCGCATCGCGCAGAACGATCTCGAGATCTCCCTCAAAGACATCCGCGACCCCATCGAGGTGACTCTTCACTACCGCGTCTACCCCGAGTACGGCATCATCCGCCGTTCCGCCACCGTGCGCAACGGCACGGCGCACGCGCTGACCATCGAGAGCGCGCAGTCCGCCGCCTGGTACATGCCCGCCGGAACCGGCTATCAGCTCACCTACGTCAACGGCCGCTGGGCCGCCGAAACCCAACTCGTGCGCGAGCCCATCCACGAAGGCATGAAGGTGCTCGAAAGCCGCAAGGGTCACACCAGCCACGGCTTCAACCCATGGTTCGCGGTGGATCAGGGCGACGCCACCGAGGAATCCGGCCGCGTCTGGTTCGGCGCTCTCGCCTGGAGCGGCAACTGGCGCATCACCGTCGAGCAGACCCCCTACCGCCAGGTCCGCGTCACCGGCGGATTCAACTCCTTCGATTTCGCCTATCCCCTCAAACCCGGAGAGACGCTCGAAACGCCGCCGTTTTACGGCGGCTTCTCGGCCGGCGGTTTCGGCGGCGCCTCGCGCCTGTTGCACCGCTTCGAACGGGAACAGATTTTGCCCGGTGGCGCATCCGCGCGACTCCGTCCGGTGCTCTACAATTCCTGGGAAGCCACCGAGTTCGATGTCAATGAAGCCGGCCAGAAAGCCCTCGCCGGCAAGGCCGCCACGCTGGGCGTCGAGCTGTTCGTAATGGATGACGGCTGGTTCAGCGCGCGCAACAACGACCGCGCCGGCCTCGGCGATTGGGTGGTCAATCCCAAGAAATTCCCCAACGGCCTGAAACCGCTGATCGATCGCGTCAACGGTCTCGGCATGGACTTCGGCCTGTGGGTAGAGCCCGAGATGGTCAACGCCGATAGCGACCTATACCGCAGCCATCCCGACTGGGTGATCCACTTCGACGGCCGCCCGCGCAGCGAGCTCCGCACCCAGATGGTCCTCAACCTGGCGCGCGACGACGTCCGCGAGTATATCTTTGGCGTTCTCGACAAGCTGGCCACCGGCTATTCCATCCGCTATATGAAGTGGGACATGAACCGGCCTTTCTCCGAGCCTGGTTGGCCGGAAGCCGGTCCCGCCGAAGAGCGCAAGCTGTGGGTGGCCTACGTCCGGAACCTGTACCAGATCATCGACCGCCTGCGCGCCAAACATCCCCACCTCGAAATCGAATCCTGCTCCGGCGGCGGCGGCCGCATCGATCTGGGCATTCTCGAGCGCGTGGACGAAGTCTGGGCGTCCGACAACACCGACGCGTTCGACCGCCTGCGCATACAGGAAGGTTTTTCGCAGGCGCACACCGCGCGGATTATGTCGGCGTGGGTTACCGATAGCCCCAATTGGGTCAACGGGCGCGCCGTATCGCTCACCTATCGCTTCCTGGTGGCGATGCAGGGCGCGCTGGGGATCGGCAGCAATCTCAATAAGTGGACCGATGAAGACTTCGCTCTCGCCCGGAAAATGGTGGCGCTCGACAAGCGCATCCGCGCCACCGTTCAGAACGGCGATCTCTACCGCCTGTTCTCCCCGCGAGCCGGCGACTTGACGGCCAACCAATACGTTGGCCCCGGCGGCCGGCAGTCCGTCCTCTTCGCCTTCCGCCACTCGCAGCAGTACAACACCCCGGTTCCGACCATCCGGCTTCGCGGACTCGATCCGCGCGCCACCTACCGCATCGAATCGATGGATGGCAAGCTGGCCGAAAAGCAGCCCCAGCTCAGCGGCGCTTATCTGATGGAAGCCGGACTGAATGTAAACCTGCGCGGCGACTTCGACTCGACCGCCGTGGTGTTGGAACGGGTCGATTAGCCAGCGCCGTGGCGAGCGCCGCAATCCATGAAGAAACAAGCACTTGCGTGCGAAAGACCTGCCGCGCGCGCGCCGGCGACCCGTGATATGGAATCGGAAGTCGGCTGGGTGCTTGCCGGTAAACCCGCAAAAAGACAGGCTGTTTGACCATCGTCAGTATAGGACCAGATCCCCCGAAAGGTGTACGATTGGCAAAGTGGGCGTGGAAAACATAGATTCTTACAAGGAACTCAAAAAGCTCGACGAACTGATCGAGTCGGCCACCGAGCTTGCCGCACTGAAGCCGATCTATTTTCGGCTCAACGAGATCATCCAGGGTTTCCCTGGCGATTTCGACGTACAGTTCACAGGCAACGAAGTCAAGCAGCGCCTGATGGCGCGTGGCGCGCTGCTCAAGCAACAGGGGGGCCCCCCATCTCCACCTCCTGCTGCCGCTCCGCCTCCGCCGCCAACTCCTGTTCTGGAGAGCGTGTCGCCGCCGGCCGCTCCGCCCGCGCCCCAGGAATCGCCCGTGATAAACACGGAGGGGCCGTCGCCGTCATTCCCCTTATTCCCCTTATTCGCAGGCGCGCCGGCTGCGCCTGAAGCGCCCGCGCCGCCGGCTGACTTCGCGGAAAGCGTAGGGCCGGCGCCGGCCGCCCCAGCCGAGCCGACCGTGACACCTGCGGCGACCCTGTTGGCGCTGTCGTATACGTCGCCCGCCCCTGCTTCGCCGGAACGGCCTCCGCTCGACCTCGGTGTGACGCAACCGCCTCCGCCGCCAATTTCTAATTTGGATATCGCGGCTCCCGCGCCGCCCGTCTCACGCGAACCGCCGGTGGCGCCAGCGGCGCCGCCAGTTCTGCTGGCATCCCCTTTATTCGACTTTGCTTCGCCGGAACAGGCTACATCCGCATTCGCTGTGCCGCCTGAGAATCCGCACCGGCCTCCGGCTGCAACGCCGGCGGCGCAACCGCATCCGTTGCCAACTTCTTTCCTGGATACGGTGGCGCCCGCGGCATCGCCATTCCCGCTCGAATCCCCCTTCTTCGACTCCGCTCCGCCGGCACCGCCTCCGGCCGCATCGGCGATGGCTCCTGAGAAACCGCCGAAGCCGCCTGCGCGGCCTGCTAAGCCGCCTGCGCCGCCGCGCCCTCCATTCAAGTGGAACCGCCCGGTGGTGATCGCGCCAATCGCTGTTTTGCTGATTGCCGCGATAGCCGCTTCCTTGGTGCTGTATCGAGCTCACAAGCGCAATCTGGGTAACGCGGCACGAAACGCGGCGACCGTGCAGGTGGACATTGCGACCACTCCTCCGGGCGCGTCCGTGAAGGCGACTCTCGAAAAGTCCGCGGCCGGCAACGAGGCTGCCTGCACATCCAACTGCAAGCTGGCGCTGGCGCCGGGAAGCTACCAGATCTCCGCGTCCCTGGACGGCTTCGAGCCCGCAGCCGGCGCCGTCACCGTGAGGGCGCTCAAGCCGATGGCGATCAGCCTGATGCTTCAGCCACGGGCACAATCGGTTCGCCTGCTGACCGATCTGGATCAGGCTAAGGTGGTGGTGGACAATCAGCCGCCGGTCGATCTGCAGGAAGGTCAATTGGTGCTCGACAAGGTGGCTCCGGGCACGCACACCATGAAAGTCACCGGGCAGAATGGGGACGCCTCGTTCACGTTTGAGATTTCGGATGCGCGGATACCGGCCGTGAGCGGCCCTGTAAACGCGCGGAACATGGTCGCGGTGCTGGTGGCCAGCTTCGGGAAGCAGGCGCGCCTGGTGACCAATGCGGGCCCCTGGAAGCTCGCGGTCAACGGCCAGCCGCAAGGCGATGCCAGTCCGGGCGGGACGGACCTCACGACTTTTCAGCCGGGGGTGAATGAGATCGTATTGGGCGAGGGCCAGGATCAGCGCAACATGAGTGAGAGCTTCGGCGCCGCGCCCACGCTGACCGCCTTCCTGAAGACCGATGTCAATGCCGGCACGCTGATTGTCTCGACCGGCCAGGACGATGTGCACGTGTTTCTGAACGGCAAGGAGTACCGCCGGCTCACGCAGCACGGCCAGTTGCGTGTGCCGACCCTCGGCAAGGTCGCGGTGCGGGTGGCCAAGAGCGGCTTTCAGGACGAACCCGCCCAAACCGCCGACGTGAAAAAGGGTGCGGAAGTGCGTTTGCAGTTCAACCTGAAACCGCTGCCGCAATTCGGCTCGCTTCAGATCCACGATGCGATGGCCGGCGTCGAGGTGTTGATCGATCAAAAAGTCGCCGGCACCGTGGGGCCGGATGGATTGTTCAGCCTTGGCCAGATTCCGCCGGGCGACCACACCATCGAACTGCGGCGCGAACAGCACCTGCCGAAGACACTGCGGCGTTCCTTCCAGGCGGGCCAGGCTGTGGTGCTGGCCGGTGCGGACGTCGTGTTGTCTACTGCCAACGGCACCATCCGGATCGCCGCACGCAACCCGGCGTCGGCGACCATCACTTACCGCCGGGGCGACGAAACCGATTCGCACGAACTGCGAGGAAGCCAGATCGAGTTGCCCGCCGGAACCTACGTGTTTACGGCCACCGCACCGGGATTCAACGCATCGACAAAACGCGTCCAACTGGCCACCGGCGAAAGCCGGGAAGTGGACTTCACCCTGGCTCGCGAGCAGGCGGCGTCCGCACCCGTAGTGGCGAACGCGATGGCATTGTTCGAGGATCCGGGAAGCTGGACTAAGGACGGCGACAGTTGGGTCCGCAAGGGTGGCGGATTCGCGGCCTTTAAGCCTTCCCCCAAGGGCGTCCTCACCTTCAACGTGGAACTGGTCAAAAGCGGCGGCGTATTCCACGCCGGCCAGATCCGCTGGTGCCTCCAGTATATTGACTCCAAGAATTACCTGCTCTACGAGATCGACCGGAAGAACTTCAGGTCCTGGGTAATCAAGAACGGCCAGCGGCTCGAACGAGTACCCAAGACGGGGCACAATCTGGGAAATCAGAAGTTGTTCACCATTCAGATCGAGGTGACGCCGGATCACGCCGCGCAAAAGCTGCGCGTCGGCGACGAGTGGCAAGCCCTCGATATCTTTTCTGAGCCGGGCCGCGATTTCACCCAGGGCAAGTTCGGATTCCTGCTCCAGGGGAACGATGAGATCGCGATTTCCGATTTCAAGTTCCAGCCGAAGTGACAAACTCCTAAGGCGGTAGGACAGGCGATCGCATTTTGTCGCCTGTCTTCCGCTCGCCACGCCTGGTCAACCGCCGACCCGCCGGGAATCCGTAGGGGCCGGGCACGCCTGGCCCGGTTCGGGCGGCACTGAGGCGCAGCCAGAATAACAGTTGCGCCTCGCCGAACTTGAAAGCCCCGGCTTGAACCGCTATAGTAGGCAAAGAAAAAGCGAAGTGGAGGACATCCAGCAACAACTCGCCGCTCTGCGCCGCCGCCTGGCGCGCATTGACCGCAAATACGCCGCGGCGCCTCCCGCCGGCCTGGCCGCGCCGCGCGCGATGCCGCTGGAACGCTGCTCAATCGAGCAATTGATCTCGGGCGAGTTGGTGCGCACGCCGCATGGCGAACACTTCGAGACCGAAAAGCTCTGGGAGCGCCATCGCCGCCACGGCAGCGTCGACATTTCGGACCTTGCCGAACTGCCCGCCGACCTGCTCGATTCGCTTTCGGGCGGCGCCATTCCGTCGAGCCCTCCCGCGCGGTGGGCTTTCCTCGATACCGAGACCACCGGCCTGGCCGGCGGCACCGGCACCTGCGCTTTCCTGGTCGGCGTCGGCGCGATCGAGCCGGCCGGCTTCCGGCTACGCCAGTTCTTCATGCGCGATTACGGCGACGAAGCTTCCCTGCTCTGGCGGCTGGCCGAGCACCTGGCGCAGTTTGATGTGCTGGTGACTTACAACGGCAAGGCGTTCGACCAACCACTGCTCGAGACGCGCTTCCGCCTTTGCCGCGGCCAGGGTGCGCCCCCGCATCCGTTCGGCCGCATGGAGCACCTCGACCTGCTCTTCGGCGCGCGCCGCCTGTGGAAGCTGCGCCTGGAAAGTTGCCGGCTGGTGGATCTGGAAAACCGGATTCTAGGCGTCGAGCGCCAGGGCGATCTGCCGGGCGAGATGATCCCGTACTGCTACTTCGAATACTTGCGCACCGCCCAGGCCTTCAAGCTGGTGCCCATCTTTCACCACAACGCCATCGACATTCTCTCGCTGGCCTGCCTGACGGCGATTGTGCCGTTCGCTTTCCGGTCGCCTGGCACGGCCCTGCTGCGGCACGGCGCGGATTGGATCGGACTGGCGCGCTGGATGCAGCAGGCCGGCCGGTGCGTGGAAGCGCTCGGCCTGTTTCGCCGCGCCGTGGAGGCGGGTTTGCCGGACCACCAGCTGTTCCGCACTCTGTGGGACGTGGCCGCGCTCGAACGGCGCCTGGGCCACGGCGATGCCGCGCTGGCGGCGCTCACGGAGCTTGCCGCCGCGCGCAATCCATACCGGGCGCAGGCGCTCGCCGAGTTGGCCAAGCACTATGAGCACCGCGAGCGCAATCATGCTATGGCGTTGGAGATGACGCGGGCCGCGCTCGAGATCGAAGATTCCCCCGCCCTGCGCCGCCGCGAGCAGCGCCTGCAAACACGCCTCGCCCGGCAAGCCACGCGGCTGGCGCTCTAGCTGGGAACTCGTTTCTGCAAGAACCGAATTTTGCGCCGGAAAGCAGCTAGCCGCGTACACACAGTCCATTTAGTTAGTTCTGGCGGTCCTGTTGTCGTCGAGCCACACGCCGCGCCGCTCCATTTCTGTCCTTGTTTGAACCAGCGCTTCTTTTGTTCGCCCTTGCGCTCAGCGCTTTTCGTGGAGCGACTCGGAATGCACACCCGCTTGACTCCCCTGTCATGCGCCGCCGCTTCACCAACTCTGAGTCACTGGGCCGCTAATCCTCGGTTCCAGCGATCAGTTCTCGGTCGGGTTCTTCTCGGCGTGGTCGATCACCAGGACGTCGAGCGGCACCTTGCGCGATTCCAGCTTGAGTCCCACCGCTTGCAGAGCGCTGAAAAGCGAGTCGCCCGCCGCGCGCTCCATGGCCTGGATGGCTTCGGGTGGCAGCGCGTAGCCGGCTGAGATGGCCGCCCGGATCATCATGGCGCGATAGTCCTCCTCGGTAAAGCTGAGCGTGAAATCGTACTTGCCTTGCAGTTCGGTCATATCCACCACCGGCCGGTCTTCGAACCGCGCCAGCATGTCGGCCACGTAGTTCATCTGCAACTTCTTGGCGTCGATACGGTTGTCCCCCAGCGTGAAGAACGACCCGTGGCCGTAATCGGCCACCACGCCGCCGCGGCCGCCGCTGACCGAGACGTTGATGGCGCCCTTATCGCTCCCCGTGTCGCTATCGGCCGGATCGCTCGCGGGATCGGGCGGCGCCTCTTTCATCTTGAGCCCGCTCTTGGCGACCACCAGGGCATAGACTGAAAAGTCCTTGGTTTCATGGTGGGTTTTCATCTGAAACCGGTCGAGAAACAGCGCCTGCAACATGGACCGCACCTGGGTGCGCGGGGCGCCGTCCGGCAGTTTGGCGACAATGTCGAACCGCTCGGTGGCCAGCCAGTCCGGTCCCACCACCTGGTACTGCTTCAGGTTGAATGCGATGGCGATCGAATCTTTCAGGGCGAATTGGCGAAGGCTGACCTGCGAGCCATCGATACGCAAACCCAGGCTGATCTGCCCGGGACTGAAAGGAGGCGCCGGCCGGATCGACGCCACCTCGAACTGCGGCGGCGGCGCAGTCTGGCCAAAACCCGCAAGTGCTGCAAATGCGATAAGAGTTAGACGGTGAATCACCTTCATAAGCTTGAATATACGCGTCCGTGGTGGAAAAGATCCAGTCAAGTTGCAGCCGGGGAGTTGCGGTTCGCGGCCCGCGGCGAAGCCTCCGGCTACGCGCCATCGCCCGTTCCACAGGCCGGGGCGCCTGCGCGCCACCCGTCTATAATCGAAGACAGTGCCTCGTTTCCGCGAAGTTTCCAAGACAGCGGCGGCCGCCCTGGCGCTGTTCGGTCTGAATGCCGCCCTGGTATGGCGGCTGTTTCTCATTCCTTACACCCAGTACATGGGATCGATCGAAGGCGCCTACGTCGGGCTGGCGCGCTACATCGTCGCCCACTTTCCGCATCTTACCTGGTTCCCGCTGTGGTACGGAGGCATCCCCTATCCGGACTCTTATCCACCGCTGCTCCATTTTATGGTGGCTGGCGTGGCCGAGGCGGCGCACATTTCGCCCGCCCTGGCGCATCACGTGGTGACCGCCGCGGTTTACGCCGTGGGTCCGGTGACGGTATTCTGGGCCGCCTGGCGGTTGGGGGCGGGGCGGGTGCCCGCGTGGCTGGCCGGGCTCGGCTATTCGCTGATTTCGCCGAGTTGCTTTCTGGTGCGCGAGCTCCGCGCCGATAGCGGCGGCTGGTTCGGGCCGCGGCGATTGACCACTCTGCTGCCGTATGGCGAAGGCCCGCATCTCACCTCGCTGATGTTCCTGCCGCTCGCCATCGCCCTGTTGCACCTGGCGCTCACCAAACGGCGGCCGGTCTATTACGTGCTGGCGGGGCTGGCGCTGGCGGCGACCGTGCTGAGCAACTGGATCGGCGCCTTCGCCCTGGCGCTCGGCGCGGGCGCTTATCTCTTTGCCGGTTTTGAGGCGCGCCCGGCCAGGCAGTGGCTCACCGCCGCCGCCCTGGCCTGCTATGCGTACTTGATCGCGCTGCCGTTCGTGGCGCCTTCCATCGTGGCCACCATCCGCGCCAACGCTCCGCTGGTGGGCGGCAGGTTCGAATCCGGCCCAACCCACCTGGTAATCGTCGCCGCTTTCGCCGCCGGGTTTCCGGCGCTGGCCTGGGCGATGAGGCGCGTGCAGCTTGCCGCCCCGGCGCGATTCGGAATTCTGTTTGTCTACGCCACCGGTTTTATCGCGCTGACGGCTTACTGGTGGCATTTTTCCCTGCTGCCGCAGCCGCAGCGCTACCACCTCGAGATGGATCTCGCTTTCTGGATGGCGGTGGCACTGGCCGCCGCTCCGGCATTCGAGCGATTGCCGAAACGCACGGCGGCGATCATGTTTGGCGCGTTGGCTCTGGCTGCCGTGCCGATCTGGGCTTTCCAGGTCCATCGCGCGCATGCTATGGAGAAGGCCATCGATATCCAAACCACCGCCGAATACCGCGTTTCGCGCTGGCTGGGCGAGCACCTGCCCGGGAGGCGCGTCTTCGCGCCGGGAACCATCGGATTCTGGATGAACGCCTTCAGCGACACGCCGATGATGAACGGCGGCTTCGACAACGGCATGCGCAATGCCCTGTTGCAGCACATCATCTATCAGGTGTATGCCGGAGACTCGCTGGAGATCGGGCTCGGCTGGTTGAAGGCCTACGGTATCGATGCCATCGTGGGCGGCGACGCACAGTCCCGCGAGGTTTATCACCCGTACGCGCATCCCGAGAAACTCCACACTCTACAAGTGCTGTGGCGCGATGACACCGAAGTGATCTATACCGTGCCGCGCGGGTCCACTTCGCTCGCCCACGCCGTGCGCGCGGCTGACCTGGTGACCACGGCGCCGGCAGCGTACGAACTGAAGGCGGCGCGGACCTATCTGGCCGCGCTCGAAGATCCCACCCTTCCGCCGGCCGATTTCCGCTGGACCGGCGTTGACGCGGCGCGCATCACCGGCAGCTTGCGCCCGGAGCACCTGCTCTCCGTGCAGGTGACGTTCGACGAAGGCTGGCACGCCAGAGTGAATGGCGCGACGCGCCGCATCTGGAGCGATAAACTGGGGCAGATTGTCGTGGAGCCCCGCTGCGATGGCGCGTGCGCGGTGGATCTGGCCTACGACGGCGGAACCGAAATGCGGGTGGCGCACGCGGCCAGCGTGATGGCGCTCGCCGGCGGCGGGCTGTGGATTCTGCTGGGGACCATTCGATGGCGAAAGCGCTCGGATTCAGCGACGACGAATTGAAGCTTCTGCTGGTGGCGGTGCGTCATGTGCGCCGCACTTTCGCGGAGGGCGCGGCCGCGACGCCGCGCTCGAAAGTTACGCGGTCCTCTACGACCGGCTGTTCGAGAAACTCCGCGACATGGCGGGTCCGCTGCCGGCTGCGGTGGAAGAGGCGATCGACTAAATCGCCGGCGCTACCGGGCTGCTTTCGGAATCGAGGATCGATAGTGTTTCATCGGGCTGAATGCGCCATTGCGCCGTTTACGCCCCGCCCAGCGCGGCTATAATCGCCTTGCGCAAAGTGTATTCGGTAGGGCCTCCGACGTAATGCTGGCGGATCACGCCGTCGCGGCCGATGACGAAGAGCTGGGGAATCGAGCGGATGCCGTACTGCCGGTGTACGTCCCGCCGGCTATCCATCAGCACCGACAACTGGTAATCGTTCTTCTTCAGGAACCCGGCCACCGTCGGATTGCCCTCATCGTTGACGCCGAAGAACTGCACCTTGCCGGCGAATTCCGTGCGCAGCTTTTCCACGATCGGCAATTCGCGGCGGCACGGCGCGCACCAGGTGGCCCAGAAATCCAGCACCACCACGCTGCCACGCAAGTCGCTCAGCCGTACCGCCTCGCCGGAGACCGATTTCAGTTGAAAGTCCGCGGCCCGCATGCCGGTGAGTACCCTGTGCTGCTCCTGCGGCAGCACCAGCATCTCGACTTCCTTCCACTTCCTTTCGGGTGTCCAGGTGAAGATTGAGGCGTCCACCTCGTCGTCGGTTTCGAGCGTTTTGACTCTGGTTTCGACCCTGGTCCTGTCGATACCCGCCCCCGATTGGGAGGTCTCGATCTCCCGCAGCACCAGGAAGCGGTTTCTTATCGATCCACAGCTCGTGTACCATCCTTTGCACACGCGCGGCGATCACGTAACAAGGTACCTTGGTACGACCGAGACTATAGACATCTTCGCGAACGATCTCGGGCGAGCTTGCGACCTGGGCAAGGGCGATGAAACGCAGGACGAGGAGCCGCGCAATGAATTCGCGCAGATCGCCAGCCTGTTTCGGGCTCGCCCGCTCCGGTTCCTCGTCCTCCGCATCGTTGGCCGCCCCGGCAACTTCCTGTTTCATCCACTGTTTGGCCTTGGGCAGCGCTTTCCAGGTGGTGGCGCCGTCGCTTACCGCCAGGCCCTCGACGCTGCCCGCGCGGGTCCAGGCGCGAAACTTGCCCGGCGGCGCCTCGGCCAGCTCGTAGTCGGCCTCCATAAACTGCGAACCGCCGGCGCGAACCACCGAGTCGCTCCGCGCGGCAACCACGTGGATGGCGCGCAAATGGGCGTAGCTTTGGGCGACCTTGGCAAGCACGTCCGCCGCCTGCGGTTGAGCGCCGGCACTGGCGGCCAGGAAGAACAGCGTTAGGGCGTAGCGCACAAACCCAGGATTACTTGAGATGCGGCCCGAGCGCAAGGTGGATCGAGTCGGCCGCGACGCGAGCAAGTTCGCAGGCCGAGGGCCTGCACCACCTGCGTGTTGGAGCCAAATAGAAAGTTCCTACTCCCAGCCAAATAGAAAGTTCCTCTTATCGGGGTCGTTCGCCGACCCTCATGGTATGGTCGCATAGCCGCAGCGGGTCGCGACCGAGGCGGTTG
>JBEKKO010000050.1:0-39141 GCA_050010695.1 Bryobacteraceae bacterium
TCGCGATCAGCCTTGGTCAATCGCACGCGAAGACGCCGATAAGCCCGCATGCCCCAGTATAGGCCAAAACATTTTGGATTGGAATTGTTTTAAATAACTTTTTCAGACGGTCAAGGACCTAGACTCGACTAATCAGCTAACCTCAGAGTTTTCTCAATTTTGGAATCGCTCCCGCTAACTGGCCGCCCAGCACTTGTGAAAGTTTGGTGCGATCGCCGAGTTTCCACGCCTCAATCAGCTGTTTGCCTTTTGGGCTGATATTTATCGCATAAGTGACGATTTGGAAGTTATTGTTTGATTTCAGTGCGACTGATGCCAACCCCCCGGCAATCAGCCGGGCAAAGTGCAGGACGCCGTCCCCTGAGACAATGAGGAAGTCTTTGGGACAGGCGTGCAAAAACAACAGCCGGTCCACCGCCTCGAGATCGAATGCTCGGCTTATTGCAACCAACATGGCCTTGTACGCATAGATCGATTCGGCCGAAATGGTACCGCGATGGTATCCACATGGGCCCGCACCAGTCATCATGCCAGCCCCACCGCTGATCAAAAGGTCCGTGAAAGAGATCTTCCGGAAAAGGGACGCGCGCATGGCGATTTTCGACGACGATAACCCGCACCGTACCTGGAAAGCGGACGGATTCTTGCAGGGTTGGCGCCAGTTCACTCAGCAGCCGGAAGTGGTCATTCGTCTGAACCGGTTTCCCCGCCTCCTGCATCGCATACAGCCTTCTCCATACCTCCAGGTGCAGTTCGCTCAACTGATAGTGTGTGAGCATGATGAGCGCGCTGAAAGTCGTGTTCGCCACAGGAGAGAACATAGCATTTGCCAGAAAGTGCTTGTCCGGCGGCAAGTCTGATTTCTTGCAGAATCGGTAAAACGACGGGTTCGGGTCGATCTTGCTATAATCGCGCCCGGCCTGCCGATAGCGAAGCTTGCAGGCGTCGATGCTCTGCGCATCCATGATCTCCGCCATTTCGCCGCCTCGACCCTCACGGGCGTCGGCATTGAGGACAACATCATCGGACTGCTGACTGGGCACAAGAGCCGGGAATTGCGGCGGTACCAGCATCTCCGGGAAGAGCTGAAGCGCAAAACGGTCGATCTGATTGCGGGGGTGCTGAAGGAAGCCAGCGAAGGCGGAAACAATGCATCTAGTTCACGCCTACTTCACGGTGGCAAGAATCGGCCCCAAAAAGTCGCGCCCAAGGACTCTAAGTGATTGAAAGGATTGGCGGGGACGACGGGGCTCGAACCCGCGACCTCCGACGTGACAGGCCGGCGTTCTAACCAACTGAACTACGTCCCCGCTTATGTCACGCTGGACAGTTCAATCGTAACACGTGGCCGGCGCCGGCTCCAAACCAGAACTGCAATGCAAGATGATCCTGAAAACAGGAGTGCAGAGTCGGCAAGCCGCTGGGGAATGCCGAGAGTGCCCCAAACGCAAATTTCCTTTTCTTGAAGGCCAGCCTTCGTGGATTCACGCCCGCCCACTGCCGAGGTGATGGAGACCCGGCACGGGTCGTGCCCTCTGGGAGGCGCTCCGACAGGGATCGGGGAACTCAAGAACGCCGCATAACCGCTCGCGTTCGTCAATACCTAGCCCCGTGGCAACGAGTGCCGGCCGCCTCTTTGCATGGCCCGGCGTAGCAGTCCAGGCCCGGCGGATCGCCCGATCTGAATCAGAGCCTAACATCCTTTATCACAGATGGGTCGAAAAAAACGGGTACGGATCGGCCGCCATCCGGACCTACAACGCAATGGGCCGATCCGGCAGCTTTCAGTAGCGGCCAAGGACAAACGTCAAGTCAACCTGAGCCAGTCTCTCGATCGGCTTCCCGTTGAGAAGGGTCGGCTCATACCGCCATCGCTTGACTGCATACTGGGCAACCCGCCGCAGCGCTAAGGGACCGCTGACGACGCTGGTCTTGAGGATGCGGCCGTCCTTGCCAATCAATGCCTGGATGGTGACCACTCCCGATATGTGGGCTTGCACCGCAGCCGGTGGATAGAAGGGCGTCGTCATGTGGATCAGCCTGCCGTCCTGAACCATGCCTTCCTCAGTCGAACCGGCTTGCCTGGACGAACTCCGCACGATTGGCAAATTGCCATCCACCGGCAGCAGCATCTGTCGCTCGATGCCAGGCTGATCTGGCGGCTGCCCCGTGGCATCCGCAGGCGCAACAAGCCTCGCATGGCTCACTCCCGCCGATCCGGCCAGGGCCGCAACAATCGGAAAAACCAGCACACTCCGTAACGCGTTCCGCTTAGTCATGGGCGATCCTTTTGTAGTGGTCTGTCGAACCAGTGGTCCACTGATGAGGCGAGTATAACGTGCGAATTCTCAGTGTGATAGGGATCTGAGGCGTTTGATTGTACTGGTCCGGTTCTAAGCGATTGGAGCTTACTAGAAGGTCTGGTAGTACGACCCTCGGCGCGACCGCTCCCGATCAGACGTGCCGGCTCGTCCAGCCATGAAAACGATGGCGCTGTTCGCTTTTCCTCGGGCGGTGGATCAGCGCCGCCCCAGTGCGTGGCATCTGTGAATGGTGCAGAAGATAACGAAAGCGGTACGGAAAACAGCGACGGGCCTAAGCAGTTCTCTCATATAATTGTCTCGCTGAATTAACATTTTGAATTGCGTTTGCGAAAGTCAATACAGGCTCAAAAGCGACTAACCAAAAAATCAGTTAAGCCACATACAGATAACAAGATAAATGACATTCGATCACCAGCTTTCCGATCTCCGACTAGTTCCTTTCTAATGACCACTTTTGTACTTGACATCACACTATCTTTTATCAAATACTAATACTTCAATAAGTACCATCATTACTCATAGAACCTAACTGGACGGCGAATTCAGTGGGAAGCACCTGGGCGCCAGGCTAGCCGTTCCATGATCGGCAGCGTTAAGTGAAGGAGGACGGTCATAACCAGAGAGCGCTTCATTTTGGCCGGGTTATCTCTTGTCGCAAGTGTCGCTAGGGCTCAAAAAGCGCTGTTTGATGACGCGGATTTCTCGGGATGGCAGAGCTTCGGGATCGGCACATGGACCGCTGAAGGCGGTGAGCTTGTCGGGCGCTCCGACAAGAACAAGCCTGGTCCCGGCTATATGTTTACCCGCGAGGTGTTCACGGACTTTCGGCTCTCCTTTCTATTTAATATCTCAAGCGGCGGTCGAAGCTGTATCTACGTTCGGGAACCGCGCCGGAAGTGGGGCCTCGACGGTGAGAACCGTCCGGGCTCCGGTCCCAGTGGTGGCTATGGAGTGCTGATCGACTATCAGAATCGCGACAATCCCACGGGGACGATCGACAACATACAGAAATCAAAGAAGTTGATCGGTGCTGAAGAGAAGTGGAACGAGATGGAGATCATTTGTAGAGGTAGCGAGATCCGCATTTCCGTCGCTGGTCAGAGCGTGAATCGCTTCAACCAGTTGCGCGTCCAGCCGGGAGTGATTGGTTTTGCCGTGCCCGGCTCGGCGTCACAGGACTCCATCGTACGGTTTCGCAATATTGTGATTTCATCCGTAGCATGAACTTAACTCATTTGAGTTAAAGGTGTTTCCCGAGGTTAGAAGGTTCGTCCCAAGTGCGGGCAGGGGCATCCGGGCGATTGGCAAAGCACGGGAGAGAAGGAGCCGTCGAATCAGCCGTTCTCTCCGCCGGTCGCGCCAGGCATCTCGGAAGAAGATGGTTCCGTAACAGAGGATACTAACATGGATAGCTATCGAGTTACTTTCAATGCCGCGCGGGCGCCCAGGAGTAGGATCGGTGTCTTGCTGGTCTCGCTCGTTCTCCTTTCCCTAACAGCATTCGGTCAGGTGCTGGGATCGATCTCGGGCTTCGTTCACGATCCCACCGCAGCCACTATTCCCAACGCCAACGTCACCGTGACTAACTCGGAAACCGGCATCACTCGCACGTTGGTCACCGATGAGCGCGGCTACTACGAGGCGCGCTCGCTTCCGGTCGGCCGCTACGATGTCAAGGTTCAAAAGGCCGGATTCCGTAACCTGGTCCGCTTCGGCATCGATCTCGTGGTAGCGCAGGATGCCGTGGTTGACATCGATATGCAGATTGGCATGCTCAAGGAGGACGTCCAGATCTCCGGCGACGCTCCCTTGGTGAATGTGGCTACCACATCCATATCCGGATTGGTGGATGAGCATAACGTCAAGGATCTCCCGCTCAACGGCCGGAGTTTCGACACCCTGATCACGCTCAATCCGGGAACCGCCAACACCACCGTGAACCGCTCCTCCACCAGTACCGGCGCGGGGCAAGGCAATAACTTTTCCGTGTCCGGCAACCGGGAAGACTACAATCTGTTCCTTCTCAACGGCATCGAATACACCGGCGTATCCACTGCCGATGTGATCCCGGGCGGTTTGAGCGGCCAGTTACTCGGCGTGGATGCGGTGCGCGAATTCAACGTCGTGGAGAGTGCATATGGCGCCGAGTATGGCAAACGGCCGGGCGCGCAGATCAGCCTTGTGACTATGTCCGGAAGCAACCAGTTCCACGGCGCGCTGTTCGAGTTTCTCAGGAACAGCGCTTTCGATGCCCGCAACTTCTTCGACCAGGTTTCCACTGTGCCTCCTTTCAGACGCAACCAGTTTGGCGGCTCCGCGGGAGGTCCAATCAAGCGGGACAAGACGTTCATCTTCGGCAGTTATGAGGCATTCCGGCAGCGTCTCGCGGTCACCGACGCCGCGATTGTTCCCGACGCTAACGCGCGGAACGGATACCTGCCCGCGGCTAATGGCACCCTCACGAATATCGGTTTGGCTCCCGGCATCGCGCCTTACTTCGCTCTCTGGCCGGTTGCCAACGGGCCGGAATTGGGTGGAGGCGCCGCCTACTACTATGGCAACCCGGAACAGATGATTCGCGAAGACTTCGGAAACTTGCGGGTGGATCACAACTTCTCCGCCGGCGATTTATTGTCCGCGGTTTACACCATCGACGACGGCTTTAATCAGAGTCCGGGAACCACCAGCTTGCAGCTTACTACCAGCAACGAGCGATCGCAAATTGCCAGCTTGCAGGAGACCCATACATTCACTTCCTCGGTGATTAATGTGCTCCGGGCGGGGTTTAGCCGCGCGAAGTGGCTGATGAACTCGGCGCCTCCCGGCGGCGATTCCAGCCTGGCATTCGTGCAAAGCCAGCCGATCGGCAACATCAATATCGGATCGGTGGGCAATGGCCAACTCGGCGCCATCGCGGGAGCCGGTTCCAACGGGTCTCAGCAGTTCGACGATATCGCCCGCAACCTGTTTACCCTCACCGACTCGGTTTCGTTCGTCAAGGGCAAGCACCGGATCGAGATCGGCGGATGGTTTCAGAAGATCGAGTCCAACGATAACGCCGCGGATCAGAGAAATGGGGTGGCCACTTTTACCGATCTCCAACACTTCATGTTGGGAGAAGCGACGCAGGTGGCCGCGACATTGAACCCCATCGAGATTGGCTGGCGTCAGGCTGCCGGAGCGTGGTATGCCCAGGACTCCTTGCAACTGCTTCCCAATCTGACTCTCACCCTAGGCGTCCGGGACGAGTTCAACAATGGGTGGAATTCACCGCAGGGCATGGCGGCCAATTTCGTTTCGAACGCCAATGAAGTGCTGGAGACGCAGCCGGCGGTCGGAAAGTCGGTCTACTCCGTGAACAATGCCAAGCTCCTCATCGGACCGCGCGCCGGTATCGCGTGGGCGCCCTTCGCCAGCCGGGGCACCGCGATCCACGCCGGCTACGGCCTCTACTACGAGCAGTTGGACTACATGGGCGATTGTTGCGACTCGATTCCCATCGGCATCTACGATTCCAGAGTGACCGTGACGCCGGCGACTTTCCCGCTCTTCATTTCGCCCAGCCAAACCCTTCCGGGGTCCAAGATCGGGCCGACCGGCGTCCAGCCCAATCTGAAATCGCCGGCCGTTTTCCAGTACTCCCTGCGAGTGGACCAGGCCCTCGCCGCCAACACCCTCCTCTCGATCGGTTACGTGGGCGAGCGCGGCTATCACCTGTTGGCCACCAGCGATGCCAACACCGCCTATCCCAGCATCGTCAATGGCGCGGATTACTTCGCGCCAAAGTCGCCCAGGATGAACCCCAGCCTGTCGAATGCCCGCTATGAGGAGTCCAACGGCAACAGCAATTACAATGCCTTGCAGACCGATCTGACGCACCGCTTCAGTCATGGCGTCCAATTCAGGGCCAACTACACGTTTTCGAAGAGTCTCGACAACCACTCTTCTTCCTTCCTCAACAATGCGGGTCTGGGTGGAACAACCACCTACCTGGATCCTTTCGATCCACGCATGGATTGGGGGCCGTCGAACTTCAACATCACCAGTCGCGTCTCCGGGAATTTCGGCTACGCACTGCCGGTTGGGAACGGCAAGGCACTTCTCGGTGGCGCCAAAGGCGTGACAAACGCACTGCTGGGCGGGTGGCAAATCAACGCTATCGTCACCGCGCAGACCGGCTTCCCCTTCACGCCCCTGGTCGGATTCAATCAGTCCGCCGACGGCGACACGCGGAATCCGGACCGGGTCTCGCTGAAACCGAATTTCTCCGGCCCCATCATCGAGGGCAACCCGAGCCAGTGGTACAATCCGGGGGCCTTCGCGCTCCCGGCGGCCGGCACGTTCGGCAACGCCGGCAGAGACATTCTGACGGCTCCGGGCCTGGTGAACATCGATGGTTCCATGTTCAAGACCTTCCGGTTCGGCGAGCGCGTAAACCTTCAGTTCCGCGCCGAGATCTTCAACTCGATGAATCACACGAATTTCGGGTGGCCGGTGATTACCACCTTCACTTCATCGGGAGCCTATTCGTCCAGCGCCGGGGTCATTACTTCTACGTTGACCACTGCCCGGCAATTGCAGTTCGCGCTGAAGCTCGGCTGGTAGCACTTGCCGAAGCAGCCGGGCAGCTCGGTTTGCGCCTGCCGTCCCGCCGCGGACTCCGCCAAGCACCCCCCCTCGGTTGGCGGACGCGGTGGGACGGCGGGCGCTCCGGCGTTTTGAGGCAATCGACATACGGAGGTCACGGCCGAAAATGAAAAAGAACTGTGTCAAAGAGTTCTTGGCGGGAAGGATCTCTCGCCGGGATTTTATCGATTATGCCGCGGTGGCTGGCGTGAGCGTCGCGGCCACGGGCCGGGTTCTGCGCGCGCAAAGGATCGAGCAAGCCAATGCCCCTGCGAAATCCCGCGACTATAATCAGACCAATCTCAATCCATACGAGGAATGGCGCAAGAACGAAGGCATCCAGGTATATTCGGGCTACAGCCTTCCGGACATTCGGAACGCGCCGGTACAACCCTGGAAACGGATGGGCGCGCAGGGCGCCTTTATCGATCTGATTGGCGGCGAGGGCGTCAACGATGGCTATCTCTGCGAGATCCCTCCGGGCGGCCAGACCAATCCGCAGCGCTATCTGTTTGAGGAAGTCGTCTATGTCGTCAGTGGAGAGGGCGAAACCGACATATGGGCGCCCGGCGGCGCCAGGCAGCCCGTGAAGTGGAAAGCGGGCGCGGTGATCGGTCCGCCGCTCAATACCTGGCGCCAGCACCGGAATCGCGGGGCCGCGCCAGCCCGGCTGCTGGCCATCAGCAACGCGCCGGTGGTGATCGATCTCTTCCACAACGCGGACTTTGTCTTCAACAACGACTATGTATTCCGCGACCGGTACAACGGCGATCCCGATGCTTTTGGAACCGGCCCCGAACACCTCCATCACAAGGACACCAACCCGGCCGAGAGCGAACAGAAAGGTGGGGTGGATACCTGGGAAAGCGCCTACATCCCCAACGCGCGGTCGATCGGTCTGTTCAAAAGCGCGGAGCGCGGCAAGGCGAACTCGCGGATTGAACTTCAACTGGCCGACAACACCATGCAGGCTCACATCTCGGAGTTCGAGGTGGGCACTTACAAAAAGGCGCATCGGCACGGTCCCGGATCGCACGTCGTGATGTTGAACGGGCGTGGCTACACGCTGCTGTGGAAGGGTGCGATCAAGTACTCCGGTGCGACCGAGCGCGTCCGCATCGAGTTTGCCGAAGGCACCATGTTCGTGCCGCCCGACGGCTGGTTCCACCAGCACTTCAACACCAGCGGCGATCCGGCCCGCTACCTCGCCGCGAATTGGGGCGGCGACGGCAGGTGGTACATGCGGGCCTTGGGAGGCGGCGGGCGCACCCACCGGCTGGGTAAGACCAGCACCCGGAAGGGCGGCAACCTGATCGAATATGAAGACGAAGATCCGGCGGTCGGTGAGATGTTCGAGGCGGAATTAAAAAAGGCCGGCGTCAAAAACCGAATGAATCTCTGACCGGCAACCTCCCGTGGCGCGGGCAGCGCCGCCGTTCGGGGAGACCCGACACACCGGCGTGCAGCCGGCCGAAGCTCTGCGCCACGACTAGTAGTCCGGCCTTACTGCGCCAGCGCGCTGGTGCAGAAGGCGCACCGCTTGGCGGCGATGGGAACTTCGCTCAGACATTCGGGGCACTTCTTGGTGGTCGGGTCGGGTGGCACTTCGCCGCGCTTCAGGCGGGCCGTCAGCGCATTCATCGGCACTATCACGAAAACGTAGATCGCCAGCGCGACCAGCAGGAATCCCACCGCGGCGGTGAGGAAATGCCCGATTGGGAACTTGGTGCCGTTGATGGTGAAGACAATCCCGTTGAAGTCCGGCTTGCCCACCACGGCCGCGACGATCTGCATCAGGACATCGTCTACCAGCGCTTTCACCACCGCTCCAAAAGCGGCGCCCATCACGACTGCCACCGCCAGATCGATTACGTTGCCGCGCATCACGAAGTTCTTGAAGCCTTTTAGCATTTTTTTCTCCTCACGCTATCATGCCGAATTGGCGACCCTGTTTCAAGAATCTTGTTAGGCGCTCCATCGCCGGTTCGAGGATCGACCGTTCCGCCGCATAGCAGATCCGCACCGAACCCTCCCCGCCGGCGCCGAACGCCACCCCGGGCGCCAGCCCCACCCGGGTCTCTTCCAGCAGACGCCGGCAAAATGCGAAGGAATTGGCCACTCCCGCAATCCGCGGAAACAGGTAGAACGCGCCGTCCGGTTCGGGCACGGTCACTCGCGGCATGCCGCGCAGAGCCTCCAGGCACAGGTCGCGGTTCTCCCGCAGTCCCTCCAGCATGCGCGCCAGTTCCTCTTCGCCTTCCTCGAGCGCTGCCTCGCCGGCCTTCTGCGTGAAGCTGGCCGCGTGCGAAACGATGAATTCGTTCATCTGCGCCGCCTTCTGGGCCAGGTCCCGGCGCGCGATCACATACCCCAACCGCCATCCCGTCATCCGGTACGCCTTGGAGAACGATTGCACCACCATCACCGCGTCGTCGCGCGAGGCCAGCCGCAGGATCGATGGCGCCGGCTCGCCCAGGCGCGTGCCCAGGTAGTTCAGCCGGTCGTACACTTCGTCGGCCAGCAGCCACAATTCGTGGCGGCGCGCGAAATCGAGCAGGCGCTGCTGGTCGGCTTCGGTCGCCACCCAGCCCAGCGGGTTTGACGGGGAATTGTAGACCAGCAGCCGCGTGCGGTCGGTCACCTCGGCTTCCAGCGCGTCGAAGTCGATCGCGTACCGGCTGCCGCAGAGTGGGTGCGGGATCTGCCGCGCCACGCCGTTCGATAGGGCCACAATCGACGAACCGTTGGGCCAGGCCGGCGTCAGCACCAGCGCCTCATCCCCCGGATCGAGCGTCGACCGGATCGCCACATTCAGCGCCTGTACGCCGGAAGCCGTGACCACGATTTCGCCGGCCGGGTCGATCTCCACCTGATGCAGCTTGCGGTATGACTCGGCTATCGCGCGCCGCAAGGAAGGCAATCCCGCGTTTTCGCTATAGAACGTGTAGCCCCCGCGAATCGCCCGTTCGGCCGCATCTTTGATGTAGTCCGGCGTCGGCAAATTCGATTCGCCGAAATACAGCCGGAGCACGCCGTCCATCGACATGGCGATCTCCGCCAGTTCGCGAATCCCCGAGTAGGGCACTCGCTCGACGGAAGGGGCAACGCGCGGCATCTCCGCTATTGTCGCACCGTACGCTCGTTTAATTGCCACGGGGGTTTGACTACAATGAGACTTCCATGCCTCGCTCTCCCGTCGCTGCCATTACCGATGAGTTCTCCCGGGATCTCGAAACCGCCGCGCGTGCCATGGCTTCCCTCGGCATGACGGGAGCCGAACTGCGCATGGTTTCGGGCAAGAACATCATCGACTTGACGGACCAGGAAGTAGACCGCGCCACCGCCATCCTGCGCGGCTACGGCCTCGCCGTCGTTTCCATCGCCTCCCCCGTCTTCAAGTGCGCGCTGCCGGACGCGCCCGAGGTGGATACGCGCTTCCAGCAGGACATGTTCGCCGCCAAACATACGCTCGCGGATCAGCCGCGCCTGGCTCGCCGCGCGCTCGAAATTGCCGGCCGCACCGGCGCGCGCATCGTGCGCGTGTTCTCCTTCTGGAGGACGGTGCAGCCCGATGCGTGTTTCTCGGCGATTGCGGACGCGCTCGCCGGCCTGGCCGAGCTGGCCGCTCCCGCCGGCGTCACCATCGGCATCGAAAACGAGCACGCCTGCAACCTCGGAACCGCCGCCGAAGCCGCCCGCCTGCTCGCCCGCGTACCGCATCCCGCTTTGCAACTCATCTGGGATCCAGCCAACGCCCTGGTGGCCGGCGAAACACCGTTTCCCGAAGGGTATGACAGACTCCCCGCCAGCCGCATCGCCCACGTGCACGCCAAGGACTGCCGCGTCACCGGGCACACCCCGGAGTGGGTCGAGCTAGGCACCGGCAGCATCGACTGGTCCGGCCAGATCGCCGCACTCCGCCGCGATGGCTACCGCGGCTGGTTCAGCCTGGAAACGCACTGGCGTGGCCCCACCGGCGACAGGTTAGTAGCCAGCACGATTTGCGGCAGGAATCTGGTAAGAATGGTGGGCTGAAGGACCTGCGCGGACGCAGTACACTGGAACACTGAGGGCGACGATGGCCAAGACCGACTTCACTTCCGTGGACGAGTACATCGGTTCGCAACCGGAAGCCGCGCAGGACGTGCTGAAGCGCGTAAGGCGAGTAATCCGCAAGGCTGTGCCCGCCGCCGAAAAAGGGATCTCATACAAGATCCCCACCTACAAACTGCGGGGTGTCCCTGTGCTCTATTTCGCTGGGTGGAAGCAGCACTACTCGGTTTACCCGGTCACCAGTCCCGTGGTAGCCGCGTTCCAGGACGACCTTGCGCCATACGCGATCTCTAAAGGAACGGTCCGCTTCCCGCTCTCACAACCCGTGCCCGTGAAGCTGATCGAAGGTATCGCGCGGTTCCGCGCCAAGGAAGTCTCCGGCCGTGAGAAGCGGAACGCGGCCGCGGCGAAGAAGTAAGACGTGCAAGTCAGCGCCGGCGAAACCGCTACCCAATATCCCGGCTGGCCATGCCCGGCCCCTGCTTCTTTTCATTTGGCACCCCGCCAACGCCCTGGTCGCCGGGTCAGGCCGTCGTCGCCATCCAACGTGACGGCTACAGCGGCTGGTTCACCCTGGAAACCCACTCACGCGGCCCCGCCGGGGACCAGTTGGAAGCCAGTTGGGCCGAGAAAACCGGGATGGCCTTACCGATCTACGCCGCGACTTCGACGCATGCCCGCCCCTACTTCTTCTTCTCCAAATTCCACAGCTCGCGCGATAACACCCGGCCGCAGAACGGGCAGTAGTTGACGCCGGCGAAGCGGCGCCGCTCCTCGCCGAAGACCAGGAAATACTCGGTGTCGATCTCGGTGATGATGGTGCCACCAGTGAGCCGGTGCGGCTGCGCGTGCTCGGCCAGACCGCGCTCCATTAAGCGTTCGAATTCTACGCAGCAGGTCATCGCTCTTGGCCGCTACTGAATCGTGCTGGCGCCTTCCACGCCCAGGTCGGACGGTACCACGTTGCGGTTGATGTGCCGGTCCAGGTCGATCACGTAGGTCTCGGGCGCCTCGATCAGCACCGGCGAATGGGTGGCGCAGACCACGCGGAACTTCTTCTGCTCGACCAGTTCCAGCAGCATTTTCAAAATGCGCCGCTGGTTCGACACCGAAAGCGCCATCTCCGGCTCGTCCAACAGCAGCACGGAGCCGTCCGGCAGCTTGGGAAAGCTCTCTTTAAAGAGCGACAGCATGACCTGGCCGTGGCTCGCCATTTGCAGGAATTCCAGCATTTCCGGCTGGTCGCGGAAGAGCTCCAATTGCGTGCGCGGGTTGTGCCGCTCGGCGTCGAACAGAACCACAGTCGCCGCCTCGGGCGCCTGCGGCTCCCATCGGTAGATATACCCATCCGCCTTCTCGCCGCGCATGGCGATCGCAATCGACTGCAAGAGGGTGGATTTGCCGGACCCGTTTTCGCCTTTGAGCACAATCAGCGGCGCCGCAAGGTCCACCAGCATCGGCATGTGAAAGTTCAAATTGGGAAAAACCGGATGACCCAGAATCTTCAAGTACATTGGCCATCAGGATAGCAGGCGCGGACGCCGGATTGGAAGACGCTGTGGGCAGCGGGGCGTGCGTCACATCCCCATCACTCTAACGTCGCCCTTCCCCCACACGGTCTGCCTCCCGACGCCGGTCCAGCGGGCGGCGCGCAGCCAGGGCAGAAACTCGCCCAGCTCGCCGGCGTATTCGGCCTCGCCAGTGAAGCCTCCCAGCGGATGCGTTTGGCCGGTGCGGCTCGACCGGCGGCGGGCGCCGATCCATTCGAGGGCGCTCGAAACCAGCTCCACCGCGCGCGCGCGTTCTCCGAGTCCGCGGAAGTCGATTTCGAGCGGCCCCGCGCCGTAGAGCGCCCGCAGCGTCGAAATACGGTCCCGCAGCCGGGCAAAGAGCACACCGAACTCCGCCCCGCTGCCGCCCTTCAACTCGGTGGGCGTCAGGAACCGCAAACGCACCTGCCGCACCGCCCGCTCGGCCGGCTCGGGGTCGAGGCTGACCACCGTTGGCCGGCCGGGCATCGCCGCCATCTCGCAAGCCGATTCGTCGGCCCCCATCTGCTCGACCCGGCTCAGCGCGGCGCGGCCCCGGCCGGGCCCCAGCCCCGCTTCGCCCAGTTGCTCGAAGGTGGCCCGAATCGCTCCCATCAGCTCCGGCCGTGCATCGAACACATGCATGTCGATGTGGAAAGCGCCGCCGGGCGCGATCTCCCGGCCGTCCACCGCGGCCGTACGGAACACGAACGGGCGCGGCCAGTCTCTCAACCCGCTCGGCGAAACGCCGCCCGCGCGCCCCGGCTCGAACAGGCGCGCGTATACTTCGCTCGAAGCCGTCTGCCGCAGCAGCAGGCCAAATGCGCCGCGCACCACGTTGCCGCTTTCCCCAGCCGGAAACCGCAGCCTGCCGAGCGCCTGGAAGTGCCATCGAAGCCGGTAGAACTCGAATGTATTCACGCGATTGAAACCCGCTGTGGGAGGTCCGCCTGTTGTATAATAGTAGGGCATTTGGCTCTTGATTTCCGCTCTTAGGCACAAGAAGGGGTTGCGTGAGTCGATCCGCATGCCCCTTTTTTTGTTGTAGGCGGCCGTCAGCGGCCGAATGGAATTTGAGTTGAGTTAAAGAAGGAATAGGCACGATGAAAGAAAAAGGCACAGTGAAGTGGTTCAACGCAGCCAAGGGCTACGGCTTTATCCAGAGGGAGAACGGAGAGGACGTGTTCGTACACTTTTCCGCCATCCAGTCGCAAGGGTATCGCACGCTGGATGAAGGCGCGAAAGTGGAGTTTGAGGTGACTAAGGGCCCCAAGGGGCTGCAGGCGACCAACGTCGCTTTGACCTAACGGATTCCGGCGGACCGGCCGCCTCGCAGCGGCCGGTTCCCGCATCCGATCCCAAACCCTGGAGGTTTATGAGCAAGGAAGACTGTATCGAGGTCACCGGCACGGTATTGGAAAAGTTCCCCAGCGGCCTGTTCAGCGTCCAACTCGAACATCAGCGCGTTGTATTGGCGCATCTGGCCGGCAGGTTACGGCGGAATCGCATCCGCGTCCTGGCCGGAGACAAGGTCACTTTGGAGCTGTCCCCATACGACCTGACCAAGGGACGGATCACATTCCGTCACCGCTAAATTCCCATAGAGACCCCCCACCCGTTCTTACGAAAAAGTACTTTCCGTGCGATACGACACATACGGCGCACGATGAGGCGTGTGAAAATCGAGTGGGATCCCTCGATCACTGCCTTTGGATAATTCTTTCCCAAGTTGGGAGGGGGCCGGTAACTCACTCGATCAGCAGCTCAATGGACCAGAATGAAAGATCCAAACGAGTCCGGAGAACGCCGGCGGAACCGCGTAGCTAGATCCGCCGCCGCTACAATCAAGCCGGAGGGTGCCGTGGATAAGCCAAGAGGAGCGCAAGGCCGTTCCCGCAAGCAGGGTACCGAGGCGGCTGAAGACCTCACCGCCATGCTATCCCGCAAGGTGGTCGGCCAGCCCGACGCCACGCGGCTGATCGTTCCCTACGTCCAGATGTTCCAGGCTGGCCTCGCTCCGGAGGGGCGTCCGGTCGGCGTTTTCCTGCTGCTCGGACCCACTGGCACCGGCAAAACCAAAACCGTCGAAGCTCTGGCCGACACGCTGCACGGCTCGGAAAAGAACATGCTCAAGGTGGACTGCGGCGAGTTCCAACTCGAGCACGAAGTCGCCAAGCTGATCGGTGCGCCTCCCGGCTATCTGGGCCACCGCGAGACCCAGCCCATGCTCACCCAGCAACGCCTCAATGCCAGCACCAGTGAGCACTGCGAACTGTCGCTGGTCCTGTTCGACGAAATCGAGAAGGCTGCCCCCTCGCTCACCCGCCTGCTGCTGGGCGTGCTCGATAAGGGCGTTCTCAGGCTGGGCGACAACACCTCGGTCAATTTCGAAAAGAGCCTGGTTTTCCTCACCAGCAATCTCGGAAGCCGGGAAATGCTGCGCGAGATCCACCCCGACTTCGGCTTCCAGTCGGCCGGCGCCGGCCCCCGGCCCGATCTCACCGGCAAGCTGCGCAGCATCGGAATGGTGGCCGTCCGCAAGCGCTTTTCGCCCGAATTCATCAACCGCGTCGACTGCATTATCACCTATCAGCCGCTCTCCCTGGAGGCGCTCTCGACGATCCTCGATCAACAGATCGCGGACCTGCAGAACCACGTCAACACGCGGCTCGGGGAACGCTCGTTCACCCTCGAGGTGCCGCTCGAAACGCGTCAGTTTTTGCTCGAACGCGGCACCAGCGCGGAGTACGGCGCGCGCGAGCTGAAACGAACCATCCACCGCTATCTGACTCAGCCGCTGGCCACGCTCGTCGCCACCAACCAGGTCCCGCCCGGCGCGCATGTGCTGGCAGGGGTCGCCGACAGCCGCGAGGCGCTAGATATCTCGGTGCGGCGTGACGCCGGCGTGGTGGTGGCGGCTACCCAGCCCACCGTCCTTCTGGTCGACGACAACCGCGACCTGCTGCGCTTCCTCGAGCGGCTGATGGCCGACGCCGGCTGGAACCTGGTCACCGCCGAAAGCGCCACCGAAGCCAAGCGCGCCTTCGCCGAGCACAAACCCGACGCCGTTTTGCTCGACTACATGCTCCCCGATGGCAACGGCGTCGAACTGGGCGTCGAATTCCTGCGCGCCGTCCCCCATATGCTGGCGATCGTCATGACCGGCACCATTCTGCCGCCGGAAGAAGAAGCGCTGTGCGAGGAACACAATTTCCCCGTCCTCCGCAAGCCGTTCCTGGCCTCCGATTTGATGAGCCAGATCCGCAGCCGCCTGTCCTCCACCGGCGCCTCGCACAGCGCATAAGCCCCCGTAACGCACGCACTCCTGCGTGCCGCGTCGAGACTGACTCTTCTCGACGCTCCCGAGTCAGGCCCGACGGGTGTACCTCGCCGGCTCATGGGCTATAGTCCATATCTCCTTGCCTTGATGGTGGACCACCACTTCTTGTAGGGCCGTTTTTGCTCTTACGTGGGGTGCCGGGCAGATCGGCAAGATTTCCCAGCACTCGCCCCACTGAGTATGCGACGAAGATGCCACCGCCCGAGAAAGGCAAGGTCTGTTTCGCGCCGACCGCCGGGCTGCTCTTGTGGCTGGCCGTGCCAGTGATGAGTGCGAACACGATGCCGGCCCAACAGGAGGCCCCCTACCGCGCCTGGAAGCTGGCCACCGAGGCTGCGTCCACCGGCAGCCAAGCGGGCCCGGCTTGCGATCCGGCGGCCGGCATGGAGCCGTCCAATCTCACGCTCGCCGGCGGTGCAGCCAAACCCGGTCCGCCTGTCGAGTTGTGGCCCGACGCGAGGCCGTACCCATTCCATTTGCCTCCCCGCCCGCGCAGAGCCCCGCTGCGGCTTGTGCAGACGGCGGTCTGGATGTTATTGGGCGCGGCAACCACGGTTCTGGCAGGCACCGACAATCGCCATCACCGCCGCCGCGCACGCGCGGGATGCCGCCACGCGCGAGCCGGCTTCCCAACAAAAAAGCCGCGCCCGCCCCTTCGAAAAGGGGAGAGCGCGGCTGTTGCAGGCGCCGGGCGTGCCCGGCCCGCGTTCCTTAGTAGTCCATCTCGGGTCCGTGACCGCCCGGACCGCCGCCTGGAGCCGATTTCTTCTCGGGGATTTCAGCCACCATTGCTTCGGTGGTGAGCATCAGCGAGGCGATCGAAGCGGCGTTCTGCAGCGCCGTCCGCGTCACCTTGGTCGGATCGATCACGCCGGCCAGCACCAGGTCTTCATAAGTGTCGGTCGCGGCGTTGAAACCAAAGTTGGGATTCGAATTCTCCCGCACCTTCTCCACCACAATCGCGCCTTCGGTGCCGGAGTTGACCACGATCTGGCGCAACGGCTCTTCGCAGGCCCGCTTGATGATGTCGATGCCGATCTGCTCGTCGCCGACGCCCTTGAGCGCAGCCAGCACCTTGTAAGCGCGCAACAGAGCCACGCCGCCGCCGGGGACAATGCCTTCTTCCACCGCGGCGCGCGTTGCGTGCAGCGCGTCTTCCACTCTGGCCTTCTTTTCCTTCATTTCGGTTTCGGTCGCGGCGCCAACCTTGATCACCGCCACCCCGCCGGCCAGCTTGGCCAGCCGTTCCTGCAGCTTCTCGCGATCGTAATCGGAGGTCGTCTCGTCAATCTGCGCTTTGAGCTGCTTGATGCGGCCCTTGATGTCCTTATCGTCGCCGGCGCCGTCGACGATGGTGGTGTTGTCCTTATCCACGGTCACGCGCTTGGCGCGCCCCAGGTCTTTCAGTTGCACGCCTTCCAGCTTGATGCCGGTTTCTTCCATGATGGACTTGCCGCCGGTGAGGGTGGCGATGTCTTCCAGCATGGCCTTGCGGCGATCGCCGAAGCCCGGCGCTTTCACCGCACACGCGTTCAGGGTCCCGCGCAGCTTGTTCACCACCAGGGTGGCCAGCGCCTCGCCTTCTACTTCCTCGGCGATGATCAGCAGCGGCTTGCCGGCGCGCGCAATCTGCTCGAGCAGCGGCAGTAGGTCCTTCATGTTGCCGATTTTCTTTTCGTGGATCAGGATGTAGGGATCCTCGAGCACCGTCTCCATGCGCTCCGCGTCGGTGACGAAGTATGGGGAGAGATAGCCGCGGTCGAACTGCATGCCCTCGACCGTCTCCAGCTCGGTGTTCATGGTCTTGGACTCTTCGACCGTGATCACGCCGTCCTTGCCGACCTTCTTCATCGCGTCGGCGATGATGTTGCCGATGGTCGAGTCGCTGTTGGCGGATATGGTGCCAACCTGTGCGATCATGTCGCCGGTAACCGGCTTGGAAAGTTTCTTGACTTCCTCGGTGGCCGCGGCCACGGCCTTTTCGATGCCGCGCTTGATGGCCATCGGGTTGGCGCCGGCGGCAACTGCCTTCACGCCGTCGCGGAAAATCGCCTGCGCCAGAATGGTCGCTGTGGTGGTGCCGTCGCCCGCTACGTCGCTGGTCTTCGAGGCGACTTCGCGCACCAGTTGCGCGCCCATGTTCTCCAGCGGATCCTTCAACTCGATTTCCTTGGCCACCGTCACGCCGTCCTTGGTGATGTTCGGTCCACCGAACTTTTTCTCCAGGACTACGTTGCGGCCCTTGGGACCGAGCGTAACCTTCACTGCGTCGGCGAGTTGGTTGACGCCGCGCAGAATTGCCTGCCGCGAGTTCTCTGCATATACAATCTGTTTCGCCATCTTGTCTTTGACTCCTTATGAAGCTATCTGCGCCGCCACGGGCTTCGCATCCAGAATGCCGAGAACCTCGTCCTCGCGCATGATCATGTATTCTTCGCCATCCATCTTGATGTCGCTGCCGGAATATTTGCCGAACAAAATCCGGTCGCCGACCTGCACATCAAGCGGAACCACTTTTCCGTCTTCCAGACGCTTGCCCTTACCCACCGCCACCACTTCGCCCTCTTGCGGCTTCTCTTTGGCGCTATCGGGGATGTACAGGCCGCCTTGCATCTGTTCTTTCTGCTCAATTCGTTTGACCACGATTCGATCGTAGAGCGGACGAATTTTCATCAAATTAAACCTCCTTTGAATGTTGATTCCTAGGTAAACCGGTGGAACCCGCTCGAAGCAATTTCCGCGGAGTCCCGTAGTCTATTTTTAGCACACTCCGCCAGAGAGTGACAAGATTCTCTTGTAAACTGCTCTAAAATAGTTGCTTATAGTACTTGACAGAGATTCGCTAAGATTTCCTTAGCGACTCGAAGATGCCCAGCTCCCGGTTCTTTCGCACCTCGTCCCACTGGAAGTACCGCCCATTCATCGCCACGTAAACCCCGGGTTCCAGGGTTTGCGCGAAAGCCAGCGCCGTTCCCAGATTGAACAGGCCATCGGAGCTGCCGAACGTGTATGGCACCATGGCGCCCGTAAGGATGATCGTCTTGTGCCCGAATCGCGGCCCCAGCACGGCCGCGGTCCGCTCCATGGTGTCGGTGCCATGTGTGATCACGATGCGGTTTTCTTCGGCCGCCTGGCAGCGTTCCGCGATCAACTCCCGGTCGCCATCGCTCATCTCGAGGCTGTCGACCATCATCAGGTTCTCCACCGACACGTCCAGATGGCAGCGCCCCAGGCGCAGCATGTCGAGCAGGTGCGTCCGCTGAAAGAAAAGCTCGCCGGTGAGTTCGTTGTATTCTTTATCGAAGGTGCCCCCGGTCGAGAACACGCGGATGCGGCCCTTATCGGACATGCGCGAACTCCCATCCATCAGGTTGGTCGTTTCATGAATGGAGCGGGGTACGGGATTCGAACCCGTGTAAATCAGCTTGGAAGGCTGACGCCCAACCACTAGGCCAACCCCGCAATCACGGTTCGCCAACGAGCGGCAACATTCAATCTAACACAGTCAAACGCGGGCGTTGCTGCGACAGGTTGGCGGCATGAAGAAATTACGCACTCGGCCTCGATTATCGAGGCGCTCGCAAGGCTGACGCAGTACATCTCCAGTGTTCTCTGTTTCCTAACCGGCATGGCAGACAAGGTGCTCAGTATGTGGCTGAGAGGCGAGGCTAGCCGAAGCGGCCCGCCCGGAGGGAGATCAGTTATGACGATCGAGAGCGGCATGCACGAGGATAAGTCAACCGGGCATAAGTCGCCCCGCTATCAGCGAGGTGAAATGTTCTGGTATGCGGCGACCGCGCTTGCCTTGGCGGCGATCGTGGTTCTCTTCCTCGACATTCACCAGCTTGGGGCCGTCGTCGCCCAGCAGAAGAACTCGACCGCGGCGCAGATCGCCAAACTGGGCGACCTGATCGCGCAGAATGACGCAGCCAGCAGCCAGCGCCTGGAATCCATCGCCCGCCAGGCGCGCGATTCCGCCACCACGATGGAAGAGCAGGCCAAGACCGAGCTGCGCAAGACCAATGCCAACCTGGCCGCCCGGATCGCCCGGGAAACCAAGGCCCAGCAGCAGGCAGTGCAGCAGGCGCAACGACAGGTGGCGGGCCAACTGGATGAGCTGAAGCAGGCCACTGACACCGCCACCTCGAAGCTCGAGCAAATCAGCGGCGACGTCACCGGCGTCATGGGAGACGTCAGGAGCGCCCAGTCGGTTCTCGACCAGCACGGCTCCGACCTCAAGCGGGTCACCGGCGATATGGGTGTGATGAGCGGCCTGATCGCCACCAATTCCAAGGAGCTGGCTCAGTTGCGGGAGTTGGGCGACCGCAAGTATCTGGAATTCGATCTGAAGAAGAACAGCGCCGCGCAGAAGATCGGCGGCATTCAGTTGCATCTCGCCAAGGCCGATCCCAAGCGGAACCGGTTCACCCTCGATGTGCTGGCGGACGATAAGCGGGTCGAGAAGAAGGACCGGACCGTCAACGAACCGGTGCAACTGTACGTCGCCGGCAATCGTCAACCCTATGAAATCGTCGTCAACGATGTGAAGAAGGATGAAGTGACCGGTTACCTGGCCGTTCCCAAGGTCATCGTGGCGCGGCGGTAAACCGCTCGCCAGTTTGACAGACGAAAGCGTCTGTCCCACTTTGCTGACGGAGGATCTCTGGGCAAGTGGGGCATGCGCTCTCGCCTGCCAACCGTTTTCTCCCTGTTTCTGCCGCCCGCACGGGGTTCGCCCTTACAGGTGAATGATCCCGCGCTGGATGGCCACCGTCGCTGCCTGCGTGCGGTCCTGCGCGCCCAACTTGCCGAGAATGCTCTTCACGTGATTCTTGACGGTGTGCTCGGCGATTCCCAGGCTGTACGCAATCTGTTTATTGGCCAGGCCCTGCACAATCAGGGTGAGTACTTCCATCTCGCGCGCGCTCAGATCGGGGCGTGGCATCTGCGCCGCCAGCGCCGCCGCCACCGCCGCCGGCAGATAGGTCCCGCCGGCGTGCACGGCGCGAATCGCCTTGAGCAGTTCATCGTGCAGCACGTCCTTGGTGAGGTATGCCTGCACGCCCGCCGCCAGAGCGCGCCGGATGTCCTCGTCGCCGCCGTACGTAGTCAGCGCGATCATCCGCGCCTTGGGGAACTCGGCGCGAATGGCGAGCGCCGCTTCCACACCGCCCATTCCCGGCATGCGCAGGTCGAGCAGCGTCACGTCCGGCCGGTGCTGCCGGTACATTTCCACCGCCTGCTGCCCGTTGGACGCTTCGGCCACCACCTTCATGTCCGGCTGCATGTTGACGATGGTGGTGACACCCACCCGCGCCACCAGGTGGTCTTCGGCCACCAGAATACGAATCGGTTCGCTCATGGCAATGGTACGCTCACTTCGACTTCGGTCCCTTCACCGGGCTGGCTGGCCAGGCGCAACTCGCCTCCCAGCCGTTCGGCGCGCTCGCGCATGCCGATCAGCCCGAAGTGGCCGCCGTGCGCGGCAAATGCGTCGCTCTCCTCGAAACCCCGCCCGTTGTCCACAATCCGCAGACGCAGGCGCTTCGGTTCCCGTTCCAGTTGGATTCCAATCCGGCTGGCGTTGGCGTGCTTCATGACGTTGGCCACCGCCTCCTGCGCGATGCGCAAAAGCTGCTGCTCCATTTCTTGCGGAAGCGGCCGGCGGTCGCCGCTCGCCTCCACCGTCACCTCCACCGGCTGACCCGCCGTCCACACGCGCGTGCCGGCCTCGAGCGCCGCCGCCAGGTCCCGGTCCTCCAGCACCGAGGCGCGCAGGTCCATCATCGAGCGGCGCGCTTCGGTCAGGCTGTGCCGCGCCATGCGCCGCGCCATCTCCAAATACCGCCGCGCCGGCGATTCGCCCTCCGGCATGCACATGGCGACCGCGTCGAGCTGCGACGAAATCCCCACGAACCCCTGCGCCAGCGTGTCGTGGATTTCCCGCGCCATCCGCGCGCGCTCTTCGAGCACCAGCGCGAAACGCAGCCCGATCTGCCGTACCCGCACGCGGAACCCCAGCCATACCAGCCCGCCAAGCAGCAACACGGCCAACACGCGGAACCAAGCCGTTTCGTAAAAATGCGGCAGCAGCACGAAGGCGAAGGATGCCTCGGCCAGCGGTGCCTCGGGAACCCGGGCGCGCACCACGAAGCGATAGCTCCCGTGCGGCAGGCTGTTGTAATTGTTCTGACGCCGGCTGCGCGCCCACACCCAATCGCGGTCCAGGCCTTCCAGCTTGTACCAGTATTCGACCCGCTCCGGCGCGCTGAAATGCAGCGCGGTGTAGCGCACTTGCAAGCGGTCCGCGCCCGGCGCCAGCCTGGCCGGCCGGCTCAGGTCAACCGCCGCGCCGCCCGCCGTAATTTCTACCACGTGCACCATGGGCGCGATCCTGGTATGCGGTCCTGCTCGCGGATCGTAAACCGCCATCCCGCGCCCGGTCGGGAACCAGATGGGGCCTTCGCGCAGCCGCACACCGCCCGCGCTGGCCGGGTATTCGGGCGCGCATTGCGCGCTGCGCAGACCGTCCGCCACTCCGTAGTTCACCGGGTCCAGGGTCTTCCGCTGGCCCGCCGCGAACTCCCGCAACTGAGTCTTCCATACCCGGCAGATACCCCGCGTGGTCGCCAGCCAGAGCGATGCGTCATCCTCGATAATCTTGGCCACGTTGTCGCTCAGCAGCCCGTCTTTCTGCGTGTAGCGCATGAACCGGCCGTCGCGAAACGAATTCAGGCCGCCGCCGTAGGTGCCGATCCACAGCGTGCCGTCGGGGTCCTGGTAAATCGAGCGCATCGCATCGCTCGACAGCCCATCCGCCGTGGTGAAGCGCCGCCGCTCCTGGCCCCGGATGCGCCACAGGCCTTGGCCGAACGTGCCAGCCCACACCGCTCCGTCCCGGCCCAGGCACAACGTTACCATCGACGCGTTCAGCACCGGATCGGCGGCTTGGATGATCGCGAACCTGCCGCCGTCGGACCGCGCCAGCCCTGCCGCCGTCGCCAGCCAGATCACTCCCGCGTTATCCTCCAGTGCATTGTACACGTTGAACCGGTTGAGCCGGTCTGGCGGCCGGTAGACGCGGAACGAGTTGCCATGCATCACCGCCAGGCCGTTGCGCGCTCCAATCAGCAGGTCGCCGGAGCGGGTTTCCCCGATCGAGAAAATGTCGTTATCCGGCAGCCCGTCGCGGGTGGTGAAGACCCTCCGCTCGCCGCCGCTCGCCAGCATCAGCCCGCTCTCGTGAAACCCCACCCATACCCGCCCCGCGTGATCCTGAAACACGGCGGTGGGGGCGGCGCTCGGCCATCCCTCGCTGCGGCCAAAAGCCGTGAACACGTCGTCGCGCAGCCGGCTCAGGCCCGAGTTGTCTCCCACCCACAGGTTGCCCTCGCGGTCCCCGGCAATCGAGCGCACGGAAACCACGCCGGTCTCCGCCAGCGCGACCGTGAATCGATGGCCGTTGAATCGCGCCACGCCGCGGTTGGTTCCCGCCCAGATTAAGCCATAGCGATCGCACCACAGGGCGCGCACCAGCGGATCGGGCAATCCCTCGCCCGGCCCGTAGCTTCGCAAAACCCCATCCGGCGACAGCGCCATCACGCCGCCGCTGGAACCCACCCACACCGTGCCGTCCGCGCCCGCCGCCATACAGGTGACGAACCGCCGCGCCAACTGCGCTCCGTCGATCACCGTCGTAAAGCCCTTGGCCGACAATCGCGCCACCCCGCTCAAGCCGGCTACCCAAAATTGTTGGCTCCGGTCCTCCACCACCGCCCGCACCGAAGTCAGCGGCCCGGGCGCATAGTTGGTGAACCGCCCGTTTTCCAGGCGGCTGAGCCCTACGCCCGCCACAATCCACAGTGCGTCGCGGTGATCGACGTAGAGAGCCGTGATGGCATCGTCGGGCAGACCATCCTTGGTCGTGAACGTGCGGAAACGCTTATCGCGGTACTCGGTCAGCCCGTTCGCCGTGCCGATCCACAGTCCCCCGTCCGAGGTTGCCGCGAGCGCGCTGATGAAATTCGACGGCAGGTCGCCGTCGCGTTTGTCGAAGGTGGTGAACTCGTACCCGTCAAACCGCGCCAGCCCTTCGTCGGTCCCCAGCCACAGGTATCCATCGGCGGTTTGCGCGATGGCCTTGATAGTGTCCTGCGGCAACCCGTCGGCCTGCGTCCAGACCGTGCGCGAATACTGCGTCAGGCTTCGATACGGGTCGAGGGCCCACCCGCACGGCGCCGCGCCGCACACCATCGCCGCCAGCCAGTATCGAACGAAATGGCTCCGCACTCGCATGTACGCTTTCGCCCAACAGTATAGCGCCTGGATTTCCATGGCCGGAATCGGCCGTGCATATAGAATCAGACGATCACAGAAACTCGACCTTGCCGGCCATCTCCTCAGGCGACAACAGGTCGTGGATCAAGACGAGACGACGAAGCACCTCTCCGGCGGACATCGATTGTTGTTGGCAGTAGGCGATGCCGGCGTGGGCTACCCCCCTTCGCGTGCAGCCGCAGAAAATCGTCGTCCTGCGTTACCAACACCCGTCCGCCTGAGGCCGCGAACTCGAGGTGCGCCAGATCGGTCGCGCCGATCAGGCCCGCGTCGGCAGTCATGGTTACGTCGATGTTCCGCCGCCGGAGACCGGCCGCGACTTGGGCGGAAATGTGTTCATCAAGGTGAAAGCGGATGGGCACCGGTCAGGATGCTCTTTCGAGGCCTTCCTGGCGCAGTTTCGCGTCCAACTGGGATGGATGGCTGCGGTGGAATTCTTCCGCGTGCGAGCGCTCGTCCCGCATCTCCTGCTGGATTTGGTCCAGGTGGTCGAAATAGTAGGCGAGCGCCGCGTGAACATCGGCCAGAGTGATGGTGGGCACGTGGGAGACGATTTCGTCGGGGGTCATGCCCTGATGCTCATGCCGCACTACGATATCGAGCACGCGGACACGATGACCGGCGATGCAAGCCTTTCCGCCGCAGACATCCGGCCGCATGGTGATCCGGTGCTCGGTGGGCGTGGCCATAACCCAAGTATACGCCGCCGGTTCGGCACGAGCGGTGCATGATCTCTTGCCGTCCCCCACTGAAACCCCGCGCCGTGCCACTATGGTTTCTTACTATGTGGCTCGGCATCGATATCGGCACCGGGGGCTCGCGCGCCCTGCTGGTGGATGAGCGCGGGGTGGTCCGCGCCGGTTGCACCGCTCCTCACGAAGACATGGCCATGGCCCGCCCGCTTTGGGCGGAACAGCGGCCGCAGAACTGGTGGGAGGCCGCCGTTTCGGCCGTCCGCCAGGCGCTCGACGCCGCCCAAGTCTCCGGCAGCCAGGTCAAAGGCATCGGCCTCTCCGGCCAGATGCACGGCCTGGTCATCCTCGACCGCGACGGTCACGTGATCCGCCCTGCGCTGATCTGGTGCGACCAGCGCTCGCAGCCGCAAGTGGATGCCGTCAACGCCAAGCTCGGCCGCGACGCCATCCTCCGCAATATCGCCAATCCCGTGCTCACCGGCTTCACCCTGCCCAAGTTGCTCTGGGTGCGCGACCACGAGCCGGAGAACTTCGCGCGCGTCCGCCAGGTGCTGCTCCCCAAGGACTACGTGCGTTTCCGCCTCACCGGCGATTACGCCACCGAGGTTTCCGACGCCTCCGGCACCGCCCTGTTCGACGTGGTTCGCCGCCGCTGGTCGATGGAAATGATGGATGGCCTGGGCCTCGACCGCGCCATTCTGCCGCGCTGTTATGAATCGAACGAAGTCACCGGCGCGATCAGCGCAGAGGCGGCCACCCTCACCGGCCTCGCCGCCGGAACCCCTGTGGTGGGCGGCGGAGGCGATCAGGCTTCGAGCGCGGTCGGCAACGGCATCGTCGAACCCGGCATCGTCTCCTGCACCATCGGCACCTCCGGCGTCGTCTTCGCCCACATGGAGCAGGTGGCGTACGACGCCGCCGGCCGCGTCCACACCTTCTGCCACGCAGTGCCCGGTAAGTGGCACGTGATGGGCGTCACCCAGGGCGCGGGCTTGAGCCTGCAATGGCTGCGCAACCAGCTCGCTCCGGGCACGTCGTACGACGCCCTCACCGCCGAAGCCGCCCAATCGCCGCGCGGCGCCGACGGCCTGTTCTGGCTGCCCTACCTGATGGGAGAGCGCACCCCGCATTTGGATGCCACCGCCCGCGGCGGCTGGATCGGCCTCACCGCCGGCCACAAACGCGCCGACTTGATCCGCGCCGTAATCGAAGGCGTCTCCTACAGCCTGCTCGACTGCCTCGAAATCGTCGAAGCGCTGGGCGTTCCGGTCGCGTCCGTGCGGGCTTCCGGCGGCGGCGCCAAGAGCCCCTTCTGGCGCGGCCTGCTGACGTCGATTTTCAACCACCGCGTGGTCACTCTCGAAACCCAGGAAGGCTCCGCTTACGGCGCGGCCCTGCTGGCCCTGGCCGGCACCGGCGCCTACTCCTCCGTCCCCGAGGTCTGCCGGGCCGTCATCCGCGAAACCGACTCCGTCGCCCCGGACGCTGCCGACGCCGCCTTCTACTCCCGCGCTCATCGCGTCTACCAGGCCTTCTATCCGGCGCTCAAACCCCTCTACGGCCAGATTGCGGACTTGGGCTGAGTTTGCCACACGTGGCGCACGCCTTCTTGCACGCACTCGTGCATGCCGCATCAAGATTCTCGCCGTCGTGCCGGCGGTCTTTGCCGCCGGTGTGTTTCCGAAACCTCCGGCGCGGCACGCAGGAGTGCGACGCATCCTTGCCTGCACCAGGAACCGCGCACGGTTGGCTTGACAAACATGCGCAGCGCTTGCCCCGCCGCGCCGACTTGTTGTAGAGTGGAACTTCGATGTCGCGCTATTACGCCAGCTCGTTTAGTTACCGGTTCTGGTTTAGCCAGATCCGGTAGAGCGGCGTTGGTTGCGTCAGGCGTTGATGGATTTTCGAAACCGGCCCGCTCTTTCGGAGCGGGCTTTTTGTTTTAGGAGGGAACGGCGATGGTGATTTCGATGCGGCAGCACGCCACCAAAGAAGAAATCGAACACGTTTGCGAGCGTATCCAGGAATTCGGATACAAGGTCCACTCGATTGTGGGCGAGGAGCGGGTGGTGATCGGCGTAGTCGGCGTCGGCGACGTCACGGCCTGCCTGGAATCGCTCGAGGCCACGCCCGGGGTGGAAACGGCGGTGCGTATTTCGGCGCCGTACAAGTTCGTCAGCCGCGAATTCCGCAAAGAGCGCAGCGCCATCAAGCTGAACGGGATCGAAATCGGCGGCGCTGAATTGATCGTGATGGCCGGGCCGTGTTCGGTGGAAAGCGAAAAGCAGATCATGCAGACGGCGGAGGGCGTAGCCGCGGCGGGCGCCCGCGTGCTGCGCGGCGGAGCGTTCAAGCCGCGCACCTCGCCGTACGATTTTCAGGGCATGGAGCTCGAGGGTTTGAAGCTGCTGCGCAAGGCAAAGGAGGCCACCGGCCTCGCCATCGTCACCGAAGTGATGAGCGACCGCGACGTGGAACTGGTGGCCGAATACGCCGACTGCATGCAGGTGGGCGCGCGCAACATGCAGAATTTCGCCCTGCTCAAATCGCTGGGCGTTTGCGGCCGCCCGGTGCTGCTCAAGCGCGGCATGAGCTCCACCATCAAGGAACTGCTGATGTCGGCCGAATACATTGTGGCGCACGGCAACCCGAACGTGATTCTCTGCGAGCGCGGCATCCGCACTTTCGAAACCGCCACGCGCAACACCTGCGACATCACTTCCGTGCCGGTGTTGAACGAACTGACGCACCTGCCGGTGGTTCTCGATCCCAGCCATGCCACCGGCAAGCGTAGCCTGGTGCCGGCGCTGGCGCGCGCGGGCGTGGCGATCGGGGCCGATGGGTTGATCGTGGAAGTGCACCCGTACCCGGAGAAGGCGGTCAGCGACGGAGCGCAGTCGCTGACGCTCGATGGATTCGCCACCATGATGCGCGACCTGGCGCCCTACATCGAGATGTGGCGGCAGGCGCGCGCGGCCCAGGCCGCGGCGCTGGCAGCCACCGTGTGATGCGGTGCTGGTTCGCAACATGATTCCGGAGCTTTGTATCGGGGCACGTGCTTCAGCCGTGCCGGCTTGGGATCCACCAGACATGGCCTCTAGGCCCTGTAATAGAGCGATAGCCTTATGGGAGTTTCGTAAACGAACTTCAGAGACGGGACGCTAGAACTCGGCCACTGGCTCCGCCTGCCGGGCGCCGACGCGGCCGGCGACGATCTCGGCCAGGAAATAGTTCTCGCCGTGGAACGGGCAGCCGGCCAGACGGCGCAGCATGGCGATTTGGCCGACGTGGGTCAGCGCATCGGCAATCGCGCCCTGGAATAGCTTCTCGGCCGAACACGCCGGCGGTGCATCGGAAGCCAAACGCCGGTCGAAGGCTTCGAGCGCGGCGAAAAAACGCGCCGTGCCCTGCTCCCAGGCGAGCGGCGGCGATTCGTGCCAAATCTGCTTGCCATCAGCCATCGAGAGCGCCCAGTCCAGCAGATCGCCGATGTGCGCCAGAATCTGCCCCGGCGTGCGCGGTGGTTCCCCGATGCGAAACTCGGCGAATTCAGCCGGCGCCCCACGCAGCGCCTTGCCGCCGCGGTAGGCCAGCGTCGCCAGCGTGTGGCGTAACAGAGCGGTCTTCTCGTCCATTTAAGATACTTTACCGAAATCCAGGAAGCCGCGCTGCGGGTCGGTGCTCAACAGCGTCACGCGCAGACGGTCGCCCACGTCCAACCCCTGCTCGCCGCGCATCAGCCTGCCTTCCACCGGCGGATCGAAAATCCTCACGAAGACGCCCTTGGGCGTGTTGCCCGTCACCACGGCCTGAAAATTCTCGCCGATTCGATGCTGCATCGCCACCGCCGCCAGGCGCTTGTTCATGGCGCGCTCCACTTTGCGCGCGGCATCCTCTTTCAAGGTGCAGTTCTTGGCGATCCCATCCAACTCGTCGTCTGCGTAACCAGCCCCCGCCCCGGCCGCGTGCGCCTTGATGAGGCGCTGGGTCACCATGTCGGCGAAGCGGCGGTTGGGCGCCGTCGAATGCGTGTAGTCGTGCGCGGCGAGGCCGAAATGGCCTTGCGCCGCATCGCCCGGCCGCATCAGCACGTACTCGCCCGGACCCATCAGCTTCAGCACCGAAAGCGAGACGTCGGCATAGTGTACCGGGTCGGCCGCTTTGCGCCGCACCAGAAAAGCGTTGAGCGCCCCCGGATCGGGCGTAGCGGGCAGGGTGTCGCCGCATTGGCGCGCCAGCTCCACAATGCGCGGCCAGCGCTCCGGCTCTTTCACCACGCGGCGTATCGAAGAAACGCCGGCATCGCGCAGCGTGCGCGCCATCACTTCGTTGGCCGCGATCATGAAATCTTCGATCAGGTGCGCCGCCCGGTTGGCGGCACGGGCGGTAATGTCCTGCACCTTGCCATCGGCGAATACCGGCTGCGCTTCCAGCCGATCGAAAGTGAGCGCGCCCAGCCGGTGGCGCGCCTCGCGCAGGATTTGGGCGGCCTCGTCCTGCAACTTGAGCTGCGCGGCGAGCTCCGCGGACGCGGCGACTTTCGAGGGCGCCGGACCGGTGCCCTCGAGCCACGCGCCCACGCCGTTGTAGGCGAGCTGCGCGCGGTTGCGCACGCGCGCCCGGTAGATGCCGCTCTTCGACAGCGATCCATCGGCCGCCACCATCATCTCGATCACCACCGCGGCGCGCTCCTGGCCTTCGCCCAGCGAGGTCAGGTCGGTCGAGAGGCGCTCCGGCAGCATGGGAAACGTGCGGACGCCGGTATAGACCGTGGTGGTCTCCTGCGCCGCGTGGGCATCGATGGGCGTCCCCTTGCCCACCAGCGAATCCACGTCGGCCACGCCCACCAGCACGCGGATCCCTTCGCCCGTCCGCTCCGCCCATTCGATCTGGTCGAGATCGCGCGAATCGTCGTTGTCGATAGAAGACCACAGCAGGCCCGTGAGGTCGCGCAAGCTCGCGTCCGAGCTTGGTTGGATGCCTGGTTGGATGGCCGCCAGCTGCCGCTGGGCCTCAGGTGAAAAGTCTGGCGCAAAGCCGTGATCGATCATTTCCTGGCGCGCCGCCGCTATCAGGTTGAAGTCGTCGTGTGGCATGAAACGATGAGGGTAGCAAATGCCGGCGCACAAAACACGTGGCGCGGGCAGGACTGCCTGGCGGAAGCGCCTGCCCCACTTTTCCGGGCAAAAAAAGGCGGCGTCCGGAGACGCCGCGCGGTGCTTGCAGACTGAAAACCAATCGCAGGAAAGACTATCCTACTTCGACGCCCATGCTGCGGGCGGTGCCGGCCACGCTGCGCATGGCGGCTTCCAGGTCGAAGCAGTTCAGGTCCGGCATCTTGATCTTGGCGATCTCTTCGATCTGCTTCTTGGTGATCTTGCCGACCTTGGTCTTGTGCGGCTCGGCCGACCCCTTGGCCAGGTTCACGGCGCGCTTGATCAGCACCGGGACGGGCGGCGTCTTGGTGATGAAGGTGAACGAGCGGTCGGAGAAGATGGTGATCACCACCGGAATGATCAGGCCTTCCTGATCCTTGCCCGAGGTCTTGGCGTTGAACGCCTTGCAGAAGTCCATGATGTTGACGCCCTGCGGCCCGAGCGCGGTGCCCACCGGGGGCGCCGGGGTGGCCTTGCCGGCCGGTATCTGCAGCTTCACCTGTGCGGTAACTTTTTTTGCCATTCTTACATTCCTCTTGCCGCGGCCGCCGGACTTGTCGGCGCCGCGCGCGGTATTAAGCCTTTTCGACCTGCAGAAACTCGAGCTCGACGGGCGTGGACCGTCCGAAGATAGTCACCATCACGCGCAGCGTGCCGCGCTCGGTGTTGACCTCGTCCACTTTCCCCGAAAAGTTGGCGAACGGGCCATCCACGATGCGCACCGAATCGTTCTTTTCGAGCGTCATCTTCGGGCGCGGCCGCTCGGCGGAAGACGCCTGGCGATACAGAATCTGGTTGACTTCATCCGCGCTCAGCGGCACCGGCGAGTTGCCGCCGCCGACGAACCCGGTGACGCGCGGGGTGTTCTTCACCGCATGCCATAGCTCGTCGTTCATTTCCATTTCCACCAGGACGTAGCCGGGATACACCAGGCGGCGGCTGGTGACCTTCTTGCCGTTGCGCAGCTCCACCACTTCCTCGGTCGGAATCAGAATCTGGCCGATCTTATCGGCGAAACCGAAAGCTTCCGATCGCGTCTGCAGGGATTCCTTCACCTTGTTCTCGAAGCCCGAGTAAGTGTGAATGATGAACCACTTCTTGGGCGAAGAATCGTCGTAGGCCGGAGCCGCGGCAGGCGCGGCGGGTACGGCCGCGGCTGGTGCCGCCGGCGCTGCCGGCGCAGCGGCTGTTTCCGCGGGCGGAGCGACTTCTTCGGCGGGCGCAGCCTCCGGCGCAGAGTCGGCAGCCGCTTCGGCCGGCGGATACTCCTCCGGCGCCACGGCCTGTTCGTCTACCGCTTCGGCAGCTTGCCTGTCGTCAATGTGCACGTTGTCGTCGGCTTCCATCATCGGCCTACTTGGTGAAGAAGGAAAGAATTGCCTTGACGCCCCGGGCGAGTATGGAGTCCACCACCCAGAAGTAGGCCGCGAAGGCGAACACGGCGAAAATCACCACCCCCGTGGTGCCTTCCACCTGTTTCCGGTTCGGCCAGGAGACGCGCCGCATCTCAAGCTTCAACTCGTTGATGTAGTCCCCGGTGGCCCGCAGCCAATTCTTCTTTTCATCAGCCATAACGCCTGCTTGCTCCTGACTCGCGACTCGTCAATCCGGGTGATTGGCAGGGGCGGAGGGATTCGAACCCCCACTCGCGGTTTTGGAGACCGCTGGTCTGCCGTTAAACCTACGCCCCTGGGTCATTCCCCCCGGCGGGGGCCCGGCTCGTCCTCACCCGATTCCCATTCTACTTGATTTCCTTGTGCGGCTGGTGCTTTCGGCAGTGCGGGCAGAACTTGCTCAGTTCCAGCCGTTCCGTGCTGGTTTTCTTGTTCTTGGTCGAAGTGTAGTTGCGATTCTTGCACTCCGTGCACTGGAAAGTTATGATCTCGCGAGGCATTTGATTGCTCCTTTGGAGCCGTTGACCGGGATCGAACTGGTGACCTTCCGTTACGGACGCTCTACCCGATTCGCCCGCCCAACTGCCCGTACAAACTCTGCCGCTCAGCCAAACCAGCTCGGCTCTTCAAGAATCGTTCCCGGTTGCCGGCTTCGCCACGCGACTCAAACATCTCAAGAGCGATTAGCTCCCAAGGCTTTAAACTGCTTGTCCAACGCCCCGTCTTCGTATTGTGCTCCTGAAGACGCCGTTCTACATCCGAGCTCATCCCGATGTAGTGGCGCCCAGTCGGAATACTCCGCAGGACGTATACGTACCACTGCAAACTGAACTCTACCGATCAACTGCTGCAAATCTGGAGCCGTTGACCAGGATTGAACTGGTGACCTCGTCCTTACCAAGGACGCGCTCTACCAACTGAGCTACAACGGCGAAAACTCTTTGCCCGCCAGGAGCTGAACGGTGACCTTCCGATCACGGACGCTCTACCAACTGAGCTACAACGGCGAAAGCTCTTTGCCCGCCAGGAGCTGAACGGTGACCTTCCGATCACGGACGCTCTACCAACTGAGCTACAACGGCGAAAACTCTTTGCCCGCCAGGAGCTGAACGGTGACCTTCCGATCACGGACGCTCTACCAACTGAGCTACAACGGCAAAACTTTACAAACTCTGGTGGACGGGGGAGGATTCGAACCTCCGTAGCTCGCAAGGAGCGACAGATTTACAGTCTGTTGCCATTAGCCGCTCGGCCACCCGTCCGGACCCGCAATACTCCCACCCAAAGCGAGAATCATTTACGGGGAAACTCCATCATACTAGCAACCGGCTGATCAGGCGACCTCAACCATCTCCACCTGGGAAGGCCCTGGAATTTCGTCTCCGTCCTCGCGCATGGCAGCCAAGTACATCTCGATGGCCTTGGCCATGCGTTCCTTGACCTCCTTGCGCGTGCGGCCCGCCGCGATGCAGCCCGGGAGATCGGGTACGTGCGCACTGAAGCCGGTGCGAGTGGGAGCGATCAAAATGGAATACCTGCTCATTTCATGAAGCGCCTTCACTAAGTCACGGATTTTCACAAACTCTGCCCGGACGGATGGCACGGATCGCAATGCTCCACGCAAAAGCGGGAAGCATACGCCGGGAGACTCCATTATACTAATGTCAGAAGCGTTGAGGTCTGCGGCAAGGGCGAATGCCGAGTTTCCGAATCCAGCCGCGCCCCGGCAGCGTCCAAGGCCAGAGAGGAGCATGCGCAGAATATGTTGATCCGCAAGCCCTGCGATCTTCGCCATGCCGACGTCACTCCTAAACCGGTCTACCTGGATCGGCGCAAGTTTCTCGCGAGCGCGCCAGCGGCGTTTCTCACCGCGCGGGAGTTGCTGTCGCCGCGCGGCCGGGCCCTGGCCGGGACCAGGCTCAACAACGTGACGAAGAGTCCGTTCAGTACCACCGAGCAGATGACCAGTCCCGACGTGGTGACCCGCTACAACAACTTCTACGAGTTCGGCACCAGCAAGAACGAACCATCGCGCTATGCGCAGAACTTCAAGACCAGCCCGTGGACGGTCTCGGTGGAAGGCGACGTCGCCAAGCCGCGCAAATTCTCTCTCGATGAAATTCTCAAGCTGGCGCCGATCGAAGAGCGCATTTACCGCCACCGTTGCGTGGAAGGGTGGTCCATCGTGGTGCCCTGGATCGGCTATTCGCTGAGCGCGGTGCTCAACCTGGTCCAACCCACGCCGAAAGCCAGGTATGTGGCCTTCGAGAGCTATTGGGATCTGAAGCAGATGCCGATGGCGCGGCCGGACATGGCGGGCATCGAGTTTCCGTATGTCGAAGGGCTGCGCCTGGATGAAGCCATGCACCCGCTGGCGCTGCTCTGCGTGGGCATGTATGGCGAGACCTTGCCGCCGCAGGATGGCGCTCCGGTGCGGCTGGTGGTGCCATGGAAATACGGTTTCAAGAGCATCAAATCCATCGTCAAAATCAAGCTGGTGAGCAGCCAGCCGCCGACCACGTGGAATATGGCCAACGCGCACGAATACGGCTTCTACTCGAACGTCAATCCCGAGGTTGACCACCCCCGCTGGAGCCAGGCCAAGGAGCAGCGGCTGCCTTCGCTCTTCAAGAACCATCCCACGCAGATCTTCAATGGCTATGCGAGCCAGGTGGCCGGCCTGTACTCCGGCATGGATCTCAAGAAGAACTATTAAGCCATGCTCAAGAGCCGCCCCGGAAGAGGCACGGGCAAGTGGACGAAAGCCGTCGCATTCCTGCTGTGCCTGGCGCCGTTCGCCCGCCTGGCGTGGCGTTTCTGGATGCAGGACCTGACGCCGAATCCACTCGAATTCATCACCCACTTCACCGGCGATTGGACCATTCGCCTGATTGTGGCCACGCTGGCCATCACGCCGCTGCGCAAGCTGCTGGGGGTTCCGGACCTGATCCGCTTCCGCCGCATGCTGGGGCTGTTCGCGTTTTTTTACGGCTGCCTGCACTTCCTCACCTACCTGTGGTTCGACAAGCTGTTCGACCTGCACGAAATCTGGAAGGATGTGGCCAAGCGCCCGTTCATCACCGCCGGATTCACCGCGCTCATGTTGATGGTTCCGCTAGCGCTCACCTCCACCAAGGGCTGGATCCGCCGCTTGGGCGGTAAGCGCTGGCAACAGTTGCACCGGCTGATTTATGTGACCGCTGTCGCAGCCGTGGTGCACTACTACTGGCTGGTGAAATCGGATATCCGTTTGCCCGTGTTGTACGGCGTGCTGGTGGCCGTGCTGCTGCTCTACCGGATGGTGACCAGCGTCACGCGGCGCGCGCGGCAATCGGCCGCCACCGCGAAACCCGCCCCCGCCAGCCCATAGACGGCCCATGCATGCCGCGCTGCTGGCGGCTCTCGTCTGTTCGGTGTCTTTTCTTTGCCCGATGTAGTTAGAACTGTTCGCGTTTGCAATCGAGTGTGGTGGTCTGATACTATCGGTGAGGCAGATCGGAATCCCCCCAGTGTGTGAAATCCAACCACGGAGTTACAGAATCAACTGAATGAGCTTTACCGTCTTTCTTGGCAACCTCCCGTCATGGGTCACGGCCGATGACATCAAGCAATGGCTCGCCGCCGAAGATCTGGTGGCTGACGCCGTCAAAGTGATCCGCAATCACGAAACGCAAGAATCGAAGGGCTTCGCGTTTGTCGAAGCTCCAACCGCCGACGAAATGGCGTCGATCATCCGCCGCTTTGATCGTGCACCTTTGGAAGATCGTCTGTTGCGAGCCAATCCGGCGCAGCCCCCGAAGGGCAAAGAGAGCCGTGGAGCGCAGCCGATTGTAGCGCCCAATGCCACACGCATTGTCAAGACCGACCGCAGAAAACGCAGCGGCCGCGACCGGGAACAGGCGCCCCGCAGCGCATTCGCAGCCGAGCTGGCGAAGGTTCTCTAGACCCGCCAGGCCGCTTGGGCGGGCGGTGCGCCGCCTCCGCGCATCCCACACCTGTGACGCCAAGTCACAAGCAGTCATTCTTTATTTCTCTTGTTTTCATACAGTTATTCGTGGCGCATCAAGTGCTTTTTGCCCGGGCATGAAATATGTTTGTCTCAGCCTGCTGCTCGTGGGAGGGCTGCTGGCGACGGAGACCCAGGATTCGGAAACCAACGTGAACAGCCGGTACACCGTGGAAACCGTGGTGGTCTCGGGGGATGGATGGAGCACCAGTCCGGCGGTGGATCGCGACCACAAGATCAGTTCCGGGCTGCGCAAGGAGATTGCCGCACTGGTAGGGGAAAAGCTCAATCCGGCGAGGCTCGACGATCTGGCCAAGCGTCTTCGCCAGGAACTTCGCGCGCGCACGGTGGAACACCATGTGTTGCGCGGCAAGAGTCCGGAGTACGTGCAGGTGATTTTTGAGGTGCAGGTGCCGCCGACGCGGTTCGACGCCTCGGTGCCCAAGTTTCTTTACCAGGGCGAGCAAGGCTGGAGCGGCGCCGTGGAGGGAACCGCCACCGTGCGCAATAACGGGTTCACGGCGGGGCTGGTGAGCGATGGCGACGAACTGGTGGAGCGCTACACCGGCGAGGTGGCCCGCTATGAGAGCGAGCCGCTGGTGGACGGGCGGGCGCGGCTCCGCTTCGAATTCGCCAGCTACCACGAGTTGTGGAACCGTTCCGCCGTCACGGCAGCCGACGCATCCGAGCTCTACCGCACGCGAGAGGAATTTCAGCCGGTGCTGTCGGTGCAGGTGGCGCGGCCGCTCGAAGTAAGCTTCGGCACCAGCTTCGAAAGCCTCGGCCAGCAGGCGCCGGGCGCGCCGCCACAGGCTGCCGATGCCTTTGTCGCCGGTGCGCGGTATCGCCAGTTGACGGAGGGTTCGGCGGATCAGGCGGTGGAGGCCGACTACGACTTGCGCGCCGGCAGCCACGCGCTGGGGAGCGACTACGCTTACAGCCGCCACCGCTGGGGATTGCGCTACCGGGTCACCCACGGCAAGCACGAATTGGTGGATGATGGTTGGGGTGGCGTGATTCTGGGTACTGCGCCGCTGTTCGAGCGTTTTGTGCTCGGCAACAGCACCAGCCTGCGGGGATGGAATAAATTCGACCTGGACCCGCTGGGCGGAAACCGCGTGGTCCACAATACCGTCGAATATCATTACGGCGTCTTCCAGGTCTTCTGCGACTCGGGCGCGATCTGGGACAGCGGTCAGGCCGCGGTGGTCAGGAGCTCGGTCGGAGCCGGTCTGCGGCAGGGGGTGTTTTCGCTGGCCCTGGCGTTCCCCTTGCGCAACGGGAAGATGGACCCGGTCTTCATGGTGGGCATGAATTATTGATGGCGCAGTCGCGCTTAGCGAGAATGGGCCGAAGAAGCTGGCTTGCCGCCGGCCTGGCTCTTCCTTTGCTCATCGCGCACGCCGGCTCATTAGACGTGGCGTTTGACGGCGACACGCTTCGTCCGGTCCTGCCCGATTTGCACTTTATCTCCGGACGCGCGCTCGAAAGGCTCAAGGACGCGCGCACGGTGGTGTTCCTGTCGCAGATCACCTTGCTGCGGGACGATCACGTGACGCCCTTCCGCCACGCGCCGCAGCGATTCTACGTGAGCTACGACATCTGGGAGGGGCGATTCAAAGTCACCATTCCGGGCGCCACGCCGGAATCGCGGTTGGGACTCACGGCGGAGCAGGCTGAAGCGTGGTGCGTCGACAACATGATGGTGAGCGCGCTGGGCGTGGCGCCGGACCAGGATATCTGGATGCGGTTCGATCTGCGCACGGCCGATCCCAAGGACGCGGCGAACATCGTGAGCGAATCCGGCATCAGCATCAGCGGGCTGATCGAATTCTTCAGCCGCAAGCCGGACGGAGAACCGCACTGGATGATGGAGAGGCGGTTGCGGCTGGCGGACCTGCGCCGTACGCCGAGCCGGCGCGACTGGTGAACCGGCTTCGCAACAAGCTCATCCTGATTTTTCTCGCGGCCACCTTGCTCCCCCTGCTGGCCACCTTGTGGATCACCTCGGCCGGCTCCAAGTACCTGCTGGACTTTTCCACCACCCGGGAACTGGACGCGCTCAGTCAATCGCTCGAACAAACCGGCCGCCAGTTTTACCAGCGCGCGATGGAGGACTTGCAGCAGCGCGCCGTGCGCGGCGAGGGGCTTTCGGCGGAATATCGCGCCGCCGAACGGCTGCAATGGCCGGAGACGATCCAGAATTTCGCCGGCGGTAAGGAGAACCAGCGCTGGGTGCGCACCGGCGCGCAGGGCGACCGGCTGGATTACCTGGTGCGGCACGGCGGCGACGTCCGCGTGTACTCGGAGGATCTGGGTGTCCCGATGGACCGGCTCAGCCGGCAGATCGGCGACGCGCGCCGCCTGGTGGAAGACGCGCGGGAACGCGATCTGCGGCGCGGGTTCCGCGTGACGTACATCCTGCTGGCGGCTTCGTTCTGGCTGGTGTCTCTTGCGCTGCTGGTGTTTCTGGCGCACCACGTCAGCCGGCCGATTCGGCAGTTGACCGAAGGCCTTTCGCGATTCGCCGCGGGCGATCTGAACGCGCGCGTTCCCACCGATCGCGACGACGAAGTCGGGCGCGCCATTCAGGCGTTCAATCACATGGCCACGCGCCTGAAACAGAGCACCGACCGGCTGGTTTACCTGGGGCAGATGGCGAGCTGGCAGACCCTGGCGCGCAAGATGGCGCACGAAGTGAAGAACTCGTTGACGCCCATCCGGCTGACGGTGGAAGAGATGCTGGCGCGCTACCAGGAGGCCGACCGCGGATTCATGGCGCAGGCCACCGACATCGTGGTGGACGAGATCGAAACGCTGGAGCGGCGGGTGCGCGCGTTCTCCGAATTCGCCGCCGAGCCGCCGGTGCTGCCGTGCGAGGTGGATATTAATTCGCTGGTCGAAGAGCGCGTGGCGCTGCTCAAAACCGCGCATCCGGAAGTGGCCTACGACTGCCGGCTGGCGGCGGACATTCCGCCTGTGACGGCGGACCAGGATCTGCTGAAGGGCATCCTCACCAACCTGCTCGAGAATGCGGCGGAGGCTGCCGGCGAGGGCGGCCACATCCTGGGCGTGACGGCGACGGAGAACGGCCGGGTGGCGATTGAGGTGCACGATTCGGGGCCGGGCCTGAGCGATCAGGCGCGCGCTTCGCTGTTCCAGCCGACCATTTCGTTCAAGAAACACGGCATGGGACTGGGGCTGTCGATCGCGCGCAAAGGCGCGCTGCTTTCCGGCGGGGACATTGTCGCAGTGAAAGGAGAACTCGGCGGCGCGGGCTTCCGCGTGCTGCTGCCAATCGAGACGAATGGCGTCCAAACGCTTGTTGATCGTGGATGACGAAGAGAATATCGGCCGCTCGCTGCGCATGATTCTGGAGCGCGAGGGCTACGCCGTAAACGTGTGCCGGTCGGCGGCGGAGTTCCGCCGGCATCCGGATGCGGATCGGGCGGATGCCTATCTGTTCGATATTAAGCTGCCCGATGGCAACGGCATCGAGCTGCTGAAGGCGGTGCGGCAGAACGCCGCCGCCGCGCCGGCCATCATGATTTCCGGGCACGGCACCATCGCCGACGCGGTGGAAGCCACCCGCGCCGGCGCGTTCGATTTTCTGGAGAAGCCGCTCAGCCGCGACCGCGTGCTGGTAGCCGTCAAGAACGCGCTGGAGCACTCCAGCCTGCG
>JBEKKO010000051.1:0-31910 GCA_050010695.1 Bryobacteraceae bacterium
GGCTCGCAGATCCTGGTCCGATTGCGCGGCCTCGTCCACGAACACTTCGCGCTCGGCGGGCTGTTTTTCGAGCGCGGCTTCAAAGAGATTCCGTACCTGGCGAAACCGTTCGGGTGTCATTTCTTTATCCTCTACGCAGGGTGGCGCGAGCGGCGGAAAAGACAGGTCTGCTGTCCGCGTCCACGGCTGCGCTTTCGGCCATCTCTCCATATCACTGGATAAGAGGATCTCAGCTCAGTTTAGCCGATCAGAAAAGGGTTGCGTCAGGATCACGGCGTACTTCGGAAGTTGGGCCCCAAACCCGTCGAGGGCTGGCGCAATTCTGCAAGCGCCGGGGATTCCCCATTTCCGGGGTGTTGCCGTCTCGGCCGCATGGTGCGCCAGTCCGGCAAGAAAGAGGCCGATATCACCACTTAACGCGCGGAGTTGGGGCTTGTAGAGGCATTCGTTGAATCGAATCCAATTCCCAAAGGGGTCGATCCCTGCACGGACCTTGCGTTCCGTGGCTTCGCCTCGATGCCGGCGGGACCCTTTCGCGTTTGCCCTCACATATCGTGATGGCGAACTGTTTTCCGAACCTCCTGGTGCCCTCAGCGCCCACCGAACAGCCATATCTTTATCGGCTGAAATATCAGGTAGATCGCTCCAGCCGCTAACCAGATCGTCGAGCTGACGGAGAACGCTCGCGTGGTGATTCGCACCTCTGGCGTGCGGTCTAACTGCAGCAACGGGCCCCTTTCATTGGCAGCCGTCCGGTCGTACAGAAACAGCGGGGCCCCTGCAAAGAGTGCAAACACAGGAAACCAGGATGCGGTGATAGCCACATTCGCCTGCGCGATCGGTCCACCGCGCCAAAGGAAGCCGACCGACTTGACCACGTCTGCAATCGCGAATGCTGCCAGCGCCAAATGGCGGACCGCCAGCGCACGTCCGGCGGACCGCAGGCCGGTCATCAGATCGCGCGAGCGCTGAATGGCCGCTTTCCCCGACAGCTTTTCGACCATGCAAATCACCGGCCACAGGCAATCGCCGACCACCCAACCGGGCCCGAAGAACCACAGAGATCGGGCCTGCGTTACCAGCAGAACCGGCATCGCCTTGACCAGCTTCCAGAAGACTCGGAACGAAAGGAATCTCCTGACGCGGATCTGTTCGTCTAGCGCCATGAGTGCGGCCGCTGCGCGCAGCGCGTTGTCGGCAAAAACGAAAAGCACCGCCGCGGCCAACGGCACCAGCACGATGCGCACTGCGGCGGCCGGCAGCAGTTTATAGCTGAATGCAACCAGCACGCCCGTCACCGTCAGGATGGTCGTGTAGATGGGCATCAGCAAAAGAGCATATGCCGTGAGATGCTGCAACAGAAATGCTTTCGATCTCCGCAGCGCGAGAAACTCGGCGTCCACTGCGTTATGGAACCGCCGTGTAAACGCGGTCGCGGATCCGGGCGATCCGCGGGATTGCGCGCGAGTCCGGCGAAAATCGCGTCCGATACGTCGCGCGGAGTCTTTTGGACGCTCGCCGACGCGGGAGGATTACCAGTCTGTTGGTTCTTGAATAACTCGCTTGTCTTTCGCGTAAAGGGCAGTTCGCCGCAAACAAGGGAGTAGGCCACGACGGCCAAACTATAGATGTCAGACCGGAAATCGACTTCCTCTCCCGACGCCTGCTCCGGCGACATATACGCGGGCGTACCGACCAGGCTCCCCGGCATCGTTTGCGCGCCTGCACTACTGTCGAATGACCCAGAAGATGGGCCGGATGGAGTTGACGCGATGGCGACGGTCTCGATCTCCGCGGCTCGCGTGCGGTCTATTGATGACCGGGGCTCATGCGTCATGTCGATAACGGCCGTTTCCAATTCGTCGCCGGGCTTCATGGGCCGAGGAAGGGCCGTCTCCGGGTCGCTCGCCTCCGGCACCGCTGTCACCATTGAGCGTCACAACGCCCAGAAGAACTACCAGCCGGAACCCAGCGTCTACTTCCTTGTCCGCTGGCGTCCTCCGTATCACTTCACGATGATGGACATCAGCGACAAGCCATGGTCTCGCTGCACGCAAGAGGACCGCGATGCGGACGAGTGGAGAACCCTGTTCAACACCCAGGAATGGCGCTGGTAACCGTGCGAAGCGCCCTTGCCTGTAAAGCAGCGAGGTCATGAAGCGGCCATTCGCCGCGACGGCAACGCATTACGCCAGTTCGGCGAAAACCCGCATCATGTCGCGATGGGCGAGCACGGCGCCCGGATCGCGCTGCATGGCTTGCCAGTAGCTGCGTCCGAAACGGTCGCCCTCTTCGGCCGGCGCCACCAATACGCGGGCCTGGGCGATCAGGCGGCCAGCGTCCTCATCGCTGGCGGGTTCCTTTTCCTTCTGGTCGAGCGTTTCGTCCACCATGACGACGAATTGCGACAGTTCGCGGAGCCAGCTAAACCACGGGTCGTTCAAGACCAGGTTGAGATACTGGCCGGTGGAGGTGATGTGCTCCACATCGCGCTCATATGCCGCGCGCTCCGATTCCATGAGTGCCTTGTGCAGGTGAAGCAGTCCGTTCCGCAGTGCGATCAAGCGTTGACGCGTCTGGCCGGTCATGCGGTCCATGGTAGCGCGTTGGCTTGTCCGCCGCGAACCCTTTGCCGGTTTCGCGTAATCTGATCCGTATGCACAAACCCAGCTTTGACCCCGGGCTGACACAACAATTCACCGCGCCTTACCGGCGCGTCATCAATCGGGACGGCAGCTTGAACGTGCAGCGCCGGGGCGCCACCTGGCGCGACTTTCATCCCTACCTGCACCTGATCAACATGGGCTGGCCGGCGTTTCTGCTGACGCTGTTTCTGGGCTACGTGGCCGCCAACACGGCTTTCGCGGTGGGCTATTTCGCGCTGGGTCCGAATCAACTGCAGGGCGCCGACGCGGCCAACGGAATCAGCCGGTTTCTGAACACGTTTTTCTTCAGCTCGCACACGCTCACCACGGTCGGCTACGGCAACATCTGGCCGAAGACGGTGGCGGCGAATTTCGTGGCGGCGTTCGAATCGCTGGTGGGGGTGTTGGGCTTCGCGGTGGCGACCGGCCTGCTATTCGGGCGGGTGTCGCGTCCCTCGGCCCGCCTGGGGTTCAGCGAAAACGCCTTGATCGCGCCCTACCAGGACGGCACCAGCCTGCAATTTCGCGTGGTCAACCGGCGCTCGAACTCGCTGGTGGAGGCGCACGCGCAGGTTCTGCTGATGACGGTGGAACGGGAGGACGGGCGGCCCGTGCGGCGCTACCACCAGCTGACGCTCGAGCGCCCGAGCGTCCTATTCCTGGCGCTCACCTGGACGGTGGTGCATCCGATCGACGAACACAGCCCGCTCCACGGCAAGACCGCGGCGGAACTGGCCGACTTGCAGGCGGAGATCATCATTCTGATCAAGGCGTACGACGACACCTTCAGCCAGACCGTAATCTCGCGCTATTCATACCGGCACAACGAGCTGCTGTGGGGCGTGCGCTTCGCTCCGGCGTTTTACGTGGACCCGGCGGGCGATATGGTGCTGGAACTGCGCAAGCTGGGCGCCACCGCATCCAAGTGATGCTACAATCCGGTTTAAGCACAGGCGATTTAGGCCAGGGAGCCGCGCGGTGTCCGCTTTCTTACACAACCAGTTCGAGCGCAACATTGTCACCACGTCGGTGGACCATGTGTTCAACTGGGCCCGTCAATCGTCGTTGTGGCCGCTCACCTTCGGCCTGGCCTGCTGCGCGATCGAGATGATCGCGTCATCGACCTCGCGGTTCGATATCGCGCGCTTCGGCGCCGAGGTCTTCCGCCCCAGCCCCCGCCAGTCCGACCTCATGATTGTGGCCGGCACGGTGACGTTGAAGATGGCGCCGGTGCTGAAGCGCATCTGGGACCAGATGCCCGAGCCCAAGTGGTGCATCTCGATGGGCGCCTGTTCCAGCGTGGGCGGCCCGTTCAACACGTATGCGGTGCTGCAAGGCGTGGACAAGATAGTCCCGGTGGATGTCTACGTTACGGGCTGCCCGCCGCGGCCGGAAAACCTGTTTTACGCGCTGTTGAAGCTGCAGGACAAGATCGACCAGATGACCACGCTGGTCAAGCGCCCCACCGAAGTGCGGCTGGACGAATCGATGCTCGCCGAATTCCAGCAGCAGGTGCGCATCGCCCAGATTTCGCATCCCGCATAAAGAACGGGCCCGCAAGCGGGCGTTGGCAAGCTAAAGCATGCCCCACCTAGCCACGATTACGCTGGCCGCGCGACAGCGGCGGTGAGGAGGCGCTTGCGATCTTGCTGGAGCTTTTGACAGCGTTCGGTGATCCGCGAAACCAGGGCGGCGGATGCGGTGCGCGGAGAGCCGGAATCAAAGGGCGGCGCGGGATCGTATTCCAGCATGAGCTGGATCGAGCGCGCCACGTCCGCGCCGAACAGTTGCGCGGCGACGGCCAGGCCGAAGTCGATTCCGGCAGTGACTCCGGCGCCGGTGATGCGATTCCTGTCGATGACGATTCTTTCGGACACGGGGATGGCGCCGACGATGGGCAGCAGATCCAGGCTGAGCCAGTGGGTGGTGGCCCGATAGCCGACCAGCAGGCCGGCCGCGCCGAGCACCAGGGCGCCAGTGCAAACCGAGGTCACGTACTTCGCCGCCGGCGCCCGCTGCTGGAGAAACGCCAGGGTTTGGCGGCTCTCGATGGCGTCCGAAATGCCAAAACCACCCGGAACGAAGAGCACGTCGAGCGGCGGGCAGTCATCGAAGGTGGTATCGGGCACGATAGCGAGGCCGTAATCGCTGACCACCGTTTCGAGCGAGTGCGCGACCAGGTGCACCCGCGTGTCCGGCATGCGCGCGAAGACTTCGTAAGGCCCGGTCAAATCGAGCTGCGTGAGCCGGGGGAAGAGAAGCATTCCGATGTGAGTGGTCAAAGTAGCTCCCAGTCTTGCAATGTAGGCACGAGAGGGCCCGGCGATGCAACGGACGCGGGCGCCGCCGGGTTCGGAAATCGAGGGAAAAACACCCTGCCTATAGTTTCTCTTCCTCGCTGGGTTGCGTTTCGCCGAAAGATTCGTCCGCGGAGGCCGCTGGCCAGCCCATTATCACCAGGAGCACGTCAAGGACGAAGAGACCGATAGCAATGTCGTTCAAGAGGACCGCCTGGCGCAGGTCCGGCCAGAGTTGATTGGCAGCCCAGAAGAAGAATGCGGCCGCCAGCATGATCGCCTTCACCCATTCCCGAAACGCCGGTCGACGCGCGCTTTGATAGAGCAGGTAGGCACAGGCAATCATCGCGAGTGGAAATGCACCGAGGAAATTGTGAGATCTGGCTGGAAAGCGTTCCGGAAAGGCGTCCCACAAAAAGAGTACGCCGACGGCGCCGAGCGCAAACAGACCGAGGAACATTGGCGCAGTCCGATGAGCACGATCGAGGCGAGTGTGCATAGATCAATCGAAGGGTGAATTCCGTAGGACGGGACTACCGTTGCAGGAAGTCCTCCCGGTGGATGACGAACTCGGGATAAGCGCCGGCGCCGAGCTCGTGCAGATCGAGGCCCTGGCGCTCGCCTTCGGGCGCCACGCGTTGCGGGCTGAAGCGGTCGAGCAGCCAATTGAGACTGTAGGCGAAGGGCAGCACGAAACCAAGCAGGGTGGCGACGCCGGCGACTTGCGCCAGCGGCTGCACGGGGGAGCCCGAGCGGGCGAAGAAGCCGAGCGCCAGCACGCCCCAGATGCCGCCGATGGCGTGCACGGAAACCGAGCCGGTGGGGTCGTCGATTTCGCCGTAGACATCCAGCCACTCGACGGTGAAGACGACCAAGGCGCCGGCCACCAGGCCGGCCAGCGCGGCTACCGCGGGATCGAAATAGAGGCAGCCGGCGCTGGAGGCGGCCAAGCCGCCGATCCAGCCGTTAGCGCACAAAGAAGCGTCGGGCCGGCCGAAACGGGCGCGGGTGATGGCGGCCGCGGCCAAGCCGGCCATAGCGGCGGAAAGAGTGGTGTTCAACCCCACCCGCACCAGCGCGCCGACGGGGGCGCCGCCGAAAAGCATGGCGCCGGCGCCATTCAGACCGAGCCATCCCGTCCAAACCAGAAAACAGGCAAACAGAACCAGCACGGCGTTGTGGCCGGGGATGGCCGCCGGCATGCCGCCCTCGCTCGAGGAGTACTTGCCGCGACGGGGCCCCAGAATCCAGGCGATGGAAAGCGCGGTGAGACCGCCCACGGCTTGCACCGGCGCGCCGCCGGCCGCATCGACGAAACCGATTTGGGCCAGCCAGCCGCCGCCCCACACCCAGTGGGCGAAGAGAGGATAGACAATTCCGGCCAGCAAGAAGGTGGAGGCGCACACGGCGCCCAATCGCCAGCGGTCCAGACCGGCGCCGAGAGGGATCAGCGCGACGAGTCCAACGCTTAACACTTGTAGCCAGAGGATCAGGCAGGCGGGCGAGGCGTCGAGCGCGAGGCCGCGCAGAAAGAGCGGCTGGGCGGCAATCCAATTCCATTGCTTGCCGGCCGCGGCGATGGTGTGGGCGGGCCCGCCGGCGAATCCCTGAATGGCGAAGCCGCAGACGAAATAGGCGGCGGCCGCAACCGACACCGCGCACAGCGAGGCGAGCATGGCGTGCGACGCGCTGCGCGACCGGCCGAGCCCGGTATTGACGAGTGCGATGCCCGCAATCGCCAAAGGAATCAGCAGCAGGCAGGCCAGCTCGAGCACGGTGGCTGCTTCCGAAGGCGCCGCGGACGGAATCATCGCCTGGCCTCCCGGACGGAAACGTGAGAGCGAGCCACCAGGCCGAGGCCTAGAATTTCGATCGCGACGCCCGCGGCAACGAAAGCGGCCCGGGGCATCGCGGCGCCCAGCATTACGAATGCGGCCCGGGGCATCGCGGCGCCCAGCATTACGAATGCGGCCAAGACAATGGCCCATCCTGAAACGAGCAACAACAAACCGGTAAGCCGCATAGAACGCAACTGGTTACAGCATAACCGATTAGCCATGGTGGTTCACATGTTAAGGCCGCGTTATTTTTGCAATCCCGGCGATAGAAATTATCTATTTCCTTCTGGCATCAAAAAGTTGTAAAAATGTAAAATCACCAGAACGAGCTGGCCCCGTACTCGCCGGCTCGGCCTATTCCAGCTGCGCTCGCTGGGTCCATATTCAAGAAAAAACGAAAGGATCATGATGCGATACAACGGAGCAACCATACTTGTCGCAACATGCCTGATGGTCGGAACAGCAGCCGCGCAGACCGGCACGCCGTCAGACGCACAGACACCGACAACGCCGCCAGACGCTCAGACAGCGACAACGCCGGCGCCGGCCCCGGCACAGGAAGGACAGGCTGCGCCCGCTGCGGCGCCGGCCGCACCAGCGCCGCCCTCCGCGTATCACCAGATGGGCATGGATTTTTCTTTCCTGTTGGATGGCTATGTAGACGGAAACTTCAACGACCCGAGGTCGGGATTTAACGGGCTTCAGAATTTCGACTACCGCTCCGACACGGTGCACTTCAACATGGGGAAGATCACGATCGACCGCGCACCCGGGCCGATTGGCTTCCACCTGGACGTTGGTTTTGGCGAGATATTCTCCGCCACGCATGCCACTGACGCGGCGCCCGAGGCGATGAAGTATTTCGAGCAGGCGTACGTGGACTTCAAGCCGAAGTCGTGGAAGGGCGTGGAAGTGGACGTGGGCGAATTCGTCACGTCGGCGGGCGCCGAAGTGATCGACGTCAACGGGAACTGGAACTATTCGCGCTCGCTGCTGTTCTCCTGGGCAATTCCGTATTACCACCTCGGCATCCGCACTTCGTTTCCTGTGGGTCCGCATTTCACGGGCGGAGTGCAACTGGTGAACGGCTGGAACAACGTCTATGTGAGCGGCCAGGGTAAGTTGATCGGTTTGAACGGCGCGTACGCGTGGAAGAAAGTAACCTGGACCAACGTATGGTACGGCGGCCCTGAACGGAGTACGGACAGCCCCGGATGGCGCAACTTATTCGACTCCGTCGTGCAGGTGAACCCGAACGACAACCTTGGTCTCTACGTCAATTTCGACTACGGCCGGAACAAGAACATCGGACCGGGCACGGCACAATGGACGGGTATCGCGGGGGCGGCGAGGCGCGCAATCGGCAAGAAGGCCGCGCTTGCCGGACGCCTGGAGTTATTCGACGACGTGGACGGCTTTTCGACCGGTGTGACGCAGAAGGTGAAGGAATTCACTCTCACCGGCGAGTACAAGCTCTCCGATTGGCTGACCAGCCGCTTGGAGTTCCGCGACGATTGGTCGGACCAGCCGTTTTTCGAGGATTCACAGGGCATCATGTCCAAGAAGAACCAGCCCATCGTGCTGCTGGGCATGATCGCCTATTTCGGGCCCAAGAAGTAGCAGCGTCAGACACCTGAGAGGAGCAACCGAATGGCAGACAACTCTGAAGTTAAAATGCAACCGACGTTGGGCCTGACGGGCCTGACTTTCAACGCGATGGCGCTGATCGCGCCCGGAGCGTTTCTCTGGCTCACCTTCGCCATCCAAGGGGCCACCGGATCCACTTCGCCCGCGATGTGGATCGGCATCGTGGTCGCTCTGCTGCTGTGCCTGGCGACCGCTATCTGTTATGCGGAAATGGCGAAGCTGTATCCCGGGACCGGCAGCTCGTATTACTTCGCGGAGCAGTCGTTTCTGAACCATGATGCGATGTGGCGTTTCGCGCGGCTGGCTAAGTTCATTGTCGGCTGGGCGTCGCACCTTTACTACTGGATCTATCCGGGCGTGATGGTGGGCGTGATGGGCATCCTGTGTGGCTACCTGGTGGGCACGCTCTGGCCCAACGTCATGAACTCGACCAACCCCGGCATCCTCTTCATGATGCTGGTGGCGATTGTGTTCTCATTCGCGGTGGCGTACATCGCCCACCGTGGCGTTGTGGGCGCGACGTCAGTCAATATCGCGATCAACGTAATCCAGATCTCGGCGCTGGTTGTATTCGCGGTGATGGCGCTGGGTTACCGCTCGAGCCATCCGGCTGGAACGCCGGGTTGGCAGTTCGACTCCAACACAGGCGAGGCGTACACGTACGAGTTCGCCACTGAAAAAACCATGGTCGGCGGCGTTGCGACGGATAACATTGTTCGCGACGCGGCGGGCGTTCCGAAGCCGAAGCTGGACGCGGCCGGAAAAGCAGTGCCGTTTCTGGTCACCTATCCGGAGAAAGACGACAAGGGCAACTTCCTTTCGCACGGCAGTAAGGCATCGGTGGTGGGCGTTCACAACGTCGGCTGGGTGTTCATTCAGGCTACAGTGGCGATCCTGATTCTGGTGGGATTCGAATCGGTGACATCGATGGGAGGCGAAGCGAGGAACGCCAAGCGCGACATTCCTATCGCGGTGATCGTTTCGCTGCTGGTGCAGGGGCTGTTCTGTTACCTGTTCGAATACTTCGCGGCGAATTACTTTCTAAACGCGGGCTACACCATGCAAAACGCGACGGGCTCGGCGGCGCCCATCGGTGACATGATGATCATCGTGGGCAATGCCACGTTCGGCGCGGGAGGCGGCCGGGTCTTCATGCTGGTGGAGGCCTTCACGGTGTTCCTGGCGCTGATCGGCACCACGCTTTCCTGCATGAACACGGGCGCGCGGGTCACTTACGCGATGGGCAAGGACAAGGAAGTGCCGGAGCACTTTGGTTTCCTGCACTCCAACAACCTGACCCCGCACCGCGCCATCTGGACGCTGGCCGCGATTTCGGCCTTCGTGGGCTGCGTAGCGGTGGCGATGATATTCGGCGACGCCTCGGCGCCGACCGATGCGGCCATCAAGGCCCTGCCGCAGGGCATCTGGTCGAGCTTCGGTTATACCACGCACGACGGAATGGCGGCGATGCCGAATACCCTGCTAATGGTGACGCTGGCATCGAACTTCGGCACGTTCCTGCTGTATGGGCTCAGTTGCGTCATCTGCATGGTGGCGTATCATAAGCACCCGAACTTCAAAGTGATCCGTCATTTTGCGGTTCCGGTGTTCGGCCTGGTGGCCAACCTGGCGTGCATGGCTTTCTACCTGGTGGGACCGTTCATGGGGTACGGCACCAAAATGGAGCCATTGCTGGCGCTGGGGATCGCCGCCGTCTGGGCGATCTACGGCGGGATTTACTTCACGCGCGCCGGCAAGAAGGCCGGCCGTACTACACTGGTGGCGAGCCGATCGGCATCGGCAGCCTGATCCACGTTTCGATAGGAGCGAAACGGTCCGGGCGGAGCAGAAACAGTTCCGCCCGGACCCGTTTTTATGTTGGAAATCGAGTTCGCGCAAGCCTCGGATTGTGGCCGGGTCCGCGATCACAACGAGGATTACCTGGGCTGCTTCGCGCCTGAAGCGGAAGCCGAGGCCCGGACACTGGGTTACTTATTCGCGCTGGCGGATGGGGTCGGCGGCGGCGACGATGGGGAAGTCGCTTCCAAGCTGGCGGTGGAGACGCTGCTCCAGGATTTCAAGCGCACGGCGGCGGGCGTGCCGCATTCCTCGCTGCTGCCGCGGCTGGTGCAGCAAGCCAACACACGGGTATTCGAAACTAGTATGGCCAGCGGGCCGGGCGGGTCCAACATGGCGACCACGCTGGTTACCTGCGCGCTCCGCTATGACCGGGTGGTGGTTTCGCACGTCGGCGATTCGCGCTGCTACCGCATCCGGCACGGCCACGCCGAGGCGCTGACCCGCGATCACACGGTGGCGGGCGAGCACATGCGGCTGGGCCTGATCACGGCGGGCGAAGCCTCCAGCGCCGAAACGCGCCACCTGCTGAGCCGGTCGCTGGGGCCGGCGATGATCGTGGCGGTGGAGACCCGCGACTACCAGGTGATTCCCGGCGACGTGCTGCTGCTGTGCTCCGACGGCCTGCACGGGCCGGTGGACGCCGACGCGATCGCTCAACTGGTGAGCCGCCGCGCCGATCTTCCGGTGGTCGCCAGAGAACTGATCGACCTTGCAAACGAGCTGGACGGCGGAGATAATGTGAGCGTGCAGCTCATTCGCGTCCGCCAGGTAGAGCGCATCGGCATGTATCGCGGGCGCCCCTACAAGCTGGCCTGATCGGCGTCCATCCAAATTTCGCATGAGTTCCCTACGCGCGGGCGAGCAGCTCGATCACTATCGTATCGACAGCGTGGCTGCCCGCAGCGGGATGGCCTCGATCTTCCGCGGGGTGGACCTGCGCAACGGGCGCGAAGTCGCCATCAAAGTTCCGCATCCCGAGATGGAGGCCGACCCGGTTCTGTTCGACCGCTTCCAGCGCGAGCAGGCGATCGGCCAGGCGCTCGATCATCCGGGCGTGATGAAGGTTTTCGAGGATGCGGACCGCAGCTCCATCTACATGGTGATGGAGTGGGTAGACGGGCGGCTGTTGCGGCAGGTCCTGAGCGGGCAAGGCAAGCTGCCGATCGAGCGGGCGCTGCGCATCACCATCGCCATTGCCGAGGCGCTCGACTACATCCACGCGGAGGGCGTGGTGCATCGCGATCTGAAGCCGGAGAACATCATGGTGGACGACGCGGACCGGATCAAGCTGATCGATTTCGGCATCGCGGGCAAGGAGGGATCGCGCCGCCTGACCTTCGCCAAGCTGTCCCAGGTGATGGGCACGCCGGACTACATTTCCCCGGAGCAGGTGAAGGGCAAGCGCGGCGATGGCCGCAGCGACATCTACGCGCTGGGCGCGATGCTGTATGAGATGCTGACCGGCAAGACCCCGTTCACCGGCAATAATCCCTTCGCGATCATGAACGACCGTCTGCTGAACTACCCGGTTCCGCCGCGCGAGCTGAACCCCGAGATTTCTCCCGCGCTGCAGGAGGTCATCTACCGGGCGCTGGAGCGCGACCCGAAGAGCCGATATCCCAAGGCTCGCGAGATGGCCTGGGACCTGGCGCATCTGGACCAGGTGGGGGCGGCGGCGGAGCGTCCCGAGTTGATCGAGTGGCGAAAACGCCGCCGGCCGTGGCTGCGGCAAATATTCTTCTATTCGATGATGGCGTTAATTCCGGTGGCGATCTTCAGCCTGCTGCTGTACGTCGCGAAGCACAGTTGATTCGTCGGGCCGTGGGGACAAGCGCGCTACGCCCGGCGCCCAATTATTGAATCGTCGCCACCGAGCCGGTGGATATGAACACGGTTAAGATGCCGGTATCGAGTCCCGGCGAGCCGGACACGGTAAAGTCAGCCTCGGGAATTCCCGCAATCGAAATATTGAGTCCCAGCTTGGTCAAGGTTCCATAACCGTTGGGGGGAAACAGGTTGAGAATCGCGGATGGAACCGTGAAGGTTCCCGAGGACGCATCGGCGTCGCACACGGCATAGACGTAGGAGCTCAGCAAGGTCGACGGGTTCACCACAAGACCGTTTAACAAGATGATGCTCGCCATTGAGAATCCCGAGCCGCCGGTCCAGGTCAGGGTAAGATCCTGCGCGCGGTTGATGCTGGCAGGGATGTTGGTGGGGACAATGTCAGCCGGTAGCGTCAGTCCCCAACTGAACGGCCCCACCCCGGCACCGCCCGAGCCGTTTGTGAGCGTGTAGCTTCCGGGCTCGAGATAGGTGGAGGGTTCGGTGGCGAGATAGGCCGCAAAGTAGCCTGTGGACCTTACCGCGACGGTCTTGGTGCCGGCGGGCCCCGTTACAGACAGATCCGTGCCGGCATCCAGGTAGGTCGGCTGAATCGGATCGATCAGTGCGGCTTCCAAAGAAGTGCCTCCGAGCTCATAGGCGAGACAACTGCCGATGGATGGGCCGAAGGTGCCTCCGTATGACCGGATGAGGGTGTTGAGCGGGTAGTTCCCAAAATATCCGATCAGGGTGTCGTTCCCGCCGTTGATGCGGCTGAGCTCGGCACCCCCCATGTTCAGAGAGCCGCTGGCGATCGCCTTTTCGAGGTTAGCCGCGGTCAAGGAGCTATAAGTATCGTTGCAGGTGGTTTGCCCGGCCGGGGCAACCGATATTGTGGTGACGTTGCTGGTGAATCCTTTGACCAGGACGGCAACCGACACCTTACACCCGCTGACTCCGGACGGCACATAGAAGTTGATCTGATCGAGCCCCGGAGAGCTGCTGCGTCCGTCGTAAAACACGGTTGCCGGCTGGTTTCCGACGAAAACCTGTGCCCCCGTGTTTAATTCGCCCACCGTCGGCGGCTCGGTCTCGTCGCCGGACACGGGGCCCAGACCGGTGCCCCACAGCACCAAGCCTTGGCCCGGTTGCGCGGGATGGATCATCGTGATGGGAATGAAGTTCGCATCGGTGACGACGCCGGGCCCGGTGCCGCCCTCATTCAGCGTAGACGCACCGAAGTTTGCCTTCACAACCTGAATCGGAAACGAGCCCGTCGCGCCCTGGTAGGTAAGCGTCAGCGTCCCGGTTCCTATCGGCGTGGCCGACGGAAGAACCGCGGCGACCGCCGTGGCCCAGGAGTAAATCATGGGGCAGTTTTCGGTCACGCCGCCCACCGTCACCTGGATCGCCGTTCCGGCCAGACCTTGCGTGGTTGGCAACGGATAGCCTGGGACCACCTGCAAGGTCGAAGGGCCGAGCCCGGTCCCGATCACCGCGAAGATAGAGCCCTGCGCAATGCCGGAGTTGGGTAAATCCGGCGGAGCCCAACTGGCTATGTTCTGGACCGCCGTGATGGACGGGGCGGCGGCCAGCGCGGCGCAAGCGCAGGCGAAAGCAGTGAGGCAAACCAGTCGCACGGCTACTCGGAGTGGGGTTTTCAAGGCGTTCTCTCCTCAACCGGAGTCTCCATTTCGGACTTCCGGATTCGATTCAGTATACACCCAGCCGCCATCCCGTTTCCGCTGCCGTGGCCGCCCAGCCGGAACGTTTTTCGACAAACTCTCGGGTGACTCCGCTCTCCGCCGGCCGGAGTTATCATTTCGGATATAGCCGTTGAGTAGAAATGGCCGCCATCGAGTTACTTTCGAAATCAGCCTTACCGCTGCTCTTGCTTTGCGCGTGTGCCGCGGCACAACGGAATTCAGCCATTCAAGATCCTTCCGATCCGCGCAGGGGCCGGCTTGAGGGATTCGTTCAGGACGAAAATGGTCAACCGCTAGCGGGCGCGACCGTTCGGGCAACGCCGACAGGGGTGATACTCGCCACCATTGTGCCGAATACCCGGACCGACGCGAAAGGGCGGTTTGCCCTGGCAGGACTACTTCCGGTGCACACGTACTTGCACGCGGGTAAGGAAGATGCCTTTTACCCGAACACATCGTACCCGGTGTGGAATGCTGGGGCAGGCTCGGCTGAGGTGGACGTCCCGGAGGGCGGAGAGATCTCGGGCATCTTGCTCAAGGTTGCACCCGCGGCGCGCGTAGAGGTGAAGGCAACCGATGCTGGTACGGGCGCCGCGATTCATTCGGTTGGGTTTCACATCGAACGCGACGGTTCGCCTGAGCGATGGATGGATGGCGGCCATATAGGGGACTGGACCCTGGTGCCGACCGAGCCCATTCGTCTACGGGTTGACGCGAGGGGGTATGAGCCGGCGTGGTACTCAGAAGGGAATGCGGGCGGGCAGGCATCACCGCTGCGGCTTGCGGCACGTCAAGTTCTGACCATTGCCATTCAGCTTAGCCCGGCTAAGATCGCGCCCGGAATCCCGCTCTCGTTTTGCTGCTACCCCTCCTCCGACTTCAAACCCGATCCCGCGGCCGGCCGGTAGCCGGGCCATGCCCGGCGAACGCCAACACTGGCGGCATAGACCGCGGGCGCTACAGCTACGTGTGCGGGACGGGCATGCCCGTCCCCTACGGCCCCGCGGCCAGCCTATATCCCACCCACGGCTCCGTCAAAATGATTGTCGGCTTGGCGGGGTTGGCTTCGATCTTCTTGCGCAACTGGTTGATGAAGACGCGCAGGTACTCGGGCTCGTCGCCATAATCGGGGCCCCAGACGGCCTGCAGCAACTCGCGGTGGGTGACGGGGCGGCCGGCGTGCGCCACCAGGCAGCGGAGCAGCTCGAATTCCTTGGGGGTCAGGCGCACTTCGCGGCCTTGTGCGCGGACGCGGCGGAGCTCGAAATCGATCTCGAGGCCGGCGGTTTCGAAAGTGCGCGGACCGCCTTCGGGTCCGGTGGGAGAACGGCGCAAGGCGGCGCGGATGCGCGCCAGCAGCTCCTCGATGCCGAACGGCTTGGTGACGTAATCGTCGGCGCCGGCATCGAGCGCGGCCACTTTGTCCTTCTCCGAGTTGCGCACAGTCAGCACGATCACCGGGACGTCGGAAGCGGCGCGCAGCGCGCGGCAGGTCTCGAGGCCGCCCATGCCCGGCATGTTCATATCGAGCAGCACCAGGCTGGGCGCTTCACGGGCGAACATCTCGATCGCCTCCTCGCCGGTGCGCGCTTCGATCACCTCGTAGCTGTGCCCGACGAGGGTCGCTTTCATCACGCGGCGGATCTGCGGATCGTCGTCCACCACCAGGATTTTTCCGGCGCTCAATTGTCTTTGCCTCCCGCGGCGGCGAGCGTAAAGTAGAATACCGAACCTTGGCGCCGCTCGCTTTCCACCCAGATCCGTTCGCCGTGCGCCTCGACGATTCCCTTGGCAATGGCGAGACCCATGCCGGTTCCCTTGGTTCGAAACCGCTGCTCGCGGCCGCGATAGAACCGATCGAAGATGAGCGCGCGCTCATGCTCTTCGATGCCGGGGCCGCGGTCGGCGACGCCAACCACGATTTTTCCGCTCTTGCGCTCCACCGAGACGGTGATGGGCGTATCGTCGGGTGTGTACTTGAGGGCGTTCTCGAGGAACTGTTTGACCACCTGCTGCGCCAGCTCGGGATCGGCTTCGGCGGCGGGCAGACCGGCGGGCGCGTGGATGGCGATGGGGCGGCCCTTGCGCAGGCCCTCGACCTCGGCCAGCGCGCCGGTGACGATCTGCTCGACTGGAAAGTCCCGCTTCTCGAGGTGCAGCTTGCCGGCTTCGATGCGCGCCATGGCCACCACTTCCGCGGCGAGTTGATTCAGGCGGTCGGCTTCTTCATTGATGATGGTGAGCAGCTCGCGATCGGTCGCGGCGGCTTCGCCGAGCAGGCTGGTGACGGCGGCTTTGATGGAAGTGAGCGGCGTCTTGATATCGTGGGCCAGCGAATCGAGCAGCGCCGATTTCAGCAGCTCGCTCTGGCGGGCGGCTTCGGCGTGGCTGGCTTCCTCCATGGCGCGCGCCTTTTCGACGGTGATGGCGGCCAGGTCGGCGATGGCGCGCACCATCTGGGCGGAAGGCAGCGGCGCAACCAAGCCGAGGCTGCCGAGGCTGCGCATGCCGAGGCGGACGGGGGTGGCAGCCCGGTCGCCGGTCGCTTCGCCCGAAGCGTGCTCGATCTCCGCCGCGGCTTTCAGGTCGTGGTCGGTGACGGGCTGGCTCTCCGGGCCGGTGCGGAAAATCTCGTCCGTCTGCCGGTCGAAGAAGGCCGCGCCGCGGCAGCCGAATTCCTGCACGACCCGGTTGAGGAATTCGCGGATGGTTTTGCGCGGGTTGCCGGTGAGCGCGAGCGACCGCACCAGGGCGTACAGGCGTTCGCTTTCGAGGCGGCGCGTTTCCGCTTCAGCGGCACGGCGCCGGGCGCGCGCCGAAAGCTGGCTGGCGGTGGTGGCTGTCACCAGGAACGCAAAGAACGCCACCAGATTTTCCGGATCCTGAATGGTGAGCTTGCCGACCGGCGGCAGGAAGTAGAAGTTGAAACCGAGCACCGCCAGCACCGACGCGAGGGTGGCTTCGGCCAGCCCCCACCAGGCGGAAATGCCGAGGATGGCCAGCAGCAGGGTCAACGCTACGGTGGTGTTGTTGACTGGGATCAGCCGGTAAACCGCGATGATGGCGACCACCAGCGCGAGCGAGGCCGCGAATCGCAGCGCCTTCATGACCGCCCAAAGAGCCGGTTGAAGTACTCGCGGGTGCGGCGGCGGATTTCCCGCAGCGTGACATCCAGGCGCTGCTGGTGCAAATGCTCCGGCGTCCAGCGCTTCACCAGGTTGGCCAGCACTTCCATTTGCGCCTGCGAGGTGGGCAGGCTGCCCTCGGCGTGCCCGCGGGAAACGCGCTGCCCGTGGTCGATGCCGCGGTAGAAGGTGGCGGCCTCGAGCAGGAAGCGGGCGTCCTCGCGGTCCAGGTGCCCCATTTTCTCGTTGACGTCGATGCGCTCGGGCGTGTTCAGCACCTTATAGAAGATGCCGGCGGCGCGCAGGCGCAGGTACATCAGCGCGAAGTCGATGTCGTAGAAGCCGCCCCTGCCGGCCTTGAGCGGATTGCGCGGCCCCTGCTCGCGCTCGAGGCGGGCGCGCATCTCGGCCAGTTCCTTGCGCGAGCGCATGCTCTGGCCGTAGCGCCGCCAGTCGACCTGCTGCAATTCGTTGAGGAACCCGGTGGCGCGCTCGACGTCTCCCGCCACGGCGCGCGATTTCATGTAGGCAATGCCTTCCCAAGCTTCGGCGTGGTGCTCGAAATAGGCCTTGTAACCGCCTTCGGATTGCACCAGGTCGCCCTCGCGGCCGTTGGGCCGCAGGCGCGTATCGACGGCGAACATCACACCCTCGCCGGTGTAGGCGCTCAAGGTCTGCACGATGCGCTCGGCCACGTCGGTCCAGAAGGCGTGTTCGGGGGCGTCTTCGTCGGGGATGACGAAGACCAGGTCGGCGTCCGATCCCAGGTCGAATTCGCGCATGCCCAGGCGGCCGAGCGCGATCGCCATCATCTGGTTGGATGGCTCGTACGCGTGGTTCGCCGGCGGCGGGGCGCCCCGCACCGCGATCTGATAAGCGGCTGCGATCACGGTGTCCGCCAGCACCGAAGTCTTGCCGAGGGTCGCGAAAATGGGCGGAGCCTCGATCAGGCTTTCGGTTTGGATGCGCAGCATCTGGCGGCGGTAATAGCGGCGCAGCGAGCCGCCGTCGGTCAGCGCGCCGCCCTCCAGCCGGAAGGGCTCGCCGATTTCCTCCATCAGCTCCGGGTAGCGCAGCAGCTCGTCGGCGAAATGGCCGCTGTGCTCGAACACATCGAGCACGGCGGCCGCCAGGCGCGCGTCGCCGTCCAGGCGCTCGAGGATCTCCGGTTGCGCAAACGCTTTCTCGAGGAAATGTTCGAAGCGCTCGCGCCCGCGATGCAGGCCGGCGGCAGCCACGGCAACTGCGAGCGAGGGCGCCCGCTGATCGAGGAAGCGCGTCAGGTTGGTCGCCACCGGCGGCGGCTCGGGTTCCTCTTCGAGGGCCGGTTCGCCGGGCGTGTAATAGAGCGGTTTCTGGGCGTGAATCACGCGCTCGTAAATCTCGCGCACGGCGGCCAGGTGGTCGTCCAGGCGGCGGCCCAGGGAATCGGCGTCGAGCGCCTCTCCGGTGGCCGCCGGCGGCATCTTGCGCGCCAGCAGGCCGAGCGCCTCCCGATCGGCGGGAAGCGTATGCGTCTGCCGGTCGTCTTCGAGTTGCAGGCGGTGTTCCAGGTAGCGCAGAAATTGGTAGGCCGAGGCGAGGCGCGCATACTCGGCGCCCGAGAGCAGCCCCTTGTCGCGCAAGCGGAACAGCGCGAACATGGTGCCGCCGTGCCGCACCCACGCCTCGCGGCCGCCGTGCAGGCGTTGCAGGCACTGCACCAGGAACTCGATGTCGCGAATGCCGCCGGGGGTGAGCTTGATGTCGATGCCGCCGCCGGAGTGGCGCCGCGCGGCCATCTTTTCGCCGATGCGCTGGCGGGTTTCGGATACCGCTTCCACCGCCCGGAAGTCGAGCGAAGTCCGGTAAATCAGCGGCTCGACGAACTCGAGCAGCGCCGCGCCCGGCTCCGGTTCGCCGGCCGCCACACGCGCCTTGATCAGCATCTGCTTTTCCCAGTCGCGCGCCCGCCTGCCGTAGTAATCCCGCGCGCCATCGCCGGAAATCGCCACTTCGCCCAGTGTCCCGTCGGGGCGCAGCCGTAAGTCCACGCGGTAACATTGGCCTTCGGCTGTGTAAGTGGATAGTAACTGGGTGTATTGGTTGGCGACCTTCTTATAAAACTCTTTGTTAGTGACGACCTCCGGGCCGTCGGTCTGGCCATTGCCGCCGTAAACGAACATCAGGTCGATATCGGAGCTGTAATTGAGCTCCTGGCCGCCCAGCTTGCCGAGCGCAATCACGGAGAATCCGCACGGGGCGCCGTCGGCCAGGCGCGGCTCGCCATGGCGGGTGACGAAGTCGTCGCGCAGGTGACGGTACGCCACGCTGAGAATGGCGTCGGCCACGCTCGACAGCTCCTCGGTAATCTCCGCCAGGCCGGCCACTCCCATCACGTCGCGCAGCGCGATCCGCAGCAACTGGCGCCGGCGAAAGCGCGCCAGCTCGACTCCGGAAGGCACGCCGCCGTGGCCCGCGCCGAGAAAATCGTACAGACGCTCCTCGTATTCCTCGACCGACAGCACGCGGTAAAAGTTGCCGGAGCTGGCAACCTGCAAAATCTGCTCCGGGTTCTTGAGGACGGCATCGGAAAGAAACGCGCTGTAGGCGAATATATTGGCCGCCGCCTGGAGGGCCCTCGGCGAACTGGTAATGCGGTCGAAGGCGGAAGGGGAAGCCTGGCGCAGCCGCTCGAGGTAGCGGGTGGCCGCTTCGCTGTCCGGCACCGAAGCCAGCAGCAGGCGGATACGCGCCGCCACGCGCTCGGGAACGCGATCGAGCATAGTCAGCATCGGTCAGGCAAGCTGGGCCACTGGCGCAATTATATCGCCCAGCGCCACCTCGCCCGCCTCCACCACGCTCGCATAGAACCCGCTGCGGCCCCAGCGCGGCGAGCCGTGGTCGCCGGCCTTGACGCGCGCATCGCACAGATCGTTCTTGAGCGATTCGCCATACACATCGAGCGCGCCGCAGGGAACGCGAATCCGGGTGATATCGAGGGTCGCGCCGCCGGCGCGCAGGCGATCGCCGATCCGCAGGCCGCGCACGTCCAGGCCTCGGATGGTGAGATTCTCGCCCAACGCGCCGTAGAAGACCGGGTAACCGCGCGCCGCCAGATCGTCCACCACCTCAGCGGCGATCAGCAGAACGGCCTTGCGCGGGCCGCCGTGGATTTGCGGATGCGCCTGCGCGTCGCCCTCGAGGCCCAGAGGACCGATGCGACCGCGCGCAATCGGCCGCTTCGGAAGGCCTCCCTGAGAAACGTTGATCTGGATAATGGCGCCTGGCATCGGAACGCTGAGCCGCAGTGGCCCTGCGCCCCCATTCTAAGCCGGTGACGCCAGGCTCCGCTTGGTCAGCCCAGCAGGCGCGCGGCAGGCTTGGCGAAATAGGTGAGAATGATGCCGGCGCCGGCGCGGGCGATGGAGGTGAGCGACTCGATCATGGCGCGATCGTGATCCAGCCAGCCGTTGCGAGCGGCGGCTACGATCATCGAATACTCTCCACTCACCTGATACGCGGCGATCGGCACATCGAAGCGCTGGCGGGCGATGGCGATGAGGTCGAGATAAGGCATGGCGGGCTTCACCATGACGATGTCGGCGCCCTCTTCGAGATCGAGCGCAATCTCGCGCATGGCCTCGCGGCCATTGGCCGGGTCCATCTGATAGCTGCGCCGGTCGCCGAACTGCGGCGCGGAATCGGCGGCCTCGCGAAACGGGCCGTAAAAAACCGAAGCGAACTTGGCGGCGTAGGCAAGGATGGGCGTGTTTTCGAAATCGGCGGCGTCGAGCGCGCGGCGGATGGCGGCCACGCGCCCATCCATCATGTCGGAGGGTGCCACCATGCCGGCGCCGGCGCGGGCATGCGAAACGGCGGACTTAGCCAGCCAATCGAGGGTAGTGTCGTTGTCGACATCGCCATCCTTGACGAAACCGCAGTGGCCGTGGCTGGTGTACTCGCAGTTGCAAACGTCGGTAACCACCAGCAGGCGCGGGGTCTCCTGACGGATGGCGCGGATGGCGCGCTGCACGATCCCAGCGTCGTCATAGGCGCCGGAGGCCAGCTCGTCCTTGGTTTCCGGCAGGCCGAAGAGGATGACGCCGCCGATGCCAAGCGAGTGGACCTCGGCGCATTCCTTGACCAGCTCGTCGATCGAAAGCTGGTAGTTGCCGGGCATGGCGCCGATTTCGCGGCGAACTCGTTCGCCTGGGCAAACAAACAGCGGCAGGATGAATTGCCCCGGATGGAGGTGGGTCTCCCGGACCAGCCCGCGCAGTGCTTCGGTGGCGCGCAGACGACGGAGGCGATGAATCGGGAACGGCATGGTAATCAGGATTGTACCGCGCCGGGCGGCGGGCGGGGCAGTGTGAGCGGGAGCGGAGGCGGGCGAAAACCGGCGACCTAAAGAGCTTGCCGAAAAAAGGCCAAGCTGACGGTCTTGATGGCGAGGTCCTGCATTTGTTGCCGAACGATCCAAATCGCTAAGCTGAAAAACGAGGACGCACGCAATTAGCGCGCTACTGCCCGCCGGCCCGCCCCTTCCCCCGGCTGCTAAACTCTCTATTAGGCCGCTATGGATCGCCCTGCCGCCGCTACATCCGCCACTGCGCGGGACATCATTCTGGAAATCGTGCGCAATATGCGGGAGGGGCTCGAACCTCTGCATTACTCCACGATTCCTCCGGCCATTTATCACGTCTACCTGCATCCTGACGACATGGAGCGGCTGCGCGGCATCGTCCCGCGCATCCTCGATGAGGCGCGGCGCGCGCTGGATGCGGAGATGGAATCGCTCAACCGGGGCGGCCTCGCCAAGCGGCTGAAACTGGCCCGGCGCGGCGAGCCCAAAGTGGCTCCGCCGGAGGGCGGCTGGCAGATCCGCATTTTGGAGAACACCGACGACGAGGTGGACGCGGGCGACATCGTCATCTACTCCGAGCTGGCCCTGCCCGCCAAGGAGGAACTCGGCGCTGGCAGCATGACCAAGCGCATCGCCACGCGCCGCATGGCGGGCGCATCGGCGAGCGCCGAATCGTCCTATCGGCCGGCGCAGGCTGCGCCCGCGACGCCAGCGGCAGCGCCCGCCGGCGCGTTTGCGTCGATCGAATATGAAGATCGCGGCGTGCGCAAGACGTTTTACATGACCAAGAACGAAATCGTGGTGGGCCGCGGCGGGCGCGATTATTGGACCGATCTGAAACTGGACACGCTGCCCGACGTTTCGCGTGAGCACTTCCGCCTGCGCCGCGATCCGGAAACGGGCAAATTCTTCTTGAAGGACCTGAGCCGCCTGGGCACCACCATCGACGGCGTGGCCGCGCCTTCGAGCATCGAAGTCACCGGCACCGAGAAACGCGATCGCAACGTGGAAGCGCCGGTGCCGGACCGGGCGCGCCTCGGCTTGGCCGGCGTGTACTTCCTCGAGTTCCGAAGCGCCGCGCATGGTTAACACGATGTTGAAATACGCGGGAGCGAGCGACCTGGGCCGCGTGCGCCGCAACAACGAAGACGCCTGGTACATCGACGCCGAGCGCGGCATCTTCCTGGTGGTGGATGGCATTGGCGGGGAGGCGGCGGGCGAGAAGGCGGCGGAAATCGCGGTGGACCGCATCCGCGCCCGCCTGGAGCGCCAGACCGGCACCGTCGAGCAGCGCGTGCGCGAGGCCATCGCCGTCGCCAACAACGAAATCCTGCGCGCCGCGCGCGGCAATCCGCAATGGCAGGGCATGGCGTGCGTGCTGACGCTGGCGGTGCTGGACGATGGCGCGGCCGTGGTGGGACACGTGGGCGATTCCAGGCTCTACGAGATTCGCCGTGGCGCGATTCGCAAGCTCACCCACGACCATTCGCCGGTGGGCGCGCGCGAGGACGCGGGCGAACTTTCCGAGATCGAGGCCATGCGCCATCCGCGCCGCAACGAAGTTTTTCGCGACGTGGGCAGCGAAGAGCATTCGCCCGACGACACGGATTTCATCGACATCGAACGCGTGCCGTTCGAGCCCGACGCGGCGCTGTTGCTCTGCACCGACGGCCTCAGCGACCAGGTGACCGCCGATTACATCCGCCTGCTGGTGGAGCAAAACGCGGGCGACCCCACCACCGCAACGCGCCAGTTGATCAACGCCGCCAACACCGCCGCGGGCAAGGACAATGTCACGGTGGTGCTGGTGGAGGGCCCGAAATTCGCCGCGTCCGCCGTGCTGCCTCCGCGCCAGCGTCTTCGAACCATCGGCATAATCCCTTTGCTCGCCGGCTTGCTGCTGGTAGCGCTATTCGTTGCCTTCGTGCTGCGGATCTTCCAGCCCGCCAAGGGCGTGGTCACGGTTCCCACCGGGCCGCGGATATTTTACGTTCCCGCTTTTTCCGGCGGACCCGGGGCTCCGGGCGAATCGGTCGCCCAGGCGCTGATCGAAGCGGCACAGCCCGGCGACATCATTCAATTCGCGGCCGGCAGAGAGTACCACCAGCCGGTGCGGCTGAAATCCGGCGTCACGTTTCGCGGCAGCCCAACCGGCGAGATGGCGAACGACTCGCGCGCTATCCTGCGTCTCGCGCCTGCAACGGCCGGCCCGGCTGTGCTGGCCGACAAGGTTCGCGACGTGCGCATTCAGGGTCTGCGCATTCTCGCCGACCCGCAGGCGCCGCTCCCGCAGGGCATTCTCCTGGTTGACTCGAGCGTCGAAATCGACGACACGGAAATCGAGGGCGCCACCCTCGGCATCGAAGTCCGCGGCGCCAGCAAGCTGCACATGCGCGCTTGTACCATCCGCGATTCGCTGGCCGGGGGGCTGCTCGCTTCCGGCCCCGGCTCGCTGTGGCTGTCGCACAATTCGTTCCTGCACAACCACGGCTTCAACCTCGCGGCGCGCGATGGTGCCGAGCCCTCGCTCACCGGCAATGTGTTCGACAAGAGCACGCTCGAACTACCGCCCGATCTCAAGCTGGACAGCGTCCGCGAGCACAATTTCCTGCTCGATGCGAAACCCGCCGCGACGCGGCAGGGAGTCAGGAAGCCATGATCGCTCCCGCCGACCGGCGTATCGGTAAGTACGAAATCGGCCGCAAGCTGGGCCGCGGCGGCATGGCCGACGTGTACCTGGCCGAGGACACCGAAACCGGGAAAACCATGGCACTAAAGCTGATCGAACACTCTACCGACGCCGATTCGATCGATGCCATCGAAGCCGAACGCCGCGGCGCCGAACTGCAGGCGCGCCTGGCCGCCGTCGATCCCAGAGTGGTCCGCGTGTATGACGCAGGCGATCTAGAGAATTATTTCCACGTCGCCATGGAGTATATCGACGGGCAGGACTTGGCCGAGTTGCTGAGCCGCGGTCCGCTGGTGATCGAGTTCGCCGTCGATACCGCCATCGCCGTGGCGGAGACGCTGGTCAACGCCCACAACCTGGAGGCGTCCATCGATGGCAAGGAATTCCGCGGCGTGGTGCATGGCGACATCAAGCCCAAGAACATTCGCATCGACAGCCGGGGCGACGTGCGCGTGCTCGATTTCGGCATTGCCAAAGCGCTGTCGCTGTCGCGCCGGTTGACCCGCAATGAATTCGGCTCGGTGCCCTACGCGTCGCCGGAACGGCTGGAGCTAGGCGAGGTCGATGAGCTTTCCGATTTGTGGTCGCTGGCGGTGATGCTCTACGAAATGGTCACCGGTTTGCAGCCTTATCACGCCGAATCGACCGAGCGTCTGGAGAGCATGATCCGCTCGCGCATCCCGCCGCCGCCCGCACCCGATCCTTGCCCCGAGCCGCTGCGGCGCATCCTTATAAAGGCCACCGCACCGGACGCCGGCGCCCGCTACCAGTCCGCGCGCGAGTTCGCCGACGACCTGATCGCGTTCCGCCAGGGCGGCACGGTGCGCGCGGCAACCGAGGACCTGGATGCGACGCGGCGAACCACGCGCGCCGAGATGGACGATGCCACCCGCCGCACCGCGCTTCAGGGCGAAGAGACGCGGCGCAAGCCGCCCGCGCAGAACTGGCCCATCCAGGCTCAGCTTCCCAAGCGGTCGCGCGCGGCTTTCCGCTCCGGCGCGCGTGTGGTGGCGCTGCTGGCGGTAGCGGCGCTTTTGTACGGCGGCTGGGAGGCATTCGCCAACTACCTGATGTACCAGCACGGCCAGCAGCTCAAGCGCGACATCCAGGCCGAGCAGGTCACCGACCCGGATCGCATCTGGGACCGTTGGACGGAACTTTCCAAGCGCAATCCTTCGTCTCTTCTCTTGTACTTGCCGCGCAAAACGGTGAAAGGGACCCTGGTGGATACAGCCGACCGCGTGATTGACGCCTATCGCAAGGCCGATGGCCAGCCGGTCTACGAGAAGGATTGGGAGCGCGCCCGCAACGCCCTGGCGCGCGCCCTGGCGATGGATCCGGACGACCAGGTGCGCGGCAAGCTGCGCCTGACCGAGGGGCACGTGGCCCGCATCAACGGCGCCGCTCACCACGATGCGAAACAATTGCAGGCCGCGGCGGACGATTTCGGCCAGGCCGACCGCCTGCTGCCGCATTCGCCCGATCCCCAGCTTGGGCTGGCGCGCGTTTACTATAACCTGAAAGATATCGACAAGGCGTCTGCCGCGCTCGAAGAGGCCGAACGCCGCGGCTACCAGCTCGCCAACCGCGACAAGCTGGTATTGGCCGATGGGTACCGCGAGCGCGCCGACCTCACCTTTTTGGATTCCCGCAACGTTCGCGGCCTGCCGCAGGAAAAGGACGAGTTGGACCGCGCCGCCGCCGATTACCGGCGCGCTCTCGACCTGTACCAGAGCGTCGCCCCGTACGGCAACGCCAGCGTCGGCATCGTGCGCGTCCAAGCCAGCCTGCTATTCGTCAATGCTAAATTGCAACAGATTGCGGATACCGGAGGCATCCTCGTGAAATGAGTGGGGCAGGCGCTTCCGCCTGCCAACAGTTGCCGCGACTGAGTCCGCCGGATGAAGTCAGCCTTTCTACAGAATATGAGGAGTTGGCAGGCGAAAGCGCCTGCCCCACTTTTGAACTAACATGCCGGTCACCCACAGCAGCGCCGCCAGCCGCCCTAGCGCCGGGCGCGGTCCCCAACGACCACCCGCGTGGCGCATCCGCGAACTGCTATGGATGCTCGCCGCCGGCCTCGTTGTCACCGCCGCTTTGTGGTTCGCCTGGCGCGCCAAAACCGCGGGCTTCGCCGACGCCGGCCAGGCGCTGGCCGCCAGGCAGATCGTCAACCTGAACGCGCTTGCCGAGCGGGAGGATTTGCTGCCCGTGCTGACGCTCTATCCCGATCCGGCCGAGCGCGAATTCGTCGCCCGCAAGATCTACAACATCTCCGGCGGCCTGGCCAACGTCGGCGCCATCGCCCGCATTCGCGTCACCCGCGAGGAAGTCGCCGGCCGCGGCTTCGAATCGCTGCGCGACCGGCTCAACGGCCGCGAATCCATGCCACTGGTGAGCGGCGAACAACTGCGCTTGCTCAAACCCTCGCTGGTGGTGCGCCGCCCGGAGGACTTCCGGCGCTCGATCAATATCTGGATCGCGCTTTTCTTCGCCGCCTTTCTGCTGGTCAACGTGGTCTGGAGCGTGCGCGGTTTCCGCGGCGATCCCTCGCTCGCGCCGGCGCTCCTGCTGCTCACCGGCATCGGCCTGGTGTTGATGATCAGCCTGCGCGATCCGCTGCGCGATCAGTTGCTGTTCGCCGATTTCGCCCAGGGCGCGGCGCTCGGCTGCGTGCTGATGGCCGCCGCCGCGCTGGTCGATTTCGAGCGCCTCACCGGCCGCTTGAGCTTCGTGCCGCTGCTGGCCAGCTTCGCACTTTCCGGGCTGCTGATTGTCTTCGGCTCCGGTCCCGGCGTCAGCGATGCCAAGGTCAACCTGCTCGGTTTTCAGCCGGTGGAAATCATTCGTGTGCTGCTGGTGTTTTTTCTGGCTGGCTATTTTGCGCGGCGTTGGGACGTGCTGCGGCATGCGCGCGAAACCCGCGCATCGCTCGCCGGGCTCACCCGTCACATCGATATTCCGCCGCTCGAGTACACTCTGCCGGCCGCTGCGTGCGTGGCGCTGTCGCTGCTGTTTTTCTTTTTACAGAAAGACATGGGCCCGGCGCTGGTCTTCTGCTGCCTGTTTCTGACGATCTATGGCATCGCCCGCGCGAGCGTGTTCGTGCCCGTGGTTGGCCTGGCGCTGGTGGTGCTGGGCTTCGTGGCAGGCTTCTACCTGGGCGTGCCGCACACCGTGGGCGAACGCGTTTCCATGTGGCTTTCGCCCTGGGACAACCTGATTCACGGCGGCGATCAACTGGCGCAATCGCTGTGGGCCTTCTCCACCGGCGGGGTTTCCGGCATGGGCATCGGTCTGGGCGATCCGCAACTGGTTCCGGCCGCGCACACCGATCTGATCCTCTCCGCCCTGGGTGAGGAATGCGGCTTCCTCGGCGTCGCCGCGGTTTTCGCCATCTACGCATTCGTCGTGTGGAGGGCGCTGCGCATCGCCCTGTGCGCCGCCTCGGATTACGAATTCTTTTTGGCCGCCGGGCTGGGCGTCGCCACCGCGCTACAGCTTCTGCTGATCTCCGCCGGCGCACTCGGCGTGGCGCCGCTCTCCGGCGTGGTGACGCCATTCCTGAGTTACGGCCGGACCGCGCTGCTGGCTAATTTTCTGGTGATCGGCATTCTCGAATCCATCTCCGCGCGCCGCCGCCCGGAGAATGACGCCGCGCCATTTCGCTCGGCCGTAGCCGTAGCGGGCATCCTCATCGCCATCGCCGGCGCCACGGTGCTGGCCAAGGCCGCCTGGGTCGAGGTGGTGCAACCCGCCGCGGTGATGGGCGAAGGCACGCTGGTCGTCGAGGCCGACGGCGCCCGCCGATTCGAATACAATCCGCGCTTTCAGGAAGTGATGCACCAGATCCCCAAGGGCGCCATCTACGACCGCAACGGTCTGCCGCTGGCCACCAGCGACTGGAGCGAGCTCGAGAAGCATCGCGCCGAATACGCCGCGCTCGGCATCGATATCGATCGCGCTTGTTCCCGCACCGAGAATCGCCACTATCCATTCGGCGGCCTGATGTTCGACCTGCTGGGGGATCTGCGCACACGCACTCGCTGGGCCGCCGGCAACACCGCGTTTGTCGAGCGCGATTCCGCCCGCCGCCTGCGCGGTTATGACGACCGGCCCACGCTGGTCGAGGTGAAGAACCCGAAGACCGGCGGGCTCGAGCGCGCGATCCGCTACGATTACCGCGAGCTGGTGCCGCTGGTGCGGCACCGCTACGATCCCGCCAGCCCCGAAGTGCGCCGCGTGCTCGACCGGCCGCGCGACATCCACATGTCGATCGATGCGCGCCTCAGCGTGCGCGTGGCGGCCATTTTGCGCGCCACGCTGGACAAGGCGGGCCTGCAGAAAGGCGCCGCCGTGGTGCTTGATCCCTCCTCCGGCGACTTGCTGGCCGCCGTCAGTCTGCCGCTGCCGCCCGAAAATGCTTTGGCCGAACTGGCCGGCGACCAGGCCAATCCGTTTCTCGACCGCGCGCGCTTCGGCCTCTACCCGCCTGGGTCCACCTTCAAAGTGGTCACCGCCATGGCCGCTTTGCGCAAGGACGCGAAGCTCACCGATAAGACCTACGAATGCATCCGCCTGGCCGATGGGCGGGTGGGCAATTTCATCAAAGGGTCCAAACGCCCCATCCGCGACGACATTGAGGATCAGGCGCCGCACGGCACCGTCAACATGGAGCGCGGGATCGTGCTTTCCTGCAACGCCTATTTCGCGCAATTGGGCGCCTATGACGTGGGCGCCGAGCCGCTGCTCGAAACCGCCGGCCTGCTCGGCATTTCGGTGGCCGCGCCCGCGACCGCCGCGCAGTTGCGCAAATCGCTGCCGCAATCGTCCTACGGGCAGGGGCAAGTGGTCGCGTCGCCATTTCAGATGGCGCGCGTGGCGGCCACCGTGGCAAGCGGCGGCGCCATGCCGCAAGGCCGCTGGATCGCCGACGAAACCAACCCGCGCACCGCGCCGCCGCAGCCTGTGCTGACCGCCGATGCCGCCGCCACGCTGGGCAAGTTCATGCGGGAGGTGGTGACCTCCGGCACCGGACGCCGCGCCGAGGCCTCGGTTCCCATCGCCGGCAAAACCGGCACCGCTGAGTTGGCCGGCGCGCCTTCGCACGCCTGGTTCATCGGCTTCGCTCCTTATGGCGCCGGCCCGCGCAAAATCGCCTTCTCCATCCTGGTGGAAAATGGAGTGTACGGCGGCGCCGCTGCCGCGCCCGCCGCCGCGCAGATTGCCGAAGCGGCTTCGCAACTGGGCCTGATTCAGCCATGAGACTGTTTTCCGAAATCGAAAAGACCATCGAACGCGGCTTCCGCAAGTGGACCGGGCACGTCTTCGGCGCCGCACAATCCGATGAGCTGCTGCTGGTGCATCGCGCCATCCTCGAGGAAATCGAAACCAAAGTCCAGACCGCCAGCCGCGGCCAGCGCATTTTCCCTTACTCGCTGGTGACGGTCACCCTGAGTTCCGCCGATGCCGACCGGCGCGCGCTCTATGCCGCGGCTTTCGGCGCCGAAGCCCGTCTCGAGAACGATGTGCGGCAGGCTCTCGAAGGCGCCGGCTGCCAGTTGGCGCGGGGCTTTACGGTGGATGTTAAAACCGCCGAATCCGGCGACCGCGCGTTCGCGATCGCGTACGGCTCGGCGGCACCAGCGCGGCAGGATGCACCGGCGCCGGCCAGCCTGGTGGTGGTGAAGGGGAAGGCGGAAGCCGAAGCGTATACGATCTCCAAACCGCGCACGAACCTCGGCCGCCTGGCGGAGTTGACCGATGCCGAGCAGCGCGTGGTGCGCCGCAACGACGTGGTTTTTCTCGAAGGCGGCGACGAGGCCAACGGCACCGTATCGCGCAAGCACGCCCACATCCAGTTTGCGGCCGGCGAATACCGCATCGCCGATGACGGCAGCGAATTCGGCACCCGCGTCTTCCGCGACGGCCGCTCCGTCGACGTCCCCGCCGGCAATCGCCGCGGCGAAAAACTGCGCTCCGGCGACGAAATCCACCTGGGCCGCGCCTGCCTCCGCTTTCAGCAGTAGGGTGGGGCACGCCTTTGGCGCTGCGGCCTTCATGGCGCTACACTCATCTTCCATGCGCAGACTTTTTCCGCTTGCCCTGATTCTGCTGGCCGCGTTGCCGGTGAGGCCGCAAGCTCCCGCCGGAGCGGGCCTCGACCCAGACCGCCTGAAGCTGATCCCCGTGCGCTTACAGGAGTTGGTCGAAACTCAGACCATTCCTGGCGCCGTCGCGCTGGTGGCGCGGCACGGCGAAATCGCGTCGCTCGATGCCGTGGGTTGGCGCGACATCGAGGGCGGCAAACCCATGACCACGGATTCCATTTTCCAGATCATGTCGATGACGAAACAGTTCACCGGCGTGGGCGCCATGATGCTGGTCGAGGAAGGGAAACTCGAACTGCGCCGCCCGATTGAAGACTATCTTCCCGAGTTCCATGGGCAGGTGGTGGAAGAACGCCTGCCCAACGGCAACCTCACCACGCATCCGCCCGCGCGCCCGCCCACGGTCTGGCAGTTGATGTGTCACTCCTCCGGTTTGGGCGAAAACCCGGACGGCGAGCTGGCCGACAACCTGCGCACCATGCGCGTGCCGCTGGACGAAGCGGTGCGCTTTTACGCGACCCGCCATCTGCAATTCGAACCCGGCACGCGCTGGCGCTACAGCAACATGGGAATCGCCACCCTGGGCCGCATCATCGAGAAGGTCAGCGGCGAGGATTACGTCCACTTCATCGAGAGCCGCGTTCTGAAACCGCTCGGGATGAGCGACACTTTCTTTTTTGCGCCGCCCGATAAGCGCGACCGCATCGCGCTGGTTTACAAGCACGCCGGCGGAAAACTGGTGCGAGCGGGCGATGAGATTCTCGCTGGCGATCCAGCCAAATATCGCGCCGGCGCCCGCTATCCGGGGCCGGAATACGGCTTGTACTCCACCGCCGGCGACCTGGTGAAGTTCTACCAGATGCTGCTCTCCGGCGGCGAATACAAGGGCCGCCGCTATCTTTCCCGCCAGACCATCGACACCATGACGCGCGTCTTCACGCCCGCCGTGGAACCGTCCGGATGGCTGGGCGGCACGGGGTATGGACTGACGTTCGAGATCGTCGACAAGCCGGAGGGAACGCTGCTGCTGCACACGCCCGGCACCTTCGGCCACGGCGGAGCGTTCGGCACCGAGGGCTGGATCGATCCGCACAACGATCTCATCCGCATCCTGCTCGTCCAGGTTTCCGACAACACCGGCGGCCCCGCGCGCGCCGCCGTCATGCAAGTGGGCGAAGCCGCCGTGCGATAGACGCCGGAGGCGAGACCTGTTGCACGAACCGATGAGCCTTGGGAAGCGTATCGGTGAGTGGGTAAGCAAGGATTTGCCGTGATCCGGGCCGCCGCTGCTTTCGCGCGGTCCGACGGACAGGTTCAACACCCAGCCACATAAAACAACTTGCCGCGCCCGTGTTTTATCCACGTGCGATTCACAAATCCTGCCCGTAACCTATACGAAACACTGCCGAAATATCTTGAGGAAAAGCTCGTTTTTGCCGCAAAAAGCGATTGACCCTTTTCGCATCCAGGTGCATATTGATGAAGGTTCCAAGAGGTTTGAGGAACAGCAAGTCGCCGGAAACGTAGCGGACCGGGAACGGTGATCCGTAGCCAGCAAGTCTAGTTTACTAGTTTGAGGCTGCGGGGAGCGAACGGAGATCGGGCGGATTCGGAAGGCGGGCCGCCGGGTGACCGGGCGAGTGGAACGCTTTGATCCTTAGGGAGGCAAAAGTCCCGAAGGGGAGTGGAAGCTCGCGCGAGTCATTCGGGGAGCCGGGCGCGGAAGCGGCAACGGGCACGAGGCGAGGAAGCGGCCGTGGCGGGTAAGAACTCGCGGGCGGTAGCGGAGCCGAAGAGCCGAACGGGTTGCGGAAGCGGCTGGCG
>JBEKKO010000052.1:0-31747 GCA_050010695.1 Bryobacteraceae bacterium
GCTCCGAAACCGGGGCGCCAATTCGGCGCCAATCCGGAGTTGGCAGGCGAAAGCGCCTGCCCCACCTTGCTCGGGCGCCCAGACGAATACTGGCTGTTCTGCATGACGCACTACACTAGCAGCTAAGCATGCCGCACCAAGGCAAGCATGGGCTGATTTGCGGGGCATTGAGCGGTTTCGCCTGCGAATCGCCTGCTCTACGGGAGCACCGTGAAATCCGTCCACTGGCCGGCGGCGGCGGCTTTAGCGCCGTTCCGTGTGGCGGCGATCACTTGCAGATCGTAGTCGCCGGGCTTCATGTTGTCCGCCAGTCTCAGCGCGCCGAACACGATCCTTCCGCCGGTCGGCAGGTCGATCAGCCGGGCCGGCGACGAGTACACTTCCTTGCCATCGCGCAGAACGCGCACCCGCGTAGCCAGATCCACTGGCAGCCCTTTCTTGCGGCCGTTCTCGACCGCGCACAGAAACTCGAGCGAGGTTCCCTGCTTGAACTGGCGCAGCGCCGCCGAGATGCCCGGCAGGTCGGGCTTGTCCGGCGTCCGGTCGCCATCGTGCAAGACTACGCTGGTCAGGGCGAATCCCGTCTTCTTCAGCTCCGGGATCCGGATGAACTGCGTCGCCGAGCCGATCTTGCCCGTCACCTCGTCCCGCACCGCTACGCGGATCTGGTACGCCCCGCGCTGCGGCACCGGCACGTCCAGCGTATACAGCGCGCCATCGCGCAGCGCTTCGCTCATCTTTCCGGGCAGTACGTGAATATCGAAGACGCGGCCCATCACCCCCAGCGGCTGGTCGCCCTCTCCGGTGGCCATCGCCACCAGCATGATTTGCGCCCAGTCGCTACCGCGCGCGTCGCGCTTCCAGGTCAGGCCGGACGCGTTAATGCGCAGAAGATTGCGAACCACCGGACCCTGTTTGGGAACCTCCGCGTACAGCGCCGTCAGCCGCAGGTCCACCGCGGATGACTTGAACGGCGACAACATAGTGGCGCGCAATTGTTCGATCGGCGTGCTGAACTTCTGAATCGTCTCGTCGTCGGTCTCGCCGAAAAACCCGGACCGCGAGCGAACGTGCAGCCCCGCGCGCGTCACTTTCACCTGGACGGTGTGATAGTCGCTTCGGCGGCCCTTGCCCTGCAAGGTGCCATCAGGCGGATGAAACCCCAGCAGGTAGTAGCCCTGCTGGTCGTCCAGCACCCGGTCGAGCGCCCAATTCATGTCGTTGCCGTTCTCGTACGCCAGCCCGCCGGTTTTGTCCGCGAGGTAGGCGAGATTCTCCTTTTGCACATTGTCGAGAACGTCCCTTCCGCCGCCAATATGGGTCAGGCTGTTCAACGCCAGGTTCGCCTCGGCCCCACCGTGACCCAGGTCCGGATTATCCTGCGCGTCCATTTGCCCCGTCTGCAGGCCGCGGGCGTCCATCGTGTAGATCACGGTGCCCGAGCGGTTGGCCCGGTCGATCAGGCGGCGCAGGGCGCGCTGGGCCTCGTCAAAATCAACCGGGACCGGAGTGGCTCCATGCGCGTTCGGCGCGTGCATCTCCGTGCCGGTCGGCGGTTCAAACACCTGAAAGCCGTCGGAGAACAGCACGATCGATTTGCGTCCGGGCATGTCGCGGAGCGCACCGACGATATAGTTGACCGCCCCAAGCGTGCCGACGGTGGCGATGGCGTTGTTCTCCATGTCATAGGACACGTCGAGCGACTGGTAACCGCCGGTTTGGGGGACGGCGCCGAGTTGCTCGGCCAGCCCCGAGTACCTGCCGTAGGGCTCGAAGGCACTCATCCCAAAACGTCCATTGAAGTTGTAGCGCAAGCCATCGATGACCGACAGCAGCACCCGCTTATCGACGGTGAATTGCTGCAGAGCGCCCGACCCGGCGCCGGTGCGGCAGATTGCGACCAGGTCGCCCGGCTGCAACTGTTCGTCGACAAACTTGCGGAGCGACTTGCGCACGAATGCCATGTCCGTAAAGGACAGGCCGAGGTCGTCCACCATCAGCACGATGGTGCGCCGCACGTCCTCCGGGCGAAGCTGCGCCAGGCGCGGCGGCGGCAATGCCGACACATCGTTGCGCGAAGGCTTGGGCCCCGTGGGCTTGGGCTCGGGCGCCGCCTTGCGCTCCGGGGTCACCTGGACATACGAGAAGTGGGTCAGCTTCTGCGGCTTGCCATCCTCGAAGACCTGGAAGTCCTCGGGCTTGAGATCGGTGATGTGGTGCCCTTTGGAATCGGTCACCACTGCGTCCACTTGCACCAGGGTGGCGGTGACGGTGAATATGGCGTCTGGCCGCGGGGAGTCCGGAGCCGGTGCAGCAGGCTGCTGCCCGGAAGCGAACATCGCGCCAATAATCAAGATGCCGGCGGTTGCCTTCATATTCTTCACATTCTGACTGATGGCTGCCCTGAGATGTCACGGCAGCACCGTAAAATCCGTCCACTGGCCGGCGGCCGCGGCTTTGGCGCCTTTCTGCCGGGTCGCGATCACTTGCAGATAGTAGTCGCCGGGCGTCATGTTGTTCGCCAGTTTCAGCACGCCGAACACGGCCCGCCCGCTGCCTGGCACGTCCACAAGCAGGGCCGGCGCCGAGTACACTTGCTTGCCATCGCGCAGAACGCGCATGCGCGCGTCCAGGTCCCCATCCGGCTTCTTCTTCCCGTTCTCGACCGCGCAAAGGAATTCGAGCGAGCTTCCCTGCTTGAACTGCCGCAGCGCCGGCGTGATGCCCGGCAGCCGTCCGGCATCCTTCAGGACCACGCTGGTCAGCGCGAATCCCGTCTTTTTCAAATCCGGGATCTCGACAAACTGCGTGGCCGATCCAACCTTGGCCGTCGCCTCATCCCGCACCGCTACGCGAATCTGGTATGCACCGCGGTTCGGAACCGGCACGTCCAGCGTGTACAATGCGCCGTCCCGCAGCGCGCCGTCCATCTTTCCGGGCGCCACCCGCAGAGCGAAGACGCGGCCCAGCGCCGCCAGCGGCTGTTCGCTCGCGCCGTTGGCCACCGCCACCAGCAGGATTTGTGCCTTGTCGCCGCCATCGGAGTCGTGTTTCCAAGTCAGGTCGGCCGCGTCGATTCTCAGAAGATTGCGGACCACCGGACCTTGCTGGGGAACCTCCGCATAGAGTGCCGTCAGCCGCACGCCCACGGCGGAGGACTTGAACGGCGACAACATGGCGGCGCGCAATTGTTCGATCGGCGTGGTGAACTTGGGAAGCGATTGGTCGTCGGTCTGGCCGAAAAAACCCGACTGCGCGCGAACGTGCAACCCGGCGCGCGACACTTTCACCTGGATGCGGTGAAAGTCGCTCGTACCGTTCTTGCCCTGCAACGTACTCTCAGCCGGGTGATACCCGAGCAGGTAGTAATCCGCCTGGTCGTCCAGCACCCGCTGGAGCCCCCAATTCAGGTCGTTGCCGTTGTCGTAGGCCAGGCCGCCGGTCTGGTCCGCCAGGTACGCAAGATTCTGCTGCAGGATATTGTTGCTGAGGTGCCGTCCGCCATCGGCCCCGAGGTGGGTTTGGTTGTTCAAGGTGGTCGCTGGCCCCTCCATCTGAGTCAATGCCGGGTGGTCCTCCGCGTCGAGTTGCAAAGTCTGGGCTCCGGTGGCGCGCATGGTGTAGATCACGGTGCCCGACCGGTTGGCGCGGTCGACCAGGAGCCGCAGAGCGCGCAGAACGTCGGCGTAGCTATCCTGGCTCTCGTGCGCCTCCTGCGCGGCCGATCCGTGCATGTGCGGACCAACGCCAGCCTCAAACACTTGCAATCCGTCGGAGAACAGGACGATTGATTTGCGCCCGGGCATATCGCGGAGCGCGCCCACAATATAGTTGACTGCCCCGAGCGTACCAACCGTGGCGAGCGCGTTGCTTCTGCCGTCATAAGACGCGTCCTGCGGCCCGGAGTCGCCGCTGGGGATGGAGCCGATCAGGTCTTCCCACGACGCGTCCTTGCCATACGGATCGAAGTACGTCCCGCCAAAGCGTCCGTTGGGGTTCCAACGCAAGCTGTCGATCGCCGACAGAAGCACCCGTTTGTCGGCGCCGAATTGCTGCAGGGCGCCCGATCCGGCGCCGGTCCGGCAAATCGCCACCAGGTCGCCCGGCTGCATCTGTTGGTTGACAAACTCGCGCAGCGACTTGCGCACGAATGCCATGCTTTTGAAGGAAAGGCCAAGGTCGTCCACCATCAGCACGATGGCGCGCCGCACGTCTTCCGGGCGAAGCTGCGCCAGCGGTGGAGGCGGCAATGTGTCGACGGACCTGGGCGAAGGTTTGGCGCGCGCGGCCTCGAGTTCCGGCGTCGCTTGGCGCTCCGCGGTCACCCGGACATAGGAAAAGTGGGTCAGCTTCTGCAGCTTGCCGTCCTCGAAGACCTGGAAGTCTTGCGGTGTGAGATCGGTGATGTGGTTCCCTTTGGAATCGGTCACCACGGCGTCCACTTGCACCAGTGTGGAGGTCACTGTAAAAACCGCTTCGGGCCGCGGGGAATCCCGCCCGGGTGCAGCCGGCTGCTGCCCGGAAACAACTAGCGCGCCAATCAAGAGGCCGGCGGTTGCCTTCATATGTTTCATTGTGACCGATGGCTGGTCTGGGTGCCAGACCCTTTCGAGCCATGCACATCGCCCGGCTAGGCGGCCGGCATCCAGACCAGGACCGCGAGCCACGCCGCGGGCAACCGGCATCGCCGCCTGCCGGAAGAATAGCGCTAAGCTGGAATCGCGAAGCGATGCGTCTAGGGGAAGCTCTACAGATTATTGGGCAGGCTGCCGGAGAGCGGAAGATTACCGTCCATCTTCTTTGTGGCTTTATGCCGCTGCATCTCGAGACGTTTATCAAAGCACATTTGGCGCTGCGTTTCCCGAGCGCTCAAATCGATGTGCGGACGGGGCTGTATGGCGATCTCGAAGGAAACTTGCAGAGAGCGCGCGAAAACGGCTGCGATGGCGCCATTGCCGTCATCGAGTGGAGCGACCTCGATCAAAGACTGGGGTTCCGCACCTCGGCAGGCTGGCGAATTGAGACGCTGGACGACATCGTCGCGCAGGTTGAGGACAAATGCCAGCGCATCGAGACGCGCCTAGTTGAGCTTGCTGGGACGATGCCGGTAGTCCTGGTTGCCCCGTGTCTCGGACTCCCGCCGCTTACCCACGTGCCCCCGGCGCAGACCAGTGCTTGCGAACTTCGGCTGAACGCGATTCTCACGCAGTTTCTTCAGCGAGTGTGCGGGCAGGGCGGAATCAGACTGGCGAGTAACGCCTCTCTGGCGCTCGCTTCGCCATTCGGGGCCCGCCACGACGTCCGGATGGATTTGCTGGCCGGGTTTCCGTACACCATGACACACGCCGATGCGGTAGCGGAGCTCAGCGTGGGCTGCCTCTTTCCAGCCGCTCCGAAAAAGGGGGTCATCACCGACCTCGATCAAACCCTATGGAAAGGCATTCTGGGAGATGTAGGCGTGGATGGCATCTCCTGGTCGCTCGAGGGCAGGTCGCACGCTCACGCACTCTATCAGCAGGTGCTGGCTTCCCTCGCCGATTCGGGCGTACTGGTGGCCATCGCCTCCAAGAACGATCTGGAATTGGCGGAGGCTGCGCTTCGGCGGCCCGACGTACTCCTGCCGCCCTCCCAGGTTTTTCCCGTTGAGGTCGGTTGGGGTGCCAAGTCCGATGCGGTGGGGCGTATTCTCGACACCTGGAACATAGGGGCCGACAGTGTGGTTTTTATTGACGACAGCCCGATGGAATTGGCCGAAGTCTCGGAGAAGTATCCCGCTCTCGAGTGTCTGCGGTTCCCGGCCGACGATCCCGCCGCTGTCGTGGCAGTTCTTTGGCACCTGAGGGCCAGGTTCGGCAAGAACGAGGTCATCGAGGAGGACCGCCTGCGGCTCAACAGCATTCGGGCGTCCGCCGCACCCAGGCGGGAGAATGCGGCGGAGGACTCGGCCGATTTCCTTGCCCGGATCGAGGCAAAGGTCACCTTGGAGGGCGCCGGCTCGGATCAACGCGCCCTTGAGTTGGTGAACAAAACCAACCAGTTCAATCTCAATGGCGTACGCTACACCGAAGCGGAATGGCAATCGTTGTCCCGGCGGCAGGGCGCTTTCCTCGCCACCGTGTCTTACCAGGATCGTTTCGGGCCGTTGGGAAGAATCGCCGTCCTCGCAGGGCAGCGAACCAGGGATCTCTGCTGCGTCGATGTCTGGGTCATGAGCTGCCGCGCATTTTCGCGCCGGATCGAGTTCCAGTCAATCCGGCAACTGTTTGCCAGGACAGGGGCTTCCGAGATCCGATTTCGATTCATACCGACCGATCGAAACGGCCCTTTGCAGACTTTCTTCGCTCAGTTTTTCGATCGCGGCTCCCTGGCGGAAGGCGAACTGCATCTGCGGTCCGACGACTTCGAGCGGCTTTGCCCTCCGCTGCTGCACGAGGTAAACGATAAATGGACAATGTCAGAGACAAACTAGGCCACTGTTTCGCGCTGGTCTTCCCGAAGCTGGATCCCAGCCAGTATTCGACTGCCAGCGTTCAGAATCTGAGCGCTTGGGATTCGGTCGCCCAACTGACGCTGCTCAACCTGATCGGCGAGGAGTTCGGGCGGGAGATGGACTTCGAGGAATTCGAAGGCGCCACCTCTTTCGAAGCTCTGGCGCGGGCACTTCAGGTCCAGTAAGAAGCCTGCCCCACGTCCAGGAAGAACTCGTCATTGTCTGCAAACTGGAACTGGAAATCCGGTGGCAGCGCGAGCTTCCGCTTCTTGTTCAGCAGGTAGACAGGTGTATATCCCATGATGCGCAAACCGGACCGGGCGGCTGCCTGCTCGCTGGCGCCTTCGGTGCCCGCGGCCACGATTTCACAAGCTCCTTCGAGCCCCCTGGCGGTCTGTTGAGCGAGGGAGAAGGCGGCTTGCCACGCTTCAGGATCGGGATCGTGCAGCCACACGCCGGCTACCCGAGCCTGTCCACGCAGAACGCCCATCGCAAAACACCCCCTCGGCCCGCGATTATCCTGGATACCGTGAAGGCGAAACTGCGTTACCGGGCAACGAAGCAAATAGTCGAAAAAGGCGGGCGGCCGCGGACTGCAACGAGCCTCGGCCATGCTCTGGGAAAAGAGCTTCGCGGGGATCCCGCTGGGGACGATTTCTTCGGCTTTCCAGCCTTCGTCCAAGCGTCTTTCCGAAGCCTTCGGCAATCTCCACAGGAAGTTTCTGATCAGGCGGGGCGCCAGCTTCCAGTTGCGGTTCTGATGTTGCAGAATTTGTCGGAGGGGCCGCAGCGGGCGGGCGCCTTTCCACTGCCTGGCGTATTCCACAAATCCGAAAGCGGGCAGGATCTTGCACGTCATATCCGATCCGCCGATCGAATAAATGAAATCGAACATGGCGCCCAGTTTCTGCAAAAGAACGACGCCGGCGCCCGGAGATTCGTTGGCTGCGGCCCAGTCGATCATCTGAATCCCGCGTACTTCCCCCCCGTCGAAGGTTAGGGGGTAGATGCCGGCGTGAGCCACAATCACGCCATCGTGTTCCAGCACATAAGCGCGGGGCCCCTCGCAGTCGTCCCGGCGATCCCAGTATTTCCATGTCATCACGGAAGGATCCAGAAACGGGGCATTGGGGCTGACGCGGAAAGCTTGCCGCAGGAACTGGCGCACCTTGCCCAGATCGTCAATCGTGGTCGGACGCAGAGCGGATCTCATGTGAGCTGCCGATTTCCCTTCGCCGACAACTCGATAAGGAGCTTTTCCGCAGCGAGCATCCAGGCCGGCCTGGCAGCAATCTCAGCCACGACGAACTCCGGGTGATGAAGACTCTGCGTCGGCCATAGCTACATTCTCGCTCTGGCGGAGGGCGGAAACCAACTGGTTTGCTACGAGTAGCACTGAGCCTGGCCGCCGTTGACACCCGATCCGATCAGTTGAAAGAGCTCCTGTTAACGCGGCAATGGAAGCACCAGGGACACCGCGCGCCTCGCTCAGCAGGCTGCTATTTCCTGGCGGAACAGCGCAAGAAGGCTATTCGAATTGCCGAGTGCACAGCCGCACAAAACACCAGGAAGATGGTCGCCCCGAGGACGTAAAAGGCCGCGTCGAGTGCGTTGACGCGATGAATCCCCAGATAGGCCAAGAGGACATCGAGCGAACGGCCCAAACCCGCCAGGAAGTCTGCCATTGACGGCCTCCCTTTAGGCTTCGGCCTGGCGTGGGTGTCTGCCAGTACCCAATTCGGAGAGCAACTGAGCCGCCAGGCTCAATTCACCGATCATATAGAGCCTCTGGGCTCGTTCCCAGAGCTGCTGCCGGATTGCCAACGCATGCCCGCGGTTGACCAGCGGTTCCCCAGGCAAAGATCCTTTGCCTGGGTTTGAAAGCCGCGCTGAGCGATTTTCCATGTTCATGGGAAGGAAAATCGGCGGAGAGAATCAGGCGCTGTAGGGCACCGAGGTACTATCGGTACTCGACCCGGTGGCATGCCGGAGCCAACCCCGGCCGGCCGGCCGGAACACGGGCGGAGGGTTCACTGAAGCACTGCGACAAAAGCGGAGTTCGGACTCTCGGCTCAGACCGGCTCAACAGCCGGCGCCACGACCTGGCCCGACCGGTAACGCGGTCCTCACTTTTTCAGCTCAGGATGTTCCGAGATGCTCAGAGTGTTTCCGTCCGGATCCTTGAACCAGGCCACCCTTGCGCCGGTGGGTGCGGTCCAGACGCCCGACTCGTCCTGTTTCAGGAAGTCGTAGCGTTCGAAGCGGATTCCGGCTTGTGTCAGGTCGGCAACCGCGACGGCCATGTCCGGGACCTGCCAGCCCAAGACCGTGCCTGGGACCGGTGCACGCTCCTTGCCCATGCCGAGCCGCAGCATGATGCCGTTGGCGTCGAACACCAGCGCGAATGGAGGTTCTTCGCTCACCAGACGCAGGCCGAGCGTGTCACGGTAGAATTCCTTCGCGCGGGCGACATCGACGATGGTCACGAATCCGATGATGTTGTACTTCGCAACTCCTGAGTGTTGAGACATGGGGATAGGATGCACCAGGCGGCCGTTTGTCGCAAGACTGTTGTTGCGCCATAATACATGGCTGGTGCGACACGACGAAATTCTGACCGAATTCGACCCGAAGCGCGGCGTCTCCGTCGCCACGCTGGCCTACGAATACCCGCGCGGATTTCGCGTTCCGGAACACGCGCACGGCGCGGACCAGTTGATTTACGCAATCCGCGGCGCGATGGAGGTATCCGCGGGCCAGAGCGTTTGGCTGATTCCGCCTCACTTTGCGCTCTGGATTCCGGCGCGAACCTGCCATCGGATTCACATGCCCGGGCCGGTTTCCATGCGCACGCTCTATGTGCGGGCCGGCCTGGCTTCCCCATTCTCGCGCGGTTGCGTGGTGCTCCATGTGACGCCATTCTTGCGGGAGCTGATTCTGGAGGCGGTACGCATCGGGCAACTGCGTGCGCGAAGCCGCCACGAGCGCGCGCTTCGCGACCTGCTGATCCTGCATCTCAAAACCGCATCGCCAATGCCCACTTTTGTGACCCTGCCAAAAGAAAAGCGGGCGCTGGCGGTGGCCGGGGCCGTGTTGACAAACCCGGCCCAATCGAAGCCGCTGGCGGCGTTATGTGCCGAGGCAGGTGTGAGCGTCAGGACCATCGAGCGAGCGTTTCGAAAAGAAGTCGGAACGGATTTCGAATCGTGGCGGCGGCAAGTCCGGCTGATGAAGGCGGTGGAACTCCTGGTTTCGGGATATTCGATCAAGGAGGTCGCGTTCGCGATCGGTTATCGACAATCCAGCGCCTTTGTAGAGATGTTCCGGCGAACCTTCGGCACGACTCCGAAGGCGTGGATCTCAGCCCTCGAAAAAGCGGAGTAAAACAATCGCGGCGTGGCTGCGCGCTATAATCCGGTTTCCGATGCCACCTGAACGGCGGGCGGCGGGCTGTTGCGGGGAAGAGGCCCGCGCCGCCATCGAAGCGTTTCTCGAGGGCGCGCGGCAGCCGGCGCTGCTGGAGCCGGGCGAGGAACTGCTGCCGCTCGGCGACGGCAACTTCGCCCTGGAGTTGCGGGGCGCGCGTCTCACGCTGCAAGCCTGGGACCGCACCCGCAACCTGACGCGGCGGGTTACCGGCGTGGGCGTTACTTCGGCCGGGCGCCTCGAGATGGTGGTGGAGCGGTTCGCCCGGCGCGAAGGGCGCATGTACCTGCTGGACCTGGCGCGGCGGGCGGGCGTGGAGATGGGCCGGCGCAGCGGCCGGATGGTCTTTCGCGAGCGCTTCCGGCTGTTTCTGCGGCGCCAGTTCCCCGAGTGGACGCTGGCTGAGCTGTCGACCGAGCCCAACCTGGAGCACAGCCTCTCGCCGGCCTTCCCACGCGCTTTTCTGCGCCACGGGCAGCACGGGTGGGCGGCCATCGCCTGCCCGGAAGGGGGCGACGCGGCGGGCGTGGTGTCCTTCGGCTTGATCTGGCTCGCGTATCTGCGCCGGCGCGAGCACCGCGTGACGGTGGAAGGGCTGGCGCTGTACCTGCCGGAGGGGCACGAAGGAGCCGCCGCGCTGCGTCTGCTGTGCCTCAATGCCGCGGCTGCGCGGTTCGAGCTGTTTCGCTACTCGAGCGAGGATTTCGTGGCGGCGGTGGATCCGCGCGACCACGGCAATTTGGATACCCGCCTGGAACCCTTTCGCCGCCCGGCTCCCGGTGCGGGCGCGCGCTGGCGGGGCCTCGCCGCGCTTCCCGGCGTCGAACAAGTGCTCAAGAGCGGAGGCCGCACCAGCCTGCGCGTGCGCGGCATCGAGTTCGCCGAGTTGGATGGAGAGGATCTCTCGTTCGGGCTGGGCCAGCGTCGTCCGGCTGCCGGGCATCGGATGGAAGAGATCGAACGCGTGGCCGAGGCGCTCGAACGCGCGCGATCACCCGAGACGGCGGACCGCGGCCACCCGCTCTACCGCCAGTACCCGGAGGCGTGGCTGGAATCGCAGGCCCGCGCGCACCTGCAAATCCTGGACGCGACGCTGCGGCCCGAGCCGGTCTATGGGCAAGTGCCCGCATTCGCCGGCGGCGAGCGCGGCATCCTGGACCTGCTGGCGGTGGATCATGCCGGCCGGTTGGTGGTGGTGGAATTGAAGGCGTCGGCGGATCTGCATCTGCCTCTGCAGGCGCTGGATTACTGGATCCGCGTGAAGTGGCACTTGGACCGGCGGGAGTTCGCTTCGGCCGGCTACTTCCCGGGCATCGAGCTCGACGCCGGCCCGCCGCGGCTCTTGCTGGTGGCGCCTTCGCTCGAATTCCATCCCTCCAGCGAAACCATCCTCGAGTTCTTCTCGCCCTCGATCGAGGTGGAGCGAGTCGGGATAGGAGTAGAATGGCGTAGGGGCTTGCAGGTGATGTTCCGTCTGAGCGGTTCCGAACGGCCCCGCTAAGTTTATGCTGACCTTGCTGAAGCAGGCACGAAGCGCGCTGGCTCTGCTGAGCCCGGAGGAAGTCCGCAGCCGCGCCGGCCGGCTGGTGACAATCGGACTGGTGGCGTCCAGCGACTGCGCGTACGCGCGGCTGGAGGATTTCCTGGCCAGCGGCGGCGGCTCGCGCGAGTTGGTTTTTCGCTCCGGCGGCGAGGACGCTCCGGAGCGCGTCGATCTGGTAATCTGCGAAGCCGGCCTCGAGGCGCCGCCGGGAGCGTACTCACTCGATCCGGCGGAAGCCGGCGACACGCTCGCCGAGATTGTCCGCCACCGGGAAGACATAACGTTGCCGCTGGCGCGGCGATATCCGGTGTTCCGCCGCGCGGTAGTGGATCGCGCCATCCAGGCCGTCGCGTGCGAAAACGCCCTCTTCGCCATCGCCACTGCGTTGCCGGACGTCGTGCCCAACTTGATCGAGCTTCCCTGGGTGCTCGGCGAATGGGCTTCCGACACGGCTTTCCTCACCGCCAACCAGTTCCGCATGGCGTTCCTGATCGCCGCGGCTTGCGACAAGCCGGTGGGCTTCGGCCAGCAAAAGCTGGAGATTCTTTCGATTGGAGCCAGCGCGTTTGGCTGGCGGGCGATCGCGCGCGAGCTGGCGGGCAAGATTCCGTTCGGTGGCGGGTTGATTCCCAAAGGCGCTATCGCGTACGCCGGCACCTACCTGGTGGGCAAAGGGTTGGAGCGCTTGCATGCCGGCCACGGCGGGCTGGGACGGCGCCAGCGGAAGGAAATCTACCGGCGGGGTATCGAGCAAGGCAGGGCAGTGGCGAGTTCCGTCTTGCGGCAAGAGGCGCCGCACCCCCCGAAATCGATGTAAACACGCGGGCTGCGGCGTGCGTCGTACAATGAGAAGGAAAATCCAAGGGATACCTATGCGTTGGTTATCGACTGTATTGGCACTCGCTCTGGCTACCGCGGCTTCGGCGGACGTAATCACGCTGAAGAGCGGTCGCGTCATCAACGGCACCTACCTGGGCGGCACGGCGCACCAGGTGAAAATCGAGGCGGCCGGCACGGTCGAGACTATCGACGTGGCCGACATATACCGTATCGAGTTTTCGGGCAACGCGCCTGCCCCGGTGGATCCCGATCGTCCCGCCCTGCGCCGCGCCCCGGATGCAGCCGCGGACTCGGACAGGCCCACCCTGCGCCGCGCCCCGGGTGCAGCCGCGGACTCGGACAGGCCCACCCTGCGCCGCGCGCCGGATGCAGCCGCGGACTCCGGCCAGCCCACCCTCCAGCGCGCGCCGGGTGCCGATGCGGATTCCAGCCCGCCAACGCCACGCCGCAGCGACAGCGGGAACACCGTCGCAATCCTGAAGCCGGGCGAGGAGCCCTCGGTGTCCTCCCGTCCCTCCGCGGCCCCGGCGCCGCTCATCCTCCCGGAGGGCACTAACTTCGCGGTGCGGATGATCGACGCGGTGGATTCCGATAAGGTGACCGTGGGTCAGAATTACAGCGCTGCTCTCGATGAGCCGGTGGTGATTGACGGCCAGACCGCGATCCCGCGCGGAGCCGACGTGGTGGTCAAGCTGGTGAACGCCAAGGACTCCGGCAAATTCTCCGGCAAAGCCGAACTCACGCTGGCGCTGTGGACGGTGAAGGTGAACGGCAAAGTGGTGGACGTGAATACGCAAACCATCACGCGGGAAAGCGAGTCGCGAGGGCAGAGGACCGGCGCCATGGCGGCCGGCGGCGCGATCGTCGGGGCGGTGATTGGCGGCATTGCCGGCGGAGGCAAGGGCGCCGCCATTGGCGCGGGCGCCGGTGGCGCGGCGGGAGTCGGAGCCGAGGCCGCCACCAAGGGGCCGCGCGTCAAGATCCCGGCCGAAACACGCCTCACCTTCGTGCTCGACAACGCAGTGAGCATATAAGTTGGCGCCGTAACGCCGTCGGTTTTCGCCGCCGGTGTCTTTTGACACAAGCGCTTGATTCTTCGAGCCGACGCAACAACTACTCCCTTTTGCGGTGATACCTTTTCCCCAATTCTGCGGGTAATGTTTTGACCGTAAACCTCCCCGCATCGTTGTTTAGCCATAAAGGCAGCGTTAACGATACTATTCAATTGGTACCCCCATTACGTAGCGAAACGATATCATGCAGACTCATGATTTCCCTCGAGCGGTTCGGATTCCTCCGCGCCTGATGCTGCTGACGGTCAGACAGCTCACCAGGGAGAACGCCGAATTGTTCGAAGAGGTGAAGCAGCTCCGGGCAGCCGTCAACGTCTACCGCGAGCTTGCCATGAGGAAGGGCCCGTTGGAGAGCAAAGGGTCCGTCTTTGGGCAGGTCGAGGGCCGGCGGAAACGAGCCTGACGACAAGCGGGCGAAGCGGTGTCGCACAGGCAGCCTCAAACGGCTGTGGCGGCGTGCGACACTGGACTTGTGACCGCGTTTTCACAACGATTGCGAACCATCATTGCCGAGGCGGAGCCTCGCCTTCGCGCCATCGCGGAACCATCCGCCGGCGCTCCACCGTCCGATCCGGAAGGCTGGTCCGTTAAGCAGGAACTGGGGCACCTGGCCGATTCCGCGATCAACAACCGCGTGCGATTCGTTAAAGCGGCCCTCGAGGGGGAGTTCACGGGACCGTCTTATGACGGTGTGGGCTGGGTAAAAATGGGCGGCTACGCGACGGCGCCGTGGCGCGACGCGATCGATCTCTGGAAGAGCCTGAACCAGTCGCTGGCTGCCGTGCTGGACGCCATTCCGGCGGAGCGTCTCACGGCAATATGCCGGATTGGGGATGACGCGCCCGTTACCCTCGAATTCGTCATCGAAGACTACTTCGTTCACATGCAGCATCATCTCGATCGCATTCTCGCCAGGTAGGGCGGGCCATCGCCTTTCGTGGCCTGCCGCTGGCGAGCGTAAGACCGGCGACACAAATCGATCGCCTTTCTCATCCACCACCGCAGAAAGCGGAATTTCGCGCTACTTTCCGCCAGGCGCCGGGTTATCATCACATGAACTTTTCGAGGGGCTTATGAAGCAGACACTTCTAGCCGCCGCATTCACTATGATGGTGGCGCTCAACCCCGCTGCCGGCCAGACGGCGTCCGCAGCGATGAGCGACCTGGCCGCCGGCCGCTTCCTCGACCAGGCGGCCTGGGGGCCTACGCCCGCCTCCATCGCGCAACTGGAAAAGATGGGCATCGACGCCTGGCTGGCAGCGCAATTCGCGCTGAACACCTCCGACTTGCCGGACCAGCCCATCCTGGATTCCGCCGGAAAGACCAACCGGGATCTGACACCGGTCCAGCGAGCGTTTTTCGCCAACGCCGTCAGCGGGCAGGATCAACTGCGGCAGCGCGTGGCGTTCGCCCTGTCGGAGATCTTCGTGGCCTCGGCAGTGCAGGTGAAACCCGCTTACGCGATTCCGCCCTACTGGCGGATTCTCCGCGATAACGCCTTCGCCAATTATCGCGACATTATCAAGGCGGTTACCCTGAACCCGGCCATGGGGAACTATCTCAGCATGGCCAATAACAATAAGGGAAACGCCGCCAAGGGCACGTCGGCCAATGAGAATTACGCGCGCGAACTGATGCAGTTATTCACGCTGGGCCTGACCCAGCTCAGGCTCGACGGCAGTCCGGCGCTCGATGCGAACGGCAACCCGGTTCCCACTTACGACCAGGCGGAAGTCACCAGCCAGGCCAAGATGCTGACCGGCTGGACGTATCCCACCGCGCCCGGCGCCAGCCCCAAGAACAACAACCCGGCCTACTACTACGGCCAGATGATCGCGGTGGAAGCCGAGCACGACACCAGCGCCAAAACCATTTTCGGCGGCATACAGATTCCGGCTGGCCAGACCGCCGAGCAAGACCTGGAATCGCTGCTGGACGCTTTGATGGCGCAGCCCACCATGGCGCCGTTCGTCGGCCGGCAACTGATCCAGCACCTGGTCACCAGTAATCCGAGTCCGGCCTACATACAGCGTGTGGCGTCCGTGTTCGAGAATGATGGCGCGGGCGTGCGCGGCGACATGCAGGCGATCATCACGGCCGTTCTGACCGACCCGGAAGCGCGCGCCGGCGATGAGAGTGGCGCCGCTCCCAACCCCGGCTTCGGCCACCTGCGCGAGCCGGTGCTGTTCATGGCCAACCTGCTGCGCGGGCTGAACGCGACGCTTGGCGCCGCGAGCACGGTCTATAACGATGCCAACCTGATGGGGCAGGACTTGTTCTACGAGCCCAGCGTGTTCAGCTACTTTTCGCCGCTCTACCGGATTTCGAGCGGGCAGCTCGGGCCCGAGTTCCAGCTCTATTCGACGCAAGCCGCGGCCGAGCGGGCCGACGTCGTCAACGCGGCGCTGTACGGGCACCTGGACAAAACCACCACCGTCGATCTGACGCCGTTCGCCAGCCCCGGCACCGACATCAGCGCCATGATCGATTACGCCGGCTATATTTTCCTGCACACCAACACGCCGCCCGCACTGTACGAACAAGCTGCGGCGGCGGCCGGCGCGGCCACCAGCCCGATGGCGCGCGCGCAGGCGATTCTCTACCTGGTGCTGACCTCGAGCGACTACCAGGTGATTCAGTAAAGGAGCCAAGCACATGTATTCGCGACGTGGGTTTATTCGCATCGGCGCCGCCTCGGCAGGCACGCTGGCGCTTCGTCCGTTCGGCCTGCTGCCGGCCACGGCCGCGAGCGGCTCCAACTACCGCGCGCTGGTCTGCGTGTTCCTGTTCGGCGGCAACGATTCCAACAACAGTGTGATTCCGCTGGACGATGCGGACTACAAGTTATACCAGGCGGCGCGCGGCGCCCTCGGCTTGGCCACCAGCTCGATGGTTCAGGTGAGCGATGCGAGCGGCGCGCCCTACGGCTTCCACGCTCTGCTCACCGAGCTGGCTTCGTTGTTTACGAGCAAGCAACTGGCGGTGGTGGCCAACGTCGGCCCGCTGGTGGCGCCGCTCACTCGAGCGCAGTACCAGGCGCAGCAGGGCTTCATTCCGAACAACCTTTTCTCGCACGCCGATCAGCAGTTGGAATGGCAGACGTCCATCGCGCAAGGCAATAGCCCGACCGGTTGGAGCGGACGGGCCGCCGATTACGTCGCGGCGCAGAAGCTCAACGCGTCTTCGTTCCCGGTGTTCTTGTCGACGGCGGGCAACGTGCTGCAGGGCGCGGGCGCGAATACTTCCCCGGTGGCGGTGGCGCCCGGTGAATCGTTGCAGCTTGCCGGCTTCAACACCTCGGCGGCGTCGGAAGCGCGCTGGAATGCCTTCAACAATCTGATTTCGACGAATAGCGGCGTCGAGCTGGTGCAGGCGGCCAACCACACGCTGGCCAACAGCATCGGCGATGCCAAGGCGCTGACTGCTGCGTTAGCCAAGTCCACCGCGCTCAAGACGCAGTTCCCCAAGACCGCGCTGGCGGCGCAGCTCCAGCAGGTGGCCGAGATTATCCAGGTGCAGGCCGATTTGGGAATGAGCCGGCAAATATTCTTCTGCTCGCTCGGCGGCTTCGACACGCATACCGGCGAACTGCCGACGCTCAACAACCTCTACCCGCAGGTGAGCCAGGCGCTGGCCGCGTTCTACGAGGCCACCGAGGAGCTGGGCGTGACGGACAGCGTTACCACGTTCACCGAATCCGACTTCAATCGCACCTTCCAGCCCACCTCCGGCAACGGCAGCGACCATGCCTGGGGCGGCCATCACTTCGTGCTCGGAGGCGCCGTCCAGGGTGGCAGGATCTTTGGCAAGTTCCCGAGCTTGCAATTGGGCGGTCCGGACGATACCGATGTGCGGGGACGATGGATCCCCACCACGTCGACCGATCAGTATGGCGCCACGCTATGCTCCTGGTTCGGCATTTCGAGTTCCGGCCTGGCTGGCGTGTTCCCGAATCTCGCCAATTTTTCGATCGCCAATATTGGTTTCTTGGGCTAAAGGGGGAACGGAGCGGGCGCGGGCCGGGCGTGCCCGGCCCCTTAGGCGGCGCATCGGATGACTTCCAGTTCGGCGGATCCATCCACGGCGGCGAGGAGCTGATCGACGCGCGGCATGGTTGCCTGCTCCAGCTCGGTGTCACCGCACTGGCGGCACTCCAACACCGGGAGCGACCGGAGGATCACGATCGAAGAATCGCCGACTTTGAAAGGCAGATCCGTCACTCGCGATTCCAGCAGTCCACCGGCCCCGACCCGGGCGAGTGGGACGAAGGGTTGCGTGTCAGGCGGAACCGATGAGATGCCGGGTTTGTGGCTGGCTGCGCCCTTTTCATGCCAGATACCGCTCGCACAGGCGCTTGAATTCCTTGGGGCGGACCAGGCGGAAGCGCAGGTCGAGCGGGCACAAGGTGGCCAATTCCCGAGTCATGCGCGGCGAGGGCACTTCGGGGGTCAGCAGGTGGAGCTGGCCGAAAGCGACACGGTAAGGAAGCACGCTGAAGCGGCGGATGACTTCGGCGGGGAGGGCGCGGGTGGCCGCGGAAACGACTTCGCCGTCATCGGGGACCCCCAGTTCCAGGCCCGCCTGGGCGCTCAAAGCCTGGTAGAGTTGTTCCTCCTTCAGCTTGCGCAGATCGAGCAGATACTCGCCCAGGCGCACGTCCGGCGGGCACGTGCCGAGCGCTGCCTGGAGGTCCTCGAACGAGATGGCCCGCATGCGCACCAGCAGTTCGCCCAGCCGGCCCTGTCCGGGCGGGTGGTACGCCGGATACTTATGATCGGTTTTGCGCCACACCAGGGCGCGCCCGCGCCGGCGCGCATCGGCGAACTGGCGCAAGGCGGAAATGGTGGCCGCGCTGTTCAGCAGGTTGCCCCAGAACATGCGTGGCAGCACGCCGGCGGCGAACCGCCAGCCATAAACCCGCGCGCTCAACGTGGTGCGGATCGAAAAATGGACCAGAGACAGGACCAAAGTCGCGGTGCACAGGTGGGCCGCCCATGGGGGAATGCCGCCGAAGCCGTGCCAGCCGGCCAACCAGCAGATGAACAGCAGATTGGCCAAGGGCGAAAGCAGGTTTCCTGCCAGGCCTTTGCGGTCGCGCCAAAAGAAATACACCTGGCACAGCGGGGCGCGCCAGCCATGGTGCTCCCAGCCTTGCAGTGCGATCCCGGCGACCCAACGGCTGCGCTGGCGGATGGCGGCGCGCAGCCGGCGCGGAAAATATTCGCGGGTGGCCATCGGCGCGGCCGTGGGCAGCCGGAGCGGGACGAAGATCTGCCGGCAGCCGAGCGCGTGCAGGCGGAAACCGTTTTCGTAGTCTTCGGTGAGGCAGGCGGGGTCGAAGATGCGGCCGCCACGGGTGGCTGCCAGCCGCTCCAGGGCCTTCCGGTCGAACCCGGTGCCGACTCCGTTGGAGGGCAGAAAGCCGCCCAGCCGCTGGCGCGCCGGAATGTCCTTTTGCTGATATTCGGCGAATTCATCGCAGTAGACGCCGTGGGTCATCTCGGCGAGGCCGGTGGGTAATGGCAGCACGGGGATTTGCACCATCTGGTAATCGCGCGAGAACCAGTTGACGAGCCGCAGCGATTCCGGTGCCACCACGTCCTCCGCATCGTGGGTCACGATCACTTCGTAGCGGACGCCGTGGGCGGCTTCGTACTCGAGCAGGCAGTCGAAGATCGCATTCAGGCAATCGCCCTTCGAGGTGGGTCCGCAGTGCGGCACCAGCGCGAGGTGCACGCGGGACGACCGGCGGGCGGCCTCGTCCACCGCGGCCACGGTGACGGTGTCGTTCGGATACGCGCCGGCGAAGAAATCGTAATTGGTGTACTGAATAGCGGCCAGGTTACGTTCCAGCATCCGCCCGATCACCCGCTGCTCGTCCCACAACGGAACCAGAATGGCGATCCGGCGTTCGGGGATCCCGGCCGCCTCCAAGTCCGTGGGCCAGCGGCAACCGGGCTCGCCCTTGGGGAAGATGGCGACCAGTGCGATGAACAGATCGTCCAGGCTGCTGAGCAGAATCCAAACTGCCAAGCAAACCAGGCAGACCACCAGCCGGTTGTCGGACGTCACGATGAGAGCAACCTCGGCCTGAGTAGATGTAGTGGCCGTGCCGCCGTGGAAATCTCGCCTATCTGAACAAGTGGCGCACGCACTCGTGCGGCAGGCGGCGCTAGAAGGAAGACCGGCGGCGAAGACCGCCGGCGCTACGGCTGCGGGCGCACCTTTCCTACCTAGAACCTATTCTTTAAAGCACGCTCTATTCGCCTGCCTCACTCTTCCCGCATGAGTTTGGATGGATCGACGGCCAGCCCTCGGCAGGCTGGAATGGCGGACGCTGCAATGCCGAGCAGCGCCATCGTCAGCACCGTGCCGCCCACGACCACGGGATCCCGCGGATTCGCCCGATACACGATCTGCCCCAGCAGGGGGCTCGCGCAGATTCCCCCCAGCAGACCCACCACCGATCCCACGCCGAGCAGCACGATTGGCCGCCCCACGGCCGCGCTTATCACATGCGTCCTGCGCGCGCCCAATGCCACGCGGATGCCCAGTTCCTTTGTCCGCCGGCTCACGCTATAGGCCGCCATACCGAAGATGCCCGTCACCGCCAGCATCGCCGCCAGCAGGCCCATGACGCCCAGTGCCACCGTCGCCGCCCGGGCCGGGAACAGCTCATCCGCCAGCGAATCGGGCCAGCTCTCGACCGTGATTGGCACATTCGGCGCGATGCCGCTCAGCGTGCGTGTGAGCGCCGCCGCCATCTCGCTCGGCGCCCGCCGCGACCGCACCACGAAAACCGTTTCGCTGTCCTCGCTTTGCGACAACGGCACATACGCCACTGGCTGTGGCGACTCTTGCATGTCGTGATATTTGCCGTCCTGGGCCACGCCCACCACTTCCGTCAGGTTGCCACTCAGAATGAAGCGCTGTCCGATCGCCGGCGTTTCGCCCCACGGCGTCGCACCCCACATTTTGCGCGCGAAGGTTTCGTTCACGATCGCCACATACGGCGTCTCTGTGGTGTCATGCCATGAGACATCCCGCCCGCCCAGTAGCCGTGTGCCGGCCGCCTCGAGGTATCCCGGCGACATCGTAAACACGTATGGCGCCAGCACGGAATTGTTCAGCTTGAACTCTGTCGTCCCCGGCCGGAAAATCGGAATCCCATGCAATCCGCCGGTGAAGGGCGTGCGGCTCACCGTACCCGCGGCCGTCACACCGGGGATGCTCCGCAGCGCCTCAATCACCGCCTTCTTTTTCTCGACCGCCGCGTCGCCTGCCTGTCCCACTTGGCTCAGGTCGATATCGGCCAGCATCGCGCCCTGCGGCTGGATACCGAGCGGCGCGTCGAGCGCGCGCACCATGCCGCGCACCGCTACCAGCGAGGCCGTTACCAGCAGCGTGCAGATTGCAATTTGCGCACCCAACAACAGGTCCCGCAGGGCAAACCGGCGCAAGTGCATTGCATCCGCCGGTCCGTTCTTCATCATTTGCAACGGACTGCTCTGCCACGTCTGCCGCGCCGGAGCCATCCCAAACAACAGCGCGCTAGCCAGCGTCAATGCCAGGCCCGCCATGTACACACGCGCATCCACGCTTACTGTCAGAGTGCCAACAAACGGCTGCGACCGGTTCAACACACCCAACAGCAGCCGCGCGCTCACCAGCCCCGCCGCCCCGCCCAGTAACGATACCAGCACCGCCTCGGTCAGCAGTTGCCTCACCAGCCGCCACCGGCTCGATCCAAGGGCCACGCGGAGCGCCAGTTCCCGGTTGCGATCCGCCGCGCGCGCCGCAAACAGAGTTGCCAGGTTCGCGCATGCCGCCGCCAGCACCAGCAGCGCCAGCACGGTCACGCTCCAAAGGAATCCGCGAATCACATCGCCGTCGTCCCCGTAGAGTCCCGGATGGATCAGCCGCAGCGACTGTCCGTCGTCGGTCTCCGGATACTCCTTCGCCAGTTCGGCCGCAATCGCATTCAGATTGTCCGTCGCCCACTGCGCTGTCACGCCCGGCTTCAATCGGCCAATCACCGTAACAGCTACGGACGTCCGGCTATGCAGGAAATCCGCCCCCTCCATCACGATGGGCATCCAGTAGTCCGGCCACACAAACCGCTCGGTGCCGTGGAACCGCGCCGGCGCCACGCCAACCACCGTAAACGGATGCTTGTCGAGTTCCATGGTCGTCCCGACTACGCTCCGATCGGCATCAAACGCGCTTCGCCACAGAGCATCGCTCAACACCACATACGGCGCTGAATCCGGGCCATGTTCGTCCGCCGCGTGGAAGAACCGTCCTGCCTCCGGCTGCACGCCCAGCAAATCGAAATAATTGCCGGTGACCGCATCGCCCTGGACCCACCTCACCGCGTTGCGCCAGCTCAGTCCCGCATGAGAATATCCATAAATCCCGGCCATCCCGCTGAAGGTGGTGTTTCGCCGCCGAAAATCCTCAAACGCGGGATACGACGTAGTCAGTAGCCGTCCGATCATCCACGGCTTGTGGCGAATCTGATACAGGCTCTGTGGGTCGCTCACATCGAGCGGATGTAGCAACACCTCATTCAGCACTCCGAAAACGACGACGTTCGCCCCAATTCCCAGCATCAGAGTAACCAAGGCTACGACCGCGAACGCGGGAGACTTCCGAAGCACGCGCAACGCATAACGAACGTCCAGCAGCAGGTTCTCCACGAATGGCAGGCCCTCTTCGTCGTGGTAGTCGTCCCGAACCGCCACCACAGCCCCGAACGTCAGGCGGGCGTGGCGGCGGGCTTCCTCGGGAGTCATGCCGGAGCGGATGTTCTCTTCAGTCCGGGTCGCTATATGCGATTCAATCTCTTCTCTGAGCCGTTCGTCGCCGCGGCGCCTGGTCGTGAAGTTCAGAAGGCGTGTGAATAACCGATTCAGGGCTCTCATGCCAGATCCTTCGCTTTCACTTCAAAGAAGCGCGCGATGATCGCCGCCGTCTGCCCCCACTCGCGTCTTTCGGCTTCCAGTAATTTGTGTCCCGCGCGCGTCAGCCGATAAAAGCGCGCCCGGCGGTTGTTTTCCGAGGGGCCCCACTCCGATGCGATGGCACCCTCCTGCTCCAGCCTCAGCAGGACGGGATAAAGCGTGCCCTGATTGACCGAAAGCAGGTCGCCGCTGATCTGCTCGATGCGCCGGGCGATGCCATAGCCGTGCAATGGCCCCAAGACATCGAGGGTCTTCAGGACCATCAGGGCCAGCGTTCCTTGCTGGACATCCCTTTTGTGTTTCATGCAGCTTCGTCCCGTGCGACGGTCATTTGGTTTACCAACACGAGAATGCCACAGTTCTATTGGGAAAGCAACAGGTGATCCCGAGTGCTCCGGATTCTCACCTTACTCGGAGTGGATAGGATGCCGGCCGGCCGTGCTCGTGTGTGGTGGAGAGGAAGCAGACGCCCGTCCTGGCATTGCGGAGATCAAGGGCGACCGAAACCCGTTCCTGCCCGCCGCTGGCGGTCCTTTGCCGCCGGTTCTCTGCGAACGAACAACCGTGCGACGAAATCCGCTGAGCTTGGCTCCCGGCTACCGGGTTAACGTTACTCTTGTGTAAACCACCTGGAAGCCGAGGCGCTCGTAATTGCGCTGCGAGGCGCCGGCCGGAGCGGTGGCGGCGGCGGCCATGTCGCAGCCCTGCGCCAGCGCCTCATTGAGCCGCGCCACAATCAGCTCCTGGTGCAGGCGCTGCCGGCGATAGGGGCGCGCCACACCATCGGCGAACAGCGTGGCCAGGCCGCGGGTGACGATGAGCGCGGCGCCGCCCGCCGGCGTGCCGCCCTCCGCACAGGCCAGGTAGCACATCGCGCCGGGCATGCCGAAGACCCAGCGGCCCACGTCCATCTCCTCGGTGGTCAGCTCGGTTTGCTCGAAAAAGCCGCGGCCCACGGTGTGCGCCCACAGGTCGGCCTCGTTGGGCGTCGCTCTGCGAACGCGCGGAGTGATGACGAGTTCGACTCCGGCGAGGCTGCGCGCCAGCACGTTGTCGAACTGGCCTATGCGGTAACCGCGCGCGCTCAGCATCTCGAGGAAACGGGCGTCGGCGAGCGGGCAGACTTCGATCGAGACCCGCGCGCCGCGGCAACGGAAGAAGGTTTCCAGTTCGTCCAGCTCGGCTTGGCTCACGGCGCCGTTCAGGCCCATCCCGACGGCCTGGGTGAGCGGCGAATCCACGCCCGCGAAAATGGCGCAGCCGCCGGCGATCTCGAGCGACGCCGCGCCGCCCGGCGAGCAGCCGAGCGCCTGGGCGGTTTGCGCGCCCTCGATGCGGCGCGCCAGAACCAGATCCGCGAAAGTCAAAACGCCTCCTGTGACGACGGGGGCCAAAGGCGCATCATATAAAGTATGGACCATTCGACTGTGAAATTCTCCATACATGGCATGACGTGCGCCAACTGCGCGCGCAGCGTGGAGCGCAAGCTGGCGGCCACGCCCGGCGTCGGCAAGGCCAGCGTGGACCTCAGCTCCGCCAGCGCCGAAGTGGAATACGACCCCGCGCGTGCGACGCCGGAAACGCTCGCCAGCGCCATCCGCCAGCTCGGCTACGAAGTAGGCGCATGAGCGTCACCGCGCCAGAGCGTATCGATTTGCCCGTCGGCGGCATGACCTGCGCCGCTTGCGCCCGCTCCATCGAGCGCACCCTCGCCGCGACCCCCGGCGTCGCGCGGGCCAGCGTCAACCTGGCGACCGAGACGGCGACCGTCGAGTACGATCCGGCGCGCGCCCGCGTACGCGATTTCATCGGCGCCATAGAGGATCTGGGCTACAGCGTGCCAGAGCGCGCGGCGCGCCCGACGGCGGAGTCGATCTACCAACGCCGGCTGATCGTTGCCGCCTGTTTCGCGCTGCCGGTGATGGCGCTCGGCATGCTGCACCGTTGGCCGTGGGCGCAACTGGCGCTGACGCTGCCGGTGGTGCTGTATTCCGGCGCCGGATTCTACGCCGCGGCGTGGACCGCATTGCGGCACCGCTCGGCCAACATGAATTCGCTGATCGCGCTGGGCACCGGCACCGCGTTTCTGTATTCGGTTTACGAGACGGTGCGCGGCGGCCATGAAGTGTACTTTGAAGCCGCCGCCGTCATCATCGCGCTGATCCTCACCGGCCGGTTGCTGGAGGCGCGCGCGCGCGCCAAAGCCGGCGCAGCCATACGGCGGCTGATGGATCTGGAGCCGCCACGCGCGCGCATCCTACGTGACGGCGCGGAGGTGGAAGTCCCGCTGGCGGAAGTGCGCCGCGGCGACACGGTGGTGGTGCGGCCGGGCGAACGCATCCCGGTGGACGGCGCCATCGTGGCGGGCGAATCGGCCATCGACGAATCCATGCTCACCGGCGAAAGCATGCCGGTCGAGAAGGGCCCGGGCGGCGCGGTGTTTGCGGGCAGCTTCAACCGCTCCGGCAGTTTCCGCTTGGCGGCCACGCAAGTGGGGAGCGGCACCGTCCTGCGGCGGATGATCGAAATGGTACGCCAGGCGCAAGGGGCGCGCGCACCGGTGGCGCGGCTGGCGGACGTGGTGAGCGGCTACTTCACGCTGGGCGTGCTCGCTGCCGCGGCCATCACCTTCGCGGCGTGGCTTTTCCTCGGGCCATTTGCCACGGCCATGGTGAACGCGGTAGCGGTGCTGATTATCGCCTGCCCGTGCGCGCTGGGGCTGGCCACGCCCACCGCCATCATGGTCGGCACCGGCCGCGGCGCCGAGCGCGGCATCCTTATTAAGGGCGGGGAAGCGCTCGAGATGGCGTATCGCATCGATACCGTGGTGCTCGATAAAACCGGCACTCTCACGCATGGCAAGCCGGTGGTCACCGCCATTCTGCCGGCTGCGGGCTTCAGCGAAGATGAGTTGCTGCGGCTGGCCGCCAGCGCCGAGCGCTATTCCGAGCACCCGCTCGGCAAAGCCGTGGTGGAAGCGGCGGCCGCGCGCGGCATCGCGCTGGCCGAACCGGCTGAGTTTGCGGCCACGGCCGGCCACGGTGTGCGCGCCCGCGTGGATGGGCGCGAAGTTGCTATCGGCCGGCCGGGAGTCACGGTGACCGTGGATGGCGCAGCGGCGGGCAGCTTCGAAATCGCCGACACCATCAAACCCGAAGCCGCTGCCGCCGTCGCCCGATTGCGGGCCATCGGCCTCGAGGTGTGGATGCTCACCGGCGACAGCCGCGCCGTTGCCGAACGAGTGGCCCGCGAGGCCGCTATCGAGCACGTGCTGGCCGAGGTGCTGCCCGATCGAAAAGCCGCCGAGATTCGCAAGCTGCAGGCCGCAGGCAAGCGCGTGGCCATGGTTGGCGACGGCATCAACGACGCTCCCGCGCTGGCTCAGGCGGATCTGGGAATCGCCATGGGAGCTGGAACCGACATTGCCATCGAGGCCGGCGACATCACGCTCATGCGCGGCAACCTCAATGGCGTGCCCGACGCCGTCGAGCTCTCCCGCCGCACCATGCGCATCATCCGCCAGAACCTGTTCTGGGCCTTCGCCTACAACACGCTCGGCATCCCGGTCGCCGCGCTGGGCCTGCTCTCTCCCATGCTGGCCTCCGCCGCGATGGCCCTGTCGAGCGTCACCGTAGTGACCAACAGTCTGCGGCTGCGATAGGGAGGCGGAAGTGTGCGCCACGGGGCGGCAACGGTACAATAGGTCTTTGATCGTCACTCTTACCATCAATCCAGCCATCGATCGAATTCTCAGCGTCGACCGGTTGGCGTTCGAAGACCGCGCGTACATCAATTCAATCCGGCAATCGGCTGGCGGGCGGGGGCTCAACGCGTCGAGCGTGATCCACGCTTTCGGCGGCGAGACGCAGGCGGTGCTGATTTCGGGCGGCGCCAGCGGCAAGCGGCTGGAAGGCCTGCTCAACGGCTGCGGCTACCCGATCGTGGTGGTGCCGGTGAAAAACGCCGTCCGCACCAACCTCACCATCACCGATAAGCAGGGGCTGACGGTGAACCTGAACGAAGTGGGGCCGGCGCTGACGGGGGCGGAAGTGGCGCGGGTGGAAAAGGCGGTGCGGGAGGCGCTCGATGGCGCGGACTGGCTGATGCTGTGCGGCAGCACACCGCCTGGTGTGCCCTCTTCCTTTTACGCGAAGATGATCGGGCTGGCGCGGCAGAAGCACGTCAAGACGCTGTTGAACGCGGGCGGCGATTCGCTGCGGGAAGGCATTGAAGCGCGGCCCACGGTGGCGACGCCGAACCAGCCGGAAGCGGAGCGGCTGCTGGGGCGCACGATACTGACGCGGGCGCATTCGCTCGAGGCGGCGGCGCAACTGCGCGCGATGGGTCCGGACTCGGTGGTGCTCTCGATCGGCAGTCGCGGGGCGATCGGCGCATTTGCCAACGGGCTGGTGGAGGCTCTGCCGCCGCGGGTGGACGCGGTGTGCCCGATCGGCGCGGGCGACGCGCTGACGGCGGTCTTCGCCTGGTCGATGAGCCGCGGGCAAAACCCGGCGGAAGCGCTGCGCTGGGGCGTGGCCGCCGGCACGGCGTCGGCACGGCTGCCGGGGATGAATTTCGCCTCGCTCGCCCAGACCGAGGAGATTTACCGCCAGGTGGAAGTCCGGCGCGTGGAATGAAACGCGGTCCGGCGGCGGCCCAGCACGGCCTGCTGCATTTGGCAGGGGTGGTTTCGGCGGCGGTTCTGCTAAGCCGGCTCACCGGCCTGGTGCGGGAAACCGCGATGGCGCGGCTGTTCGGCGCCGGCGCCGCCTACGACGCGTTCCTGACCGGCTTTCGCATCCCCAACCTGACGCGCAGCCTGTTCGCCGAAGGGGCGCTGTTCGCCGCCTTCGTTCCCACTTTCCCGGTCTGCTGATCGGCGTTAGCGCCCTCGAACTTGGTCATGCTGTCGAAACGGGCAATACGCGGCACTTTCAGATGATTCCGAATCTGATAGTCCGGCAGTTCTGAAGCCCCGAATCGGAAGATGAAAATGCGTCCCGTTTTGTGTCCAGACTCATACAAACCGGAATAGTCCCCGTCCGGTTCGCGTTGGCGCCTTGGGTTCTTCGGCGACACCGAGGAGTTTGGCAACCATCTGCCGCGTTTGCTTGCGCAGCGGCAGCCGCTCATCGAGAAACTGGCCGTTTCCGTAGGCCTCGTGCACCTCGCTGGAGCAGTCACCGATCGTCGCATAAACCGGGCGACCCAAGGCCTGCTCGAAATCGTTGACGGAAGACGGCCCCTTTTTCAGCAGCCGGCTGAGAATCAACTCGGTCCGTCCGCCTGTTATCCCTGGATCGAGAAGCTTTTTCATGACATAACCGGCCTCGTACAGCGATGGCACCTCCGGCGTTGTGACGACAAACAGCTCACTCACCTCTGGGGTCAGGTTGAGGGAGAACCCGTTGAGACGCCCGAGATCCACCACGATGTAGCCGTAAAGCGCGCGGGCAAACCTAAGGACGTGACGAACGCGCTCACCGTTGAGCGGCTCGTAGGACCGCTTCGCGCCGGGCGACTGCAGGAGGTCAACCCCATGCGATGTGCTGCACACCAGGCTATTCCAAAAAGACGGATCCAAGCGGTGCAAGTTGATGGCCGCGTCTGCGATGGTGTACTCGGAGTGTGCGTCCATCAAGAATGAAGCCGATGCGGAACTGGTGTCCAAATCGATCAGCAACACCTTCTTTTTGGTTTGCCGCTGCAGTTCGATGGCGCAATGGCATGCGATGGTGGTTGCGCCTACCCCTCCCTTAGCGCCGAGGAAGCCCACGACCGTAGCCGACTGAGCGTCGGCAGGCCCAGAGGAACTGTGGCGCCTCATCATGGCGTATTGCAGGGCACGAACCAGCGATTCGGTCGTCAGGGTGCCCTTCACAAGGTAGTCCTGGGCGCCTTGCTGCACGGCAGCGAGGGCCATCGATTCGCTCTTAAGCCCCGTAAGCGCCACGATGGGCAGACCGGGCGCGTGCCGCTGGACGGTCAACAACGTCTCCAGCCCATGGGAGTCCGGCAAGGAGAGATCGACCAGCGCCACGTCAAATTCCTCATGCGCCAGTGCGTCTAAGGCGGCCACCAGGGAGTCGGCCGTGTGAACCCGAAATGAATTGCCTTCGGCATCCGCCAGCATCTCCTGCACCAATCGGGCATCGCCGGGATTATCTTCTATGAGCAGAACATTGCATTGCTGCATAAGTCACCTGATCCTTCTCCGCTACTTGGGTAGCCGTACAACAGAAAACCAAAACTCGCTGATGGCTGCCACCACCCTGATGAACTGGTCTAAGTCGACGGGTTTCGTGATGAAACAGTTCGCGTGCAAGTTGTAAGTGCGCAAGATGTCCTCCTCGGCGCGCGATGTCGTCAAGACCACCACGGGTATGCGCCGCAGGTCAGGATCGACCTTGATCTCGGCCAGCACCTCACGGCCATCCATCTTTGGAAGATTGAGGTCCATGAGAATAAGATCGGGGCGCGGCGCCCCGTGGTGTGCGCCCTCTTTCCGAAGAAACGCGAGCGCCTCTTCCCCATCCGACGCAACGCTGAGATTGACAATTACCTTGCTCTCCCGCATGGCCTCCCTCGTCAAGCGAACATCGCCCGGGTTATCTTCCACCAACAGGACCTCAATGGACCTCGTTGCCTCAGTCGTCACCGTATGTGTTCTCCGTTCTTGTGAATCGTGAAATGGAATGTGGCGCCTTGGCCGGGCTGCGATGCTACCCATATCCGGCCTCCGTGACGCTCGGCGATTTTCTTACAGATCGCCAAGCCAATTCCCGTGCCCGGGTAATCTTTCCTGCTGTGCAGGCGCTGGAAGACCTGAAAAATCCGATCCGCATACTTCGGGTCAATCCCGATGCCGTTGTCGCGAACGGAGAAGCACCACTCTTCGGGAGTCTCGTCGCAGGCAACATCGATTTCGGGTGTCGCGCCGTTGCGAAACTTGATTGCGTTTCCCAGCAGGTTCTGGAACACCTGGACAAGTTGGACCGGATCGGCATAGACGGTGGGCAGCGGGGAATGCCGAATCACCGCGCCACTGTCTTCGATGGCCGCTCGCACATTCGCCTGGGCGCTCGAGAGCGCGGCCTCCGCATCGGTAAGCCGCAATTCACTGCCCTTCGTCCCCACGCGCGAATACGCCAGCAGGTCGTTAATCAGACTTTGCATGCGCTTCGCTCCGTCAACGGCAAACGCAATGAACTCGTCGGCATCCTGGCCCAATTTGCCCTGGTAGCGCCGGGCAAGCAATTGAGTGTAGCTCGCAACCATGCGGAGGGGCTCCTGTAAGTCATGGGAAGCCACGTAAGCAAACTGCTCCAGTTCGGCGTTCGAGCGGGACAATTCGGCGGCCTGCGAGCGCAACTCGGCAGTTTGCACATGGACGCGGCGACGCAAAACGATGGCCCATGCGGTGCTCACCGCAATGACGATCGCGAGGGCTCCCAGCAGCACAACAACTCGAGTGGCGTTCCACCACGATGGCAACTCGATCACGACGACGTCTGCCGCGGAGCGAAGTAGCACACGAAAGGACGTTGGGCTGCGCAACTCGTCGGTTTCGATATACCACACTCCCGTCAGCTTCAGACGGCTACTAACCGGAATGGACCGCACTTGGGCGTTTGATCGATTGTTACTCAACAAGGCGGTAAAGGTCGCGCCGTTTGTCTCCATTGCCAGCACGAGATCGTCACCTTGCATGGAGTGACCTAACAACGTGCCCTGTATTCGGATCAGTTCGGCGTCGTGGTCGCCGGTCAAGCCGGTGGCGTGAGTTAAATCCACGGGTGCGACCTGCGTAGCGGAGGGGCCGAGCCGCCGAAAGTCGGCGTCTTCCAGGACTGGCGCATACTGACCGGCGGTGGGGAAGCCGATCGCATCGACGCGGTCGCCAATCCGCACCGCTGCGCTTTCCGGGCTCACTACTCTAACGGCGCCGGATGCATCCTGGATGTAAAGGAAGCGGCCGGGTTCGTAGAGAGTCAGGGTTCCCTGCAGCCGGATTCTGTGACCCGAAATCGTGGCAGGCGTGAATTGCATCAAACTGCTGGTTGGGAGGACCGGGAGTGTATAGGGGTCCGCATGCACGGCTTCTTCGATTTGCACCTGTTCCGTGCCCGGAACGAACAACTGGATTCCGACCAATTGCCGCTTCTCATTGAATAGCGTTCCACAGGCTCCACGGACGGCGACGCGCGCATCGATCAGGGACGCATAATCGGCAGTCCGGTCAAAGTTGGTGATCCATGCCTTGAACTTGTTCCTGCGACTTGCGACGACAAGTGCCAGAGCCGGATGGCCTTCTTGCCTGTGAGCTAACAGCATGCTCTCAATTCGGGCTGAATGTATGATGCCGCGCACTTCGACAAACTGACTATCCTGTTCACCACTGAGTAGATCTTCCAGAGCAAAACGACGAGCGGGCGGTAAGGACGCTTTGCCGAGGACGCGTATCTCGGGGTGTTCGACCTGCGGCGCAAAGAACCCAGCGCCAGATACCCCACGGACCTCGACCAGATCTCCGGTGCGCGCCTGCGGAGGCGTTCCCAGAATGTTGAGATAAATGCCCGCCGTGGAGTCCTGAAAGAATGCCAGAGGTAATTCGGGCATGTAGCAGGTCAGCACACCTTGCAAACGGATCGGGTACCGGCGTTGGGCTTCTCTGGGAGTGAGCGTGCGGATTTGAGCAGCCTGGGTGAGCACCGGCAGCGTTCCTTGCGCCTGTGCCCGGCAAAGGCCCCAGGGCCCGCTACCAGCCAGCATCATGATCGCAACAGCAGCTACATTCACCGGGAGACGCCGCAAACGTGGCGCCCGGTTTGGCGGGGCGGAGGACAGGGACATAACAGACAGCGCCCGTGCGGCGACGATGCGGGAGGACGAGCGCGTGCTTCGGCCAAACGCCCTGCACGGCGATCGCGGCTCATCTCCTGGGCCGGCCATGGCTAACCCTCGCCTCTTGCTTGCGTTGCATCATGCCCGATGTGAGGACCAGAACCGGCGTACCTCCGCGTCGGTCAAGCTTTACGATAACCCAGCCCGACGGTAAAGCTTGGCCACGGCGGCAGTTAGGGGCCAAGCGGCACCATAGACCCATGTGGGCACACGGGGCTAGTCCAAAGGTATGACCGATCCCGATCGGTTGCAACACTGCGTTAGGACTACTATCGATAGCCAACCAACGATATCAGGGCTCCGGTGTAGTGCGACAGGCAAATACCGGCGCACCGGTGGGCCCCCTCGCAAATTGTTCCGTAGGGGTGGGCGGGCCGTTAGGGTTATTTTGAAGTGAACCCCTGTCGTGAGACACGAAGTTAAGGGGGTTATCGCCGTTCGCTGAAAAATCATTGTGCGGCGGGGTTGATGTCGTCCACTCTGGAAGGACCTGAGCGGAGGATAGGGC
>JBEKKO010000053.1:0-31537 GCA_050010695.1 Bryobacteraceae bacterium
GCACCCATTTGGTGCGGCCCAGGCTGCCCGGTCCCGCCAGCGGAACTCAATAAATGCTGCCTTGCCTATAACCTGCAGAACCCGGCGAAAAACGTGGTTCGCCTACGGACGGATTACGGTCCGCATCCGGTGGACGCACTGTTGGACGTACGATTAAACTGGGAGTCCGATGTCCGAAGTCCAATACGTCCACGGTTACTCCGCCCGCGAAGCGGATCGCCTGGCCGATCAGGCCAGCACGCTGAGCGAATTGCTCCACCATGACACGGCGTATCCGCCGGGGAGCCTGGTGCTGGAGTGCGGCTGCGGCACGGGGGCACAGACGGTTTTTCTCGCGTCGCGGAGCCCCGGGGCGCGGATTATTTCCGTGGACATCTCGGCGGATTCGCTCGTACAAGCCCGCGCGCGGATTGAGGCGGCCGGCCACCCGAATGTCGAGTTTCAAACGGCGAACCTCTTTGATTTGCCTTTTGACGATGAGCACTTCGACCACATCTTCCTCTGCTTCGTGCTGGAGCATCTGGCGGAGCCGGCCGCGGCTCTCGGGGCCATCAAGCGGGTTCTGCGCCGCGGCGGGACGATCACGACCGTGGAGGGCGATCACGGCTCCTGGTACTGTTATCCGCAAACGCCGGAATCCGCGCGCGCCGTGCAGTGCCTGGTGGATCTGCAAGCCCGGTTGGGCGGCGACGCTCTGGTGGGCCGGCGGCTCTATCCGCTTCTGGTGGAGGCCGGGTTCCGCGACGTGCGGGTCAGCCCGCGGATGGTCTACGTGGACAATAGCCGGCCGGACCTGGTGGAAGGATTCTCCAGGAACACTTTCACCGCGATGGTGGAGGGAGTCCGCGAGCAGGCGCTCTCGCTCGGGCTCGTCGATCAAGCTACGTGGGAAAAAGGCATCGCGGATCTGTACCGCGCAACCGAGCCCGGCGGGACCTTCTGCTACACGTTCTTCAAGGGCGTGGCAGTACGATAGACCGGAAGCGCGAAGACCCAACCTGTACCAACGTGATGCAAGTTGGGGTCGGATTGTCCAGGTGATCTGTTCAGACTTTCGGTGCAGTTGATGACACTTGTGCGTTCGTTTTAGGCTGCTTGGCGCAAGCAGTTTTGAGGTGCTTAGCGCACGTTGCGGCGATGGTTGATTTGTCCCGTGGTTCGGGAACGTACAGCTTGTCGTTGCCCCAACCGAGCGGCTCCCTCTTTGCAGCATAAGTCCAACCACCTCGCCGGATTTCGACCTTAGCGGCATTGTGCTTTAGCTAGCTTTAGCTTGCCCAAGCTTGCTCTCGCGTATGCTACCGATCCAGCGGGGTCACCGGATCGAGCAGCATCCAAAACAGGATGCCGGTCAGATACACGGCGGCCGAAACGTAGAACGTCAGGTTCCAGTTGCTGTGCGTCCAGCGCAATAGGTAGCCGATGACGACGGGCGCCAGGGCGCCGGCGAAGTTGCCCCACATGTTCATGGCGCCGGAGAGCGTTCCGGCGAACTTGCCGCCGACATCCATCGCCGCGCCCCACGCGCAGGGCATCACCAGGTCGTTGCAGAAACTCGCCATCGCGATGCACAGCATAGCCGGCAGCGCGGCAGTACGGGTGGTCGAGAAAACCAGGAACGAAGCCGCGCCCGCGAAGCCGAGGCTTGCCATAATGCGGCGCGCCCGCGTCACGCTGACACCGCGCCGCCGCAGCCAGCCTAGAGACACCACCGACGCGGGATTCCCCAATCCGCCCAAAAACAGCGGCAGGATGCCGAGCCACGCAGTGGCAGTGACCTGCACATGGCGCGCTTCGCGCAGATAAGTGGGGAGCCAGGTGATGTAGAAATACCAACCGTAGCAGAGCGAAAAATATTGCCAGCAGAGCATCCACACCTGGCGCGAACGCACCAGCCTGCCCCAGGGAACGTCGCCGTGGCCGGTGGCCAGCGTTGCGCTCTGGCTCAGCAGGCGGCGCTCGGCATCGTTCAACCGCACGTTATCCCGCGGATCGTTGCGATACCAGCGGTAGAACAACACCGCCCAGGCAACGCCCACCAGGCCGAATAATGCGAAGGCGTTGCGCCATCCCACGTACCCCATCACCATCGCCACCAGCGGCGGCGTGAAGGCGCCGCCCCAGCGCGCGCTCAGCCACATGATTCCTTGCGCGCGCACTTTTTCGCGGGCCGGCAGCCAGGTGGTGAAAGCTTTCGTCAGGTTGGGGAAGCAGCCCGCTTCGCCGGCGCCGAAGAGGAACTGGGTGGTGGTGATGGAGGCCAGGTTCCAGGCGCGTCCGGTGGCTGCGGTGAAGAATGACCACCACAGCACGATGCGCAGCAGCACTTTGCGCGGGCCGATCCGGTCGCCGAGATACCCGCCCGGCATTTCGAACAAAGCGTATGCCAACCCGAAGGCGCCGAAGGCCCAGCCCAATTGCGATTGGGAAAGACCCAAATCGTGGCGGATGAAGAGCGCGGCGTAAGAGATGGAGACGCGATCGATGTAAGTGATGATCGCCAGCGTAACGGCGAAGACGATCACCCAATAGCGAACCCGCGTGGGACGCTCACTGGTAACCACGCCGGCGGGGCTCATCCTTGCGGCCGCGGCCGCAGGACGAAGTGGTACACCAGCGCACCCACGCCCACGGTGGCGAACGCGGTGAGCGCGGCAACGGTCGCTTCCTTGATGCCGAAAATCACCATGGCGGCGCCTACCAGGATATACGAAACCGGCAGCAGCGGGTAAGCGAAGTCAATCGCCCGCAGCCGCTGCCAACCGGGGCGCTTCCGCCGGAAGACCATCAGTGCCGCGACCGAAAGCACGGTGAAGATGGTCAGGCTCATGCCGATGTAGGTGAGCAGATCGCGAAACGAAGTCAACGTCATCAGCATGGCGCACAGGCCCTGGCTGAGTATGGCGATCACCGGCGTGTGAAACCGCGGGTGCACTTTGCCGGCCGCCGAAAAAAACGCGCGGTTCTTGGCCATGGCATAATACACGCGCGGCCCGATGGTCAGCTCGGCGTTCACGGTGGCGACGATCGAGAGCGCCATCAGCGCGGAAAACACGCCCGCGATGCCCGGCCCGAACAGGTTCGAGGCCGAGAGCGCGCCCACCTTGATCACGCCTTTCATCTGCTCGAGCGGCGTGGAATAGATGTAGACCACATTCAGCCCGAGGTACAGCACGGCTACCAGGGCAGTGCCCACTGCCAGCGCCGCCGGCAGCGTGCGCTCGGGCCGGTGCACTTCCTCGGCCACATAGGTTGCCGCATTCCAGCCGCTGTATCCGAACATCACCCAAAGCAGGCTGATGGCGAACTGCGCGGGCAGGGAGGCGGTGGACGTGCGCACGGCATGCTGCGAAAAGTGGCCCCAGCTTCCCGTTCCGAACGCGAGGCCCAGCGCCACGAAGCCGACCAGCACGCATAGGTTGGTGGTGGTGAGCGAATTCTGCACCTTGGCGGCGAGCCCCACGCCCAGGCAGTTGAGGATGGTGAGAACCGCGATCAGGCCGCAGGCTACCGCCTGGGCCGGCCCCAGGTGCAGCGAAAACATTCCCGATCCGAGGACGATCGGCGTGTGGGCTTGCGCGATCGCCGGGAAGAAGTGGCTGAGGTACTCGGTGAATGCCAGCGCCGTCACCGCGATCGGCGCCGAAAAACCGGCGAAGAAGGACACCCAGCCGGTCATGAATCCCCATTCCGGGCCAAACGCGTGGGTCAGGTAAACGTACTCGCCGCCGGAGCTGGGAAAGTTGACGCCCAACTCCGAGTAGCTGAGGGCGCCGGCGAAAGCGAACAGCGCTCCGGCCGACCAGCAGGCGATGATCAGCGCGGCGCTGCCCAGGTCGCCCGCCATGAAACCGGTGGTGGCGAAGATGCCGGTGCCCACCATGTTGGAGATCACAAGCGCGGTGGCGCTGAAGAAGCCGAGCTGACGAAGCAACCCTGGCCTGGAAATCTGCGTTTGTGTCTGGGGCATGCGCGGCCTAAGGTTATTGTAGTTGAGTCGCGAGCGTTGCCTACTGGCTCTTCGGGCGCGCATAGAAGCTGGCCGTGAAATCGTAAAGCGATGGCTCCGGGTGCGCGGTTCGAAGATGTTTCAGGATGCCCTCTTTGTCGGCCTCGCTGCGTTCCTGCCCCAGTTTGAACTTGCCCTCCAGCAATTCAATCTCCAGCTCGAAGCCGAGAATGCCGGCGATGAGGCCGGACGTGTAGCTCTGCGGGAGTTTGGCGAGATCGTACGGCGAGTTCGGCTCCTCGAACTTGCGGATGAGCTTCCCCAGCAAATCGCGCATGGCGTTCTCGCCGGTGACGGCTTTCAAGTTTCCGGTGGCATGGACGGAGGCAAAATTCCAGGTCGGAACGACTTCCGCTTTCGAGTACCAGGTCGGTGAGATGTAGGAGTGAGGCCCATGGAAAACGATCGCCGCCCGCCGTCCCGCCAGAATGGACTCGGTCTGCGGATTCTGGCGCGATATGTGACCGTAGATTGCGCCGTTCCCGCCGACGTTGCGGTCGAGCAGAACCGGGATGTGAGTGATGCGAATGGAAGGCTCCGCTGTGACCAGATCGACGAAAGAGAACTCGTCCATGAAGTCGAGCAGCAGCTTGCGGTCCTCGACGAGCTGCGGCTTGGGAATGTAAAGCGATTCCGATCCGGAAGATTTCATCTGCGCCTCCAGGTCGAGTCCGGCGGCGGCCAACCCGGCCAGCATGCTGCGTCTTTTCATGCGCGCACCCCTCTCACGTTATAGTAGAGGTCCTGGCGCTCGATGTCACCATACCGCGCCATGATCAACCTATGCTGGTGCTTGCCTCGCAGTCGCCGCGCCGCAGTGAGATTCTGCGCCAGGCCGGCATTCCATTCATCGTACGTCCAGCGGAGGTGGATGAGACGCCGCTCGAAGGCGAGAGCCCGCACGCTTATGTCGAGCGACTGGCGCTGGCCAAGGCGCTGGCGGCGCCCGCCGGGCCGCAGGAAACGGTGCTGGCCGCCGACACCACCGTGACCATCGACGGCGTACTGCTCGGCAAACCCGCCGACGCGGCCGACGCCCGCCGCATGCTGGCGCTGCTCTCCGGCCGGCGGCACGAGGTGCTCACCGGCATCTGCCTGCGCCAAGCCGATTCGCTGATTTCGGATTGCGCGACCACAGCCGTGTGGTTTCAGTCGCTCACCGCCGAAGAAATCGATGAGTATGTGGCCAGCGGTGAACCGGAGGGCAAGGCCGGCGCGTATGCCATTCAGGGGAAGGCCTCGAAGTTCGTCGAGAGAATCGAGGGTTGCTATTTCAATGTGATGGGCCTGCCGGTGAACCTGGTCTATCGCCATCTGGCGCGGTTGGGCTGAAGCCGGGATCAGAGGACAAATGCCAGCGCCCGGAAAATCGCGTCGGCCGTCAGCACCGACAAGAGGCTCAAATATCTTCCCAGGGACGTGGCCACCATCAGCACCACCAGCACCAGGAAACCGGCGCGCGCCAATTCCCGGTACAGTACGATCGGGATACGCGCAGCCAGCAGCAGCTTGGAGCCATCGAGCGGCGGCACCGGCAGCAGATTAAACAACGCCAGATAGATGCTCAACAGCACTCCGCGCTGCAAGAATCCAGACAGGCCGGGCGCGGCGCGGATGGTGGCGATGGCGGCCGCGGCCAGCAGGACCGCCATCACGATGTTGCTGACCGGGCCGGCCAGCGCCACCAGTGCCAGGCCGTTCAGACCGCCGCGCAGTTTCGCCGGATTGGTGGAAACCGGCCGTCCCCAGCCCAGGAATCCGCCGCCCGTCAGCGAGGTCACAAACGGGAGCAGGGCAGTGCCGATCCAATCCACATGGGCCAGCGGATTGAGGGTGACGCGCCCGTCCCTGCGTGGCGTGTCGTCACCCAACCGCGTAGCCACCCAGGCGTGCGCAAACTCGTGCGGCGCGGTGAGCATCCACAGCAGCAGGACGTTGGTCAACGCATACTGGATTTGTTCGGGATGCAATCCGTCTCCCTTTCCGGCCGGTTCACCGGCGCCGAGCCACGGCCGCCCACAGCAAGAGCAAAGCGACTACCGCCAACACCGAGATTATGGCCGTGGTTCCGATACCTGATTCTAGCCTGAGGCGAATTGGCCGGCTTACTAAGCACGCCCGTTCGCAAATGCGGCGACGTATTTCCGAAGGCGGCCGAGTGCTTGGCGGGGGCCGGGCATGTGCGGCACCTACGGCTGGCCAAGGATGCACCACCAAAAAAATGTCACCGGCAGAACCCTCGCGGGTGCTGCCGGTGACCAAGCAATCGCCGAGCTTGTTTAGCAAGCTTGGGGGTCGGCTGATTAGAAAGACAATCTGGCGCTGAACTGCAGTTTGCGAGGCTGATTCGCCATGGACGAGAAAATGCCAAAACTGGCGGAATCGATCCCCAATCCAGGAGCGGCGAAATGGACTGCGTTGTTGACATTAAACGCATCCGCCTGGAAGGAAAGTTTCATTTGCTCGCGGATCGGGAATTCGCGGCGCAGACTCACGTCGAGATCCGCATTGTGGGGAGCGAACAAACTGAGCGGGGCCGAGCGCGCAATGTCGCCGGCCGTGTAAGCCACCGGGTCGACAAAGGCCGCCTTGTTGAGGTAGGACGTGGAAGCGATATTCGCGCCGTTGGACGCGATCGAGCCATTCTGCCACACGTCTCCACCCGAAGCGAAGGCTGTGGAGTAGTTCGGATAGCAGGCCGCGTCGATCACGCCGCCGCCGGTGCAAGTGCCGGTGACCGTCATGGGCGCGCCGGAGGCGTAGGTGAATAGTGCGGAAACCTGCCAGTGGCCGATGATTGAATTCGCCGCCCTATTCCCAGCGTCTAATTTGCGACCCGCGCCGAAGGGCAACTGGAAGACCATCGTCGCACTGGCGACGTTCTTGTGATCGATGGTGCCCGGTCCTTTTTCCAGAAAGAGCTTGGTTGGATCGCGCAAGTTCGCAGCCAGATCGTCCAACTCCTTGCTGAACGCGTAATTCACCATGAAGGTGAGGCCATGTGCGAGGCGTTTGTTGAGCGAGAGCTGCAGCGCGTTATACGTCGAGTTACCAAGGTCCAGCCACGGGCTCGAGACAGTGGTGTATTGCGGGAACGGCTTCAGCGCCTGGGCGATGGTTCCGCTGAAGTTCGAGAACGGAATCTGGATGTTCGGGAAGATAGCCTGAGCCTTCGCGAGGTTGGCCGCGTTCAGAGTCGAGGTCAGCAGAGATCCCAGCGAAAGGTACTGAATCGGAATCTGGTTGTTGGTCAGGGCCCCGGGAACCAAGGCTCCGGGAAGCCAATGGCCGTCGGTGCCGGAATAAGCGGCGCTGAATACCAGGTTCGGGGTAAACGAATGCTGAATATTCAAACTCCAGTCTTCGTAATAAGGCGCTTTGCCGCTCAGACTGGGGTAGCCGTAAGGCATGGTCTGGGCGGTGCTCGGGCCGGCCCACAGATCCCCCGCCGCCGTGGCAGACGCCGCGGTGACATATCCGGTACCGTAACTCGGGTTGATGAATGGCGGCGAGAGCGGATTGCCCGGATACCCGGTGTTCCAATTGAACGCGGGCTGACCGGTGGCAACGGCCGATAGGCTGGCGGTTTCGTTAAAACCAGCCTGGCTCAGCCCTTGGCGTCCGTTCGTGCGCCCACCCACGCCGCCGGCATGCGAGTAAAAGATGCTGTAGCTCGCCCGGACGACCGTCTTTGGCTCGAGTTGGTAGGCGAGTCCCACGCGAGGCCCCGGATTGATGTCGTGCTGTTGGACGGGCGTCTTGCAACCGCAGCTATCGGTGCCGTTGCCCACAAACTCCAGAGCTCCCGGAATGCCGCCCGCCAGCGGATTAGCCAGCGTGGGGTTAAAGAAGGACATCACATTGTTGACTTCCGTGAAGGGGCTCCAGATGTTCCAGCGCAGGCCCAGGTTCAGAGTCAGACGCGAAGAGACTTTGAAATCGTCCTGAATATACCCGGCGTACGTCTTGTAGCGTCCCCCGGTCTCGGCCACCGCGTTCTGCGTGACCGCGCTGCTGTCCACGGCTCCCAGCAGATAACTCGCGTATGCAAGGCCGGTGGTGCTGATGGGGCTTCCGCTGGAGGTGAAATTCTCCGTTTCAGGGGTGTTGAAGGTGAAGCCGGCCTGGGTTCCGGTCAGCGGAGTATTCTCGTTGTCCTGCAGCGTCTGCCATTGGAAGCCGAAAGTGACATTGTGCCTTCCATGGGTCCAGAGCATGCTGTCCTGGATACCAACCGTGTTCTGCGCTTCGTTGTAGGCATGCGAGTTGGTTCCGTCCCAGCTCACGGGAGCGTTGTTGCCACTGAAAGTGATATCCGGAAAACCGGAGCCCGCCACTCCGCCCGGAAGGCCGGTGAGTCCTGCCTTCCCAGGATAACCGCCACCATACGTGTTGCTCGTCAAAGGTATGAACAACCGGCTTAGTCCAATGCTGAACTGGTTGACCATGGTCGAGTTGACGATGTAGCTATCGTGAACCTGAGCCAGGGTCGAGTATTCGATTACGCCTCTTCCATCCGTATACGGCACCGGCAGCGTGGACGTGCTGATCGGCGTCAGGCTGCCAACGATGGGGTTCGCGTACTTGCCGGTGCTGAAAAGGCCGAAGAGCCGGTTTTTGTCCGACAGATTGTAGTCGACCTTATCCGTAGTGCTGTCGTTATTGACCTTGTTCGGTAAAGTTGCCAGGTAATTGTTCGCGATGTTGCCATTCGTGGGGGCCGGGAGATAGGACTGGAAGGAATTCGCAACCGCCGAGATGCGGCTGGTTGGGATCATATTGCTCGGGAACGGCGTGCGCACGCCAGTGCCGGTCGCGCTGGTGGGATCGTAGATGAGTTGAGGGAAGGCGCTGAAATCGCCGGTCCGTTCGGCGGTAGTCGGTATCGACTGATACCCGGGAGCGGTCGCCGAGACGTAACGGTATCCGTCGTAGTTGCCGAAGAAAAAGAGTTTGTTCTTCTTGATGGGACCGCCTATGGTGGCGCCGAATTCGTTCTGGTGCTCGATTGGCGTGGTCGCCGCGAAAAAGCCTCTGGCGTCGAAGTCGGTATTGCGGAAGTATTCGAAAACGCCGCCGTGAAACTGGTTGGTTCCGGACTTCGTAACGTAGTTCGACACTCCCTGGCCTTCGTACATAGCCTTGGCGCCGGCTGTCTCCACCTGAAACTGTTCGACCGCCTCCACCGAAATGCCGAACGCCAGGTTACGGGTGTCGCTCTCGGTCCCGGCGCTGGTCAACGCCAGACCTTCGACGTATGTTTCGTTCTGATAAGTCTGGCCGCCGTTGAAGGAGCCGGTGGACGGACCGGCCGCCTGCGTGCTGTAGTTATCCACGCCGGTGGCCAGGCCGGCGAACGCCGTGGGATCCCTGGCAGACCCGTTCATCGCCAGCGGAAGGGCATCGTAAACATCGTTGTCGATTGAGGAGCCCAGCACCGCATCCTCCGCCTTCAGGAGCGTCGGTTGCTCCTCCACTGTGATGGATTGGGTAGCCATCCCGATCTTCAATTTGGGATTAACCGGAACGATTGCCAGCGCATCCACGATCACGTGCGGCTGAGTCAGAGTTTCAAAGCCGGCAGCCTTGACCGTAACCGTGTATTCGCCGGCAGTGAGCAGAGGGAGCACGAAGAAACCGGCTTCCGTGGTCTTACGGACGGTTTCAGCTCCGGTTGCGACATTGGCGGCGGTGACTGTGGCATCGGCCACAACCGCGTTTAACGGATCCGTGACCGTGCCTTCGATGGAACCGGTCCCGCCCACCTGGGCGAGCGCCGATCCAGCGGCGACTAACAACGCAAGGCAGAGAGCAACGTGGCGCATGCTAACAACTCCTTTTGTCTTCCTACGAGGGATGTCCGGTGTGGCACACAAAACAATCACCCGATCACTCACTTCAGAGGGGCCGGCCCGTGACCAAGAGGCGCGCTTGACAAGCGCCGGTAGCTAAAGGGAAGGCAAAGAAACGTTTGCCTGGCAATACCTGCGTATCGGACCGCAAAACAAACCCCTAGGCACGTAAATCGTGCAATGGGGCGAGTCTACCATGAGCTCGGCGAAACCGAAAAGGAATTTGTGCCTGGGCAACCACATTTTGCTATGCGGAATATTAGCCGCGTCGCACATTCGAGCTAAGACGTTTATAATTAGTGTATTACGGCAGTTATTGATGAAAGCATTCGGTGGATTACACAGTGTGCCCTCTTTGCTGGCGTTTCGTTATATAAAATATCTTAACGGCAAAGTAATCGTTAATATTGGCGCAGGTGGATTTCGGGTCCCACGGCCCTACGGAGAAACCGCACGGCATTCCGACAGCTTGTATTTTGCATCGCAAAATGATACATGATACAAGGAGTGACGTTGATTCGGCGTTCCGTGAAGACCTCCAACCAAAGCCGCTACCTGGTGAAATCCATCGTGCACGCTTCGAAGGTGCTGGAGGCATTTCACTCAGCCGGCGAAGTTCTGCGCTTGCGCGACGTCGTAAGCCGGGCGGGCTTGAGCAAAGGCATTTGTTTCCGGCTGCTCTACACGCTGCACCAATGCGGATTCCTGGACAAGGTTGGCGAGAACCGTTACCGGCTGGCTTCGGAAGCGCGCCGGCGGCAGCCGTATCGAATCGGCTATGCCGCGCAGGGGCAAGATACCTCCTTCGACCGGGAGGTTCGCATCGGGTTGACGCGGGCGGCCGAGCGGGAACGGGTCGAGCTGATCGTGGCGGACAATCGTTATCAGCCGAAAATCGCCCTGCGAAGCGCGGATTATCTGATCCGGGAGCACTTGGACCTGATCATCGAGTTTCAGACCGATGAAATGATCGCACCAGCCATCGCCGCGAAATACATGGAGGCCAAGATCCCGTTCATCGCGATCGATATTCCGCATCCGGGCGCGACCTACTTCGGCGCCAATAATTACAAAGCGGGCTTGCTGGCGGGGCACTGTCTGAGCCGGTGGGCAAGAAAGCACTGGGAGGGAGAGGTCGACGAAGTCCTGCTGATCGACTTGAACCGGGCAGGTTCGTTGGTGAAGGCGCGCATGCGCGGGATAGCCGCGGGAATTGCCGACGTGATGCGAATGCCGGAGCGTACGCAGACCATCTCGATCGATGGCGATGGCCAGTTTCAAGCCACGCTGGAGCGGGTGCGGAAGCACCTCAGGGAGACCAAAGCCAAGCGAGTTCTGGTGGGCGCGGCAAACGATCCGAGCGCCCTCGGCGCGCTGCGCGCGTTACAGGAAGCCGGCCGCGGAAACGACTGCGCCGTGGTCGGGCAAAACGCGGAGCCGGAAGCGCGCGCCGAGCTTCGCTCGGCACAAACGCGCCTGATCGGCTCGGTGGCTTACTTCCCGGAGAAATACGGCGACGGTCTGATCCGCCTGGCTCTGGACATTCTAGCCAAGAAGGCAGTGCCCCCGGCCATCTTCACCAGTCATCAGATCATCACTCCGGAAAACGTCGATCACTTTTATCCGAACGACAGTCTGCTGACCGTGGCGTGACGGCCGCGCGTGAAGCGCGCTCAGTTGAAGTTCATCCCGCACATGCCGGGGTTAGAGCAGCGGCCGCCGCTCGGGCAGGCCGGCGCCTCGGGCGCGCGCGATGCGGAACCGGAGTGAGCGGCAAAGGTGGAAAGCTGCTGCTCGATATGCTTCTGCCCGCACGCCGGGCATTCCGGTTCGGGCCCGCCGGCGCGGCGGACCAGCTTCTCGAATTTGGTTCCGCAATCCTGGCACTTGTATTCGTAAATAGGCATGGCGCTACTTCCATATTAGAATACAAATCTGGTCCATCACGGCGCGGACGGCGGCGGCGCTTTGGTTCGAGTTATTGACTAGAATGGAAAACGCCACCCAACTGCCGTCGCGCCGCCGGGCATAGCCGGAGAGCGCATTCACGTGGGCCATGGTGCCGGTTTTGGCATGAATGCGGCCGGCCACGGGCGTGCCGTCGAAGCGGCCGGCGAGCGTCCCGTCCCTGCCGGCCACCGGGAGAAAGGAAATCCAGGTATCGCGCGCCGGTGAATTGTACATGTAACGAAGCAGCTTCACCATTGCCGCCGGAGTCACCAGGTTGGGGCGTGAGAGGCCGGAGCCATCTTCGATGTTGTAGGAGGCATCGGCAACGCCGGCTTCGGTCAGGAACGCGCGCAGTTCGTCGAGGCCGGCGGCGCGGCTACCCACGTTGCGGCGCACCCGCCCAACAGCGCGCAGCGCCAGCTCGGCGTGCAGGTTCTGGCTGGCTTTATCGATGATGCGCAGATCCTCGACTAGCGGGGCTGAAACATGCCGCGCCAACGCTACGCTATCGGCCTCGGGGGTTGGTCCATCGGCCGCGTCACCGGGCAGCAGATGCCGCGCCACCACGCCGCCGTTCACGGTGACACCGCGCTCTTCCAGCAATTGCCGCAACGCCAGCGCGGCATAGTCCGCTGGATCTTCGATGCCGAACGCCAGGAGCTGCGCAGGGCCGCCGAGCGGAATCGTCCCCGAGAGTTCCAGCTCCAGGCTGCCGGGAGCGCGGTGTACATGAATGGCGTGTTCCCCGCCCGCAGCGCCCGCGGGCACAGTGCGGATGCGGTTGTCGATCGAGTAGTATTCCACCGCGGGTTCCAGGGCAATCGCGGCCGGATCGCCCTCGCGCGCGGCCGGGGAAACGCTCACGGTGAGCGCGTTGTCGTTGAGCGCCAGTGCGGAGACCGCAGCGCCGTATTCGTAAGTCGGATCGTCGATGCTCCAATCCTCGGCGTAGGGCTCCCAGACATACCAGGTGTCGTCGCCGACGATGTCGCCATCGACGCACTTGACGCCCTTGGCGACGACCTGGTCGGCTAGTTCCGCCAGCGCCGCCAGTGCGTAACCGGGCGCCGGCGCGGCCCGGGCCGGCTCGGGCTGGTAAGGAACGGCGCGCGCGGAAAGGTTCGGATCGCCACCGCCCACTAGGCGCAGCGAGCCGCGAATGCACCCGTCCGCGTCCGGCGGCCGATCGGCCGTCACCCGCGTCTCAAACGTAAATTGCGGCCCGAGACGCTCGAGAGCCAGCGCGGTGGTAAACAGCTTGGTGTTGGATGCCGGCACGAAGAGGCGGTCGGCATTGCGTTGATAGATCGTGCGGCCGGTTTTGAGATCGGTGACCTGGATTCCCCAGAAAGCGCCGCGCGCGGCGGGCGAGGATTCGACCAGACGTTCGATGGCGAGCGCCGGGCTGGCCGCCTGGCCGGGAACGACCAGGCTCAGCGCCAGGATGAAAGGCGCCGCCGTCATCGGCCGGTGACCTTCGATTCGAGCCAGATGAGGACCAGCAGCGCGATCACCATGAACGTGCCAAGCAGCGGAATGTCCACCACCACGACCACGTCGTCCCAGAACTGCGCCGCGTAGCCCAAGGTGGCGGGCGCCAACAGCCCGCCGAACAAAGCCACCGAGAAAATGCCGTTGAAGAAACCTGGATGGTAATAAGGAAAGCGGCGGCCAATCAATTCGAGCACCAGCGGATAGACACTCGCGTAACCGGCGCCGATGAAGAAGATGCCGCAGCCGGCGCCAAAGGGGTTGTCGGTGAAACGCAGCACCAGGCACCCGAACAGGGCCAGCGCCCCGCTGATCAGCGCCAGCTTGCCATGGCGCACGCGGGGCAGAATAGGCACCGCCAGCAGCCGGCCGCCCATCAGGAAAATCCAATAGAAGGCCAGCAACAAAAGCGCGCCCGGAGGGCTGACGCCCAGCCGGCGAATGAGGAACAGGGGCAGCCAGCCGGCGATGGAGTATTCGTTGCCGAACTGGAAAAACAGCAACAGGGCGAACAGCACGGCGCCGGGGCTGCGGAAGTCGCGCAGCGCCTGGCGCCGGCTGGGATGCACGGCCTGCTCGGCGGCGGGAAAGCTGGCCTTAAAGTACAGCGCCGCGAACAGCGCCGGCACCGCCGCCATGAACAGCAGGATGGTCGAAACCGAGTACGCGTAGAAGGCGCCGAAGACCAGCAGGGTTGACGCCATGCAGCCCAGGCCGTACCAGATGCCGCCGCGAATTACGGTGGATGCGGCGTCGCGGCGATAGCTCGCCGAAATAGCCTGAAACAACGCACGGTTCAGCGCGCCGGCGCACGCGCCTAAGAAAAGTAGCCCGCCCAGGCGCCACCAGGTGGAAACCGGGGGAGAGACAGCCGCCAGATAGATCAGCGTCACCGACGACGCCGCGCAGGCGCCAATCATCACCCGGCGCAGGCCGCGCCGCGCGATCAAGCGGCGGCCCAGCCAAGTGGCGATCACCACCCCAATCGCCACGCTCAGGAAGCAGTTGCCCACCGCGACGAAGTCCGCCGGGTCTCGGTGATAATCCCACGCCGGCAGAATGGCGCCCAGCAAAGAGAGCAGAAAACCGGAGAGGAAGAAACCCGCCAGTGCGCGGCCGCTGTGTGTTTCGGCTGGCGCCACTTCCTCCATCTTTTTCACTGGGTTAGCGCTCACGCGTTTGATTGTACCGCGCGTCCGCCGCAGCCTGGGAAGCTGCCGCCGGTTGTGGAAATCCATAGCCGGCCGCTTCCGAATCCCGTAGGAGTGCGGTTCGCCGATTCACAGGATCAATAGGTTATGGGTGGCAGCCCGGTTGCATGAGGAAGTAGGTCCGCGGTTTTCCGCTTTGGTGAGGGAGGCTCTTGAGGCCCCGCGCCGGTCCCATCCACCGGCCGGGGCCTTTTTTGTGAATGCCTTACAGGCCGGCCCGCCTCCACAACTCGTCCACCTTTTTCTTCACGCCGGCGGACATTTCGATCAGGCCGGGCCAGGGGCGGGTAAAGCCCTCGGTGGGCCATTTGCGAGTGGCGTCGATGCCCATCTTGGAACCGTAATCCGGCAAGCGGCTCGCATGATCGAGCGAATCGACCGGCCCCATCACGAATTCGATATCGCGCTGGGGATCGATGGCGTTGAGCGCCTTCCAGGCGACCTCGCTCGAGTTCTGCACGTCAACGTCCTCATCCACCACCACGATGACTTTCGAAAACATGGCCTGGCCGGTGCCCCAGATGGAGTGCATCACTTTGCGCGCATGGCCGGGGTACGACTTACGAATGGATACCAGGAGGAGGTTATGGAAGATGCCTTCGGGCGGCATCGCGATATCGCGCACTTCCGGCAGTTGCAGCCGCATCAGCGGCAGGAAGATGCGTTCGATGGCCTTGCCCATGTAATAGTCCTCCATGGGCGGCGGCCCGACGATGGTAGTCGCATAAATTGGCTTCTCGCGGTGGGTGATAGCGGTGAGGTGAAAAACCGGGTACTGGTCTTCGAGCGAGTAAAAACCGGTGTGATCGCCGAACGGCCCTTCGGTGCGTAACTCGCCCAACTCGACGTAACCTTCGAGCACGATTTCGGCCTGCGCCGGAACCTCGAGGTCGCAGGTCTGGCACTTCACCATCTCGACGGGGCTCTGGCGGAGGAAGCCGGCGATCATCATTTCGTCCAGGTCCGGCGGCAACGGGAGGATCGCAGAGTACATGCTGGCGGGGTCGGCGCCGATGGCCACCGCGACATCCATGCGGGTCTGCCCGTGATGGCGCATGCGGCGATAATGCTCGGCACCCTGCTTGTGGGTCTGCCAGTGCATGCCGGCGGTCGAGTCGTCGTAGACCTGCATGCGGTACATGCCGCAGTTGCGCTTGCCGGTATCGGGGTTGCGCGAAAACACCATCGGCAAAGTGATGAAGCGTCCGCCGTCTTCGGGCCAGCATTTGAGAATCGGGAACTGGGCAAGCGACATGCCGGAGGTGCGCACCACTTCCTGGCACGGGCCTTTGGAGACGATCTTGGGAAAGAAGGCGCCCATCTCGGCCAGCTTGGGCAGCATTTTGAGCTTGCCGATGAGGCCTTCCGGCATCCGCATCTCGAGGAACTCGACGATGCGCGCGGCGATCTGTTCGACTGAGTCCACCTCGAGCGCGATTTCCATCTTGCGCAAGGAAGCGTAGGCGTTGATGAGCACCGGCACATCCGAGCCGGTGGGCTTCTCGAACAGCAGTGCCGGCCCGCCGCGCTTGACCGCGCGGTCGGCGAACTCGGTGATCTCGAGCACCGGGTCCACTTCGAACGGAATGCGCTTCAACTCGCCATTGCGCTCGAGCGCCGCAATGAACTCGCGCAGATCTTTGTATGCCATGGCTTCAGTTTGAGTGTAACGTGGAGAGCGGGTCCCCGATTTGCCACGGGCGGGTTCTGCCGTCGGGCTGGCGATTGGGAAAAAACGGCAAGCTAAAGCACGCCCCACCAACACACGCGGCGATTGCCACCTTTCGCCGGCTGGGCGATACTGGTCAGGAACCAACTGTCTCTGTTCGGATGCGAATTCTTTTTCTCTCACCGCGCCTCTGCCTGCCGCTGCTGACCGGGGCAAGGATCCGGGAGTATTATCTCGCCCGCGCCCTGGCCTGCCACGCCGACGTCACCTACGTGAGCTTCATTCAGCCTGGTTTTCCGGAGCCCTCCGACGCCGAGCTCGGATTCTTTCGCGAAGTCGTTCTGGTGCCGCTTCTCGGACGCTACAGTCTGCGGAAAATCGTGCGCGGACTGACCGGCCGCCAGCCTTTGAACGTGCTCAACTACACGACCGACGAAATGAAATCGGCCGTCAGCGCAATCGCGGCGCGCGAACGCTTCGACCTGGTTCACCTGGATAGCTGCCACATGGTCGAATACGTGCCGCTGATCGAGAGGCTGTGGCAGAGCCCGGCACGGACGGTCTACGATTGGCACAATATCGAATCCGAACTGATGCTGCGCTTCGCCGCCAGGGTGGATTCTCTTCCCAAGAAAGTGTATGCCAATCTCACGGCGAAGCGGCTGGCGCGGCTGGAAAAGCGGATCCTCGACACGGGCTTTGGTCATGTGGTGTGCAGCCCGCGGGAGAAAGAGAACCTGCTCGGTATCGCTCCCGCCGCGCGCATCGCGGTGATCGGGAACGGGGTGGACACGGAGAAGTTCGCGCCCGCTGCCGAGGCGGCGACGCGCCAGCGCCTGGTGTACGTGGGAGCGATGGATTTCCATGCCAACATCGACGCGGCCTGCTGGTTCACGCGCCAGGTGTGGCCCGCCATCCATCACCGTTTTCCGGACTGGCGGCTGACGCTGATCGGCTCCAATCCGGCTGCCTCCGTGCGGGAGCTTGGGCGGGAGTCAAACGTTGAGGTTACCGGCACCGTCCCCGACGTGGCTCCCTACTATCGCGACGCCCTGGCGGCGATAGTGCCTCTGCGCACCGGCGGCGGAACCCGCTTGAAAATTCTGGAAGCTATGGCGGCCGGCGTGCCGGTGATTTCCAGCCGGCAGGGAGCCGAAGGTCTGGCGGTTTCTCCCGGCCAGGATATAGGGGTGGTGGACGACGACGGCGGCTGGCTGCGCGCGTTGACCGCAATTGCGACCGAACCCGGCCTTTGGAACGCCCGGTCTCTGGCCGGCCTGGCCTTGGTGCGCGCGCACTACGACTGGCGCCTGCTGGGTGAGCGGCTCTACGAAGAGTATCGTTGCTGGCTGGCGAGTGCCGCGGTATAGATTTCGACCAGGCGTTCTCTGCGGGCTTCGGGCGTGTGCCGGGTCAGAATCAGTTCGCTCGCGCGCGCCGCCAGGGATCGTGCCAGAGGTTGGTCGGCGAGCAGCTCGCGGATTGCCTGGCTCAAAGCCTGTGGGTTGCGCGGGGCGACCAGGAGCGCGCTTTCCCGGTCGGCGACGATCTCCGGGATGCCTCCAACCGCCGTCGCCACCACCGGCACACCAGCCGCCATGGCTTCCAGCAGCGCGTTGGGCGAACCCTCCGTCAACGAGGAAAGCACCACTAGATCGGCGATCCCGTAATAGGGTTCCGCCGACGGAACGTGTCCCGTCAAAGTGACTGCTTCGCGCAGACCGAGAGCCCGAACCGCCGCTTCGATCCTGGCGCGCTCCGGTCCTTCGCCCACGATCAGCAGATGCGCGTTTGCGTCGCCTTCGCCGTCGCGCGCGAGTGCCACTCGGCTGAAGGCCCGCAGCAACCCGAGGTGGTCCTTTTCGCGGGAGAGCCGGCCAACCACCAAAATCACTTTTCGCGCCGGATCGATTCCCCACCGGGCACGCAATTCCGCCAGCGCCTGCGCCGAGGCGGTTCGCCCCCAGCCGGGCTCTACGGCATTGTGGACGATGTCAATGCGCGCAGGCGAAACTCCCCGGCGAATCAACTCCTGCCGAAACGGCCGGCTGACCGTCAGCACCCGCGAGGCTGCCCGCAACGACCACCGGTCCAGTTGATTGTACAAGCGCGCCCGCAGGTCCGTCCACGTGTAGCCATGATGGAACGCCACCCAGGGTGCCAGCCGGTCCAGGCCGGATATGCGGACCAGAAAATGGGACTTCGCCGCGTGGCTTTCCACCACATCCGACTGGAGACGCTGGCCGAGCGCCGAAAGCTGGTTAATGATCCTCCAGTCAAAACGGCGGGCCTCGGCAATCGGATAGACGGGAACCGACATCTGGCGGGCCGCCTGAATGAAGAGATCCGGCTCCTTCAGGCGTTGGAAGACGGCGATGGACACTTCCAGGGCCGGCCCAACGCCGCCCGAACGGGCCATGCGGGCCAATTGCAGCAAGTTCTTGGCCGGTCCGGTGACGCTGGTGGCCTCAACGATGGCCAGCAGTTTGATGGATTTCATCGCCACGCTGAGTTTACCAGAAGAAAAGCACTCACGTACTATGATGTACTACTGGATGGTACCGGCAGCGCCTGACTTGACAGGCCTAGGAAACACGCGTCAGACTTTAGGTTGCGATCGATAGCCGAACAACGAACAAATGGCCGACAGGAGCGCAAACAGTTGTTTACCGTGAAGACGCCGCGCTTGGTAGCACTGTTCTTCCTGGTGGTGCCGGCCTTTGCCCAGTATGGCGGTCCGGCAATTCTCACTCGCGGCGACGCCCCCTCGGGCCTGAATTCGCCCCAGATCGATTTTGTTCCCTTTCTGTCGCTGGTTGGTGTATACGATACCGGACTGGCCGGCGTGACGGTGAATTCTGCGGGCCAACTGACGAGTCTAGCCACCGAAGGCGTGGAGGTGGACTTTGGCATCAGCGGTATTCACAGTTGGACGCACACCAGGATTGCCCTGAATTATGGAGGGGCGGCTCGCGAATATTCGAATGCCACCAGTTACTCGGGCGTCGATCAGTCGTTGATGCTCGGCATCACGCAGCGACTCTCAAGGCATGTCGTATTGCAATTCAACGAAAACGCCGGCACGTTTGCTCAAACTTATGGCTTGGTTGGCCTTTCACCAACCGTGCCGTTCGACCCCACCACAACTTACACACCCACGACCGATTTTTTCGATAATCGAACGATCTACACGAGCAGTCAGGTCCTGCTGACCTACCAGAGAACCGCCCGGCTTTCCCTTGCTTTCGGCGGCGACTGGGATGTGACCAGGCGCCGGTCGAGCGCGCTGTACGGGGTAACGGGCGAGGACGCGCGCGCGGACGTGCAATACCGCGTAACCAGGCGATCGACGATTGGCGTCAACTATATGTTTACGCGCTTCACTTACAACGGGGTGTTCAGCGGCACGGACTTCCATCGATTCAGCGCCACATACGGCGTACAGTTCTCCAAATCCGTCGAGTTCAGCGCCTTTGGGGGCATGACCCGAGTGGAAAGTAAGTTCCCGGAATTGATCACGCTGGACCCCACCATCGCCGCCCTGCTTGGAGTTACGCAAGGATATTACGTTTCCTACGGCGTGAGCTGGGTTCCGACTTATAGCGGGCGCTTGTCGAAAACATTTGAGCGTGGGGTTGCGTATCTTTCCGGGGGCCGCTCCATGAACCCAGGCAACGGTCTCTTCCTGACCTCCAAGACCGACAGTGCGTCGGCAGGTTATTCCTATACGGGGCTTCGCCGGTGGGGCTTCAATATGTCGGCTGGCTGGGACAGATCCAATTCCATCGGCAACATCCTGGGCGAATACGGGGACTACAGCGCCGGCTTGTCGACCAGCCGGCAGATCAGCCACCTGGTCCACATGGTGGCCAGCGTCACCGCGCGCAAGTATCAAAGCGACAACTTCGCGAGCTACAACCACGTGATCTGGGACGCCCGGGTGGGACTTTCATTCTCTCCGAGGGACATACCGCTGCGAATCTGGTAGGGCCGCCGATGGAGGGAAGGCGGCCGGCCCGCAGGCCCAGGGGCGGGCGCTCCACCGCGACGCCACATGGTAGGAATATAGTGTGGTGGTCCGCCCCGCATGATCCGGCTATTTCGCGTATTCGTTCCCGGCAGCGCGTTCGGGCTGCTGATATTCGAAGCTCTGCTGATCCTTTCGGCGTTCGTTTTTTCCGGCTACCTGCTGCTCGAAGTGGATCCCACCGATTATTTGTCGAGCCTCCCGGGGTTGACGAGTGTTGCGCTGGTCTGGCTCAGCATTCTCTTCGGGATCCATTTTCAGAGTCTCTACTCGCAGATCCGCGTCCGGTCGCGCCTGCTGCTGCTGCAACAGCTCCTGATGGTCGCCGGTATTGCGTTTCTTTTTCAGGCGCTGATCAGCGCGGTCGATCCGGACCTGCAGATACCGCTTCGCGTCATGCTGCTGGGCAGCCTGCTGTCGGTCGCCGGTATTTTTGCCGGCCGCCTGCTGTTCAGCGGGTACGTGCTCCCGTGGCTTGGCGGCGAGCGGCTGCTGCTGATCGGAAATAGTCCGTTGCTGCAGGATATCGCCACTCATCTGGCGCGGAACCCGCAATCGGGGATTCGGGTAGCCGGGCATATCGGAGGGCCCGCTTCGGAAGAGGCCGGTCTCCCGGAGCCGGGCGGCGAAGACCAGACCGGCAGCCTGGAAGACTCGATCCGGACGCTCGAACCGAGCCGCCTCGTGGTGGGATTCGAGGGCGGCCTGAGTTCGCCTCTGGCTCATGAGTTGTTGGAGCTGCGGTTCTCGGGCCACGCCATCGAAGACGCCCCCGGAACCTACGAGAAGATTTGCAACCGGGAGGGACTGAATGGATTGAACGCGGTGCGCCTGCTGTATTCGAAGGAATTCGAGCCTGGGGCGCGAGCCTTGTTTTTCCAGGCAATCGCCAACCACCTGATTGCCGCCGCGGTTCTTATCCTGCTGTCGCCGTTGCTGCCGCTGATCGCGGCGCTGGTGCGGTTGTCGTCTCGCGAGGGCGTACTCGATGGACAATTGCGGGAAGGCCGCAACGGGCCATTCCTCCTTTATCGCTTCCGGGTTGCCGCCGGAGGGACTGGCATCGGCCGGATCCTCTCTCGCACCGGCCTGTATGCTCTGCCGCAGTTCATCCATGTGCTGCGCGGGCAGATGTCGATCGTGGGACCAAGACCGGAACGGCCCGAGTTCGAGCGCGAGTTATCGCGGCACATCCCGTTCTATCCACACCGGCTCAACGTGCGGCCCGGCATCACAGGCTGGAGCCAGATTCACATGAGACACCTGGCGCCTCCCCGGGATTCGATGACGGAACTGGAGTATGATCTGTACTACATCAAGTACTTTTCGCCGATGTTGGATGTTTTTGTCATCGCGCAGGCCATCAAGAGCCTCCTGGTCTGGGGTGGGCAGCCATAGCGGGCTCGGGCGCGCACCGGCCAAGAATCCCATGAGTCAACCGGTTTCCCTACGCGCCGGGCCGCCGCTCCGTCGCCTGCCCGCCGTGGTGCTCTCCGCGTTGTGGATGGTTCCGGCCGCTCTGTGGGTCCCCAGGCTTGACGCTCAGCGCGCCGGCAGTGTGTTGCTGGTGGTGAACCGCAGAGATCCGGTCTCCCAAGCGGTCGCGGACTATTACGCGAAGCGCCGCCCGGCCGGCGCGCGCCACGTCTGCCTGCTCGAAACGACCTCCGCCGAGACTATCGACTGGCACATTTACGTCACGCAAATAGAGACGCCGGTCGGAGACTGCCTGAAGCGGGAGCACCTGGAGGAAACGGTGCTGTACATCGTGACGACCATGGGTGTCCCGCTGCGGATAGACGGCATGGGCGGATCGATTCAAAAATCCGAGCAGTCTTCGGTGGACTCCGAACTCACTCTGCTCTATGCGAAGCTTCACGGAGAGCATTTCGAGCGCGCCGGCGCGGTTTCCAATCCCTTCTTCGGCAAGCGCGACAGCCCTTTCCTGCACCCGCAGTTTCCGATTTACCTGGTGACGCGCCTGGCGGCCAACGATCTGGCGGACGTCGAAGCCATGATCGACCGCTCGTTATCCGCCCGGAATCGCGGCGTGTTCGTCATCGACACCGGTTCACCGGAGAATGGCGACGGCAACAACTGGCTTCGCGCGGCAGCCTTGCTGTTGCCAGCCGGCAGGGTTGTGCTGGACGACACCCCCAACGTTCTCTATAAACAGCGCAACGTGATCGGCTATGCATCCTGGGGATCGAATGACGGCGGCCGCAAGCAACGCTGGTTGGGGTTCGAATGGCTGCCGGGAGCGATCATGACCGAATTCGTCTCGACCAACGCGCGGACGCTGAAGCCGCCCCCGCCGGAATGGAACCTCACCACCTACACCGACCGCGAGCATTGGTTCGCGGGCTCGCCGCAATCGCTCAGCGCGGATTACATCCACGAAGGCGCCACCGGCGCTTCCGGCAACGTTTACGAACCGTACCTGGCGGGGTGCGTGCGTCCGGAGTACGTCCTGCCGGCCTATGCCCACGGCCGCAACCTGGCGGAAAGCTATTACCTGGGAATGCCGTTCCTGAGTTGGCAAGGCGTGGTGCTGGGCGATCCTCTTTGCTCGCTCGGCAAGCCGTGATGGCGGGCCGGCGCTGCGCCGCCCGACGCTCATGGCGCGGCGGGCGAAGTGGACGCCTCCGGCCGGGCAAAAATGCTGACCAGAGGAGCCGCCCAGATCTGCCTCGTCAAACAGTACTTTGCCGCGATGCGTGTAGTTTGCGCCGAAGCTGGACCGGCTTTCGTTCGCACCGCGACCAGGAGATCGATTGGCGGGGGCGGGGCGGCGGCTTCGAGACAGGTCCCCATGTCTTGCGGGTTCAGAAACTGGCAGGGATAGCGGCCGGTTGTCCGCAGCCACGCGCCAGCCTGGCCCATCCACGGGGCATTCAGCATCGCCAGTTGCGACCGCCGGAAGTAATGCGCTCCCACCCACTGCTGCGGTCCGTAAATAAGCTCGGCGTTATCAGGGGACTCCAGCACCAGCGCTCCCATTCTGGCGTGAGAGACCACCGGCGCCTGGAACACCTGACTCCACTGGGAGGCGTACTCACGGTTCACCGAGTACTGAAACAGGGCCGTGTACGCGACCACCGCGACTCCGATCCCGATCAACGCCAGCCGCGGCAGCGACGCGGTCACGATAGCGGTCGCGGCGAGAAGAAACAGAACCGCGAAAATGGCGAAGCGCTCCAGGAAGTAGGCGTTTTCGTGGATTGTGTCCGGCACTGCCAGGTACGCTCCCAGCATGGCCGCCGAGCTGAGCAGGAGAGCGCAAAATGCCGGCTGGAGGGAGGAACGACCGTCGCGCAGAAGGGTCAACAGCAAGATGACTATCGCACTCACACAGAGTGCCGTCAGCGCCAGCCGGTAAGTCCGGCTTTCAAATGGACACACCGGGCGCAAGGTGGCGATCTCTCGCAGGCGTTGGCCGATCGGAACGGCCGTGAACGATGAGGGATCGGGATTAGCGGGTAGCGGAGTCGCTGCCAGGAGCAAAAGTCCGACCACGAATAGTTGAAGAACCGGCGCGGCGAGGGCGCGCAGTCGAAAGCGGCCGCCGCGCCACTCCATGAGCTGATCGATGAGCGTATGAATGCCGGCGAAGACCAGGAAGACGAAGGTGGTTATAGGGTGCAGGGCAATCAACAAAACGCCAATCGGCAGGAACCCGGCGACCCGCCACCGGGTCCAGCGCCGGGTGGAGCGAATCCAATACCCGCAAGCAAACAGCGTTGCCGCCACCCCCAGGATAAAATCATAGAAACCGAGGTAGGCCGCGGCGCCTAGCGCAAACGGCAGGCAGACGATGCTGAGCCCGTTCCGGTTTCCGTCCGCAACGGAATTGATGAGATACCTCGACGCCAACCAGAAAGCCACCACGTATCCGGCGATCAGAGTCTTTTCCGCCGCGATGGCGCCCATGAACACGCTCAAACCCATCAACAGGTAGATGAAAACAACGTGGCTGCCGACGATGTGGCCGAGGGCATAGGCACCGCCGTAAGCCGCGGGATTCCGCAGCAGATGGCGAATCGCATCGGTCACGTACAGAAGACCAGGCCCGTCGAGTGTGGGGAAGAACGGCTGCGAGACTATGACCGCCAGCCAAGCTGCCACCGACAGGCATTCCAAGAGCACCAGGGTGGCGCCCAATCGGCGGGTTCCGGCATTTTCAGTCTGGGAGCTGTTTTCGCCCTTGCGAGTCTCGCTCGTCAATTCACATTCCTGTGCCCTCCGCCGGGCACTCATTCCCTGTTCCCGGCGTCGCGGCTGTAAGTCTTTCGCATCACGGCAAAAGTCGCAAGGACGCGAAACCCGAGTTGCGATATTTCAAGATTGAAGATCGGATAGTTGGCAGCCGAGATGTGGGTGATGCCCTTCCGGATCCCCTTGCGGATAAGTTCGTTAAACTCGAAGTACTCGTTGATCAGGCCGAGGCCCAGATTCTTGTAGCCTACATGCACGCCGCCGAGAAGGAACAGGACCTCAGCGCCGCCCACATAGCGGTGAGTCTTGAATGCAACCGTGCGGCCTTCGCGATCCACGAGGCGGTACACCGCTTCGTCGGGCGAAAGGAAGGATTGCCGGACGTATTCCCGGTAGCGCGCGCCGGAGACACCGGGGCGGACCGCGCGATCCATGGAGAAGCGGTCATGCACGAAGGTGGTTTCCGCGATCTCGAGCACCGGACCGAGATCCTCTTCCCTGACGACCGGTTCAAAATCGTAAGAAAATGTGGTGACGTCGTAAGGTTTCCTCAATTTGACCTGCGAACGGATCTGACATTCGGCCAATTGGAATCCGGCGCTTTCGATTGCTTGCACGTCCGAGATCCTTTCCAGCGGGACTTTGGCGGACACGTAAATCGGGTTGTACTCGATGAGGTAGCCGCGCTCGAATGCCGCGAAGTCCGTGGCGGGGTCGAAGTCGCGGATGGCCAACACGTTTCCACCCAGGACCCGGGAATCGATGTCGATACGCTCGATCTTCATAATGCCACCATATTGTGCACGGAGAATTCGGTGTTACGGTCGCCTGGGTCGGCGTCCAGATAGGAACTGACATTCGCCCGCAGGTGTCCGGCGATGGTCTCGTACCCGTCGGGCTCATCAACGCAGGAGATAGAACTGGCCCCGCACTCTACCTTTCGCAGGAGTCCGCGGTGCAGCAGATCGTTCTCCAGCAGCCCGCTGGAGGTGGGCACGACACCCTTGTAGCGCACAAACAAAGTGTAGGTATCTTCCCACGTCCGATCTCCATCCGTGATGTTGCCCGTGAAATCGCGCTTGTACCGATAAGGTGCTGCAAGGCGCTCCTCCACGTAATGAGTGTAAGTGAAGCACTCGCTCACGGTGGTGCCAGCGAACAGAAACTTGACGGCCGCGCCGCGTTGGTGCAACTTGTCGAAGGTCGAGTTCGCACCGATGGAGTGCCTCCCGATGTTCTGTACGAAATCGCGGTCTTCTCCAATCAGGACCGAAGACAGCAGTGGGTCCACGGAGCGAATCGCCCCCGGCAATTGGCGAACGTACTCGTTGAGCGCTCCCATTCTGGAACGCGAGTTCTGCACAGAGTAATCCTCGCCATTGCAGAAGCTGAAGGTAAACGTTGGGAACAGAAGCGTGGGGACTCCGAGCGAAGCCACGACGTCATAGAGATGCCTCAATAGCTCCTGGCGGCCCAGTCGGCGGTTAGGCGGACCAAAGGTAAGGCCGGTGTGGATGTAGAGCACCTTGGCGTCCTGGGCTTTGACCGCTTCCAGAAGGGAAAGCAGGTGCAAGGTTGTGATCCAGGAGCCGTCGGGAATTTGAAATAGAGGGACATCCTTCATCTGCCTGTCCTTTATTTCAGCGACATATTCACGGTCCGACCACCGTCTATCACAATCTCCTGGCCCGTCAGCCAGCGAGCTCTGCCGGAGAGGACAAACTCGATTGCATCCACGATATCATCCGGGCGGCCGATTCCCATCGGGTAGTCCTGTTCGAGCTTTTCGGCAATGGACGGGTCGGCGAGACCTTGGGCGGCCATGGGCGTCTGAATGGCGCCGGGGAGAATGGAGTTGACCCGTATCGCGGGAGCCAGTTCCACAGCCAGCGCGCGCATCAGGCCGTCCAGGGCTGCCTTGCTGGCACAGTAGGCGCTGTGGCCGCGCGCGCCGAATCGGCTCCAGATGCTGGAGATGAACAGAATGTTCGTAAGCGCCCGGCTGTTGACCTTTATCTTCAGAAGTGTGTGTACGATCTCCGCGGCGGAAAAGAAGTTGACGTTCATGATCTCCTGCGCCACGCGGTAGTCCACGCTGCGCATGGGGAGGACCGTCACCATGCCTGCGCAGTGCACGAAGGCCTCGACAGAGCGGGCGGACGCAGCCAGCAGGGGAGTAAGGGAATCCGCCAGCTCGCCGGGGTTCTTCAGATCAAATGCCCACACGACGTGTCGATCGCGATTGAGGCACATCCCGAGTGTCTCCTCCAGGCGTTCGGGACTGCGTCCGTGCAAGATCAGGTTGCGTTCCCGCGAAAGGCGGACGGCTGTGCTACGGCCCAGGCCGGAGGAAGCCCCGGTAACCAGCGTGTAGAGAGCGGCATCCATGCGGCTACCTTCCGCTCTTGCGTGCCACCAGGTCGCGGATAGCCTGGGCGGTGGCGGCGCCGCGGAGATCGGAGGCCGTCAGGTTCACGCCGTAATTAGCACCGATCATAGCGATTACGGAAAGCACGGACAGAGAATCCCACTCCGGGAAATCCGCCAGCTCATCGGAGGCGTTGAGCGTGTCTACTTCCAGGATCTCCGCAATCTTCTCGTAAAAACCTTCCATAGACAGTCCTCATTTGTAATCGATTAACTCACAGAAATCGAGCGGGCCAAGGCGCATCAGCATCGACGACCATGTCAGGCCCACGCCAAAGCCCGCCAGGCACGCTTGGATGGAACCGGTGAGAAGCCGCTCGCGCAGGTTGTGTACGATCGCCATGGGGATGGTCACCCCGCTCGAGTTGCCGTACAACTCGACGATATTGCTGGGCATCTTTTCGTAGGGGACATTCATCTGGTCTGCCAGCTTATGGAGCATGAAGCGGTTGGGCTGGTGGAACAGGAAGTAATCCACATCCTCCATACCGGCCTGCGCGGCTTGCAGCAAGTCCCGAATCATGGGCGGAACTTCGACTTGCACGAAGTTGAACACCGCCGAGCCGTCCATGCGCAGGTTGTCTTTGGCGCGGAAGTTGTTTTCGCCGTCGTCCTCCATTACGGCAGTTTCGGGCGAACAGGGCAGGCGAAGCCCGCCGGCAGGGATCATGAGCGCGTCGCGCCGCGTGCCGTCCATCTTGAGATTGGCGTGAATCGCAGTTCCGTCTTGCGATCGCTCCACGATGGCGATGGATGCGGCATCGCCGATCAGAGGATAGCTGTTGCGATCCCTGGGCGAAGTCTTCCGGCTCATCACGTCGACGTTGACCAGGGCCACCTTGCGCAAGGCGGGCTGTTCCAGCAGGGAGAAGGCCTGAAACAGGCCGATGAGGAAGCCCGCGCAGCCCTGATTAATGTCCAGGCAGAACATGTCCTGTTTCAGGCCGAGCCGCCCCTGGATTACGCTGCTGGTGGGCGGCATGATGTAGTCGGGCGATTGGGTGACGACAATCAGCGCGTCGCACCCGTCGCGGGCGAGTGCGCCCGAGGCAAACAGGTGTTCCATACCGAAGCAGACCAGATCGGAGGCGCAGACCGGGCCATCGACGACGCGGTGTTTGTCGTATCCCATCACCTTCATGAGCTTCAGCGAGCGAGCCGGCGGGGAATTGAAATTGGCCATGTCCTCCACGAAGCTACGTTCGTTGGCCGGGACCACCGCCAGCAGACCGCTGATTCTGCGGTGGCTGAATGTGAGGTTCATGGTTTACCGTATTTCCGCAGCAGCTTTTGGATGGAAGCGATGTTCTGAAAGTTCTCCGGAACGATATCCAATCCGGAGATGGAAATCCCGTAAGCCTTGTCCAGGTCCGAAACCAGCGTTACGATGTCGTAGGAATCCAGCATTCCGTCATCGATAAAGTTCTCCGATGCCGCGAAATCGAATTCCGGGCGGATCTCTTTCAAGATATCTTCAACGGTTTGCACTTCCTATTATCGTCTCCCGATCATAATTCGGTCAACCAGAGCGTCTGGCCGGAATCCGTAGTGGCGATACTTCGCGATGGCGTCGGAATTGTCGCTGGCCACCCATAGAATCCAACGCCTGCTAGAGCGGGTGAGGCGAAAAAAATGCCGGATCAACCGCGCGCCGATCCCCCGATTGCGCACCGTGTCATCGACGTACCAATAGCGCAAGTGGGATGTTACGCCCACGGTCTCGAACAGGAGCAGGCCTCCCAAGGAATCGTCGCGGCGGACCATGACGAGTTTTCCGAGCGCGACGGCTTCGCGGATTTCGTCCTCATCCGGGATCTGGTCGGTGTAGGGATCGAGGAGGTGGCAGAGAAAGGCAACGACACTTTCCACGTCGGCGGGCCCGGCGAACTCGACGTCCGGCTCGATCTCAGCAACTTCCTCCGGCGCCGCTGTGCGGGTCATGCGGACCAGGCAGTTGTGTTCGGAAAAACCGTTTTCGCGATAGATCCCGATGACAGGCTCCAGGTCCTGGGGCCGGCCGACCAGATCGGCGATCAGAACGTCTTCGGCGTTGAGTGGCCCGCTGAGGGACCGCAACACGGCGGAGAGAGCTTCGAGATCCGCCGCGGAGTGATAGACGCGGTGGAATCCGCGATCGCGGCGCAGGATCAGCAGCGCGCGGTCGCCTGGCAGGCAGAAGAGAGAATTGCGGCCGATCCAGCGTTCGATCCGTTCGGGCGTCGCGAACCAGTTCGTGGCCGGCCCAGCGCCTGCGCGCCGGACTTGTTCGAGGGCCTCCAACAGGTCCGCCCTGTTCTGGACGGGCTGGATCACGCCATCTGCTCCAGCCTGACGCTCAAACCGTTGCGGTCGATCTTCCCATTGGGATTGCGCGGCAGGTCCTTCATCTGGTGAAAGGCGGTGGGCAGCATGTACTTGGGGAAAATCTGTGCAAGCGCCTGGCGGATGGCGGCAGGCGAGAGATCGGTTCCGTCCCTGGTCTGGTAGAACAAAGCAATTTCCTTCTTACCCTTGTTATACAGAACGCAGGCGTTGGCGATCTGCTCGATGGCCAGCACCTGGTACTCGATCTCCGGCAGTTCGATGCGGTAACCCATGTGCTTGATTTGGAAGTCCATGCGGCCGACGAACATGATTTCGCCGCGGCGGTTGCGATAGACCTGGTCGCCGGTGCGGTAGATCAGCTCCGGGTATCTGGTGTTCAGCGGGTTCTGCACGAAGGCTTTCGCGGTCTTCTCGGGGTCGTTCCAATACCCCAAGGCGAGCGAACTGCCTCGGACGCAAAGTTCGCCTCGCTCCTCGACTGCGCAGGGCCGATTGTCCGCGTTGAGGATCAGGATGTCGGTGTTGCGGCAGGGGAAGCCGATGGGCAGGCCCTCATCATCGCCGAATTCGCGATCGAGCACGAAATAGGTGCAATCCACGGTGATCTCGATGGGGCCGTACAAGTTGACGAAGGTCGCCTGCGGAAGCGCCCGGCGCCAGTGGTTCAGGTGCTTCATGGGGAAGACTTCGCCGGCGAAGAAAACGGTTTTGAGCGCGGAAAGGTCGAACTGCCCCAGCAGTCCCTGGTTGCAGATGGTGACCATAATGGATGGCACCCAGAAGAGGAAGCTGATGGCCTGCTGCGCAAGGAATTCCACCAGCCTGGCCGGGAAGATGGCCAACTGGTCGGGGATGATGACAAGCGTGGCGCCCTTGGAGATGCAGAGGTTCAATTCCAGGGTGTAGATGTCGAAATAGAAGGGCGACAGACTGCCGATGCGCTCGCTGCCATCGAGCTTCAGTGTTGCAAAGCACCAGTCCATGAAGTCGATCGTGCCGCGGTGGCTGAGCACGACGCCCTTGGGGAGTCCGGTGGATCCGGAGGTGTGGATGATGCAAAGCGGGTCGGTGTCGACGACGCCTTCCAGACGCCGCCACAGGGCCGCTCCATCCGGCTGCAGGCTCTCGTCCTCGATGTCTTCGATGAAAAAGAGAGCGGCGTCCGGCACGCCGATGGCAGCCAGTTGCGGGGCGAGCGCCCGCCAGGTGATCACCAGGACGGGAGCGATGTTGCCGATGATCCCCTTGACCCTTTGCGCAGGCGACTTGATGTCGAGGTTGGCGTAGATGTTGCCGCTGTAGACGATGCCCAAATCCGCGAAGACCACATGCGCCGACTTGGGCAGAAACACCGCAACCGGCCTGCCGGTGACGTCAGCCCGGCGAATCAGCAGCGTTGCACACCGCCTCGCGTAGCGTTCCAGCTCGGCGAAAGTGTAAGAGCGCGGCGAATCGAGGATTGCAACCTTGTCTGGGTGTTGCCTTGCAGCGCCGTTCTCCAGGTACTCGAGAATATTGATCTGCATAGCGTTTTGGGCGCACCACGGCGTGGTCGACTGGCTCACTGACTGGCTAGTAAGGGTCCCGCTGCGAGTACAGTGCTCTTCGCGTGGAGGGCACCGCTGCTTCGTCGCTTTGGAAGTTCAGTGTCTCCTTGATGAGGTATAGCGGCCGTTCCTTCACCTCATTGAAAACCTTGCCCAGATACAACCCCACCAGTCCCAGGTTGACCAGAATCAGCCCGCCGATGAAATAGAGGGACACAATCATGCTGGTCCAGCCTGTTACTCCTGTGCCGTGCCTCAGGTACCGCAGGACGCAATACAGGCCCACCAGCACCGCCGAGCCCGACATCAGGAAGCCCGCGCGGATCGACAAAATCAACAGCTTGTTGGACTGCGACGTGACTGACTCGATGGCCAACAGAACCCCCCGCCGGATGTTGTAGGCGCTACGGCCTGCGAAGCGGTCCGAGTGTTCGACCTGGAGATAGGTAAACCGGAAGCCGAGCCAACGCAGCAGGAGGTGATAGGACCGGTTGAGTTCCTTGAGACGGCAATAACCTTCGATCACCTGTCTCGACGCAATGGAGAAATTACAGGCGCGCGGATCGATCTTGATGTCGCTCAGAACGTTGTAAATCGACGCGAAGCAGCGCGAGAGAGCGCGCTTCATCCATTTGTCATGCCGGTTGTGGCGCAAAGCGTATACGATGTCATAACCTTCCAGGGCCTTGCGGTACAGATTCGGAATCTCGGCCGGGCGGTCCTGCAAGTCGCAGTCCATCACCACCAGCCAATTGCCGGAGCAGTGGTGGACGCCTGCTGCAATGGCGTAATGCTGACCGAAATTGCGGGAGAG
>JBEKKO010000054.1:0-54663 GCA_050010695.1 Bryobacteraceae bacterium
ATCGGTCACGAGCTGCCGGACATTGGCGATGTCGAGGTCGAGCGACTTCATGGCGTAGAACAGGCTCTCCGCCATCTCTTTCCGCTTGCTCGCCTGCTGGTGCAGATAGAACGAGTAGGCACCGATGCAGACGAGCAATAACGCCAGCGCCCCGATGATCCAACCGTATTTCCGCTTCTGCTTCTTCTGGACGTGAGTGAACGCACGGCGGACGAGCATCGTGTGCTGCCCCGCCGGCTTGTCGTCCGAGCCGGCGCCGAAGTAGTGATCGATATAGCTCGCCAGCGCATCCGCCGCAGGTGCTACTGCCGGGGCGGCGGCCGCCGGAGGCGGAGGTGGCGCCGGAGGCGGAGGTGGGGGCGGTGGAGGCGGCACCACCGTCATCGACACGATCGGTCCGGCGATCCCCAGCCGGAAGGTCGCGGAGTAACCGACCAGCACCATCTGCGTGCGCCGGCCGTCGACGAACAGACCGTTGCCGCTATTGAGGTCGCGCACGCACCACTGCCCGTTCTCGAACACGACCTCCGCGTGGTTGCGGCTGACGTACTCGTTCTTGACCGGGAGACCGCAGTCGTCGGTGCGGCCGATACGAAATGGCTGGCTGAAGGCGTAGCTCTGCACATCGCCGGGTGTAGCTTCGACAGAGACGCGAAGCAAGGGCGGAGATGCGGAAGTCTGTGGTTGGTTCCAGCCAGTCATCGATTCGACACCGGTTCTTCCATCATAAAGCGGATCAAAAACAACTGGAGTACAACCAACCGCCGGATTCAGCCTCGGCGGTACAATCGATACCGTATCGAAGCATGCGACACACGTGCTGGCTTGTGATCGTGCTGGCCGGAGCCGGCGGCGCGCAATGGCGGCATTTTGGCGAGGGGCGGCCAGCCGTGGCGCCATCCTCCTTGGCGCGCGGCATGCTCGCCGCCCACAACGCTGTGCGAGCGCGGGTGGGAATCGCTCCTCTGGCGTGGTCCGACCGGTTGGCCGCCCGTTCGCAAGACTGGGCCGACGTTCTCTTGGCGCGCAGGCAATTCACGCACCGCCCGAACTCGACCTATGGCGAGAACCTGTTCGAGATCTCGGGCGCGACCGCATCGGCCGCGCAGGTGGTCAACGCGTGGGCCGCGGAATCCCGGGACTACGACTACAGCTCGAACAGATGCCGCAGCGTTTGCGGGCACTACACGCAAATCGTCTGGGGCGCCACCAAAGAAGTGGGATGCGCAGTGGCGCAAGGCAGAGGACGCGAGGTTTGGGTTTGCGACTACGCTCCGCCAGGCAACTGGGTCGGCCGGCGGCCCTATTAAGGGGCCCGGATTTCCCACCGCGCGTCACAACGCCTGGTCGGTGAGATAGAATCGTATGCTATGGCGCCAGGCATGAACCGCCAGGGTGGCCAACCCGGAATGCAATTCGATCCGGCGGTCATTTCACGGCGGTGCTATGCCCCATACGATCTTGTCCGTCGACGATGACGTTGCGCTTCGCGGCGCTCGCGACGAAGTCCTCCGTGAGGCGGGATTCGAAGTCATCGAAGCCGTCACCGGGACCGATGCGCTGCAACTGGCGGCGGAAAGACAGCCCGCGCTGGTCGTTCTTGCCATTGCGTTATCCGGAATGGATGGCTTTGCGGTTGCGAGACGGCTGAAGTCCGATCCGCGGACTGCATCCATTCCGCTGCTGCACATCTCGAGCCGGAGCGAACGCGGCGACTACCCGGAATCATTGAAAAGCGGGGTGGAAGCGTACTGGCAGTTGCCGGTTGAGCCGGCGGCGCTGATCGCCACGGTCACCGCGTTAATCCAGGCGAATTCCGACGGGAGCGAGCGCAAGCGGGCCGAGGCGGTGTTGCGAGAGCGGGAGGAAAAGCTTCGACTGACGTTGGATGCTGCGGGAATAGGCACCTTCGAGTACTACCTGGCGACAGGCGAGTGTTTCTGGGACCGGGAAGCCAAAGCCGTATGGGGGCTGCCGCCCGATGCGGAGATCGCGTATCCGCAGTTGATCGAGCGGATCCATCCCGAAGACCGAACGCGGATTCGCGAGAGCCTGGAAAAAGGCGCCAGGACCGAATCGCAAGAGTTGTCCGCAGCCGAATACCGCGTCATCTGGCCGGACGGCGAGGTTCACTGGATCCTGGGCGCGAGCCGCACCTTCTTTGAAGGTGAGGCTGAACAGCGGCATGCCACCCGAATGATCGGCTTTCACCGGGACGTCACCGAAAGCAAGCGGGCCGAGGCGGCGCTGCGGGCGAGCGAGGGGCGGCTACGGCTGTTCGTCGAGCACGCGCCGGCGGCCATTGCGATGTTGGACCGGCAAATGCGATATGTGGCGGTCAGCCGGAGATGGATGGTTGACTACGCCCTCGGCGAGCAGGAACCCATCGGGCGCAGTCACTACGACGTGTTCCCGGAAATATCGGAGCGTTGGAAGGAGATCCACCGCCGCTGCCTGGCCGGCGCAGTGGAAAAATGCGAGGAAGATCCGTTCCCTCGTGCCAACGGGGACTTGGACTGGATTCGCTGGGAAATCCATCCCTGGCGCGACGGGAACGGCGAAATCGGGGGAATCATCATCTTCAGCGAGCAGATCACTGCACGCAAACGCGCCGAAGAGGCTCTGCGGGCCAGCGAGCAGCGGTATCGGACGCTGTTTGAGACCATGGCCGAGGGCTTCGCGCTGTGCGAGATTATCTGCGATGCAGCGGGAAAGCCACGCGACTACCGTCATCTGGCGCTCAACCCCGCATTCGAGCGTCACACCGGCCTGCAGGCGGCGGATGTCCTCGGGCCGACCCTGCTGGAGTTGTTCCCCGATGCCGAGCCCGTGTGGATCGAGCGCTATGGCAAGGTGGCGCTCACGGGAGAACCGGCGCGGTTCGAAGCGTATTTCGGTCCCCAGGAACGGTGGTACCAGGTGGGCGCCTTCCAGACCGAACCCGGCCGATTCGGCGTGGTATTCACCGACATCACCGAGCGCAAGCTGACGGAGGAGGCGCTACGGGAAAGCGAAGCCGTCCTGCGCACGTTCTTCGACAGCCCCGGGATGATGCGGGGAATCGAGGAACTGATCGATGGCCGCATCGTTCACGTTTCCTGCAATCAGGCTGCGGCGGAGAGGTTAGGAGTAGACCGGGAATCGATCGCCGGCAAATCCGTCACCGAGGCCGGCACCCCGGAAGAGGCCGTGCCAGTGTGGGCCGGTCTTTTCGAAGAGAGCCGGCGCACCGGCAAGCCCGTCTCGAGGGAGTACGCGCGCCGGTTCGCGGACGGCGAGGAACGGTGGATGCTGGTGACGGCCAGCTACCTGGGGACCGGGCGTTCCGGGTTCCCTCGATTCGGTTACACGTGCCTGGATCTCACCGATCGCAAGCGGGCCGAAGAAGCGCTGCGCGAGAGCGAGCAGCGATTCCGCGCGCTGGTGATGGCCAGTTCGGATGTGGTGTATCGTATGAGTCCGGATTGGAGCGAGATGCGTCACCTGAGTGGCCGGGATTTTATCGCCGACACGGAAAAGCCAAGCCGCACCTGGCTGCAACAATACATTCACCCGGACGATCAGTCGCGCGTGATGGCGGCCATCGGCGAAGCCATCCGGGCCAAGAAAACCTTCGAACTGGAACATCGCGTCCTGCGCGTGGACGGCACGCTCGGTTGGACGTTCTCGCGCGCGGTCCCGCTGCGGGATGCGAACGGCGAAATCGTCGAATGGCTCGGCGCCGCGACCGATATCACCGAGCGCAAGCATGCCGAGGAGCGCCTGCGGGAAGCCCAAAAGCTGGAGAGCCTGGGACTGCTGGCGGGCGGCGTGGCCCACGACTTCAACAACCTGCTGGTTGGCGTGATCGGCAACGCCAGCCTGGCCCAGGAGATGCTCTCGCCCGATCACCCCGCCATCGAACTGCTGGACGGAGTCATCAAGACCGGCCAGCAAGCCGCTCACCTGACCAGGCAGATGCTGGCTTACGCGGGCAAGGGCAAGTTTGTGGTGGAGGCGTTGAATCTCTCGGCCCTGATCCCCGAAATGGCCGCGCTCGTCCGCACATCGATTTCCAAAAAGATCGCGCTGGATCTCGATCTGGAGCAGGGTCTGCCGACGATCCAAGCCGATCGCGGTCAGATACAGCAGGTGTTCATGAACCTGGTGCTCAATGCGGCGGATGCGATTGGCAGCGAGGAAGGGCTGATCACAGTCAAGACCGGCGTCCAGGACGTGAACGAACGGTATTTGCAACTCCACCCGGAGGCGGCGACGCTGTCGCCGGGAAAGCACGTTCGGCTCGAAGTGCGCGATACCGGGTGTGGCATGGACGATGCCACCAGGGCCAGGATCTTCGACCCCTTCTTCTCTACCAAGTTCACGGGGCGCGGGCTCGGGCTCGCGGCGGTCGCCGGCATTCTGCGCGGCCACAAAGGCGCGATCATGGTCAGCAGCGCGCCGGGCAGAGGCAGTCGCTTCACGGTGCTGTTTGCCGCGGCGGAGAGTCCGGCCGGCGAACGGCCGGTGGCGGCCCGCGACGCGGTGCGCCAAGGCGCCGGGGTGGTGCTCGTGGTGGATGATGAAAAACTGGTACGCGAGATGGTGAGAACTGCCCTCCAGCGCTACGGGTACACAGTTCTGCTGGCGGAGAGCGGATTGGCTGCCATCGACCTGCTCAAGAGACATCCCGGCGAAATCGGGCTCATAATGCTGGATTTGAGCATGCCCGGCATGAGCGGTGAGGAGGCGCTTCCCGCACTCCGGAGGATCCGCCCCGAGGTGAAGGTCCTGGTATCGAGCGGCTACAGCGAGTCCGAGACCATGACGCTGTTCGAAGGCCAGCCGGTTTCAGGCTTCATCCAGAAACCGTACACGGGGGCGGGCCTGGCGGAAAAGGTGAAAGCCTGCCTCGGCTAACTCGCGCGTACCTTCCCAGGAACCGGCCCAGATCGGAATAAGTCTGCCTGAGCAGCCAGATCATTCCGTGTGGAATGTTAGCACGAGGGGGCGGCAACACTCCGGTACCCCCTAGGCGCCAACCCAAGACGTTCCAAAACCCAATATGCGGTATGCACATGCGCGACCCAATGATCGGCTCATCTCACTTTCCAGCGTTGTATCCCCGCTGAGTAACTCGGCTGCATGGTCACTTCCACGCGGAGAGCGGTTGTCGTGACTTGTTGAAACGCGACTTTGTTGTAGCGGTCTTTCTCGGTCGCATACTGGCCGGTGACTTCCACCGACCTCCAGGCGGTGCCGTCGCGATAGAGGATGCGCCACGAGGCGGGGACACGGACGGCGCCGTGACCGGTGTCATCGAACCAATAGAGAGCGGCCTCGGAGACCGTGACCGGTTTGGCAAACGCGTACTCGATCCAACCGGTGCGCGCGGCGAGATCCTCGGTCCACCAATCGAAGTGGAGAGCGGGGTCGGCGGATGAGGATGGGTCATCGTCGGCTTTAACGGGGTTCGGGTTGTTGGCGCCGCTGGCGGTGAGCGTGGCGTTGGTGGTGACGCTGGGCGGCGGAGCGGGGCGCGCGGTGGATTCGGAATTGGGAATCCACACCATCATCTGGCCGGGGCCGCGATTGGCCCAGGCGTAGTAGGGGATGAAAGTGACTTCCTCGGGCGTGCGGATGAGATTGCCGTTCTCATCGCGGGAGAGCGCCACGGCGCGAGTTTGCACCACCTCGACGCCCTTGAGCAGAGCGGGGCGGAACTCGGCGCGCAGCGGCGCTTGATCGGGCAGCACGAGGTTGCGCACGCGGCCGCCGGGGTTGTCGGCCCATTCGGCGGCGAAGACGATGGGGCCGCGCTGGAGGGCTACGCGGCCGCGGTCGGCGGCGACCTGGCTGTTGGCCACCACGCGGCGCACGGGCATCGGCAGGTTCAGCTCGATGGTATCGCCGGCGGCCCAGGTGCGAGTGATTGCTACATAGCCTTTATCGAAGTGGATGGGGACGGCGGCGCCATTCACTTTGAGCGTGGGCTGTTCGGCTACGGGAGCGGCGAAGCGGTAGAGGTCGCTCGGAATGGGTTCGCCGCGCGCCCAACCGGGGATGCGGACGCGGATGGTAATGGGTGCGGCCTGGTCCGGCGCGACGGAAATCTTCACGGCGCCGTCCCACGGGTAGCGCGTCTGCTGCGTCACGCGCACGGTCCGGCCGTTATCCATCTTGATGCGGGCGGTGCTGGCCGCAAACAGGTTCACCCAGAGCGTGTCGCCGCGCTGGGCGTAGACGTAGCCGGGCACGGAAGCCATGAAGCGGGTGATGTTGCCGGGACAGCAGGGGCAGCCGAACCAGGGGCTGCGCTGGTCCTTCGCGGCCAAGCCGGTGGCCTCCAGCGGATTCTCATAGAAGAAGGTGACGCCATCCAGCGCGACGCCGGAAATCAAGCCGTTATAAAGTGTCCGCTCCATCACGTCGATATACTTGGCATCGGCGTGCAGCAAGAAGAGGCGGTGATTCCAGAAATCGTTGCCGACGGCGGCGCAGGTTTCGTTATAAGCGGTGAGATTCGGCAGCTCATAATCCTCGCCGAAGGATTCGCCCTAGGCGCGCGCGCCGACGCCGCCGGTGACGTGCAGTTTTCGGTCGGCGACGTCATCCCAGATGCGGTCGAGCGCGGTCGAGTAGGCGCTGTCGCCGGTGAGCGCGGCCACGTCCGCCATACCGGAGTACATGTACATGGCGCGTACGGCATGGCCGCCGGCGGGGGCGTCGGTCTGGTCGACGACGCGCTTGTTGGCTTCGACGTAGGCGTTGCCGGCGCCCTTCTCGGCGCTTTGCGGCCCGCGTGAATCGAGCATGAATTTGGCGAGATCGAGATAGCGCCGGTCGCCGGTGATGCGGCACAGTTTGACGAGTCCCATCTCGACCACCTGGTGGCCGGGCCAGATTTCGCGTTTGCCGGGGCCGAAGGTTTGGACGAGCATGTTGGCGCTGGGCAGGGCGACCTCGAGCAGGGCGCGGTTGCCGGTGGCCTGGTAGTAGGCCACGGCGGCTTCGTAGAGATGGCCGAGATCGTAGAGTTCGTGGCTGCCGACGCCCTCGAAGATCCAGCGCTCGGTGCCCGACCACGGATGCGGGTGCAGCGGATCGATGGTGCGCGCGGTGTAGAGGTAGCCGTCGGGTTCCTGGGCGGCGGCGATTTTTTGGATGAGATCGTCGCAGTAGGCTTCGAGCTTCGGATCGGGATGAACGCTGAGCGTGTAGGCGGCGCCTTCGATCACTTTGTAGACGTCGGAATCGTCGAATGGATAACGCGGATAGTGGTGGTTCTCGAACGGCTCGTGGCGCAGCGACTGCGCGGCGCGGACGAAGTTGCCGACGGTGCCGGTTTCCTCTTCCTTCCGGAACGCATGCGGGATGGTGATGGTGCGGTTGATTTCGATGCGCGGCGCCCAGAAGGTGTCGTTCAGGTGAACGTCGGTGAAGGGCACTGGCTTGACGGGATAATCCCGCTGCTGGGCGGAGGCGGGGATGAGCGATGCCAGAAGGTAGGCAAACACGGCGAAGCGTTTCATTGAGTCAAACTCGGCGTCATGGGAGTGCGTTCCCGACGGAGCGCGAACAAATGCGCCCGCAAGCGGGCGTTGGCAGGCTGAAGCCCGCCCCACCAATGTTATAGCACCGGGCCGGTGGGAGAAGATGAGCCGGCCTGGTTACTCGGCGTTCAGGAAAAGGATGACGGCGGCGCCGCGGATCACCAGGTTGGCCGGGGCTTGCTTGGCGTCGTCGCCTTTGCGCGCTTCGACGCGGCCGTAGATGACGGCCCAGCGGTCATAGCCGGGTGTGCCGAAGCGAAACTTGGCGAGCGCGGTGCGGCGCGTGATCGCGCTGAGCTTCAGGTGGATTACCGCGGCGTCGAACTCGAAGCGCTCGGGCGGCCGGGGACCGTCTTTTTCGTCCTCGATGATCCAGAGCTGCGGCGGATCTGCGGCGCCGGGGTCGCAGACTTGCTCGCTCACCCAGCGGCCGGTGGGCCGGAAGCTGTAGCGCCCGACGACGGCGGCGTTCTTGCTATCCCAGGACGCCAGATCGCGCAACACCTCGCAAACCCCGACCGGCACCAGTGGGGGATCGGCGGCGCGTGCGAGGCCGCCGGCGGCCAGAAGGCACGCCACGGCGCGGACTAGAATTCCCACCCAGCTCGAAACCTGAAGCACTGTCTGAACTAAGCATAAACGTTTCAGAAGGGCCCGGGGTTACATTAGGTGCGCGGCGTGGCCCTTCGCAGTTCGGACGTGCGACAAGCGGCTTTCGGATAGGTTCCAAAATCTTTTCGAGCGCCGTGATGGTAACCCTCAGCCGGGCGGGCGCATCTGTAATCAACGAAGAGAGAGACGATATGAACCTGTCCAGGCGGAGTCTGCTTTCCGCTTTCACGCTGCTCCCGGCTGCGCACTGGCTACGCGGGCAGCAGCAGCCCCCAGCCCAGGGCGCAACGCCAACTGCTGCGGCGCCCAGCCAGCCGCCGCCCCCCTCGGCCCCGAGCGCAGCGCCTGCCGCGCCCAGCCAGCCGCCAGCGAAGTACTCGGCGGAAGTGAAAGTGGTGAACATTTTCGCCACGGTGCGCGACAAGAAGGGGCAAATCGTCAAAGATTTGGACAAAGAAGATTTCGTGCTGGACGAAGAGGGACACGCGCAAGTGATTCGCTACTTCGCGCGGGACACCGACCTGCCGCTGACGCTTGGGCTGCTGGTGGATACCAGCGGCAGCCAGCGCACCGTGCTGAACGATGAACGCGACGCCAGCCGGCGCTTTTTCGACCAGGTGCTGCGCGAGGACCGCGACCTGGCCTTCTTGATTCATTTCGACAAAGAAGTGGAACTGCTGGAGGACCTGACGCCCTCGCGGGCGAAGCTGGAAAAAGCGCTGGACGAATTGCAGGTGACGGAACCGCAATTGCAGCGGCAGCGCGGCGGTGGATATCCGCCCGACGATAGCGGCGGTTCCGGAGGCGCCCGGCGCGGAGGCACGCATCTGTATGACGCAGTGAAGCTGGCGGCCGACGAATTGATGATCAAGCAGAAGGGCCGCAAGGCGATGGTGCTGCTGACCGATGGAGTGGATCGGGGCAGCAGGTATACGCTGTTCGAGGCGGTTTCCAGCGCGCAGAGAGCCGATACGCTGGTGTACTCGATTCTGTTTTCCGGTTCCAACCCCTACACCAACAATGGCTACGGCCCCGGCATGGGACGGCGCCGCGGAGGGATGGGCTATCCGGGCGGTGGCGGAGGCTATCCCGGTGGCGGGGGCGGCTATCCCGGCGGCGGTGGAGGCTACCCCAATGGCGGGGATCGCGGGGAAGGCAAGAAGGTGTTGGAGCAGATGGCACGCGAGACCGGCGGCAGGTTTATCGAGGTGTCGCACCACCTGCCGATCGACAAAGTATTCGCCGAGATCGAGGAAGAGCTTCGCAGCCAGTACAGCATTGGCTACACCTCCGACCAGACCGGCGAAACCGCGGCTTACCGGCATATTCATCTGACCGTGAAGAAGAAGGACTTGGTGGTGCAAGCCAGGGAAGGCTATTACGTGTCCTGAGCGGACGGCGCCGGATCCGAGGAGCACGCTACGGTCGTTGTCGAGCTGGCAGATTGCTTTCGATTGCGATCCGGAGCATCTTGATAGCCTCTGCAGATGTCAGACGCAGGAGCGACCGCCAGATCGCTTTGCGGATGAAGCATGACTTCGAGTGTCAGCGAACGCTGCTGGAAACGCGAGTCGACCAACTCCCGAGAATTCTCTCGTGCGATCATTACATGGTCATCGAGTGGCCCGTCTGACGAAAGACAGCGCGCACAGTGGGTTGTTCGCAAGGGACCGGCGGCAAAGACCGCCGGCGTTACAAGGAAACGCAGGGCCGTGGCCGTAGTCGGCGGCTCATCGAGCCGGGCGTCCACCAGCCCTGCTGAAGTTTCCGCTGTCTTCCGGAAAACACCAGGAGGGAAGCCAAACCAAAGCCGAGCGAGATGAATGCAGCCGGTTCCGGGACACCTGGGGTATCGCTGCCTAGGGTGATGTCGTCGAAGGCGACTTGGCCCTCCGCTCCGCTGAAGTCCACCGACTCTGCCGTGCCTACGAAAGTGACTCCCAAGGCGAAGAATGGACAGAACGTGTCGTCGGCATTTGAGCAAGCTGGGTTCGAGCCCTGCTCGCTGGGCGTGATCGGCAGTGGAACTGTCGCCAGAAGCGTTCCAGTAGCGTTGAGTCCGCTCCAGATATAGATCGTCTCTGAATTGAAAACCTCCGAATAGTAGAAGGAAAAGCCAGTGGTGAAACCTGCCGGGACATTCATCGTCGCAGTGTCGCCGGTCAAGAAGGTAAAGGCCGTGTCTCCAACAGGGGTCCCGGCGAATTGTCCGGTCCCGCCGTTGTTAATGCTGATATAAGCCGTTCCGTTGGAGGTGAAGGTAATCCCATCGCCGGGTCCGGGTCCGCTGCCTTTCGAGCCGTAGCCACCGTTGTAATAATCAAGAACCGCCTCATCATCCTGGAGGCCATCGAAACTCAGTACGATGACATCAGCGCTCGCGGTGGCCGCGAGCAGGGTGCCGAGAGCCGCTAGTTGAAATATTCTACACATGCGCCAAAACACCGTGGGCTATCACCACTAACAATAGCGGATCGACTTGATTATATACCATGATTCTCGTTTACCTTTCAAACTTGTTTTAGTGAGTCAAAAAGCAATTAGAGCACTCATGACGCCACTTACTAATATCCGTAAGTCGCTGATTTTGCGCTTGGTCGGTTGGGAAATCGGGCAGTTTCGGGCGCCGGAATGCCGCTTTTTGGTAACTTGCCAGGCACCCGCCGAGGCCCGGGAATGTGCGATCACGTACCTTTCTTGCTGTTGTGATTCCGTCGGGAGCCACCAGCGTGTTCTAATCCAGGACGCGTTCTCGAAAGGTGAGCTATGTGTGTTCTTGCCTGACGAAGCCCGCGTCACGGCTCCGAAAACGACATGCCGGCGAAACTCACCACACTCGCTTCGTCGATGTTCCACTGTTCATAGCTGAGCAGTTCGCCGCGCGCCCGGGGAGCGGCTTTGAGGAAGGTATAGAAGGGCGACGACCCGCACCACTTCAGATCGTCGTGGTTTTCCCGCACCAGATCCCAGAAGCCGTCCGCGTCGCCCGAGTTGATGCGGGCGATGCGCTCGCGGTCGCGCGCCTCCACTTCGTTCATCACGCCCTGGCTGGCGCGGGCTTTGAACGGGTCCTGGTAGCGCGTGCCCATGTGCGCCATGTCCACTCCCAAGATCCAGAAAAGGCGGTTGCCTTCGCGCTCGCGCAGTTCCGCCAGCGCGTCGATAAACCGGTGCACGCCTTCGTCATCTTCCGGCTTGCGGCCTTCGATCAGGCTTTTGGCGAACGCTCCGCAAAGAATCGGCAGAATGCGCGCCTGGGGCCCGAAGGCGTGTTGCAGGAAGATCAGCTCCAGCTCCACGGTGTGCTCGAAGGAGTGGCAGAAATCTTCCATTTCAATGGCGCCGGGAGCGCGCGCCGCGAGCCAGTCCACCAGCCGGACATCGGTTGGCGACTCTCCCAGCGGGGTGAGGAAGTTCTTGCGGGTCAGGCCGAACTTTCCCGGACGGCCGTAGTGCGAGGTTGCCAGGATCACGAAGGTCCGGTCGCAATCCTCCGGCCGCAACATCCGGTAAGCGGCGCGATACGATTGCACGCCGCCTTGCGGGCTGGCGTGCGGCGCCGCGATCGCCATCAACCGGCCGGCTGGCGGGGCGGGCGCGTCGCCAATCATATAGCGCGCCAAGGTCCGGCTGAGGGCTTCGGCGCCGGCCGGGTAAGCGCCGCCGGCGTGGGCCGGTTGGCGCACCGGCTCGGCGGCGAATTGGCGCCGGCGCTCCCGCTCCATGCGGGCGAAATTCTCGTCTTCCAGGAAACCGGCGCCGCTCAGCGTCTCGACCAGGTTGCTGGCGATTTCGCCCACCTCGAGATCGCCGATCAGCCGCACCAGCACGGCTCGCAGATCGAGATCCGTATTCTCGCCGTCGAAGCATTCGAGCGATTCCACCAGCAGCGGGGGAACGATCAGCACCGCTTCGGAGAAGTGGTGTCCATCGCGGATCAGCAGCCCGGGGTGCTCGGCGGCCGGCGATGGCATGAAGTCGAGATCGAACCGTAATCGTGGCAGAGGCTGGGACAAGTGCCCATGGTATCGCAGGCCGGCGCCACGCTGCCTGAGCAGACTATTGTGCAGCATTCTCCTCGAGCGCAAAACGCCTCTTCGATTTGGTGCACGCCCCAATGGATAACGAAGACGCTGAGTCCAGTACAATGGTAACGATGGCGCTGGACAACAATACGGATCGGACGCTTAAGGACGTGTTCGACCGATACTCGTCCGGCGAGAATTACGACTTCTCGAAAACGGTGGTTCCTCTGCGGTTAGCCAGGTTCGGGGAGGAGAAACTGATCTCACGCTCGCAGGCCAAGAGGGCACTCGCGAGGGTTGAGCGGTTCAAAGCCGTCGTTTTCGACTTGGCGGGTATCGAGATGATTGGGCAGGCTTTCGCGGACGAGATTTTCAGGGTTTGGGCCAAAGGGCACGAGGACGTTGAGTGCGTGGTGATCGATGCGAGCCCGGCCGTGCGGAAGATGATCTCTGCCGTTGGCCCAGCAACGAACGTGAACTACTGACCTCCGCCAGTCCCCCCGCCCCCAACCTGGGTGAATTTCAGCATATAGAAACCTGATAATATGTTGATATTCTGTACAGCCTATTGATATTTCTCGTTCTTGCCTCCCTGGCAATCTGATTGCAGAATCAACAGGTTTCAGTCGATTTCGTGCCTGGCTTGCGTGATTTGGCGCAGGACCGGGCCTAAGGAAAGGACGGCAACATTTGCCAGTCGCTGCCGGAGTTCAAAAAGAGTACTTGCGCGCCCTGCCGGGCGACGATGTCCGGCAGATCCTGTGGCGCTTCGCGGATCGCTACGATTTGCAGATGCTGGTGCAGTCCACCCGGGCGGTAGCCCGCGGCCCGGTGGCCCGGCTGGTAGCGGCGGGCGGGCGCAACACGCACGAGTGGACTGCGGACAAGGCGGAACTGTGGAAAGCGTTCGACGAGTCCGGCATCACTGGCGCGGGGCTGGACCCGGAGCACGGCGGCTTCATTGCAGGCCCGAAGAACCTGGCGTTGGCGCTGACGGCGTTCGAACTGGCGTGGGTGGATGCGGGCGCGGCCACCGGCAGCCTGGCGGGATTCCTGGCGCTTTCGCCCATCCATGAGCGCGGCACCGCCGAGCAGCGCGACTACTATATGAGCCGGTGCGCTCCGGCGCAGCCCGGCGAGGACCGCAAGCCCTGGCGCGGCGCCTTCTGCCTGACCGAACCCATCCCTTACGTGGGCGTCGAGACCGGCATTCTGGGCGGCAAAGTCAAGATTGCGGACTGGAAGCCGGGCGAAGAGCCGATGCTGCAGGTGGACAAGCGCGGCCGTTTCATCACCAACATGGGCTTCGCCAACTTCGTGACGGCGGCGGTGGATTCCGACGATCCGCGCATCAAGGGTAGCTGCATGGTGATCCTCGAAGAAAACGACCCGGGGCTGTTCGACCGCGGCACGCCGACGCGCAAACTGGTGCACCAGCTCTCTTCCACCTGCGACCCGATCTTCAGCATGACGGTGCCGGCCAGCCGGATCGTGGGCGGGTATATGGTGAAGGATGGCGTGATCGTCCCGCGCTACAGCCACGGCGAAGTCATCGAAGCGGTTTTCCGCCGGACGCGCGTCACGGTGGCCATTATGACGTCGGCCAAGCTGCTCTCGGCGGTGGAGCCGGTGATCCGCTACCACCGCAACCGGTTCCGCGGCGGCTCGATCGCCACGCCCGGATCGCCGCGCTATGAGCTCGGTCTGCAATTGAAAGAAGATGCCGTGCATCGGCTGGTGGAAGTGTGGGCCACCGGCGAAGCCAGCGCCGCGCTGGGGTTCGAAGCGGCGCGGGTGTTCGATTACCTCGATCCGCTGGAACAGCGCCGCGCCGAGGCACTGGAGCAGCGCGGCTTGACCGGCAGCGCCGCGCTGAAGAGCCGGCGGCAGATCTCGAAGGACGCCATCGAATTTCTGGCCGGCAAGCGCCCCGAACTGGCCGGCGATGTGGTCACCGAGTACGCCGTGCTCGATAGCGTCGCCAACGTGTTGTGCCCAGCCTGCAAGCTTTGGAACACCGGCCACGGAGCGCAGATGATGCGCGAAGCGGTGAGCCTGATGGGCGGTTACGGCATCACCGAAGATTGCCCCGGGTTCCTGGGGCACAAGTGGATGGATGCGCAGCTCGAAGCCACTTATGAGGGGCCGGAGGCGGTGCAGCGCCGCCAACTCAGCGTGACCATGGCCGACGAGCTGTTCCTGACGCAATTCCGCGAATGGATCCGCGAGATGCGGGTGATCGCCAACGACCGGCCCGGCACCGGCGCCTGCGCGCTGGCCACCGCCATGCAGATGTGGCTGTGGACGCTCGGCCACCTGCGGCGAGTGGGCGACGCGGATGGCGAGAAGCTGTACCAGGGCGCGCGCCAGGGCGTGACGTTTCCGCTGGCCGATGCGCTGTGCTGGCTGCTGGCGTCGCGCTTCCAGATCCTGGACTTGATCGAGCTCGAAAAGAAGGGGCCGGAGAATCCCACGCTGGCCGAAGGTCTGCCCGGCTTGACGGCCTTCCTCACCGACCTGTGCCACGTGCAGGCGGCGCGCGCCGCCGGCGAAGTGGGCCGCATCTGCGCCGAGCTGGTACATGGGTACAACCGCCATCCCGCCTGGGACACCGAGGGCTGCGCCTCCTGTTACCAGGCCGACGACCTGGAGGCGATGGAAAGCCTGATCCCGGGCATTGCGTCGCTGGCCCGCGGCTACACCGATGTGATCGAGATCGGCGGGGCTCATGAGACCAAGGCCGGCCCGTGCGTGCGGTTCGATGGGCTCGACCAGTTCTCCCGCCTGCGGGTGCGCATGGATGGCTGCCTCACGGGCTCGCAGCTTGCCAAGGATCGCGCCGCCGAAGCGCTTACCAAGGTGATGATTCCGGAAGCCCTGGACTACCCCGCATGAGCGAAGCGGCCATCGAACGGCTGAGCATGGAGACCGACATCGTCTGCGCCGGATTCGGCCCGGCGACGGCCGGTTTCCTCGCCACCCTCTCGCAACACATGCTGAACCCGGATGGCACGCCCGCCATCGAGAGCCCATCCGCGCCCGGCATGCCGCTGCAAGTGGTGTGCTACGAGCGCGCCGACGGCGTCGGCTTCACGGTTTCCGGCGTGGTGACGCGGGCCCGCGGCATCCGCACCTCTTTGCCGGATGCGAAGCTCGCCGAAATCCCGATGGCAACTCCGGTGACAGCGGAGAAAGTGGTTTACCTGCTCGACCCGGTGGGCGCCAGCCGCCGCTCGGCCGCCATGCGGACGGCCGACGGGCTGTTCCGCTCGGTGCGCCTGGATCGCGAGCACGCCGTCGAGCTGCGCTATACGCCGCCATTCCTCGAAAAGCACGGCGGCTGGGTGTTCTCGCTCGGCCAGTTTCTGCAATATGTCGGCAACGAGTTGATGGCGTCGGGAACGGTGCAGATATGGCCCGGCATGCCGGTGGCGGAGGCGCTGCTCGATGACACGGGCGAGCGGGTGTGCGGCGTGCGCCTGCTCGACCAGGGCGTGGACCGCGAGGGCCGGCCCGATGCCGGCTACATGCCCGGCATGGATATACGCGCCGCGCTCACGGTGGTGGGCGATGGCCCGGTGGGCGCGGTGAGCCGCCAGTTGGATCGACATTTCGGATTGCCCGCCGGACATCATCAGCGCGAATGGGCGCTGGGCATGAAGATGGTGGTGGATCTGCCCGCGGAATCCGAGCTGGCACCGGGCACCGTGATCCACACTTTCGGCTACCCCGAGCCGGAAATCTTCGGCTTCCTCTATGTGCTGCCGGACCACGTGGCCACGGTCGGCATTTTCGTGCCGTCGTGGTTCCACAGCCCCATGCGCACGGTCTACCGTTACCTGCAGCATTACATGCTGCACCCGTATCTGTGGCGGCATTTGAAGGGTGGCCGGCTGCGGAGCTGGGGCGCCAAATCGCTGCAGGAATCGGGCCGGCGCGGCGAGCCGTTTCTGGTGGGCGAAGGCTACGCGCGGATCGGCGAAGGTTCGGGAAGCACCAACGTGCTCACCGGCTCCGGCGTGGATGAGGCCTGGACCACCGGCGCGCAACTGGCCGAAGCGGTGGTGGAATTGCTGAAGAAGAAATTGCCGCTTAACCGCGAGAACCTGGAGCGGACTTACGTGGCGCGGCGGCGGGCGAGCTGGGTGGAAGAGGAAGGGCGTATCGCGGAAAAGGCGCGTGATGGCTTCCACAACGGCGTCATCACCGGCATGGTCGGCATGACGCTGGCGGGGTTCACCCGGGGCAAGGTCACGCTGGACGGCGAGCCGCAGCTTCTGCCCGAGCCGAAGGATTATTACCGGGACAAGATTCCGCCCGAGGAGCTGGAGCGGATCATCGCCGAATGCCGCAACCGGGGCGTTTCCTGTCACGACGCTGTGATGGAACGCTGCGGCTGGCCCGAGATCCGGTGCGACGGCCAGTTGCTGGTGTCTCACCAGGATGCGCTGTTGCTGGGCGGCAAGGTGGCGGCGCCCGGCGGATTCGCCGATCACGTCCATTTCGTCTATCCGGATTTCTGCGCGCGCTGCGCCGCCAAACTGTGCATCGAGATGTGCTCGGGCCAGGCCATCACGCTGGGCGGGGACGGAATGCCGGCGTTCGACCGCGAGAAATGCGTGCATTGCGGCGGCTGCCTGTGGAACTGCGGCACCTCGCTCGAAGACGACCCGCAGCGCGGCAACATCGAATTCCGCGCCGGCGCCGGCGGGTTTCATTCGGCTGAAAACTGACAGGCTCGGACGGGCCAACGATTTGTAGGCAGGTTAGTACCGTCCTGCTACAAGTTTCACGGCCAGCCCTCTCGCCTCCCGGTACAATAGACAAACGGAGAAGAACCTGGACAGCACTGGAGGCTGCGGTTATGTCAACTCAAGATCGATCGCGCAAGGCGCTGTGGCTCGGGCGATTTCTGACTGCTTTCATCGGCATCGCGCTGGGATTCGCCACGCCGGCAGCGCAAGCGTCACTGCTGTTTGTCGCCAATCCCACCACTTCCAGCCTGGAATTCTTCGATGCAAGCACGGGCATCAATGTCGGAGGGGCGATTCTCCCAGGCGACGGCGCATACCCGATCGGCGTGACGCTTGGTCCGGATGGCAATATCTACGTGGCGGACAATGGGATGAGCGCGGTGGACGCGTATAACGGAACCACCGGCGCGTACATCGGCCAGTTCATTCCATCCCAGAATTGCGGCAGCGGCTGCCCGACGAGCGCCCTCAACCAGCCCAGCGGCCTGGTATTCGGGCCGGATGGCAACCTCTACGTGGCCAACTACGGGAATGACGGCAGCGGTTACATCAATGTCTACAATGGGACCAACGGCGCGTTCATGAGCACGTTCGTGGGCACTGCCGCCGGCCTGTCCTACCCGGGTGGTTTGGCATTCGATTCGAATGGCAACCTATACGTAGCCAATACCAATGGAGGCACCATCGAGGAGTTCAACTCCTCGGGCGCCAACATCGGGCCGTTCGTCCCGGCCGGAAATCCTCCGAGCCCGCTGGCTGTCCCGGAGAGCATCGCGTTCGGCCCCGACGGAAACGTCTATGTGGTTGACGAGGGTTCGGGTGGCTATATCGATGTATTCAGTGCGGCGGGCGGATATCTGGGCCAATTCACCGGCAGCTCCAACCCCTTCTTCGACGGACCGGTCGACCTGACATTTGGTCCCGGCGGCCAACTCTATGTGACCTATTCGATGGGAGTGGCGGTTTTTCAGGGCACGTTCAGCGGAGGGGCGGACCCGGAGTCGGCCGATTTGGTTTCCTATCCCGAATTGAACGCCCCGGAATTTCTGGCGTTCGGACCCGCGGCTGAAACGGCCGTTCCGGAGCCGTCAACCCCGGCGCTGCTCGCGCTGGGCCTCCTCGGTCTGGCCGGCGTCCGGCGGCTGCGGCGCGCGCCGGTATCTCCGCAATAGAAACAGACGGACAAGCCCGACTATACTGGAGGTCAGCCTAATGAGCACCTCCCTTCAAATCGTGGTCTGCGGCAGCATTGTCCCCGACCCGTTACAAACCCTCGAGCCGGTAACCAGTCCTGGTGGGCCCGCGCTCAAGAACGAAATGATGTTGCCGGCGGTGCTGGACCCGTGGGCGGCGCACGCGCTGTATGAAGCCGCGCACCTGGCGCTTAAGCAGCCGGGCAGTAAGGTTTGGCTGGTCAGCATGGGCCCCAAGGCCAAGCTGCAACAGGTGATGATGACGGTGGCGCAGAAGGTGCCGTTCGAGCTGGTGGCTCTGGATGGCGCGGCCTCCGGCTTCACCGATTCGTTTGCCACCGCGGCGGCGCTGGCGGGGGCCATCGAAGCTATTCCGGGGCTCGACAAATCGCGCCTGCTGCTGTTCGGCGGCTGGGAATCGGCATCGCGCGGCGCGGGTTCCACCATCCAGATGACGGCGGAGCGGCTCGGCATTACCGAACAGTTTCAGGGCGTGGACCGGATCGCCGTCCGCGAGGATGGCAGCTTCGAGGTGCTGGAGCGGATCGAAGGCGGCCGTCACCAGGTTTCGGTGTGCACGGCGCCGCCCGCGGCGCTGGGCTGGGCCACCGGCTTCCTGCCCGAGCCGCGCAACAATCCGCAGGTCGGCATGGCCAACATGAGGACCGTCATGCCGGCATTGCAGCGCGCCAAGGCGGCCACTGCGGCGGACGCCGGTCTGCGTTTCGCTTCCGTCAGCCTGCCCAGGCAGCAGCGCGAGACGCGCATCGAAAAGAACATGCCGCCGGAAGAAATCGCGCGCGAAATCGTGGCCTGGATCCGGGAGGGATAACATGGAATCGATTTTGCTTTTGGCGCACACCGAAGCCGATGGCACGCTGGCCAAGCCGGCCCTGGAGGCTCTCACGGCCGCACTCGAATTGGGCGGCGAGTTGACCGTGGGACTGGTGGGCGGCGCGGTCGAGGCCGCCGCCAGCCTGGCTGCTGCCGCGGGAGCGCGGCGGATACTGGCGGTCGCCGGCGAGCCGTTCACCCAGCCGCGCTATGCGACCGATGCCGCCGCGGCCGAGGCGCTCGCCCGCGCCGCCGGCTCCGCCATTGTGCTGGCGCCCGCCACCGCACGCTGGGCGCGCGCTCTCCCCGGCGTGGCGTACCGGCTGGGCGGCCGCATCGATACTCACGCCACCGGCCTGGCTGCGCGCGATGGCGCCCCGGCCGTCAACCGCTGGTTCTACCGGCAGCGCATGGAAGCGGTTTTGACGCGCACCGCGCGCCCTTGGATCGTGCTGCTCGATCCCGGCTGCTTCGCGCCCTGGAGCGGGACCGCGGCCGGCTCGGCGCAGGTGGAGTTTATTGCCGTCGAAGCGCCCCAATCGCGCACCACTGTCACCGGCGTGCAAGCGCCCAAGGCAGATGAGCAGACCATCCGTCCCGATGCCAAGCTGCTGTTCGTGGCCGGCGCCGGCTGGACCAAGAAGCAACCCGATGGCGCAGTGCATGTGGAGGAAGCGCAACGGCTCATCCTCGGTGTGTTGCGCGGCGCCCAGGCCTCGCTCGGCGGCAGCAAATCGCTGGTCGATTTGAGCGGCGAAGGCCAGGCCGTGCTGCCCTTTATGACGCATTTGAACCAGGTGGGGCAGACCGGCTCCACGCCGCGCCATCAAAAAGGCCTCTCCACCTGCTGCCACGGCGAAGAACCGCACGTGGTCGGCTGGCGCTTCGTGACCGAACGCCGCGCCGTCAACCTCGATCCCAACTGCGGCTGGAGCCGCGGCAAGGCCGACGTGGTTTACGTAGCCGACGCCTTCGCCGTGGTGTGGGAATTGAACCGGCTGTTGGGATAAGGGCAGTTCGCCTCTGCAATTGGCCTGTGATACTGTTCGGATATGCCAGTGCCACTTAAGCAGGCCGTCGCCAACGCCATCGGATTTGCCACGGAGGCTCTGGATAACCGCGCACAAGGCGTCCAACTGGAGGAAGTCGAGAGCGTGGACACCAACGGTACGGGCGTTTGGCTCATTACGCTGAGCATGACCGACCACCCCCCCTCCAGTGCTACCAGTCCTATGCTGGATGCCTATCTGAACAGGCGCCGCGATTACAAAATCTTCACGGTGCGTAAGGACACCGGCGAAGTGATCGCCATGAAGATCAGGGAATTCGGCGGCGAGTGATGCTGGATGCGAACGGCTTGATAGAGAAACATCGATCCAGAGGGGCCTTGATCGACGCCAACCTCTTAGTCCTGTACCTGGTCGGCAAGACTAACAAGCGCAGGATCCGGGATTTCAAGCCGTGCGATGATTTCGGGACAAAGGATTTCGATCTCCTGGAGGCAGTGGTCGAGCACCTTGGCCAGGTCATCACGACGCCACACGTCTTGACCGAAGTCAGCAATCTGGCGAAACTGCACGGCAAGGAATTGGCCGCGTTCCGCCAGGGCTATAAGGCGCTGGTGGAAGAAATGGACGAGTTCTATGATGAGAGCCGTGCCGTTGTGGCGGATGCGGCCTTTATGCGGCTTGGTCTTACCGACGCCGCGATCGCAATGCTCCAACGTCGCAATCTGCTGGTACTGACCGTCGATCTCGATCTCTGGGATACGCTGCTACGGCGCGGAATGGACGCCGTGAACTTCAATCATGTTCGGCCGCTGGATTGGCACCGGGAGCCCGGACAACGCCTGCGGTGAAGGCCGTAGGCGTCCGTTCCTTCACACCCACAGCTCCAAAATGCAAAGCCGACGTGGTTTACGTAGCCGATGCCTTCGCCGTAGTGCGCGAGTTGAACCGCCTGCTGGGATAGCGGTCGTGGCGCAGGCCGTCCGGCCTGCTGTGTCGAGATTGATTCGTCTCGACATTTCTTGTGCCTGACACCGTTCCCAGGGTTGCACAGTGTTTCTCACCGCGCCACTTGCGGTGCGCGCGATGGCGCTCGTAACAAAGCACCTGCGAAATGGCCTCGCATCTGCACCAGGCAAGCGTGGCAGGTGCATAGTCATGAACGGTTCACCCATGCGTTCCACGTTCTACTCGATACTGCTTCACGCCGCCGCCATCGCGCTGATTCTGTTCTTCACCACGGGCACCAATCCGCCCATCGCCCTGGTGTGCCCGATGCTGCTGGAGGCGCGCGATCTGGTCTTCTTGCCAACCGACTCGGACCACGGCGGAGGCGGCGGCCAGAACCAAACGGCACCGCCCGAACTCGGCCGCTTACCGCGCCCAGCCCCGCGTGTGTTCACCGCGCCGGTGGTCGAAATCCGCAACCTCGATCCGAAGCTGCCGATCGAGCCCACCATCCTGGCGCCCTCCGACACGGTCATGCCAGCGATCAATGTCGAGCAGTGGGGCGACCCGGCCGGCATCCTCGGAACCAGGTCCGGCGGGCCCGGGACGAATGGCGGCATCGGGAACGGCACCGGCGGCGGCGACGGTCCGGGCCATGGGCCTGGCGCCGGCCTGGGGAGGGACGGCGTAGGCGGACCCGACACCGAAGGCGGGCGCGGCGTGTTCACTGCGCCAGTGCTGTTGGTCAAAACCGAGCCGGCGTATTCCGAGGAAGCCCGCAAGGGCAAGGTCCAGGGCACCGTGATCCTGCTCGTCGAAATCGATTCGAGCGGCCGCCCGCGCAACATCCGGGTCCGCCGGCCACTCGGCTTCGGGCTGGAGGAACGCGCCGTCGAAGCGGTTGGCCGCTGGCGTTTCCGCCCCGCCTATCGCAACGGTAAACCGGTCCCGTGCAGCGCCGAGGTGGAAGTGAATTTCAGGCTGCTGTGATCTTCCGCCCCGTTCCGGGGCTCGGAGACGGAGGCGTCCGGTTTCCTCACGGCTTACGCCGTGGGCTATTTTCTGACGTCCTTCGGGCTAAGGGTGCGCGCTTACTTGACGAATACCAGGCACACCGGGTTCGGCTGCTCGACCGGCTTGTGCTTGGTCAGCGTCAGTTCCCCGGTCCGGGGATGGACCTGGAAGACCGCGATAGTGCCCGAATCCTGATTGGAAACCAGCAGGAATTTGCCGTCCGGATCCAGCGTGAAGTGGCGCGGCGTTTTGCCCAGTGTGGGCGTGTGCTCGGGCGCTGCCAGCGTGTCCGGTTCGCTCCCGATATGGAACAGCGCGATGCTGTCGTGCCCGCGGTTGGAAGCGTACACCGCACTGCCCGCCGCGTTGATGGCGATTTCCGCGGCCGTGCTCGCCTGAGTGAAATGGGCGGGCAGCGCGCTCAGGGTCTGGAAATCCTGGAGCGCGCCCCGCGCCGCGTCGTAGCGAAACGCAGTGACGGTGGAGGCCATCTCATTGAGCACGTACACCACCTTCCCGTTGGGATGAAAGACCAGGTGCCGCGGGCCGGACCCTGGCGCCACCACTCCGAATGGCGGGTCGTTTGGCGCGATGGTCCCCTTGGCGGCATCGAAACGGTAGACCAGTATCTGGTCGAGGCCGAGGTCCGTCACCAGCAGGTACCGGTTGTCGGGCGAGAAGACCGCTTCGTGCGCGTGCGGGCCGGCCTGCCGCGCGCGGTTAACGCCGGAGCCGTGGTGTTGGTCGAACGCGGTAGCCTCACCCAGCCTGCCGCCGGCGCCCACCGGCAGCACGGCCACGCTGCCGGTTTCATAATTGGCTACCGCCAGCCAGCGGCCCGTCGAATCGAGCGCCAGATGGCAGGGTCCACCGCCCTTGGAAGAAACCTGGTCGATCAGCGTCAGCCGCGCCGCCGCGCGGTCAATCGAAAAAGCGCTGACCATTCCCTTCCCGCCGACCTCGTTCACCGCGTACAGGAATTGGCCGCTCGCATCCACCGCCAGGAACGAGGGGTTGCCGGTTTCCACCGCCAGCCCAGCCGGCTTCAACTCGCCGGAGGAAGTGTTGAAGCGGTAAGCGTAAATGCCCTTGGCGCCGCCGCCCGCATTCGATCCCGAAAAGGCCAGCAGTTCGGCGCCGTGCGCCGCAGCCGACGCCAGAAGCAGCCAACACAGAATGTTTTTCACAGTGGTATTACAGCACAAGTAATCGCGGCAAGAGCGGGCCTGCCGCTTTAAGACAATTGGGCCCTTGCCAAAGCGCAAGTTCCGGCCTCAAACTGTAGAGGATGCCAGCTAAAGTGCGAAAGGCCGTTTTCCCCGCAGCGGGGCTCGGCACGCGATTCCTTCCGGCTACCAAGGCGCAGCCCAAGGAAATGCTTCCGATCGTCGATAAGCCGATCATCCAGTATGGGGTGGAGGAGGCCATCCAGTCGGGCATTCAGAACATCATCATCGTGACCGGCCGCGGCAAGAGCGCCATCGAAGACCATTTCGATGTCAGCTTCGAGCTGGAGTACCTGCTGGAGAGCCGCAATAAGAAAGAGCTGCTGGCGATTGTGCGAGGAGGCGCTGGGGCTGGGACACGCCGTGCTGCGGGCCCAGGAACTGGTGGGCGAAGAGCCGTTCGCGGTGGTGCTGGCGGACGACCTAATCGATGCCGAAACGCCGTGCCTGCGCCAGTTGCTGGACGTCTACAATTTCTTCAACGCGCCGGTGCTGGCGGTGATGGAAGTGCCGCACGACATGATTTCGGCATACGGCGTGATCGATGCCGAACCGGTCAGCCACAACGGCTCGAGCGACCGCGTATACCGCATCCGCGACCTGGTGGAGAAACCGAAGGCCTCCGACGCACCCTCCAACCTGGCGATCATCGGCCGCTACGTGCTCACGCCGGAGATTTTCGGCTGCGTGCAGGCCATCGACGCCGGCGCCGGAAACGAAATCCAGTTGACCGACGCGCTGCGCCATCTGCTGCGCAGCCGGCCCATCTACGGTTACCGCTTCGAGGGCACTCGCCACGATGCCGGCGACAAGTTGGGATTCCTCAAAGCCACCGTGGAGTATGCTCTCCGCCGGCACGATTTGGGCGAACCGTTTCGCCAGTATCTAAAAAGCCTGAAACTCTAGGGGGGCGGGCGGGTCCGGCCCGGCAGCGGGTCAGTTTCCGAGTGGTGCGTGAACACAGGCGCTATCCGCATTACACGCCGCCGGGGATCAGTAAACACTGCGCGACTAGCGGGACTAGCTTGGACTAGCTTACCGGTCCCGTTTACGTCCTTGTACGCAATCAATGCACACAGGAGTTGACGCCTGTCTTGGGTCGGATGTACTATTTGAATGCGTACACATAGCAAGGAGTCACCGTGATGCCGAGAATAGCGGTTGAAGACAACAGCCGGATGTCCTTGCGGATTCGGGCCGAGGAAAAAGCGCTGCTCCTGCGCGCGGTGGCGTTGAAGCACACAGACCTGACGGATTTTGTGCTTCGCCATGCCTTGCGTGCCGCCAAGGCCGTCATCGAGGAGGCGGATCATGTGCAGCTTTCGGAAAGGGATAGCTTGCGGGTTCTGGATCTGCTGGAGAATCCGCCTGCGCCGAACGCAAAGCTGCGGGCAGCCGCTCGGGCGCTGCGAAAGCGGTCATCGTCGTGACGGGATGGCACGAAGAGCCGATCCACAAGAAACACGACCGGGAATCGTTCGACTGCGGCGAACAGGCGCTGAACCAGTTCTTGCGCTGCTATGCTCGCAAGAGCCACGAGCTGGGTGGCGCGAAAACGTTCCTTGCGATTGCCGATGCGGATAGCAAAACCATTCTCGGCTTCTATAGCCTGAGCCCAGCATCGGTTGACTATGCCCGGACGCCGGAGATCGTGCGGCGCGGGTTGGCACGCCATGATGTGCCGGGCTTCCGCCTGGCGCGCCTGGCTGTGGATCGCAGGGCGCAAGGGCAGGGGCTTGGCGGACAGCTTCTGCTCGCAGCGGGTAGACGCTGCCTGTTGGCCTCGGCGGAGGTTGGCGGCGTGGCGCTGGTCATCGACGCTAAGAATGAAAGGGTGGCGGGATGGTATGCGAGCTATGGCGCCGTGCCGCTGCTGGACGCGCCGTTAACGCTGCTGCTGCCGCTGGCGATGATCGACGCCGCGCTTAAGAAAGCCGGGAGATAGCCGCCGCGGACGTTGAGCCACGATGTCCGCTTTGTATTGACGGTGTACATATACACTGCTATCCTGACGATTGGGGAGCGATCTTCAGTTTGACTGGGACGACGCCAACACCGGCCATCTCCGGCGCCATCGCGTGACCCGGAACGAATTTGAAGAGCTGCTGCGGAATGAGCCGCTGGATCTGGATTATGAGACTGAAACCGGCGAGGAGCGCTACAAATCGCTTGGCGCCACACTCGGCGGCCGGATTCTGGTCGCGATCTGGACAGTTCGGCGCGGGCGCGTCCGGGCAATCACGGCGTACCCGGCGACGATGGGGCTTCGGACGTTGTACTTGCAACAGCAACACAGAGGTGAGCGATGAGTAAGCGGAAAGTTCCGGCGTTTCGTTCCGAAGCCGAGGAGGCGCGTTGGTGGTACGCTCACCGCGAAGAACTTGACCGCGATCTGGAAGATGCCGCGCGGAAAGGTACGCTGAAGACGCTCAGTCCCGCCGACCTCCTGAAGCGGGCGACGGCTTCGCGGGTGATCTCGATACGCCTGCACGAAGCCGACCTGGCCAGGCTGCGCCGGTTGGCAGCCCAAAAGGGGCTGCCGTACCAGACCTACATGAAATCGCTCCTGCACGAAGCGCTCGCCAGAGAGGAAAGACGGCGGGCGGGCTAGCGCGATTTGGCGTGGCGGCAATCCTTGCAAATCGCGTCGCTAGGTGAGGATGGCATCTTCCGGGTCTTCTATTACACGGCGCTTTCTCGGGGCATCCTTGTCTTCCACGCCTTTGTCAAGAAGACCCAGCGGACGCCTCCTCTCGAAATGGAGCTGGCAAGATAACGTTTGAAGGAGCTTCTCGATGCGTAGACTCAAATCGATCGTGGCGACGACACCGGAAAACCTGGCAGCGGCGCTGGGGCTCTCCGCCGCAGCGGCCAAGGAGTGGCAGGTTCAACACGCGCTGCTCAAGCGTCTCAAGGAAATCGTATCCCGCCAGAAGATCACCCACGCGGAGATCGCGAGACGGGCAGGCACTGCGCGTACCAGGGTGACTTCCATTCTGAACGACGATCTCGAACACGTGTCGAGCGATCTTCTGATTCGTATTCTGGCCTCACTTGGCTACCGAGTGAGGGTATCGGTAGTCAGATCCGACACCGCCGCATGAATAGTGGAGATTGTGAGGTCCGCGGAGCAGATGGCGATGCCGCTCGCGCAGGTGGGGCTGCCGGGGATGTTGGCGCTGGTGGCGATGAGCGACTGGCGAGCGGTGGAGACTACCGTTTCCACCGCGACAGGTGAAGGCCGGCGGGCAGTTGGGCGTGGTCCACGTCGAGATCGTCGGCGGCCAGCGGAATCGTCAACGATATCGGATTCGCGGGCGAAGGGGCGTTCTGGCTGATGAAAATCCGGATGCCTTTGGGCGGCGCGCCTTCCACAACCGAGACGGTGCGGGTGGCGTCCGAATAGGAACGCAACCCGGCCGCGGTGTTAGCGTTCGCGGCGGTCAACAGGGCTTCGCGCTTCTTTCCTTCGGCCGACGCGTAGGTTATCACGCCTACCACGTTGGGCTGCTTCAGACGGGCGTCGGCCGCATCGTCCGGTGGCACCTCGAAGCCGATGTACCGCATACTCAGCGTCTCGCGCGAGATCGAGAAGCCGAGCAAGGGGACATAGGTATCGAACAGATGCTGGCCGGTGCCGAGCTGATAGACCGACCACCATTCCACGTCGCCGGTTCCGCGGTCGATCACGAAGAGACCTCCGTCCACGGTTCTGCCGCCCGGGCCGGTGGCCTTGATGGTGTAGATCGGCTTCTGGCTGAGGCTGGCGCCGAGCGGCCAGGCCTCCAGCACGGTGGTCGACCCCCATTCCGGCTCCTCCAGAATCGCCTTGGTGGTGCAGGTCTGGCGCAGCAGCAGGCGCTCCGCCCCGGGCCTGCCGGGAACGTAGGCGGGCGTTATTTCATACGTGACATTAGTGATGTCGACTTCTTCCGTATCGCCGACTTTGGATAGAGAGATAGTGGACGCAGCGCGCGCCTGAAATGGTTGGTGCGCCGGTTGGGCGCCGGCGCACAGCGCGCAGAGAATCGCAGCCGCCACTTTGAAACTCATGCCGATGCTCCTGTCAATTATTAGTCCGGCGCGACGCACCTGCGCCGGTTCGTCTTACTTACTGCAGACACTCCGCAATCGCCTTCTCGTCGACGGCGCCGGGTTTGATTAAGCGCCAGTAGGGTTCGGTGATATCGACGGTGGTGGAGCCCAGGCCGGTGCAGGCGCCGCCATCGAGCACCAGGTCGACCCGGCCATCCATCAGGGCGAAGACATCGATGCCGCTCGAGCAGGTAGGGCTGCCGGAGATGTTGGCGCTGGTGGCGATGAGGGGCTGGCCGGTGATCGCCACAAGCTGGCTGGCTACGGCCGAGCGCGGCTGGCGCAGCGCCAGGCGGCCGGTGTTGCCGGTGACCTTCAACGGCACCCGGGCCGAAGCCGGCACGATGATGGTGAGGGGGCCGGGCCAGAAGCGGCGCGCCAGCAGGAAGAAGCGGCTGCTCAACTCGCTCGCCAACTCTTCGGCCATCAGCGTATCGCGGATCAGGATGGGCAGCGAAAGGTGCGGCTCGCGGCCCTTGGCTTTGAATACCTGGGTGACGGCCTGCAGGTTATACGGGTCGGCCACCAGCGTGTAGAGCGCATCGGTGGGGATGGCCACCACCTGGCCGCGGCGGATTTGGGCGGCGGCGCGCTCCAGCACTTCCGGCTGGGGGGACTCGGGATCGACTTCGATCAGGTCGGTGGCCATGAATTGTCAGCGCGGTCCGATGGCTTCGGCTACGTCGAGCGCCATCTGGTAGCGGCCGAACGGCGCGCTCAATTGCACACCCTGCACCATGGTACGAATGCGCTCGACCATCTGGCGCCCGATGGCCACGCCCTCGGCGCGGGCCTTGTCGGCGTCGTCCACGCGCCGCATACGCTCCATGAATTCCTCCGGGACGGGCACGCGCAGCTCATTCACCATGAACTCGGCGTTGCGGTAACTGGTGAGCGGCCAGACGCCGCAGATCACAGGCAGTTTGGCGTGCTCGATGCGCTTCAGGAAAGCCTCGAGCAGATTCAAGTCGAACACCGGCTGGGTGACCACGTATTCGGCGCCGGCTTCAGTCTTCCAATCGAAGCGGCGGATTTCTTCGTCCAGATTCACGGCGCCCGGATTGGCGCCCACGCCGGTGAGCAGCGCGGTCTGCGAGCCCATCGGGTTGCCGCCGATATCCAGGCCGTGATTCAGATTGCGGACGATGTTGACCAGGCCGATGGCGTCCACGTCGAAAACCGCGGTGGCATCCGGGTACGCGCCCATGCGCGGCGGATCGCCGGTGATGCAGATCAGGTTGCGAATGCCCGCGGTGTGCGCGCCCAGCAATTCGGATTGGATGCTCAGGATGTTGCGGTCGCGGCAACAGAAGTGGAGCACGGCCTCGATGCCGGCGTCCCGCTGGATGAGCTGGCAGGTGACTTGCGCGCTCATCCGCGCGCTGGCGCGCGGTCCATCGGGAACGTTGATGGCGTCGATGCCGGCTGCGGCGCAGCGGCGGGCGCCGTCGATTTCGCGCGAGGCATCCACCCCGCGCGGCGGGAGAATCTCGACGAAGGCGACGAACTCGCGGGCGGCCAGCTTGGCGCCGAGCTTGGATTTCTGCTCGATCGGCACCGGAGCCAGCGCGTGCGACCGCGCTTCGGGCTCACCCACCGTCACCGCCAGCGTCTTCTGCCCCGGCTGCAGGGAGCGGGTTTCCGAGCGGATCAATTTGATGTGATCCGGCGTGGTGCCGCAGCAACCGCCGATGATTTTCACGCCCGCCCACAGCATGCGGCGCGCGTACTGGGCCATGTACTCGGGCGAGCAGAGGTAGATGTTGCGGCCCTCCACGCGCATCGGCAAGCCGGCGTTGGGCATGGCGCTCATCGGCTTGGAACATACGGCCAGCATGCGCTCGAGGGTTTCGAAGGCGGCCTTGGGGCCCACCGAACAATTGAGGCCGATCGCGTCCACCGGCCACGAATCCATCTCGCGGGTGAAGGTCTCCGTATCGGCGCCGCCGGGCAGGTAGCCGAAATCGTCGATAGTGACCTGGGCGATGATCGGAACCGCGTCGCCGATGGAGTCGCGCGCGGCCAGGACCGCTTCGCGCAGCTCATCCAGATTGCCGAAGGTTTCGAAGATCAGCACATCCACGCCGGCTTCGACGAGCGCATCCACCTGCTCGCGGAAGATGGCCCGCGCTTCGGCGAACGAGGTGGGGCCGAGCGGCTCGATGCGCACGCCCAGCGGGCCTACGGCGCCGGCCACGAAGGCCGTGTCGCGCGCCGCTTCGCGCGCCAGCCGCACTCCGGCGCGGTTGATGTCCTTCAACTTTTCGGCCATCCCGAAAGCCGCCAGGCGCACCCGATTGGCACCGAACGTGTTCGTCTCGACGATCTCCGCGCCCGCCTTGATGTAGTCCTGGTGGATGCCGCGCACCAGGTCCGGCGACGAAAGATTCAGCTCGTCGAAAGAGCGGTTGAGGAATACGCCGCGGGCGTACAGCATGGTGCCCATGGCGCCGTCGGCGACCAGCACGCGGCGCGATAATTGTTCGCGAAACTCCTGAGCGCGTGTGCCAGTGGCAGCCATCATGGGGAGACTCGGAGCCGCAAGGGCCGTCGGCGGCTCGAATTGCGGTATTTGTGATTGTAGCGCACTCGGTCAAAATCAAGAAATTCGCGGGCGCGCGCCGGAGCCGCGGCCGAAGGGATCGGTTGCCGAACGGTCCAGCGCCCGCCAACCGATTACTCCACCGAAACTTTGATGGAAATATGCGGGCCGATGGGTCGGACTCGCAATTCGATGGCGCCGGAAGCCGCCTGCCCGCCGGCATGCACCGTGAGCACGGCTTTGCCGCCCGCGGGGATGGCGGCACTGTCCAGTTTGGCTTCCACGCCCGGAGCCTGCTGTGCGATTTCCAGCGTCGCCAACCCGGGGGTGCCGTTGGAAATGACCACCTGATCGCTGGCTCCGGGCTTCAGACTGAGGACGGTCTTGTCCGCTTTGATCAGACTGAAAAACTGGTCGGCAGTGGCGGGAATCGGCGGTGGCCCTGGTGCGCTGCCGGTAGGGGGCGCGGCGGCGGCGCCGGTCCGCGGGGCCACCTTCCCGAACGGCGTCATCAGCAGCGTATCTTTGTCCACGTACCACATCCACTGCCCGTTCTCGATCTTCCAGTTGAAAGGGGTGAGCAGCTTGAAGGCCTTGCCCTGGAATCCAGGAGCGGGCAGATCCAGTTCGCAAATCACCAGCGCCGTGGCTTTGGTGAAATCCCGGTTGTAAGCGATCGATTTAATCTCGTAACTCACATAGCGGGGTTTGCCGGCGTTATAAAAATAATCCTTGGTGTCTTCCGCCACCATCTGTTCGGCTTGGCGGAACTTGCCCTGCTTGTGCAGCTCGCAGAATTCGTTGACGCGCGCGCGCAGCGCCTTGTCGACATCCGGCGGCGGTTCGGGACCTTTCTGGGCGGCGCTTTGCGCCCAGAGCGCGGCGCAGGCAAGAGCGAGGAGAGAGATTCGTGGCATCTTCACCCATTGTAAGACGGGCGTGCCGGCTGGAAGCAACGGCAAGCTAGCTATATAGAGCATGCCCCGCCAATGCCGTGCGTGTCGTGGGCGGGGCGCGCTTAGTTTGCCCGCTCACGCCTTCGGGTACCGGTCGCTGCACGCCTTCGAGCAGAAGTGGACGACTTGGCCATTCACGGTGCGGGACAGGCTGGCCGCGGCCGAGACATAGGTGCCGCAGACGGGATCCTTCTTCAATTCGCCCCCAGCCTGGACCGATGGCATGCTCTGCGGACGGGACGCAGGCGGCGTGCGGTACCGGGAGAGGAAATTGCCGAGCAAAGACCGGATGACGAGGAACAACAGGATGGGGAAAACAAACTCGACGAAAAATGCTCGAATCATGAGATCGGGGCAGAAGCGCGCCGCCTCTGCCCCGGATTGTGCGTGGTGCTACTTCTTTTTCTTTTTGCCGGCGTCCGGATTCTTGTACTGCGTTTCGACGGTGGCGCCAAGCGAGGCCAGCATTGCCTTGGCGTCCTCTGCGTGCGGACCATCCGGAGTCAACTCCAGGTATTTTTGGAAAGCCTCGGCGGTTCCGGGAACGGGGATGGTCTTCCCGTCCTTGTCGAATGTCGCTTTGGCCATCAGCGTCAGGCCATATTGATAGAAGGCCTCGGCATAGGGCGGCGTGATGCCGATCGCCTTCTTGAAGGCTTCGCTGGCCGCATCGTTCTGGTTGGAGTTTACTTCGAGCGCGCCCAGGTTGTAATAATACTGGCCGGCGCCGGCCGGGTTGATGGTGGCGGCTTTCTCAAGCTCGGCCTGCGCTTCGGGGAACTTCTTGCCTCCCGCCAGCGTCAGCGCGTAATTGTTGTGAAGGCCGGCATCGTCGGGGTTGAGAGCGATCGCTTTGACCCAGGTGTCGGCCGCTTTCTGCATGTTGGTATCAAAGTCGGCGCCCGTCTTGGTTTTCGCCAGTGCCTCGTAAGCCTGAGCCAGGCTGGCCCACACGGCGCCCTGCCTGGGGTCGAGGTCCGCCGCCTTGTTGAAGCTCTCGATGGCCGCGTCGTATTGCTTGCTGTCCATGGCCGTCTTGCCCGCGTTGAAAGCTTCGTTGAGCGCGGCGTTCTTCTTAATGTTTTCTTTCTGCTTGGCGTAGTATTCCTCGAGCGCCTTCTTCTGCTCGGGGCTCATGCTGCGCTCCTGGTCCTTGGAAAGGTTGCCACCGTTTTGCGCGGCCTTTTGTATAGCGGCTGCCTGCGCGGCGGCCTGCCTCAGGTCGAAATTCACCATCTTGCTGGCTGTCGGGCTGGTTTTCACGTTGTTCTGATGATCCGCTTCCTTATCGTCGACCAGACAGGTGACGTCGTACGTGCCCATGATCAAGTTGTCGATGAAGTGGCCCTTCTTGTCGGTCTTGACGGTGGCCGGCTTCTTGGTCCTGACATCGGTGCGTGAGATTGAGATCACGGCTCCCTGCAGGGGTTTGCCGTCCAGGCCCGTCACAACTCCTTCGATCGTGGTGATCTGGCCAAACGATGGTAGCGCAATCAGCAGCAGCCCGGATAGGGTCGCAGCCATAGCGGGGATCTTCATGGAACCTCCAACTTGAGAGTTACTAGTATGAAATTCGAGTATACCGCAATTGACCTGTATCACCCTTGCAGCCGTGCGTGCAAGCGCCGGTGGGTCATTCTTCAACCTGCCCGCCCGGACCACCAGGGGGCGCTGGCCGAATGCGGCAGCGTCCTAATCGCCGAACAGATCGATCTGCGCTTCGGGCGCGGCTTTTCCCTTGCGGCGTTTGAGCGGACTGCCCACCACTCCCAGCACCTCCACCGCACGCAACGCCGCGCGCGGCAGAAACACCCGCTGCTGCGCGCTGTAGGGGTGGGGTGGAATCACGCTGAATCCATATGGTTCCACCGGGAGCAGGTTGTTCGGCATGACGCCTTCGATGACTTCCCCATCTTGAAATGTGAATCGCATCCAGAGGCCCTCCATCTTCGGGCGATTGAGGAAAACCGGGCGCTCGGCCTCCGGCGCGGCGTTGAAATCGCGCACAAACGAGACGCTCTTGATCTCGGCATAGGGCACGTGCACGATCTGGCCGTCGGCAGAGAGCAGCTCAACCCCCGTAGGTTGAAGATAAGAAAGGGGATTGACATACCCGGCGAGACTTTCCCGTTGGAATCGCCGGATCACAGCCTTCTTGGTGGTGGAAGTGGCCAAGGGTCGCCCTTTTTTTTCAACTATGTTTCAATCATTTCGGCGCTTATTGTATCATTGGCACGATGGCAGAAGCGCTCGCGGGGGAAGCGGCCGGCCTGAAAGGTCATACACGCGCCTTTCTCAACTATTGCCGCGTGGAAAAAGGCCTGTCGGCCAACTCGATCAGTGCCTATGGCGCAGACCTTGAGCGGTTTATGGTTTCTATCGGCGCCCATGCGGAACTCCCCGGACCAGAATCGCTCCGTCTTTATATTGATAGCTTATATCGGGGTCAGTTGAGCAATCGTTCGGTTGCCAGGCACCTGGCCACGCTGCGCTGTTTTTTTCGGTTTTTGCTCCAGGAGGGCGTCATCGATTGGGATCCGGCCCAGGAGTTGCGTCCTCCAAGGCAATGGCAGACCATCCCTAAGTTCCTTAATCTCGAGGAGATAGAGAAGCTGATCCAGGCCCCCAATACCGCCCGGCCCACCGGTCTGCGCGACCGCGCCATGATTGAGTTGCTTTATGCTTCCGGCCTCAGGGTTTCCGAGTTGTGCCGGGTGGGGGTGGGCGACCTGGACGCCCGCATGGGCTACGTGCGGGTGACCGGCAAAGGCAACAAGCAACGCCTGGTCCCGGTGGGGCGGGAGGCGATTCAGGCCATTGAGCGATACCTGGCGCAGGGCCGCGGAGCCCTGCTGAAAGGCCGCGCCAGCCGCTACCTGTTCGTGACCGCGCGCGGCGGCTGCCTCACCCGGCAGGCATTTTGGAAATTGCTCGCCGGTTATGGACGCAAAGTGCAAATCTTCCGCGGGCTGACGCCCCATGTCCTGCGCCACAGTTTCGCCACCCACCTGCTGGACGGTGGAGCGGATCTGCGCAGCGTGCAGGTCATGTTAGGCCACGCCGATATCTCGACTACTCAGATTTATACTCACGTCATGCGGTCGAGACTGCGGGAAACGGTTCAAAAGCATCATCCCCGCGCCTGAGGATCGTACGGAAATTCGGCCGCGGGCCTTGTTGGTAAGTTCGAGGGCGCACTTCGATGAGCGACTACATCTATATCTTGGAAAGCCACCTCAGCCCGGACCAGAACCAGGTTTTGGGCGAGGTAATGGCCGCCGCGGGACAGGCCAACCTCAACCTGTTTCTTACCGGCGGCGCGATGCGCGACATGCTGGCTGGTTTCCGGATTCGCGATCTCGATTTCGCGGTGGAGGGCGCCGCCCTGAAACTTGCCAAAACGGTGGCCGACCACTCGCGCGCCACCATCGTGTCGGCGGATGAGGACCGCAAGAGCGCGGAACTCAAGTTCCCCACCGGCGCAACCGCCCAAATTGCCATGTCGCGGCAGGAGAAATATCCGCGCGGCGGCGGCAAGCCGCAGATTTCGGCAGCCACCATTCAGGAAGATCTGCGCGGACGCGATTTCACCTGTAACGCGATTGCGCTTTCCCTCAACAAGACCTCGCGCGGGCTGCTGCTGGACCCGCTGAATGGCCTGGCCGACATCGAACGCCACGAGCTGCGCGCCGTCAGCGCTTATGGATTCTACGACGATCCGACGCGCCTGCTGCGGCTGGTGCGATTGGGCGTGCGGCTGGGCTTCGCGACCGAGGAGCGCACCGCCATGCAGGTGGCCAACGCTCGCGAAGCCGCGGTGGAAAAGGCGATTCCGCCGCGCGTGCTGGGAGCCGAATTGAAGCTGATCGGGGTAGAGGATAACGCCGCGGGGATCGTGGAGGCGCTGGCCCAGGCCGGGTTGCTGGCTCTGTTCTCGCCCGCCCTGGCGGAGGGCAACGCGCACCGCACCGGGCTGGCAAAATTCGAGAAGATCGCCCGCATGCTGCCCGACGACGCCCAGGCCCGCACCGCCCGCTTCGGGCCATTCATGTTCGCCCTCACGGATACGCTGAGCCCGCGGGAAAAGCAGGCGCTGGCCAAGTATCTCGAATTCTCCAGAGCGGAAACCAACCAGTGGCTGCAACTGGATGCACGGTCGAAGAAACTCGCCGCCGCGCTGCGTTCGCCGCGCATCCGCAAACCCTCGCAGGTGTATCACCTGGTTTCCACCGCCGCGCCGGACCAGGTGATGTATCTGATGTACGCTTCGCCGCTGAAGCCGGTGCAGGACCGCCTGCGCGCCTATTTCCAGAAGTATCTGCCGGCGGTGGACGAAATCACGCCCGTAGAGTGGGCCACCGTGGAAGCCAAGCCGTCGCGTCAGCAAAAAGCCCGCGAAGAATTCATCGCCAACCGGCTGGACCGCCGTCCGCCGCGCAAGCCGGAGCCCGAGCCGCCACCACCGCCGCCCGCCCCGGAACCGTTCATGGCGCGCCGCACCCGGTGAAAAGCGCCACAACCGGTAGCGCTGGCGGTCTCTTGCCGCCGGTGTTTTCTCTTTGCCTTGATCCCTATGTATTAGTTAGCCAGCCGCCGCCGGCGATCATGCGACACAAGACACCGGCGGGTTGGGGGCGGACGCCCTCGTCCGCGCGCGACCCCCTCCTGGTCGCGCCCTTGCTGAGTATCCTAGCGCGGCTCGGTCGCGCCCGGCGCGCCGCCGACGCGGGAGAGCAGCGGTTGCGCCGACCGTGCGGCATTGGCCAGCGCCAAACGCCGCTCCATCACCGCCCCGGCCGTCCGGAATTCATGCTGCATCATGCGGACAGCCGTGCGCCGGCCATCGGAACGGACAATCTTGCCGTATACCAGCAGTTGCAGTGGGGCTACGTTGTGAAGCATCACGGGCCAAGTGAGGGAAAGCTCCACGTTGAGGCCCGCCGGCAGCGGACGCCCGGCATCGAAGAGGATTCCGCCACTGGACACATCCACCGTCCGGCCCTCGCCGCTTTCCAGCAGCCGGCGGCGCCGAATCAGCTTCCAGCGCACGTCCAGCTCGAGCCCATAGCGCCTGTCCCGGCGCCGGTCTCCGGCGATCGTGTCGAATTCCTGAATGGTCTCGTCCCAATCGTCCGCGGCGTGCATCGTGGCCTATCTTGGTCCCGTCACCATGAAGTAGTCTACATTATGCGGGGACGCGAAGTTGCTCTAAAGTCATGGCAGTACGTACCGGGTAACAGCGGTTCTACAACGTTACCTGTTAACCCTGCCTGCCCAAATGTTAGCTTAAGCCCTGCTATTCTCAAATGAAGTGCAGGAGCAATAAACTGTGATTGGACACCGTTTGACGTTGGCCCTGTTGCTCGCGGCCGCTTTCCTACCCGCGCAAGACCTGAAGGAATTCGAGAAGAAGGTCACGGAATTCACCTTGGCCAATGGTCTACACTTCACCGTGGTGGAGCGGCACGAGGCCCCTGTTGTATCTTTCCACACCTTCGTGAACGCGGGCTCTGCCAACGATCCGGCGGGTGAAACCGGCCTTGCCCACATGTTCGAGCACATGGCATTCAAGGGCACCGAAAGCATCGGCACCAGGAACTGGGCCGCCGAGAAGAAAGCCCTGCAAACTGTGGAAGACATTTACGACCAGATGGAAGCCGAGCGCAACAAAGGGCCCAAGGCCGACCAAAGCAAGGTCGATTACTTGCGGATGCAGATCAAAGAGGCGATCAACGTGGGGCAATCCTACGTGTACTCGAACGAGTACACGCGCATCATCGAGGAAAACGGCGGCGCCGGCCTGAACGCGGACACCTCCTTCGATTACACGGAGTACTTCTACAGCCTGCCTTCCAACCGCATCGAGCTCTGGTTTCTGTTGGAGTCGCAGCGCTTTCTGCACCCGGTGTTCCGCGAGTTTTACCAGGAGCGCGACGTGGTGCAGGAGGAAAACCGCATGCGCAACCAGCCCGGCTCGGCGGGCCAGTTGATGCGGGATTTCGTGGCCACCGCTTTCGCGGCTTTTCCGTATCGCAATCCGCCTGGCGGTTGGCCCAGCGATGTGGATAACCTGCGGCGCGGCATGGCGCAAGCGTTCTTCGACGAATACTACGTGCCCGCCAATATCAATCTGGCTATCGTGGGCGACGTGGACCCGGCCCAGGCCCGGCGCCTGGCGGAGCGCTACTTCGGCCCCATGCCGGCGCGTCCGCTGCCGCCGCTGCTGCACACCGTCGAGCCGCCCCAGGACGGAGAGAAAACGGCCGTCGTGGAATCGCGCAGCCAGCCGCTGTTGGTGGCCGGCTTCAAGCGGCCCGGTCAGGACGACCCGGACGATCCGGTGTACGAGGTGATCGCCCTGATTCTCTCGGGCGGCCGCACCAGCCTGCTCTACAAGGACATGGTGGAGGAGAAAAAGATCGCGATCGAGGCGGAGGCGTCACCGGCCTACCCCTCCTCGCGCTATCCGAACCTGTTCGTCATCTTCGTCGCGCCCGCGGTGAGCCACACGGTGGAAGAAAACCAGAAGGCGCTGGAGGACCTGCTGGCGCGGTTTGTGGCGCAGAAAATCGACGCGGAAACCTTGCAGCGCGTGAAAACCCAGGCCCGCGCGGCGGTGATTCGCCGGCTGGACAGCAACGCCGGCCTGGCGTCCTTGCTGGCGGCGGATTACGGCAGCTACGGAGACTGGCGGAAGCTGTTCACCCAGATCGACGACCTGAACAAGGTGACTGCCGGGGATGTCGAGCGGGTGGCGCGCACTTGCTTCGTCAAGCAAAACCGCACGGTGGCGTTCACGGCGTCGGCGCGCACGCTCAAGCCGGCTCCCGCGGGCGCCGGGGAGAATCGGCCATGACCAGGCTCGCCGTACTGTTGCTGGTGGCCGCCGGTTACGCGGCTGCCCAAGTGCCGCTGCCTCAGCAGCGCGCGGCACCGGCGAAAAAAAGCGCCACTGGGGCGCCATCGCCAAAAGCCGCCGCTGCGCCGCTGCCAGCGTGGAAGGAACTCGTCTACCCGCCGCTCCATGCCGTGGTGGTTCCCAATGTCGAAACCGTCACTCTGCCGGACGGCATGAAGCTCTATCTTCTCGAAGACCACGAGTTGCCCCTGGTCCATGCCGCGGCGCGCATCCGCACCGGCAACCTGTTCGATCCGCCGGAGAAGATCGGCCTGGCCACGCTTACCGGCATGACGCTGCGCACCGGTGGAACCCGCACCAAGACCGGCGAGCAGCTTGATGAGGAACTGGAAAACATCGCCGCCAGCGTGGAAAGCGACATCGACGAATCCCTGGGCTCGGTGAGCTTCTCCTGTCTCAAGGAGAACCTGGACGAAGTCCTGGCCGTTTTTCACGACGTCCTCACCGAGCCGGAATTCCGTCAGGACAAACTCGACCTGGCCAGAACCGGGATGCGAGGCGGCATCGCCCGCCGCAACGACGATCCCCACGGCATCGCCGAGCGCGAGTTCGCCAATATCGTGTACGGCAAGAACACCCCGTATGGCTGGCAGGAAGAATACGACACCATCAACCGCGTCACCCGCACCGACCTGGTCAACTTCTACCGGCGCTATTTCTTCCCCGCCAACACCATGCTGGCGGTCTGGGGCGACTTCAACGCACCCGAGATGAAGGCCCGCCTGGAAAAGTCGTTCGCCGATTGGACCGTGGAACAGCCGCCCGTGCCGGCCTTTCCACCGGTTGCCGCCAAGCCCGCCGCGGGAACCTTCCTGGCCGGCAAATCCGATGTGACGCAAACCTTTTTCTCGATGGGGCAATTGGGCGGCGTGCTCAAGGACAAGGACTACCCCGCTCTGGAAATCATGGCCGACATTCTGGGCGGCGGATTTCAGAGCCGCCTGTTCCGCAGGGTCCGCACCGAGATGGGGAACGCTTACGAGATTGAAGCCGGCTGGGGCGCCAACTACGATCACCCTGGCTTGTTCGTCATCTCGGGCAGCACCAAGTCGGTATCCACCGTGGAAACGCTCCGGGCGATCCTCGAGGAAGTGGAGCGCATCCGCTCGGCCGAAGTGAGCGAAGAGGAGCTCAAGACCGCCAAGGACACCGCGCTCAACAGCCTGGTGTTCGCCTTCGACACCAAAGCCAAGACGTTGGGCCGTATCCTCAACTACGAGTATTTTGGATACCCGCGCGATTTCATCCAGCAATATCAGCGGGCGCTGGAAGCCGTGACCCGCGCCGACGTGCTGCGCACCGCCAAACAGTATCTCGCCCCGGCGGATTTCACCATCGTGGCGGTGGGTAACCCCGAGCAGTTCGGCCAGCCGCTCGCGAAGCTCGGGCGGCCCGTCACCGCCATCGGCCTCACCATTCCCGAGCCCAAGCAGGAAGCCGCGACGTCCGATCCGGCCAGCCTGGCGAAAGGGCTGGAGATTATGACGCGCGTGCAGCGTGCCGTGGGAGGCCTCGCCAAGCTGGCGGCGGTGAAGGATTTTACGGTAAGCCAGGACGACCGGTTCGATCCCAAAGCCGGGCGGCTCGACGGCAGCGAAACCGATCGATGGATCGCCCCCAGCCATTTGCGGCAGGACAGCCAGCAGGCCAGCGGCCCGGTCTATACGTACTGCGATGGCAGGCTCGGCTGGGTGTCCAGCCCGCGGGGCTCCGGGCCGTTGACGGGCGCGATCTTGCAGGAGATGCGCAACGAAGTGTTCCATGTCTATTTCAGCCTGCTCGAAGCCGGCGGCGAGGGGCGCGCCAGCGCGGTGGCGGTGGACGACCGCACGGTCGAGATCTCCGACGGCGATCAAATCGTTCGCCTGGTAATCGATCCGGCCACCGGGCTGCCGCAGCAACTGCTCTACGATTCGCCGCAGCCCAACGGTCCGGCCCAACCGATCGAAGAGGAGTATTCCGATTTTCGCGAGGTGAATGGAATCCAGGTGCCATTTCACGTGACCTATCATCAGGGTGGCAAGTATCTGGCCGAATCCAAGGTCAGCCAGTATCGGATCAACATCGGCCTCCATCTGGAGGATCTGGAGCGGCGCCCATGACCGGCACTAAGTGGCTGTCCTGCCTGCTGGCCTGCACCGCGTTGGCGGGCGGCCTGTGGGCGCAGCAGGAAACGCGCCAGGAACGCGGCAAACGCGTGGTCGACGAAGCTTTGGCCGCGCTCGGCGGCGACGCCTTTCTGCACGTCGCGGACCGCGTGGAAACCGGCCGCGCCTATTCCTTCTATAACGCGCAACTGGCTGGGCTGTCGGTGGCCACCGTCTACACTCGCTACCTGGTTCCGGTGGCGGGCAAGCTGGCCATCCGCGAGCGCGAGAATTTCGGCAGGAAGCAGGACGAAGGCTTTGTGCTGTTCGACGAAAACGGCGGCTGGGAAGTGAACTATCATGGCGCTAAGCCGATTGAGGACCAGCGGTTCAAGAATTACCAGGAGAGCGGCGTGCTGAACATCTTTTATATCCTGCGTCAGCGGCTCTCCGAGCCCGGCTTGTCGTTTTACTCGCAAGGCTCAGACCGTTTCGAGAACCAGCCGGTGGAGATCGTCGATATCACGGACGCCGACGGCCGCACCGTCACCGTCTATTTCAGCCATTCCACCAAGCTCCCGGTGCGGCAGAGTTTCCGGCGCCGCAATCCGACTTATGGCGATTTCGACACCGAGGTGACGGACTTCGCCAAGTACCACCCGACCGGCGGCATTCTGTGGCCCTATGACATCCGCCGCGAGCGCAACGGGGAAAAGATCTTCGAGATGTATGCGGAAACCGTGGAGATCAACCAGAGCCTCGGCGATGAGTTGTTCACCTTGCCGGCCAATGTGAAGATGTTGCCGAAGGATAAATAGTGCGTGCCGGGGAGGTGCAGGCGCCGGGGCGCGTGAACCTGATCGGCGAGCACATCGACTATCACGGCCTGCCGGTGCTGCCGATCGCCATTGATCGCCGGATACGCATCCGCTTCCGCGCGCGCGGCGACCGGCGGATTTGCGCCTCGAGCGCTGCGCCTTTCGGCCGGCGCGAATTTGCCTGGACCGCCGATTTGCAGCCGGTGGCCGCCGGCGATTGGGAGAATTACCTGCGCGCCGCCGCCAGCGCGGTGGCCTCGCGCTGGGGCGTGGGCGAGGGCGTGGACGCCTGGATTGCCTCCGACCTGCCGCCGGCGGCCGGGCTGTCCTCCTCCTCCGCGCTGATTGTGGCGTTCGCGCTATGCCTGCTGGCCGCCAACGGGATCGAAGGCGGGTTCGAAGAGCTGATGGCGATTCTGCCCGAAGGCGAGCACTTCGTCGGCACCCGCGGCGGCGGCATGGATCACGCGGCGGTGCTCGCGTCCCGCGCGGGCTGCGCTTCGCTGATCGAATTCGCGCCGCTCGCCGTACGCCACATCGCGGTGCCGGACGATTGGGCTTTTCTGGTGGCGCACAGCCTCGAGACGGCCGAAAAATCGGGCAGCGCGCGCGCCGCCTATAATGCGCGACGCCAGGCGGGCACGGCCGCGCTCGCCAGGCTGGGCGTGGCCAGCTACCGCGAAGTAAACGCTGCACCACAACGGCATGACGAATTCCTGGCGCGCCTGGCCGGCCCGAACGAGGATGCCGAGCGGGATGCTTTTCTGCACACCACTTCGGAAGCTGCACGGGTGACTGCAGCCGTCGCCGCGCTCGAGGCCGGCGATGCCGCCGCCTTCGGCCGATTGCTCATCGATTCGCAAGGCAGCCTGCGCGACCGCCTGCGCGTCAGTTCGCCGGCGCTCGATCGGCTGGTGGATGCCGCCGTAGCCTGCGGCGCATTGGGCGCGCGGCTCACCGGCGCTGGCTTCGGTGGCGCCATCGTCGCCGTAACCCGCAAGTCCGATTTGCCGGCGCTGCGGCGCGGCCTGATCGCCGGTTACTATGCAGGCCGCCCCGATTTCCGCGAGGCCGATCACTTGATCGACGCCATCCCAGCCGCCGGCGCCGGTTTCGAATGATCGAAGCATGCACCCGCTTGCGAGCGCTGGCAGGCTGAAGCTCCCACCAACGCAAGCGGACGTGGTGGGACAGCCGATCGGTTTGTGTCGTCTGTCTTCCGCCGCCAGCGACAGGCCACAAAAGGCGATGGCCCGTCCTACCGATTACGGCAGACTTTCTACGCGCAGGTCGTGGAACAAAGTGCGGCCCAGACCGTAGTGCGCCATTCCCAGATAGCCCTGTGTGAAGCTCGGATCCTCGATGTCAGTCACCTGCACGCCGTTCAGCAGAATCGTAATCCGATCCAAGATGGATTCCACGGTAATCCGGTTTTTTCCCCCGGCTGCCAGCGCCGGCGCGGTGATGTGCGTCCAGGGAATCAGCGGGACTTCCACATAGCTTGGAAAGAGTTTTTTCACCAGCTTGAATGAGACGTCCTTGGCTTTCTCGGTGCCCGAAAACAGCAACACATAGCAACCGTCGTAGCCGAGACGAAAGACCATCCCCCTGGCCGCCGCGCCGGAGCCTTCCATCGATACCGATGCGCGGAAGTTCCGCCACCACGGTCCATAGGCCGCGAGGATACCCTCGCCTACACCGCCTGCGACTGTCTCTTCGGGAGCGGATAGATCCCCGCCATGGCTACCCATTCTTATCCCCTCGGCGCCCGCGGACTTCGGTACGTGGGTTACTCGTGAGAGTTCATACCCTCCCTGCACGTAACGCGAGCCGGCACGGTTGGGCCAGCCGCTGCGCGGATCGGAAAAATCGTCGTGGTAGAGAAACGTGGGCGGAGTCCGCGTTATATGCGGCTCCCAGGGATAGGGATGCTCCGCGGGCGACACCTCGCACGTGGTTGCCGAAAAGTGAACGAGTTCCTCATTCGTCCCTTCGGAACCGACTGAGTGGCGCGCCGCCACATTGACTCCGCCGCGGTTCACCTTCACCTGAATCCGGCGGAATTTTCGCGGGTCCTGCGGATAGTAAGCGACGGTATATTGCGCTTGTAGGATACCGAGGATATGGCCGATCACCTGTTGCAGATCCCGCTCAGACGCGGGGAAGAACGATTCGGCTCCGGTTTCCCTGGCGATGCGGTCGAAGACTTGGAGCGGGTTGTCGATTTCCCGTCCGCTCACCAGGGTCACGGTCTTGCCACTCTGGCGATAGTAGTCGTATTCCGATTTGTCGAAGAAACCGATCATGAAGATCTGCGGTTTCGACGATTGCGCCAGTTGAATCAATTGCTGCAGTCGCAGGCGGCTATGCTGGTCGGCCCCGTCGGTGATCACCACCACGGCCTGCCTGACGTTGACCGCGGTCCGCAAGTTGCAGAGCCCGGTAGCCAGGGCGTCATAGAGGGCGGTTCCGCCTTCCAGCGACGCGGCGCCGACCGCCGGAGGGCTCACGCGATGGTCCGCGGTTAGCTGCTGAAAAGCGCCCACGCGGTTGGTGAAGGGAGCCAGAAAGACTTCATCCTCCGGCCGATTACCGTGGAGGAGCGGGCTCAGCAGAGTGCGTGCCCCCTCGAGTTTCCTGCTGGATTCCATGCTGCTGCTCGAATCGAGCAGGACCACCAGGCTGATGGGCTGATCTTCCGCACCGAAGAACGAGATTTTCTGCGGGTGGCCGTCCTCCAATATGGTGAAGTCCGCGGCAGAGAGTCCGCGCATGTCGCGACCCTCTTTGTCGGTGACTTGAACGGCAATCGATTGCAGATTGACATCGGCCCTGAAGACGGGTGCCTGCGATTGAGCCGGCGCCAGCCATGCACACACCAGAAAACAGGCCGGGCGGATCGCCGGGAGCACGCGAGACATGTATGAGTCGATCTTAGCACCGGGTTGTCGACGCCAACTCGTGACACTGTCACGTTTCCGAAAGTCCTGCATCCTGGTAAATGAAGGCAATTCTTATGGAAGTGGAAATCCTGCATTTAGGTGGAGTGAAGTTTGAGGCGAGCGCGCGCGGCCACCGCGTGATCTGCGATCAGCCGGCCGGCAACGGCGGTCTCGACAGCGGCATGACGCCGCCGGAGTTTCTATTGGTATCGCTCGGGACCTGCGCGGGATTCTACGCGGCGCAATATCTCAAAACGCGATCTCTGCCCGCCGATGGATTGAGAATCAAGGTCACCGCGGAAAAGGCCACGCAGCCGGCCAGGCTGGGACGGTTCCAGATTGAGGTGACGGCGCCCGACCTGGACCCGCAACACCAGGCGGGAATCCTGCGGGCCGTGAAAGCGTGCCTGATCCACAACACGCTGCTGCATGCGCCGGCCATCGACATCGTCTTGAACGCGCCCATCGCGATGCCCGTCGCCTGATGCGCGGCCCTCAGTTCGAGCCGTCCTGCGCGACACCGTCCATCAACAAGTATTTTGCCGAGCCCCCCGCATCCTTTGGTAAGCATCGAGAAGCTGCTGCCGCGCGTTCGTCTCGAGCGGCTCCGGCAGTTCGCTCGGCCGGTAACGGCGGGAGAGTTCCACGGCTTTGCGAAGACTCTCGGCGAACTCGATGCAAGGCGGACAGCCGGCAAGGTGAGCCTCAATCTCCTGGCAGGCGTCGGGCGGAAGCTCCAGGTTCAGATACTCGGACAGCAGCGAAAAGACTTCCCTGCATTTTTCGGTACGCTCGTGCGGTTCCATAGGGGCCGGGCATGCCCGGCCCGTCCTGCGCGCGGACCGTTGCCTGCGCCAAGTCTCTTCGCTGTTACGAGTCACTGAATGTTCAGGCCGACCACATTGGAGGCCACTCCATCGGCCTCCAGGTACACCCGCACGTCGCCCGCGCCCGCTAGACTCTTGGGGATCGGGACGTTTACCTGATCCAATCCTGCGTAAGCTGCCACCGGTCCAGCGTAAAGAACCGGGACGCTCTCCCCGTCGACGAAACATTGGACGGACGCGGCACCGCGGATTCCCGTGCCATAGAGTTCGATGTACAGCGAGTCAGTTGTCTGGCCAAGGCTGAGTGGAGTCGCGAGACAACTTCTGGCCGCGGAGGGGCTGCAGGTGAACACGGCCGGGCTTTCCGTCTGGTAGGATGCCGTGACCAGAAGAGCATCCGCCGCGGCTACGCCCGCGCCATCCATGTTCATGCTGTATAGTCCCGGCGCGGAAGCCCCAATCGTCATGGAACCGGTGAGCGCCGCGGTCGAACCGTGCAGCACCGTAACCGTAGCCGGCCCCGCCGCAAGGCCAGCCGGAACCAGAATGTTCGCCTGTCCCGAAGAGACCGCGAAGAGCGGCGCAAGCTGGGTGTTGCCCGCGCTGTCCGTGATCTGAACCGAAATTCCTCCGAGGGCCGTGGGAGGCGGCTGTGGCGCGCTGGCCGTCTGCGCGGCCATCCCCGATCCGAACAACGACACGATTTCCTGCGGCGCCACCGGACCAGGAATATAACTGGCGCTGTTGACCGCCGACACCACCGTGGGGGAATTCAGGTCTACCCGCACCACGCTATAAGCGGGCACAGTGACCGGGTTTGCCGAGGTCGCCGTCCGGACCGTCACGGTCGTCTGGTTCGACGCCGTGTTAACCGCGCTCGGATCGGAACCCTCGATGAACTGGATCGGCAGCGTGCCCGAAACCGGCGATCCGTTCACGCGAATTGCCACCTGTTGGGCCGCCGCCCCCTTGTTCGTGATCGCCACGCTCTGCTGGCCGGTTACGCTTGTGTAGGCCTGCGCGTAGAGCGCCGGTATCTGGCCGAGACCCGTGGCGGAAACGGTGGCGCCGCCGGTCAAAGTTGTCGAGTCCGCCTGGGTCGCATTTCGCAGAACGCCATTCAGCACCGCCAGGCCCAAAGGCTGGGCCACCAGATAGTAGCCGAAGTTCAGCGTAAGTGTGTCGATGGTTGTGCCCCGGTCATAAGCATTTTGCACATCGGTGTAATGAGTAGTCACCGCGGAGACGCCCCGCGTGCCGGTGAGCGCATGCATTCCCACATACAGCATGGATGGCACGGCCGACATCCGCATGACATACTCGGCTGCGTAGATGGCGCCATAGAGCGTGCCATCGGTCAGCGAACTGCCCGATCCCAGGCCGTCATTGGAGGGAAGAAACTCGGAGATGAGGAACCTGGTCCCGGGCGGATTCAGCGGCGCGAGATAGCCAGTCACATAGGCCGATGACTTGGACGCAAGCACGGCATTTTCGTCCGCCATCCACTGGCTGAATGCGCCGGTGCTTTGCGGAGGGTAATGATGGTAGGTTACCGCGTCCCAGTATTTGTCCGGGTAGTCCACAATCGACTTGTTCCAGGCTGGATTCGGATTGGTGTCGCCGGCGTCCATAAAAAAGATAGCGACCACGGCGCTGGGGTCCGCCGCTTTGATGGCATCGCGGTACGGCTTCACTTTGGCGACATAGTCGGCGCCCGATTGAAAGAATCCGTTGTACAAGTAAGGCTCGTTGGCCAGCTCCCACACGGCGACAGGGATGTGGTTGGCCCTGGCGAAGGCAGCCATTTGGCCGGCCGATTGGGGCGTGTCCGTGTAAGCGTTGACGCAGACGATTAGTTTAGCGTCCAGAAAGTCCGCCCGGTTCGCCCCGTCGACAAATGAGCCGCCTCCTTTCCCGTTGACCCAGGCGACCGACTCGGTGAGAAGCGTAGCGACATCCGTATCCTGAAACTGCGCCACCCAGGAAGGAACCATCAGGCCGGTTTGCCAGTTGAATGCCTGACTGAAGAGACCGCTCGGGTATCTCACCCAACCGGGCGAAAGCTGGGCTGCCACGTTGTTCAGCCGGTAATCGAAGAACTCGGCCGGAAAAACCACTTCGTCGTTGAAGCCACTGAAATTGGGGTTCAGCGGCGTGGTGTGGGTGGTGTCGATGTCGATGGTGGCGGAGACCTGCGCTAGCGCGCTGAAACCGGCCGCCGCAAGGGCGAGCGGGAGCCAGATACAGACGATCCTCATGGTCTAAAGCTCAAAGAACTCACCTGGAGACTACAACCACACAAACCCCTGGGCTGGCGTGAAGTTGCGCGCCGCCACACGCGGCCGCAGGCATCCGCATTGCGGCGGACGGCACCGGGAGAACCGGTAGGAGATACGCACTCCGCGGCGGCTGGCCGCGCGGCCGGCACGGACTGGAAACCCTCCGCAACCTGCTCGCCGGCGACGCCAGCCCTGCCCTGCGCGTGCGCATCATCGGTGCCATCGCCAGCAGCAATGAACCGGATGCGCTGGGCGTGGTTATCTCGACCGCGCGCAACGGCCGGGATCAGCGGGTTCCAGCGCCGGGCCGTCTCCGCGTTAGGGAATCTGCCGGCCGGCAAAGGCGTTCCGATACTGATCGAAATCGCCCAGACCGCGCTCGATTCCGCGTGATACTATTTGGCAGTGGTACACGAGGAAAATACGATGGTGTCCGGATCACTAGCGCGTCGGATTGGACTGCTTTGTCTGCTCCTGCCGGCGGCGGCCTTCGCCGCGGTCACGCCTTACCCGCCTTACCCAGGCGCAGTGCCGAGCGTGGCTTATAAGGTGTCGGTCGATGGTCAGCCTGTGTTTGTGCATAACTATCTGACTTACGACCAGTTCAACTGGATGGATTATGCCAGTTTCGGCATGACCGAAAAAGTCCACGTCACGGTCACGCTGCTGGTCAGCGAGAGGAAAGTGCTGACCTGCAATATAAGACCGCTGGCTTACGGCATCCAGCCGCGGATCAGCGGTAACACGGTCAGTTTCGACCTTGACCGGCCGCGCTATCTGTTGCTGTTCTTCAACGACGAGCCGGCCTTCTACTCGACCGGATTGATGCTGTTTGCCGAACCGCCCGAAAAGAATCCTACCAAACTCGGCGATCCGAACGTCGTCAACATCCAGGACTACAAGGTTGACAGCACGGGCAAGACTCTCGAAACCGCGACAATCAATCGGGCCATCGCCGAGGTGTCCGCCAGGCCCGGGGGCGGCGTGCTCTTCTTTCCCCCCGGCATTTACCTGACGGGAACGGTGCTGATGAAGAGCAACGTCAAGCTATACGTCGATGCCGGCGCCCTGATCCGGGGGTCCGGTAAGAATGCGGATTACACCTCGGCACCCACGCCACAGGGAGGCAGGCCGGCGCGGGCGCAGTTTGTTTTCGACAATGTCGAGAATGCCGGCCTGGCGGGGCGAGGCACCATCGACATGGATGGCTACCCGGAATTGTGGCATGACTTCCAACCGGACACATCGGACGGAGCCGCTAGAGACGCGGATGGCAAGGTGTTGGATCCGCATGGGACCGGCATCCGGGGCTATGTGGTGAACAACTGCCGCAACATTTCCTTCCAGGATCTGTTACTGCTCCGATGCGCTTATTGGACCGTGTTCGTCATCAATAGCGAGAATTTCTCGACTCGCAATATCAAGATCGTCAACCGCAAGCAGCAGTATCATGACGATGCGTATGACTTCAGCGGCACGAGGCACGTCCTGATCGAAGACGGGTTCGCGATGACCATGGACGATACTTTCGCCCTGTACGGCGGCAGAGACAGCCGGACCGGCGCGGCGAAGAGCATCGAGGATTTTGTGGTCAAGGGTTTTGTGAATTACACCTATACCTCGGCGCTGGCTATCGGTTATGGCTCCGCCCCGTCCGTCAAGCACCTGCGCTTCGAGGACGTGCACTTTGTCACCACGCATAACAAGTTCGCCATCTGGATTCAATTGACGCCTGCATACTTCACGGGGCGGGGGTATTCATCGGGCTCCAGACCCAGCAAAAATGCCAATCTGGACGATTTCCGGTTTGTGAAGTGCACATTCGAGAACGATGGCGGACATGTCTACATAGACGGCGGCGAAAACTCGCTGACTAACTTCGTTTTCGATAACTGCACTTTCCATAAGGCGACAAAGCCCGGCCTGCTGATGGGGCAGCACGTCGGACCGGTCCTATTCAAGAACGTCAGGATCAACGGAGCCGCAATCGGAAATGCCGAACAGTTGAAGCGGGCTGGTTTCGATCTTTCCGTCCCCGTCAAGTTCGAGCCGTGAGGCCAGACTGCTCCGTCTGGAGCACCTGCTTTCTGTGACGACGAGCACTCCTGCGAGTCGGTTACAGTTCAGCGCATCCGGGCGTTAGCGCTTTACGGTTTCCAGTTCCGCGAGCGCCGCGCCGGTTGCTTTCTCGACGTCGGCGTGCAAACTGTTGCCGTGCGCATCCATGGTCACGATGGCCGGAAAGTCCTTGGCCCGAATGTGCCACATGGCCTCGGGGATGCCAAACTCGATCAGGTTCACGCCCAGCACCTCGGGCAGCGCGCGTGCGTAATACTGCGCCGCGCCGCCGATCGCGTTCAAATAGACCGCGCCCGATTCCTTGAGCGCCGCCAGCGTTTTGGGGCCCATGCCGCCCTTGCCGATCACCGCACGCACGCCGTAGCGTTGGATCACGTCGGCCTGGTAAGGTTCCTCGCGAATGCTGGTGGTGGGGCCGGCGGCTTTCACCTTCCAGCGGCCTTCTTCCTGGAGCATCACGGGGCCGCAGTGGTACAGCACCGCGCCGTGCAAATCCACCGGCGGAGGGTTCTTCATGAGGTAGGCGTGCACGTTGTCGCGTCCGGTATACATCTCGCCGCTGATGAGCACCACGTCGCCCACCTTGAGCGCGCGCACCTGCGCTTCGGTGAGCGGTGCGGTGAGAATCACCTCGCGGCCGGTCAGCGGGAAACCTTCGCCGCGCGCCATGCGCGCCACGGGGCTGGCAGGGTCGCGGTACAACCACTCGGTGATGGCGCCGGTCGACGCATCGAGAAGCACGCCCAGGCGGCGGAACGCCCAGCATTCATAGGCCACTGAAACGAAAAAACTAGCCGGCAGACGATTGGCCGCCACGATCTTGCATCCAATCAGAGAAGCTTTGCCGCCGAAGCCCATCGCGCCAACGCCCAGCCGGTTGGCCCGCTCTAGGATTTCCGCTTCCAGCTTGGCCAGCGTGGGGTCGGGGTTCACATCGTCGAGGGTGCGGAAGAGCTGGCCCTTGGCGAGCTCGTAGCCGTGCGCGCGGTCGCTGCCAATGCAGACGCCGAGGGCGCCCGGCGCGCATCCTTGCCCCTGCGCCTGCCACACGGCGTGCAGAATGCACTTGCGCACGCCCTCCAGGTTGCGGTCGGCGCGGCCCAGGTGATCCAGGTCAGCGGGCACCGAATATTGTATGTTCTTGTTTTCGCAGCCGCCACCCTTGAGGATCAGCTTGATTTCGATCTCGTCCTGCTCCCACTGCTCGAAGTGCATGACGGGCGTTTCAGGTCCCAGGTTGTTGCCGCTGTTCTTGCCGGTCATCGAATTCACCGAGTTGGGGCGCAGCTTGCCCAGCCGCGTGGCCTCGGCCACCGCTTCGCGAATCGCTTTCTTGAGAACGATCTGGTTGAAGCCCACCGGCGTGTGCACCAGGAAAGTCGGCATGCCGGTGTCCTGGCAGATGGGGCCGTCGGCGTCGTGGGCCATGTCGATGTTGGTGAGAATGATGCCGAAGGCCTGTGAGGACTGCGTCCCGGGCGTTTCGACGTCCGCGGCGATTCCCATCGCGCTCCGCACGTCGGGCGGCAGGTTGGTAGACGTCTGGACAATTAGTTCCAAAAGACTGTTGGCAAGGAATTCCATAGTGAGAACTCCATTTTAAGCCACGGCGCGTAAGCCGCGCTGGAACAAGTCTGGCCGATGAAGCTACGGCAGAGATCGCGGAGGCCGGGCTTTCGCACGGCAGCGCCGATTGACAATCGGCGCGCAGGTTATCAGCGTTATCAACCTGCCCCACAACTCAGGCCGAGGGCCTGCGCCACAAAGGCCATTTACTGCGCTACGGTTTCGACTGGTTACGGCGCCGGGTGCTTATGTTTGCACTCGGCGTTGGGGCATTGCCAGAAGGTGCCGGCTTTGAGCCATTTTTCGATCATGTACGGGCTGCCGCACTGGCTGCATTTCTCGGGCACCGGCTTGCCCCAGGCGACGAAATTGCACTTGGGCCAGCGGTTGCATCCGTAAAACGTCTTGCCGCGCTTGGAGCGCCGCTCGACGACTTCGCCTTCGTTGCACTCCGGGCATTTCACGCCGATGGTTTTCTGCTTGACGTATTTGCAGGTGGGGTAATTGCTGCACGCGGTGAACTCGCCAAAGCGGCCGGTCTTGAGCACCAGGTGGTTGCCGCACTCCGGGCAGATTTCGTCCAGCTTCTGGTCGGGCTTCTTTTGCTGGCCGCCGATCGGCTTGGTGGTCTTGCAATCCGGGTAACCGGTGCAGGCGTAGAAGGTGCCGAAGCGGCCCTTCTTCAAGACCATGGGCCGGCCGCAATTTTCGCAATACTCTTCGTCGCCCTGCTCGGAAAGATCGGCCTTGTCGACGTCCGGCAGGTCCACCGTCAACTCCCGCGTGTAGGTGCAATCCGGGTAGCCCGTGCAGGCGATGAAGCTGCCGTGCTTGCCCCATTTGATCACCAGCGGTTTGCCGCACTTTTCGCAGATCAAGTCGGTGGGCTTTTCCATCCGCTTGATATTGGTCATGTGCTCTTCGGCGTGCTTCAGGTCCTTGTCGAAGCGCTCATAGAACTCCTGCATGGCGACGCGCCAGTCGATCTTGCCTTCCTCGATCTCGTCGAGTTCCTCTTCCATGCGCGCCGTGTAAGTGACGTCGAAGATGTCGTCGAAGCTTTCGAGCAGCAGGTCGGTCACCACCATGCCGAGCTCGGTGGGAGTGAATCGCCCGCCGTCCTTCTTTACGTACTCGCGCTCCTGAATGGTTGAAATAATGGAAGCATAGGTGGAAGGCCGGCCGACGCCGTCGGATTCCAGGCGCTTCACCAGCGTGGCTTCGTTGTAGCGCGGCGGCGGTTCGGTGAAGTGCTGCTCGGGCCGGATGGCCTTGAAGCGCAGGCGCTCGCCTTCGGCCACCAGCGGCAGGTGACGCTCTTCGTCTTCCTCGTCGAGCTGGTCCTTGCCTTCCTTGTAGACCTTGCGGAAGCCGTCGAACTTCTCCACCGAACCGGTGGCGCGAAAGAGATAGTCGCCGCCATTCTTGCCTTTGGCGTCCACGTCGATGGTGGTCTGGTCGTACAGCGCCGGCATCATCTGGCTGGCCACGAAGCGGTTCCAGATCAGCCGGTACACTTTTCTCTCGTCTTCGTGGAGGTACTTCTCCACCAGTTCCGGCGCGTAAGCCATCGAAGTGGGACGAATCGCTTCGTGAGCGTCCTGGGCGCCCTTCTTGGACTTGTAGAAGTTCGCCGCGTCCGGCAGGTACTCGCGGCCGTAGCGCTCGCCGATGAAGTCGCGCACGTCGCGGACGGCGTCGTCGGAAACGCGCGTGGAATCCGTGCGCATGTAAGTGATCAGGCCGACGGTGTCCTTGCCGACTTCCACGCCCTCGTACAGCCGCTGCGCGAGCATCATGGTGCGCTTCACGCTGAAGCGCAGCTTGCGCGAGGATTCCTGCTGCAGGGTGGAAGTGATGAACGGCGCGACCGGGAAACGCCGCTTCTCGCGGGTGGAAACCGACTGCACCGTGTACGCGGCGCCTTCGAGCACCGCCACCACGTCGCCGGCCGCCTCGGTGGAACCGATCTCGGCGGTCTGGCCGTTGATCCGCGCCAGCCGCGCCGTCAGCGCCGGCGGCTTCTTCGCCGCCAGGTCCGCATCGATGGTCCAATATTCTTTGGCAACGAAGGCGCGGATCTCGCGCTCGCGCTCCACGATCACCCGCAGCGCCACCGTCTGCACGCGGCCGGCGGAGAGACCGCGCCGCACTTTATCCCACAACAGCGGCGAAATCTTGTAGCCCACCAGCCGGTCCAGCACGCGGCGCGCCTGCTGCGCATCCACCAGGTTCACGTCCACCTGGCCCGGCTTTTCGAATGCCTTGGCGACCGCCTTCTTGGTGATCTCGTTGAACATCACGCGGTAGATGCGGGGCCCGTTCTTTTTCTCGGAAAGCTCTTCCTGCAGGTGGAAGCAGATGGCTTCCCCTTCGCGGTCCGGGTCGGCCGCCAGATACACATCCTGGACTTTCCTGGCGGCTTGTTTCAGCTCCGCGACAAGTTTTTTCTTGCCCTCGATGACTTCGTAGCGCGGCTCGAAGCCGTGCTCCACGTCGACCGCCAGATCCCGTTTGGGTAAATCCTTAATATGACCGAGCGAAGCTTTGACGATAAAGTCCTTGCCCAGGTATTTGTTGATGGTCCTCGCTTTGGCGGGCGATTCCACGATTACCAGAGCTCTTGCCATATGTGCCGTTCGTTATTTAAGAAAACAGTCTGCCCCCGCCCGAAAAAATGGATTTGACGGAAACCCAGACTGTGCTACCACACTTTAACAAAGTTCTTGCCGGGAAGTTGCCTGACCAGTCCCATCATCTCCAGTTCGAAGAGGGCTGCCAGGAGTTCTGAGGTCGAAGTATCCTCCACTCTTGCCAGCAGGTCGTCCAGGTGCGTGGCGGCATCTACATGGAGGGCTTCGAGCGTGCGGCGGGCAACCGGTCCCAGGTCGGAACCGGCTTCATTAGTATTAGATGCTTCAGGCTCTGCGGCGGATTCGCCTCCCTCCACCAGAATGCGTTTGCGCCCTCTATCGATCAGATGCCGGCGGGATTCGGCGGGCAGTTGGGAGACCACATCGTTCCAGTCCTGCACCAGGCGCGCGCCCTGTTTGATCAACAGGTTCGGGCACCAGCTCAGCTTCGAAGTGATGTTGCCGGGAACGGCGAAAACCTCGCGGCCTTGATCCATGGCCAGCCGCGCGGTGATGGCCGAGCCGCTATACTGCGCGCCCTCCACCACCAGTACTCCCACGCTGATGCCGCTGATCACGCGATTGCGGATGGGAAAGTTCTGCGGGAACGCGGTAGTGCCCATCGGGAATTCGGAAACGATCAACCCCTTGCCCGCCAGGTCCGCCATCAGCCCGCGATTCTCCGACGGGTACACCACGTCCACGCCGCAGCCGAGCACCGCGATGGTGTCGCCGCCTGCCGACAACGCACCCTTGTGCGCCGCCGTATCGATGCCGCGCGCCGCGCCGCTCGAGATGGCGAGGCCGGCGTGCGCCAGGTCCGAGGAGAGCCGTTCGGCCACCGCGATACCGTACGGCGTCGCACGGCGGGTTCCCACCACGGCCAGCGAAAGCGCGCTCAGCAGCTCCACCCTGCCGCGCGCGAAGAGCACGATGGGTGGATCGAAGATCTCGCGCAGCTTGGGCGGATAGCGCGGATCTCCGATGGTGACCAGCACGGCGCCGGCCGCCACCATCTTCTCCTGTTGCGCCACTCCGTCTTCGAACGTGCATCCGCTCGCGATGGACTGCGCCACCGCGCCGCTCACGCCGGCGGCTTCGAGCTCGGTGCGCGAGGCGCGGAAGATGGCCGCGGGCGCGCGGAACCGGTCGAGCAGCTTGCCGGCGCCTCTGGCGCCCAGCCCGGGAACAAGTTGCAATGCCAGCCAGTAAAGTTCCTCATCGCGACTGAGTACGGGAGGTGACATGGGCGGCCGAGTTTCCGATCACGACGATAACAGCCATGCAGCGAAGTGCGCAAGGGTGCCCGCGTTTCGGGCGTTTCGGGGCCGTTGCCGCAAGACACCGGCGGCAAAGACCGCCGGCGCTGCCGGACCTCTCACGAGAATGCTGAAGCTCCAGGGGGAGGACAGGGTGCATCCCGTTTACACTGGTAGCGAGCGCACCATGAAACAGGAAGCTGCATTTTTCGACGGCAAAGAGCCAGTGCTGATTTATATCGCCAAGCGGCTCCGCGACGCGCTCAAGCTGGAGGCGCTGCTCACCGAAGCCGGCCTGGATTACGGTGTGGAAGCCGACGAGTACCGCGGCGGCATCATCTTCGGCACCACGCGCACCGGCGCGTTCTTCTACGTGCTGCCGGATTCCGCCCCTGCCGCGCTCGAGATCATGCGGCGCAGCGGCTACAAGCCGTACGCCAGCGGGGTGGGCCAGGCGCTTCCGCCTGCCAACCGTCGAGACAGTTAATTAAGGTTGGCAGGCGAAAGCGCCTGGCC